>CAWABQ010000029.1:0-7283 GCA_963780265.1 Candidatus Bathyarchaeota archaeon
GGCACAGCTTGCATCTGCTTCTTCTAGCAGCCGCTTTTGTCGTCAGCATTTACGCGGTTTCGAACCTCATGCCACTTCTCCTTCATGCAGCTGGAAGCGGCTTCAACGCCTCGGATGCAGCCTCGATTGTCGGCGACTTGGTCGCTGGAATCGCATCCGTCACCTTTCTGGCAAGAGAGGTCTATAGGCTGGATAAGCGGGCGGGGCGGATTCGCAATAGAGTGGGATGGTTCGAGTGAATGGATAATCCCAGAACCGATAATGTTTCCCGAGGTTGGGTCGGATTGGCGGGTGTACTCATCGGCCTGGAATTCATTTTTCTGTACGAAGCAATGATTTCTGACATGGGTGGGCATGAGAGATTCTTCGCGGCGTTTGCTGGGTTAGCGATACTCTGTTTTGCCGCTTTACTCTATGCCGCTGCTGTGGTTCTCTATGGGTGGGATTGAGGGGGGAGTGAGCTAGTTTGGTTAAGTGGACAAGGAAACTGGTTGACAGAAACAGTGACCTAAACCCTCGCAACATGAGGCTTGGAATGTACGCTTGGCTGGTTCAGCGCATTTCTGGGCTTTACCTGGTCTTCTTCCTGCTGACACACGTGATGGCAATTGCCCAAGCGAACTTCGGCATCACCATTGGTTCTACGGCCGGGATGTTGGATGTGTTCAGAAACCCATTCTGGGCCGGGAGTTCAATGACAGCAACTTTCGATTTGGTTGCACTTGGAATCATTGCCTTTCACGGGTTGAACGGTATCCGAATTGTATTGCTGGACTTGGGCTTCGGCGTTCGGAAACATAGAATCGCTTTCTGGGTTACGATGGCTATCGCGATCGCCACGGTGTCCATCATCATCAATCTGGCCCTGCCAATGCTGCATTCATGGTGACAAAGATGGTGAAACAAATTCTGTGGAAAAGCATCGGCCTCTGGATTCTGCAGCGAATTACGGCAGTACTCTTGGTATTGTTTCTAGGATTGCACTTGTGGGTATCGAACTTTACGACGGATTGGGCTACAGCTTCAAGAGCGCTGATCGACCTCTCATTGCTCGGCTTAGCCCTCTTTCACGGACTGAACGGGGTTAGGGCCATCGTATTGGATTTCGGCCTTGGGTTACAGGGGCGGCGGTACTTGTCCGTAAGCCTAGTGATGCTGGGGTTCACGGCATTCCTCTTTGGGGTATACGGCTTCTTACCACTCGTCTTCACGAGATGAGGGTGCAAAATACGATATCACATGATGTAATCATTGTTGGCGGTGGCCTCGCAGGCCTACGCGCAGCGATCGAATCATCTCAATACGCGGACACCGTCATCTTCAGCCGCGTCCACCCGTTAAGATCACACACCGGGGCAGCCCAAGGCGGGATAAATGCGGCGCTAGGGAACATCGATGCGAACCGCGATGATAGCTGGGAAAAACATGCATACGATACAATCAAGGGCAGCGACTTCCTAGCCGACCAAGACGCAGTCGAAGAAATGACCAAAGAAGCTCCGTCCCGAATAATTGAGATGGAACACTGGGGTTGCCCCTTCAGCCGCACCGATAACGGTAAAATTGCTCAGAGACCCTTTGGTGGTGCAGGCTACCCACGAACTTGCTACGCCGCCGACAAAACGGGACATTATCTTTTGGTTACTGCGTATGAGCAGGCCATTCGACGGAACGTGAAAGTGTACGAGGAATGGTTGGTCATCTCCCTTATTGTTGAGAGCAGGTCTGTCAGAGGCGTCGTAGCCCTAGACATCTTGACCGGCAAGCTGGAGGTTTTCATGGCAGAGGCTGTCATCTTGGCTACCGGGGGGGCAGGCTGGATTTACGGAAAGTCAACCAACTCGATGATCAACACTGGTAGCGGGATGGCTATGTCGTATAGGGCCGGCGTCGCGTTGAAGGACATGGAATTTGTGCAATTCCACCCTACAGCCCTCTACCCGACTTGTATTCTGATTACCGAAGGAGCTCGCGGGGAAGGCGGCTATCTCGTGAACTCACAAGGGGAACGTTTCATGCAACGCTATGCCTCCAAAGCCATGGAGCTCGCCCCGCGTGATATTGTCAGCCGTTCGATTCAGAAGGAAATTGATGCGGGACGAGGAGTAAGCGGCCTCTACGTTCAGCTGGACGTCCGCCACCTCGGAAAGAAGAAGATTCTCAACAATCTCCCAGGGATACGCACCATTTCGATAGACTTTGCAGGCATTGATCCAATCACGAAACCCATCCCCGTCCAACCAGCCCAACACTACACAATGGGCGGAATTGATTGCAATATGAAATGCGAAACCGAAATCAAGGGCCTCTATACGGCTGGAGAATGTGCCTGCGTCAGCGTCCACGGCGCCAACAGGTTGGGCGGGAACTCACTACTCGAAACCCTCGTCTTCGGAAAAATAGCTGGAGAAGAAGCTGGAAAATTCGCCAAAATTACTCCTGTCGATCGGACGGACGAAATCACGTACCAAGACGCGCTTACACGAGAGCAGGAACACATCTCAGCTCTATTTAGTGGAAGCGGAAAAGAGGACCCGTCGACTATTCGCGAAGAAATGCGAAACCTAATGGTCGAAAAAGTATTCCTCTTTCGAAGCAAAGAGGGCCTAGAAGAGGCCGCCTCAGCGATAAAGGGCCTGAAGGTGCGGCTGCGCAATCTAAGACCAATAGGCGGACACAAGGTTTACAACCTCGACCTAATCCGCGCAATTGAACTCGAAGACATGCTGGAGCTCAGTGCAGTAATTGTGGCATCTGCCCTGAAAAGAAAAGAATCACGTGGCTCACACGTGCGCCTCGATTTCCCGCAACGTGACGATATCAACTTCCTAAAGCATACGCTCGCCTACAAAACACATGAGGGCACCAGAATTGAATTCTCACCCGTGAAGATAACTCGGTACACACCGGAGGAGAGAAAATATTGAAGCATCAGCATGACACCATCCGCCTAAGAGTTCAACGCTATGATCCAACAAAGGAAGCGGAACCGCACTATGACACCTTCGAGATACCAACAAAACCCGGCATGACCGTTTTGGACGCACTCTTCCATGTCTTAGAGAAAGAGGACGGGACACTTGCCTTCCGATATTCGTGTAGAAGCGCGGTGTGCGGAAGCTGCGCCACCTTCATAAACGGACGGCAGCGGCTTGCCTGCAATGCTCAAATCGCGGCGCTAGGGAAACGGATCACAATCGGACCCTTGCCCCATCTACCGATAATCAGCGATTTGGTAGTCGACCTTCACCCCTTCTTCCAAAGGATGGAGATGGTGAAACCGTACTTCGAAGGCAATGAACCGTACCCGGAAAGGGAGTTCCTCCAGTCACCAAAGCAAAGGGGAGCGATTGACGTAGCCATTGACTGTATTGATTGCGCAGCCTGTTTCTCATCTTGCCCCATGACATGGACTAACCCAAGGTATCCAGGCCCCGCAGCACTAGTGAAGGCTGCACGTTTCATTGCGGACAGCCGGGACACTGCTAGAAATGACCGCTTGACCTTGGTTGGATGCGAAGATGGTCTCTGGCGATGCCACACTGTTTTCAACTGCGCGGAAGCTTGCCCCAAGTCAATTGACCCGCCGCATTTCATCCAATACCTGAAAAGACAAACATCTCTGCTGCGTTAGGGGAAATCATTGTCATGGGATTCTTGTGCTGTTCATCGCCAAGTGACCCAGAATAAGAACAGCAACCCTGTAGTTTCAAGTGCAGTGATCAAGAGAATCGGCACCGCGACGGCCACGGTGTATGTCTGAGCCAGCCCCCAATACATGAACGCCGCCGCAATATTCTGGAGAACCAGAACACTAGAGAATACGATCAAGCCCAAGGCTGAGCCTCGACGGGATCATTGCAAAGCGAAAATCGGGAACTTAGAACTCGCTCGAAACTAGATAGACAAGGCAAGCCTGTTGTGCTCCTGACAGTTATGAGTTTCAGTTTCCGAGACCCAACTTGCGGAGGAGATTGGGCCGGTGGGCAAGTTCCTTCTTTAGGGCTTGCGTTACTTGGGGCCGAGCATTATCTCTCTCCACACCACTCCAATCTATTCCCCCGAATGGTGGTTGGGGGTCATATTCGATATTGAGTTGTATTTGGCGCGCAGTTTTCTCGTTGGTGAGTTTGGCTGCGAGATAAAGAGCCATGTCTATCCCCGCGGACACACCGGCTGAAGTGATAAACTTCCCATCCTCGACCCATCGTTTTTGAACATAATGAGCCCCAAGCTTCTCGAGAAGGCTGTAGTAGGCCCAGTGGGTTGTTGCCTCTCGACCTTCAAGCAAACCGGCAGCTGCCAGAATTAGTGCCCCCGTGCAAACCGAACCTACAACTTTAGCTGTCCTAGCTGTGGAGATAACGTAGTCAAGAATTCGTTGGTTTCCCATCGCTCTAATTGTTGGTATTCCACCACCTGGAACTATGACGGCGAAGGGATTCGGTACGTCCTGGAACGTCTTCTCGGCCGTCATCTTCACGGGTAGCTCAGTGTCCATTGGTTCAGTGTGCTCAGCTACGACGACTGTCTCATAGTGATACTCCGGAGCGGTGGACTTCAAATTCGTGAGGACCTCGAGTGGCCCAACCATGTCTAGAACCGTCAACCCAGGGTACAGAACGAACGCGATTACTTTCTTACCAGACCGGATAAGCTCAGACTCGGACATAGGTTCGGCTCAAGCGTCATTGAATTTAAGCTTGAAAACAGGTTCAACTATATCTTCTATCCGCATTCTTCTCAAAAACTGGGGCTCACTCACAAGAAACCCGCCTGTGCGGAATTAACTATTCCGCACATGGGTCGACATCTGATCAGGCGCAATCTCTACTTATGACGAAAAGAAAATAGGTGATGGATTTTCAGAGAGTTAGCGACACGAATGCGCCTACGCTTTCTTAATTGCTTCACGAACCTTTGTGGCGAGCATCATCGCTTCAGCTCTGTGCGCCTGCATCGCGTGGCCTGTTGCTTGCTTGAGCACCGCTTCAGCTGTCTCACCATCTGCCTCAAAATTGCAGTTCAGCCCGAGGTCTGAACATTTGAACTTGTAACCCAAACTCACTCACCTCCCCCCAGCTAATCGTCCGGCTAAGGCTAGTTTCGTATCTATAAGAACTGCCATCCTGAGAATGGAGTCCTGAGCAAAGGAGCGGAGTTCAACCGAAACCAGTGGCGAACTTAACCAAGTAGGGACATCTTTTCGGTAGTTCAAACCTTTGACAACCTGTTGTAGATTGATGCTTTGGTTTTCCATTTGCGCCAACGTACTTCCCGAAGATGGACGGTGGGCGAGCGACTTATTTTCTGGGTTCTACCGAAGCAGTGTGATTATCTTTGTACAAGGTGAATGTGAGCAGTGTTGCGGATGCTCCAGTTACGGAGGAAGGCTCTAAAGGAACGAGAATTAAATGGGTTATCAATGAGAAAGACGGAGCCCCCACCTTTCTGATGCGCCAGTTTACACTCGAACCGGGCGGTTTCACGCCCTACCACAAGCACGATTGGGAACACGAGGTGTACATCCTTGAGGGGCAAGGTAAGGTTCGATACGAGAACCGTGAGGAGCCAATCCAACCGGGGGACGCCGTCCTAATTCCGCCGGGCAAAACACATCAGTTCCAAGCGGGCAGTGTCGGCCTAAAGTTTCTCTGCATGATACCTAAATGAAAAGAGGGAAATTACAGCCACTAGGTTACTCCAACTGCAACTTTGACCTTCTAGGGTTAACCCGCAACCGTGGGTTAGGATTACTTAGGGTCTGGGTTGTCTGGTAAGAAATTCGGCGGCCTTGAGTTGCCGTGTGTCAGAAACGCTCGAAGACGATCGAATTGGTTTTCCCGGAAGCCGGGAGTTCCCGACGCCTTGGATTTCACCTTGCCTATCTGGAACGCTGTGGTTTGCTAGGGCGCTCTTGCTTAATTGCAAATACTAGCGCTGCGCTCAAGACCTGCGTTACTGAACTCGCCACAAAAATGTAGACCGGACCAATGGCGCTCCACACTAATCCATAAACGAGCGGCCCCATGATTATGCCCAGATCTTCGCAGGAACCATAGATTCCTACGACGGTGCCGTACATCCTCTTGGGAGTGACGTCTGGTACAATGGCGAGCAGGAGCGACGTTGCTGAAAGGCCCAGGCCTGCTGCAATGGAGACAAGGAAAATCTGGTAAGCGGTATTCGCGAGCAGGTAGAGCAAGAAAGATCCGGAACATAGCAAGAACCCAATGATAGCCATGGGCTTTCGGCCAAACCTGTCGGAGAACCAACCGAGAAACAGGATTGCAACCAACTCAGAAGCAGCAACAGTTGAAATGAGCGTCCCAACCTCAACAGTTGACATCCCAACCCGCCCCGAAGCGTATAGGGGTAAAAACGCTCGAATGATAGAGAACCCCATGAAAGCGAAAATCGTTGAGAGGAAAAGGAATTGCGCTGAATGCCTCCGCAGGGTAGAATTGAGACCATAAATCATGCTCTTCGACCTTCCGGCTAATTGGCGGCTAGGTGGAAACGACCACAACACAATGAAAATCAAAAGAACGCTCAGCGCTGATGAGGCGTAGAACGAATACTCGAACGACCAGCTTTGAGCAATGTACGTTCCAATCAAAGGGCCGATGATCCGGCCGATGGAGGAAAAAACCCACCAAACACTTGCGTAGAGCCCGGCAGATTTCAAGGGAGATTCCTCCGATACAGACGCCCTAGTCGTAGGCCCAACTACGACTCCAAACACTCCTGAAAGGAGTTGCAGAACCAAGAAGAAGAAAAAGGAACCATGACGGGTGTAGAGGATGAAAATTGCACTCATGCACAATAAAGAAACGATCAGGAGATGCCTTCGATTAGTTCTGTCACTTAGACTGCCCCACACCCATTCGAAAAGAAACATTCCCAAAGCGAACACAGCAGCCAACGTGCTCCATCCGACGATGCCGATTCCAAGCGTTTCAATGTAGAGAGGCAGTACAGGGCCCGTAATCGTTACAGACCAAGAAACATTCCAGAGAAGCAAAGTAACATAAGCCGGAAGCACACGACGAAAACTCGGATTCAACAAACGGGATACCCCACCAGCCAATACATGAGCATCGTGTTCAGAGCCGCAATTTAGTCCGAGATTCTTTATGGTTACGTCCCATTCCCTTTCGGGACGAAAGAGAGGCATTGCGGATCGCCGTAGATATCGACTCCCCAGTAGCCCTCAAGAAAATTAACTGAGAACCATACCTCGAGAACAACAACTGAAGTTAGAGCGAACCAACGGAGTTTAG
>CAWABQ010000030.1:0-33183 GCA_963780265.1 Candidatus Bathyarchaeota archaeon
AGAACGCTACACACTTCCAGGAGAGACTGTTCAGGTCGGGATTATCAGTGATGGCAAATTCATCTCGGTTCAGGTAACGCTGGGAACCCGACCGCTTCTATAACATCAAAGTTCACGTCCAACATACCATCAGCCCACCGTCATACCCACGGCTACGCAGCAAGGTTGCCAGTTTAGCGCCGAATCTCGCAGGTTAAGCTCGCGATCACCGCATTCGCCACAGAATTTTGCGCCTTGGGAAGCTTGGTTCCGCAGCTCATACAAAACGGCCCAGATTGCTTCGAGGTGTTCCCAGCACTGGTTGTCTGCAAAGGAGGTGCGTCCGTCGGTTCTACACTGTTCTGTTGCAAAGAATTGTTCGATTGGTTACTTGATGAAGTTCCACATCGTGCAGGATGCGCGCAATTACTCCTTCATCGTTGAGACCTTTTCTAATACAGCCGGTATCTGTTCCCACCGTTCAACTCTGAAGACTCTCTGCATGTCACCAGCGTTTCGATTCCAGGGTTGTGTGTAAAGGATGCCGCACTTGTCTAGGCTGGAGGCAACTAGAGACATCAGCTCAGCAGAATCATCGATGAAAACATCGTAGCTCAATCTTGCCTTCGCTTTCGTGCTCGCGGTTCGAACGAACGTGTCATACGGGATTTTGTGTTCCTTCAGCCAATTCATCGCAGGCTGAACTGTAGCTTGGCTACGCCCCGTAACAACGTCGATCCGTCCGAATCTATGAATTCCCTCAACCGCCTTCCCGATATGATGATGCACGGGTGGGATGTTTTCCCATTCGAACCAGGCTTCATCGAGGGTTCGAAAGAACTCGTCCTTTGTAATGTGGGCTATTTGCCATGCGTTCCATTGAACGAAGGAGTTCACTGTGAATTGGGTTGAGTGATGTTGGTTTAGGATTTCGCAGAAGGTTACCATTGTGTCGGCTAGGACGCCGTCTAAGTCGACTGCGACGCGCAACGCCAATGGGAATGGGCTCCTATTATGAAACCCGACTGTTCAGTTTGTTTTTCGTTTTCTCAGTCTGCGAATGGCGTAGACTATGAGGTAGACTGTGGCCAGCGCGGTGGCGATTTGCAGAGACAGGAACAGAGCGGCCAGTATGAGAATCAATGCTACGACTATGCTGGCCTTAGCTTCAGTTTGCGAACCCTATTCCTCCCAGTAAGATTACTCAAGGCATCGACTCCATTCTTATCACTTCTTCATGTACCTTCAAAAGGTACGCCTCCGCCGTTAGGCCTCGCTCTTTCGCGAGTTTGCGAATAGCATTCTCAACACCCGTCCCATGCTGAATCGCCTTCTTACGGCGCCACACAATGTCTTCTGGTAGCCCTGCCTCTTTCGCCACGCTCCGAAGAACCCACTTCCACGTGAGATCGTTACCAGGCCGAACCTTGAATTCCGAAGGGATCGACAACGAGAATTTGATCACGTCCAAGTCGGCGAAGGGTGTTCGCAACTTAACGCCAAACGGGGCTGTGGCTTGGTCGTCCCTCTCATAGTTTACCTGAGCTGAATCCACGACGCTACGATAAAGCTCGGTGATGAGGGCGTTGCGGCCTTTCCTGTCCAAGGTTCTCGCATACTTGTAATAACCCCCGTAGAGTTCGTCGCTGCCTTGCCCGCAAAGCATGACAGTGCACCCGCGTCTGGCGGCAACCATCGCTGCCCAGTGAAGGGGCACGGCCACACTAACTTTCATCAGGTTCGGTTCTTCGATAAGCCAGACCACACGCCGAACATATCCTTCCAGCGAGGCGGGGGAGAATGTTTCTATGGTGATGGGCAAATCGAGCTCCCGTGCAAATTGCTCGACAGTGGAAAGTTCTGGGGACGGCGGGGAGACCTACGCTGACCGCTTCCACGTTAGAACCTTCCCTCTTAGCGAGAAATGCAGTTAGTGCGCTGTCGAGGCCGCCTGAAAAAGCGACAGCCATCTTGCCAACACCCTGAGTTATTCTTCGAATGGATTTCTTCAGCAGGAATGAAAGCCGCGATGATGATTGGCGAATTGTCATCCTCCTCTCAATGGGACGTGGTATGTGAGCTAGGCGAGTTTCGCTGAACCTGCGCTCTGTAATTGAGTAAAGACACCCGGGATTCGCCCTCAGCGTATCCTTCAAACCAATCGCCCAGAGGGCTTTTCTCTCAGAAGCGAAAGCCGTGATGTTGCGACTACGCGCATAATACAATGGTTTTAGACCGTTCAGGTCTCTGAAAGCGTACAGCTTCTGCCTTTGTTGAAATACGCAGGCGAAAGCACCAGGTTCCTCAAGAAGCGACCTTGCCGTCTTGGCTACCGAGAGGTTTCTTGTTAGGCGTGTGTGGGCGAATCGGGCTGCGTGTGGAGTCCCGAAGATTGAGCCATCGAGCATAGTGACAGTTCCGTTTGTTTCAAAAACTTGCCCTTCGGTGGCGCCTTGTGAAATGTATCCAACCGACAGGTTGACCTTTCCATCTTCAGTCGTCTTCAGGGTCCTTGGTTTTGTTCCCCTATGCCTCAGTGAGCGAAGCATAGCCTCAACGAGTGCTTCGGCATCTCCGGGGCCTTTGGTGAAGCACGGCGGCAATTGCGCCCAAACTTTGTCGCTTCGGGGCTTCTTACTCGTCGTATATCAGGTGCGCTATAGCGAACAACCTGTCATCAAAGTGAGCTGAGGTCATTTGCATTAGGAGACGCATTGAATACGAATTATGAAATCGATATGGACATCAAGTCGGTCTCGATCTCTTTCTGCTCGCAATCATGATGAGCATGCATAGCAAGAGTGCTGCCGCCACAATGCTCGGATTGGCTACAAATTCCGGAATGTCGTTTTGTCCGACGACGAGTATCGTATGTGTGCTGTGTGTGTAGGTGAAGTAGATGTAATAGTTGGTAGCGTCTGATGAGTAGGCAGCGCTAATTGCGTTCCGGTCGAATAAGACGACGGGTTGTCCGTCAATGGATGATATGGGAATTGCTAAGTTCATTGAACCTATCGTGTCGTTCTGGCCCGTGATATTGAGAGCATATTCCCTTCTTAGCGAGTCGTATGGATTGTTGGTGAGGACCTGACTGTCCGTTAAGATCTGTGTATTTCCGGAGTTTGATTGGAGTAGGCTTAGAGCTCCTGTAGTTTGAGTATTGAAGAAAGCAAGGATGTCTGCCAGAATCTTGTCTTCGACATCGGTTCCAATCCATTGATGCGAGTATGCGAAAGGGTCAAGGCGGACAAGGTTGTTTTGAGCACGCCTCGCCCATAACATTGCTGATTGAATGCTTGTGCTTCCACCTTCGTTTACTCCCCAGATTAGCAAATGGGGGATCTTGACGCTCTCTGGGGATTGGGCGGTTTTGAAGACCGACGGGTCAGTTTGCGTTTGATTTGTCGCACCAATTAGCTCCGCGTCCATTACGACTCCCAGATTGAAAAGGCCGTATAGGTCATGTGTGAGATTCCAAGCAGCGACTGTGCCGCCCGCGCTCCATCCAATTATGTAAACTTGACTTAGGTGGAATCCGTATTTGAGCATGGCCGCGAGCTCGAAGGGGAAGAATGGAAAATCTTTGGCAAACCACGCGATTGGTGCGATCACATTGAATCCTTTGTTTGCCAGGCCGGTCAAGAGGTCTGTTGTCCCCTGATCTAGTGAGCTGACGCCATGCAAGATTGGCTCGTCATATCCGTTGCTAATGTACATAACAGCGGGTGAGCCGAGCGATTGAATGTTGAGGTAGGCATCGGTACGTCCACCCAATTGGCTATTGTACAAAGCTGGAACATCCCCTGAGGGGGAGATCCTTGTCGCGGGATAGGTACCCACGGCGGTTTGAGACCCGCCCCCATTGGGATCATTCATGATGAGCGTGAATCTTATCGGATTTGTATTCTCGGTCACTGGCATAGTGGTACTCAAATGGAATGCCCCGTTGGCGTCTGTTGTGGAATTACTCAAGCCGTTTCCATTTCTAACTGCAGTGTCCTGATACTGAACAGTCACGTTGGGCTCTCCACCACCGAACTGGTCTGTAACCACGCCGGTGAAATCGACTCGTTCACCCGGTTTCGGTTGCGAATCACTGACTATGAATGTATATTCGCAACATGGTCCGGAAGTTGCGGTTACTTGATGCGGCGAATGAGCGAAGACAAGAATGATCAGTGTTACGAGGATGGTACTGCGCCGCAAGCATTATCGTTAATCAGGCGATGGAAGGACTATATTTGCGTTAAACCACCCGACTTTATATTATGTGCGACTGCTAGGTTGGCCTCGGGCCTGAGATTTGCCAATTTTGCCGATTGATACCGGCCGTTACGGGTCCGTGGAGATGTGGAAAGTGTTCGAGGAGGAGACACGGTTCCAGAGGATGCTTGATGTTGAGGCAGCCTTAGCGTGGGCGAAGGGACAGCTTGGTGAAATACCCAAAGAGGCAGCTGAGGAGATCGAACGCCACGCAAACATGAAGCATGTCAAATTGGAGAGGGTTCGCGAGATTGAAAAAGTTGTAGATCATGAGACGATGGCCCTGGTTGAAGCCCTTTCGGAGGTGTCAGGGAAAGGCGGAGCATATGTTCACCTTGGAGCCACATCCTCCGACATTCTTGATACCGCGTCGGCTTTGCAAATGAAGGAAGGGATGGAGATAGCTCAGGCTAAGCTAGACAAGCTGGAAGCAGCCCTCATCGCCCTGTCGAAAAAGTACAGGGACACGATGATGATCGGGCGCACGCATGGTCAACATGCTTTACCGATGACTCTTGGGCTCAAATTCGCTGTTTGGTTGCGTGAAGTTGGTAGGCATATCGAACGCCTGAACCAGTGTAGGGAGCGTGTCCTCGTCGGTAAGTTGAGCGGAGCGGTCGGCACTATGGCTGGACTTGGCAAGAACGCTCTCAAAATTCAGGAGCTGGTGATGAAACGCCTTGGCCTCAGAGCTGCGGATGTGACTAGTCAGATTGTTCAACGTGACCGGTACGGAATTGGTCTGCGTTTTTGCGATGATATCCAGTTCCTTGGACAAATTTGCTATTGAAATCAGGAACCTGCAGAGGCCAGAGATTGATGAGTTGGGCGAGCCGTTTGAGGTGGGCAAGCAGGTTGGAAGTTCCGCAATGCCTCAGAAAAGAAACCCTTGGAGAAGCGAGAGTATTTCAAGCCTGGCCAAAATAGAGCGAAGCCTTGTGGCCCCCGCGTTGGAGGCGATTGTAACGTGGCACGAACGTGACCTATCCCAATCCGCCTCCGAGCGTTTTGTGATCCCAGAATCCTTCATACTAGTAGACCATATGTTGAATTCGATGGTGCGAATTCTAGGCGGGTTACGAGTCAACGAGGGCCATATGCTTGAGAATTTGATGAAATTCAAGGACCCAATGATGTCCGAGGCCGTTATGATAGCTCTTGTAAACAAAGGTGTGCCGCACCAGGAAGCTTACAAGGTTCTGCAGCAACTCGTGTTCGAGAGTCAAGCGAAAAACAAAGGCTTCGCCGAAGTGCTGGAAAGCGATTCTGTGATTGTCAAGCACCTGACGAAAGAGGATATCAAGTCTGCTTTGAATCCCAAATCCTACCTAGGCTTGTCAGGCGAGCTTGTGGATGCTGCCGTCGAGAAAACAGTGGCCGAACGGAAGGGACGTGGCCTCCTGGCCTAGATGCTTTCGCCCTCCCTGTAATCGGTTAGAAGGCTTTGTTCAGTTGTTTCCGCGGTCTTCGATTGTAATGTCTCCCATTCCTCTGCCTTTATGAGGCCGCCCACCTGTTCCTTAATTTTCTTGGCCAGCGACGGGCCGATTAGTGGGACGTTCATCAGGTCCGTCACCGAAGCGTGCTTTAGGTCGTCAAGGTTTCTGAACCCTGCGTTGAACAGCGAACGCGCCCTGACTCGCCCTACGCCCTCGAGTTCGACTAGAGGAACAAGTTCAGCTTTGACTCCCTTAGCGCACCGAATTTGCAGTTCGTACGTCGGGCCAAGAAGGTCCTTGTGGCCGAACAGCTCAGCGAGCTGGTACGTCGCGTGCAAGAGCCATTTTGAAGTGTCTACCATCCTGAGTATGTCGCCTGGTTCAACTTTGTGAACTTCAAGTATGCCGTCTTCACTGGTCTCGTTGATCCACTCGTAGAGGACTCTTGCGCATTTGATCTCGGCTAGAAATTCCTCATAGGTTACGCCGTTCGCGTCGCCGTAGTACTCAGGGGTCTCGCACATGAATTCGTCTTGGTGCTCCTTGGCGAAGAGGTCGAGCATTTCATCTTCCCCGCGGCGTGGGTATAATTTGGGGGAAATGTCTGGCGTTCTTGATATGAGGTGCAGAAAGCTAACTTCAGTCACGTGTTTGGCGCGGTGTACAGTCCGTCCCGTAGGATGACTGCGGATACTGGGTCTATGTAGAGTTCGGAGACTCGTCGGCCGAACCTTGTTGCTTTCAGCTCTTCGCCCTCGAACTCAACCATCTGTTCCCTGTGGAGGAAGGAAAGTATGTCGCCCAGTTTCCCCTTAATCATCTTAGGGTCGTATTGGAAAGCATAGAAGGTCTTCGCGAAGAATCTAGTCAATCCATCCTCGGTGTTGGCAAAGCGCGTGGCAATGGTTGCCAGCACATGGGGCCTGAGAACCTTTTCAGCCCCGAGCTTGGACCAGATCCTTTCGGGCTCTGCGAGGGCGTAGTTCTTTAGAAGGTAATCCTGCTCATCCTCAGTTCGGGCTATGAGGATTGCTTCGCCGAACTTGTCGTACTTCGGCCTGCCCGCTCTGCCACAAAACTGCTTATACTCCAAAACCGAAATTGGGTAGCGCCCGTACCCAGGTTCATACCTTTCGTAGCTACTTATGATAACCGTGCGCGCGGGTAGGTTGACCCCGGCCGCGAGGGTCGGGGTTGCAGACAAGATTTTCAGCCGCCCAGCCTTGAACGCATCTTCGATAATCTTACGATGTCCTCCCGGCAAACCTGCATGGTGGAACGCAACACCGCTCAGTGCCTGTTCTGCCAAGACTTCGCCTAAACGAGTTCTTTCACCCGTTGCGAGGATTCTTTGGGCAATGTTCTCCAAACCTCTACGGTCTGGTTTAGGCAAGTGCTTTCTGAGGATCGCCGCAGCTTTCTTTCCCATCTCCACAGCCATGCGTCGGGTTTCAGCGAAGATTAGGACTTGGCCTCCATCCCTCACCACTTCGAGTGCGGTGTCAAAGATTGGGGTGGTGTCTGAGTGTGGAATGAAGCCGCGATGACCCATCCTTGAACTGGATTTGGCCATCGTAGTAGACACCTTCCCTGAGCGGGACGGGCCGCCACTCTGTTGTAATAGGTATCCCTTTGAGCCATTCGCCAATTTCTGTCGCGTTCTTGATGGTCGCGCTCAAAGCGATAGTCTGAATTCGCGGGTTGAGCTTGAGCAGGCGTGTGAGTACAACCTCAAGGGTGGGGCCCCTGTCGGCTTCGGTGATTAGGTGAATCTCGTCGGCGACAACAACCGAAACGTCCGCAATCCAAGGCGACCGGTGCCTTAGGAGCGAATCGGCTTTCTCGTTCGTGGAAATGATGACGTCGTAGTTGGCGAGGTAGATGTCGGATTTGTCGTAATCTCCGCTGGTAACGGCGACCCGCACTTTTCGGCCGGGCGCTTTTTCGACCGATGTGTACTTTTGGAAGTCTTCGTACTTCTCGCTCGCCAGCGCCCGGAGCGGTGTAAGATAGAGTGCTTTTCCATTCTTCTCCAGTATCGATTTGAGAATTACCATTTCTGCGACAAGCGTCTTTCCAGACGCCGTTGGGCTCGCGAGTACGATGTTCTTGCCATCCAACGCCCCTGCTCTAATGGCGTCCTCTTGGGGCGGGTACAGCGTGTCGTATCCGGACTTAGCCAGAACGGCTTTTATAGAGTCTGGTATGGGGAGCTCGTCAACACGCAATGCGGAAGACCCTTTGTTAGGATGCTGTTCGCTTCAAATGCCCGGGCTTAGGTGAATAAAGGATTCCTTCCTTGACCAGTTGATCTACCAATCTTCTCGCTTCATCGTCTGTTATATCGACTTTCCGCGAGAGCGCTTGGTAGAGTGTGGCGTCTTCGACGATTCCCAGTTGCTTCTCCAAGTCTACGAATGTGCTTATGACAACTTGCATCTTGTCCCTCAGGCTTTTCGGTTTGCCAGTCATTATGACATCAATATCCATCTTGCCGGTCGTCGTGTCAATGCCTACGTCCTGGAGGGACAGTGTCATTAGGCGTATTATTGCTCGGGCGTCCTCGGCCTCAACGAGATCACGCAGGAAGCTCCTAGCTCTCGCTTCAGACAACCTTACCAGCGCCTCGAGCTGTCTCGGTGTTATGACCACGGGCGATTCGCTAGATCCGGACATAGAACGCATCTTGAGGTAGTATTGCCGAATTTCCCCTACGGCTTCTTCTGACAAAGCCGGCTCGACGCGTTTAGCATATGCAATGTACTTACGGAGAAGATCCGGTAGAAGAGGTGGTTCTTCTGGAGTAGTCTTCAGCCTGTGAAGAGTGAGGATGTGATCTGACATTCTGCTATCAGAATCAACCTCGGGGACGTCTTTCATGATGAAAAGGAGGTCAAAACGTGACAGTAGCGTAACGGGTAGGCTGATGTTGTCCGTAATGTTCCGGTAAGGGTCATACCGGCCTAAACTCGGGTTTGCAGCGGCTAGCACAGCGGCTCTAGCATTCAGAGTGGCGACGATTCCTCCCTTGGCAACGCTTACTGTGTGTTGTTCAAGCGCTTCGTGTATGGCGACTCGGTCTTCTGGGCGCATTTTATCGATTTCGTCGATGCAAGCAACTCCTTTATCGGCCAATACTAACGCGCCTGCTTCTAGCACCATGCCTCCGGATTTCTCGCGGACTACTGCGGCAGTCAAGCCGGCGGCTGTTGTTCCGCGGCCGCTGGTGTACAGGCCTCGGGGCGCCGTTCTCGCGACATATTGGAGCAATTGGCTTTTCGCAACACCAGGATCACCCACGAGGAGGACGTTGATCTCGCTTCGTATCGTAACGCCGTCGGGCAGTCGTTTGGATACACCGCCGAAGAGGAGGTATAGGACGGCTTCTTTGATGTCGCCGTACCCATAAATCGAGGGGGCGAGTGAGGCGATGAGTTTGCGGTGGATGAACGGGTCTTTAGCCAGCTCTCGTATTAGGCGCTCATCCTCTGGCGTTATCTCGACAACCTCAACCTCTTTACCAACAATGTCAACGTAGTTTGCGTCCAGCAGGAGCTCGAAGGTGCGAAGCCTCGCCTTGCGACCAACAAATTCCTGTTGAGCCCTAGCCACGCCTATTATCGACACGCGGTCGCCAGGTCGGGCAATGTCGACTAGGTCCTCAGAGAGTTTGATGTCAATTGCCCTTGGAAGCTGGCCTGGGGGTAAGTCTTCGGGACGTTCTTGGATTCGTATTTCCTGCGAGTTCATGAAAGTTGATTGTTTCTCCATGAATTCGAAGATCTTTGAGCGGCAGTGGGCGCAGACTCCGGGGCCACGCATCAATGTTCCTGCTTGTTCGACGTAAGCCATGGCGTTGCATTTACGGCATTGGAAGGCTGCTTTGATGAGGAGAGGTTTGACGGATGTTGATCGGACGATTATACCGTCGATTGAGAGCAAACGGCCAATGTTTTCCGATCCGATTTTCCGGAGGGAGTGTTTCTCTGGGAGTTTTCTAAACCGAACGCGAAGGCGTTTTATTATTTCCGCGTATTCAGGGTCTTCGATTTTGAGTTGTGCCCAGGCACTTCGGTCGAGGTATTCGAGGTACTCATCGGGTTTATCGAGAATTGTTCGGGCGAGGTCAGCGTCGTGGGCGATTAAGTCTTCGAAATCGATTATGATTGATCTCGAGCCGGAGAGGGCGACGTTGCCTAGGCGTTTTCTATACTTGTGTTCATCATCAGCCCTGAAAGACCTGAGGAAGTCTTGGAAACGTTCCTCGGGGTTCTGGAGTGTGGTCAAGCCTTCAATTCCTGTCCAAGAAGCTTCGACTTCCAATCCTCAATGGTCTTGTTCAGAGTCGAATACAGTATCCGCTCCTCGTACGTCAAACCCTGAATGAGTTCTTCTGAGGGCGTTGGGGAGGCTGCGATGGAAACAATCTTTCGAAGTCTACAATTAACAATGTCGCGCACCAAGCTTTCGCTCCTTTCAAGTTCCCGGAGCTTCACCTGGTCCTGTTTGCTCTCTTGCCGAAGTTCGGCTAGGTGCCGCCTGAGTATGCAATAGAAATTGGGTTCGAGTGCCGGTAATTGTCTCGATGCCGGAATCGTTTCCCGCCAATGTATTTTTGAAAGCGAATTATAGTTGAGGACATCGTCCTCTCTGAATCTCGCGTACCCAAGCCCCACGAGTTCCTTTGCAGTCCAATAGGGAACTTCAAGTTCCTGCCCGACCTTCGCTGAGGATAATTTAGCCATCCTCGACGTTTCAGGAATTTCCCGCGTCACAACGACTCTGATATGGGTATTTTCAAAATCGAAATCTACGTCCTCTACTGACATTAATGCCTCGGCCAAGAAACCATCACCAACTTCCCTTGCCCTTCCTTATCATCATTTAAGCCATTGCACGATTTCTTCGGTTGATTTTGTTTACAATTTCCATTAGTTTCCACTGGAAGTACTTTCGTCCCAGGAGGAGGCTGAAAGTATCGAATGCTGTGTTTGGAGATTTCTTTGAATCGGGCCAAGGCTTTTGAAGGTGGTTCGTAAGCTTCAGTGCACTGGAAATCGAATGTGCAATTGAGCACGGTGAAGGAACATTGAGCCAAGCCAACGTCATGTGGATCGAGAAGTATAGGCCACGGTCTCTGGATGAGGTCGTCAATCAAAAGGAAACCGTCGATGGAATCAAAGCCTTGCTCAAGACGCCTGCAACGATACCCCACTTCCTCTTTGCGGGCCCCCCTGGGACCGGGAAAAGTACAGTTGCTCTTTGTGTGGCCCGTCAACTGATGGGTGAAAGTTTTCGGAGCCTAGTCTTAGAGTTGAATGCGTCTGATGAACGTGGAATCGGCGTCGTGCGCGAGCGAATTAAAGGGTTCTCTCAGATAATTCAGACCGCCCCGTCAGGAGTTCAGTTCGGGCTTGTGATCCTCGACGAATGTGACGAGATGACGAGAGACGCCCAAACTGCACTTAGGAGAATAATGGAAACATCGTCGAGAACCTGCCGCTTCATTCTCATTTGCAACTATCAAAGCGGTATCATCGAGCCCATCCAAAGCCGATGCTCAGTCTTCCGATTCAGACGACTAGAGGAAGCGGAAGCCATCGAACAGTTGGCAAAAATATGCAAATCCGAAAAAATCGACGCAGGTCCAAAAGTTGTTGAACGGGTCTTCGAACTCTCGGAAGGCGACCTTCGTAGGGCGATCAACTACCTACAGGTCGCGGCCACAAGCACGAAGGGCGGAAAGTTAGACCTGACAACGCTCGAGAAAGTCATGCCCGAGGCCCAGGGCGAACTCATTCGTGAAATGCTGAAGCTTGCCATTCTAGGTGATTTCATGAAGGCGCGGGACGTGATGTATGAGTTGATGGGCAAACATGGAGTGAGCGGCAGAGAGGTCATTCGCAGGAGCAAACCGCGAGATCAGCCGCATCCCAGAGGCCACGGCCGAGAGGCAGGCTGAGATTGTGCGGACACTTGGTGAATGCGACTTTAGGTTGACGCAGGGCGCGAACGAGGATATTCAAATCAGCGCCATGCTGGCCCAGCTAAGCATGATTGGAAGAAAGTAACGTGCAAACCGTGGGAACCGTTGCTTGGACGGAAAAGTACCGTCCTGCCACTGCAGCTATGCTTCTAGGTAATGAGGAGGCAGTTGAAGCATTCAAGGCTTGGATGAAGCAGTGGACGTTGAAAAAGAAACCCACGAAGGCATGCCTGCTTGTTGGGCCGCCTGGTGTGGGAAAAACGACGCTCGCTAGAGCTGCCGCGAACGACTTCCACTTCCGAGTAGTCGAGATGAATGCGAGCGACGTCAGAACTGAAAAGGCTATCAAGAACTTGTTAGGGCCCGTGAGGACTTCCACGACGCTTGACACCTTCTCCGCCGAAGGTCGAGGAAACCTAATCCTCATGGACGAGGTAGACGGCGTCTTTGGGCGGGAAGACCGCGGAGGTATAGGTGCGATTCTCTCAGTAATCAAACAATCGCCCGTGCCAATTGTTCTGACGGCTAACGACATCGACAACGAACGGTTTGATGACCTGAAGAAAGCCTGCATAGTAGTTCAGTTATTTGAGATTCGTCCTCGGCTTTTGTTGGCGCTGATTAACCACATCTTGGCCCAAGAGGGCCGGACAGTTTCGGAAAATGTGAGAAAACGGATTGCTGGCGAGAGTCATGGAGACATGAGGTCTGCGATTAATGATATCCAGACCATATCGAGTAGCGGCGCCGTCAACTTGCGTCCAGATCGAACGAGGGAGCTAGATGAAAAAGACACGTTAAGCGGGCTATTTGCTTCTCGCGGAGTGAGCGAAGCCAGACGCGTCCTTAACGAGACTCAGATTCCCCTTTACCGCGACGAATTGCTCTTGCTGATTCACGACCTACTACCGTACCTGTACACTACGCCTAGTAAATTGGCGAAAGCCTACGACAGCCTGTCCCGCACAGACATTGGGTATGGTAGGATAGGCGCAAGTCGGTCCCGCGCTATGATGCCCCCGCCTTTCAACCAGCCGCGCAGGGATGCTGTGCCAGAATGGAGCCTGCTCCCGGTCGCATTGAACGAATTGGCGACGGTGGGAACGGAGCCAGTGGATAACGACATAGAAACTGCAATGGACGTAGCCCCGCGACTTTCCAGCAAGATCGTGGATCGTTACCAGTACCGACTCTGGGCATTGGACCACCTGTGCCGCAGGGTCGCCCGGGCATGCCACTTATCAAAACGTAAGGCGTTGCACGAGGTTGTCCCGTTCCTAGTTGCAATTTTCAGGGCCGATGAGGAACGGGGTCGGGAAATCGCTGTGAACTTGGAGGCAGAGGAGCGGGACATAGACTTCCTAGTTTCAGAATCGAAGACCCCTCCCGCGTTGAAAGGGCCTGAGGAGGTTCTTGATCCTACGGGCTTCAAGCTTCCATTCATGGGTAAGGACAAGTTCATCGAACTCATGCGAGCTGGTGTCAGCTACGACAAGGCTAGCGGCAAGTTCGCTGTCCGTCGCCTCGACAACCTTGATACCGTTGAGGAAAGGGTCTCGGACATAATGGCGCGGCCTATCAAATTCCAACGCCCTGAGCAAGCTGCAGCTGAAGTGGAAGGTAATGTCGTCAAGGAATGCTATGTGGACGAACAGAAAATCACCTGCGAAAAATGTGATTTCGTTGAGAATTGCCCAACACACATAATCCCGTCCCTGAAGTTCTGTATCTGCGATCAAACGCTTTCAGAACCGACAGCTTATGAGAAGTACGTAGCAAAGAACGGCATGGCTGCGAAACCAGTCAAAGCAGTTAAGCCGGTTAAGGCGGCCAAGACGACGAAGGTGGCGAAGCGGGTTGCGGCCCGCAAAAAGGGTTAACCTTGGAATGGTCCTTCGCGCGGGCGTACGCTTGAGGGTGCGTATCAATATGTGGTGTAGTTTTCTGGGTACAACATGTTACTTTACGATGCGGCAAAACCTCGTCGGTAAAATAAGCGGAGGTCAGGGAAACTCCTGCTAGTGTTCATGAGCTACTCTGATGATGTGCCCTAATTCAGGAAGAATCAGCTTCTCCATGGCTGTTTGAACGGCATCCGGTGATCCTGGAAGACAGAAGATCGCTTTCCCTTTGCTCGTCCCAGCGAATGCGCGGCTGAGAACGGCAGCGGAACCAATACTTTCGAAGCTGATTTTTCTGAAGAGCTCTCCAAAACCGGGAATTTCCTTGTCAACTAGGGGAGTCACGCTCTCCGTGGTCACGTCTCTAGGGGAAAGGCCCGTACCACCGGTGATGATCACCGGGTCAACCTTGCTCGCTCTGAGGGCCTGTCTTGTTGTTCTGGTTATCATGGGTTTGGAGTCGGAGATTAATTTGCGTCCTTCAATTCTGTTGCCCGCCCGCTCAGCAAGTTGCTCAATAATGTCGCCAGAAGCATCGTCGGTTTCTCGACCTGCCTTGAGTTGATTGAACTTTGACGTGCTGCAGGTTATTATGTAGATTCCGACCGATTTTGGTGCCGATGATTTGTGTAGTTCCGGGATTTTGATCATTTATGTTCGCTTAATTTTCTTTGTTACTTTGAGGTATGTGATGGCGGTGGTCGGGTATTGGCCTTTTGCGTCCTTTTCGTACTGCTTGACCATGTCCCATATCGTAAGAAGATAGGTTGCCGGCAGCCGTTAGCGCTTCCATCTCGACCCCAGTCTTCGCCTGCCCCCTTACGTATGATTCCACCCTCAGCGAATTTCCATGGAACGAGTGCTCGGTTCGCACCGCTGTTATCGGAATCGAATGGCAGAAAGGAAGGATTTGGGGCGTACCCTTTGCCGCCATGATTGCCGCCACCTCGGCTGCGGCAATGGCGTCGCCCTTTTCGATTCTGCCCGCCTTAAGGCGTGAGATTGTGCTGGGCTTCAACCTAACCTCGCCAACCGCGGTAGCTTCCCTCATAACAACTTCCTTTGGCGAGATGTCAACCATCGAAAAACGGCGCATTCACCGTCAAACCTCTAGCGGGACGTTATCGCCGCGCTAGCAAATTAGCTATTGTGCTGGGGATGGCAGTGGCAGGTTTACTTTCGCTGTAGCCGCTTCTTTCGGCTTGGGGTTAAGGCGGCCTCTAGTTGTTCACGCATAGTCGTGGCTGGTATATTTTGGAGGCCGAGCAACGTTGTTTTGCCGCGTACGCCTTCGCCTGATTTTGAGGCCGCTATTACGCCAATAGCGCCCAAGCCGGTGCATATTTCCAGATCTGGGTGTGCTTTCTAGGTTGGTCGTCATACTCTTCACAAACGGCCTTGTACTCGCGTTCAACAATGCCTATAGTAGCATAGGCTTCCTGCGATTCCTCTAGAACCCTCGCTAAGGCTAGTAGCATGTATTTTTCGTGGGATGATAAGGCGGCGATGTATTCGCCCCGGAGCATAGGGTAAACGCTTCCAGCCGCTTTCCGCACATGGTCGGTTAGAATGTGTTTTGTGCTTTCGGAGTCAGCGTATTTTCCGGCGCGCCAGAGTAGTTCAATGGAGTACCTAGCGTCACCGCTCTGGCCGCCTATGTCGGCGACAAGTTGAAGCGCCTCATCAGCAACGGCGTTCTCTTTGAAAGCTAAACCAACGCGGTCTTTGAGAATATCGATCAGCTGCCGGGAACTGTACTTGTCGAGTTTAACGATGTTCCGTTGGAGTGTGTCGGTGGTGCTCTTGTCGAGTTTTTGGAGGTATTCAATTTCGCGGAGTATGAAGATGAGTGAGAGCCGTATCGGTTTGCCCACTCGTTCCTCTTGGATGCGAGTTAGGTTATAGATGGGCGTGGATTCTTCCACTCTGATCAGGTGCTCAAGCTCGTCGAGTGCGAGTATGAGGTGTATGTTCTTGTCGTCGAGCATGTCCATGAGAGTGTGGAGAAGTTCCTCGGGCGCGAAACCCCGCTTCGGAAACTCAGGTTCGAACTGAGTTAGGACTCGTTTCATGATCATGAAGAGACTACCTTTCGCTTCGCGGCAGTTCACGTGAACATAGTGAAGGTTGACCTTGCGAGTTCTCGCAGCCTTGACAAGGTCTGTCCCAAAACGTTGGGCGAGTACCGTCTTGCCGGTTCCCACATCGCCCGTGATGAGGATGCGTTGACTTGTGGAGAAGGGGCTGTCGAGTGTGAAGCGGAAGAGTTGGGTGAGAAAACGCATTTGCTCGTCGCGATGAGGAAGCTTACGGGGTAAGTATTCCAGTGAGAGGGGCGCTTCGTCTTTGAAGACTGTGGGCCTTTCCAAAGTCTCCTTAACAATATCTGAAGACAATTGAACGAGAGCCCCTACTCTCGACATGGCTTAACCTACCCCCATCTTATCTGCTTTTGTTCCCCAACACGATAAAAACACGAGAGCCGGGTGAAACTGATTGACTGCATTTCATCGATACGGTGTTCAGACATCATTTGGTTTGGTATGATTCGATGACCCTGTAGAGTTCGTCCCGCTCGGACGCATAAATCTCCTTAGCCTTCCCGTTCAGTGCAATCAGCTTCCTTCCTCGCCTGCGTTGTGTAATCATGCCTATGACCGAGGCGCGAATTCCGTTAGTCCTTAAGCGACGCAAAATCAGGCCGCTCTTCCGCTTATCGGCGGCGATGAGTAGACAACCTGAGCTCATCAGCCGCAATGGGTCCACTTTCAACGCGGAGCATATTTCCTCGGTTTCCGGACGAATTGCGATATGTGAATTGTGAATCAGGAAACCGACGCCGGATGCTTCCGCGAGTTCCCAAACTCCCTGAAGCAACCCGCCTTCCGTAGGGTCGTGCATGGCCTTGACTCCCCCCGCTTGCACAGCTATCAAAGCTTCATCCACGACGCTAATCAGGTTCCTCAGGCCTTTTGCCTGCCGGAGTAGTTTCCGGCCAATCTTCGGCCGCAGTTTGTGAGGGAAATCCGAGGCGAGGACAGCGGTTCCTTCGATGCCAACTGTCTTTGTCATGATAAGATGATCTCCAGGCCGCGCACCGTTGGATGTGACGAATCGGTTTCTTGGGACAACGCCCATCATATAGCCAACTACGATCGGGCGCTTCAAACCCGGAGTCACCTCAGTATGGCCTCCTACAATGGCCACGCCAACCTGTTTCGCGGCCTTATCGACTTGTTTCATGATCGTGTTCACCAATTTGACGTTGCACCTTTCAGGAAGCAGGAGGTCGCAGAGGAACCATCTTGGCCTAGCACCCCTGCAGGCTACATCATTGGCGTTGATGTGCACGGCAAGCCATCCAATATCGGAGGCCGTGCCGGTGACTGGATCGGTTGTCAAGATGAGCACGTTTTTTCCGAGTGAAACGAGCGCGGCGTCCTCGCCTACGGAGGAGCCTAGGATTACTGACTGGTCTTTGATGCCCTTGTAGCGAAACACGTTGCGAATGAGCGCCTCGGTTGGGATTTTCCCGGTGCGAAGAGTGGGCATTGGGCGTCAGGCTCTAATCGTCCTGTTATGCTTTAAGTAGTGACCTTGAATAAGTGTGACTGAGGTCACTTGAATGATTAAATCGATTATTGATGTAGCCGTCGTCGTATCCGATGCGAAGAAGTCGGCTGAGTGGTACAAAGAAAAAGTCGGCCTCGAAATACGCGATAAAGAAGACCACTGGGTCACAGTAGCCCCAAAGGGCTCCGACCCGGTTCTTCACCTATGCGAGACAACCCCGCTTGAGCAAGGAAACACCGGCATCGCCTTCCGCGTAGACGACCTGGATAAGGCGTACGCGGAAATGAGCGGTAAAGGGGTCGAGTTCACTGTGAAACCAAAGAAAGCGGAATGGGGTTACCACGCTATGTTCAAGGACCCTGACGGGAACGAATTCTGGCTCTTCGGAGAATAGCCCTAGAGAAGCTTCCTCACTGAGGTGCGCTGGCTGAGGGACGCAGTGTCGAACATGTCCGAAGGTGAACTTGAATTTCATCGAAAGACGGCGAAGAAATGTTTCAACGAGGCCTGGGACTACCTGGACAAGAAAAGCGGGGATGCTCAGGAAGAACGCCAGATGTTACACCTAGCCCACGCCTCTCGCTACCATTGGGGCCTTGTTGGAACTCCCAAAGACCAAGCCATTGGTGATTGGAAGATTTCCCGAATCTATGCAACCCTCAACCAACCCAACCTAGCACTTCATTTCGCCAAATCGTGCCTTGAGGCCTGCGAGAAGAATAATCTCTCAGACATTATTCATACGGCTTGCGAGGGAATGGCGAGGGCACATGCCATTGGAAAGGACTACAAATCTGCGAGGGAATACATTCGCAAAGCGCGGGAACACTTCGACCGCCTGACTGGGCTGAACGAAGAGGACAAAAAAATCTACTTACACCAACTTCGTGAAACTGAAGAGTTGATAGGCAGATAGAAGACTAGGTAAGCTCTAACAGAGCGCTGATGTCTCGAAGTGGCAGTGAAGACATTACCGCTCCTTCAAGTTGATGCGAAGGCCCTTGCCGAGTTGAAAATGACGAAGAGGTCTGCGATTTCATGGATTGTTGCCCCCATGATTGGATTGATGAGCCCGGCCGCCGATAAAGCAACCCCGATCGCATTTGCCGAGAGTCCAATTGTAATGCTTTGTTTAGCGATTCGAAGCATTCTTCTACTGAGGCTAATGGCCGACGGGACTTTTTCCAGGTCGTCGGTCATTATTGTGAAATCGGCCGTTTCGATAGCTATGTCGGACCCAGCAGCGCCCATTGCGATCCCTACATCTGCCGAGGCCAGTGCGGGGGCGTCATTTATGCCGTCGCCCACCATTGCGACGCGATAACCCGCTTTCTTCAGCTCGGTTATCTGCATGGCTTTCTCTTCCGGCATGACCTCAGCGAAGACATCCGTGATGCCGACCTTTTTTCCGACAACAATTGCAGCTGGAAGAAACTCGTGAATGGCTACGGCTGAGATTACCGCAATGCTGGCCAATAGGTCCACGCTAAGGTTTCCGTGCACCAATTCGGCGAGTGAGCCGTACAGCATAATCACGCCGCCCACAATTGCGACTGTCAAGGCCAAGATGTCACTAAGTTGTTCCGAAACAAGGACTAACAAAACCCAGCTAATCGCCACTAAGACTCCGAGCACAACGGGGAAAATGACATGTACGCTCGGACGGACCATTACTCATTTCCACTTGCAAAACAGATTTTGGGAGTTCGGTATAAGGAAACGCGACGGTTCCCGTTGACAGGAACAACAGAACGTGGAACAAGTAGGCTTCTTAGAACGCAACATGTTTGCCTAAGTGTCGAGGTCGCGACGACATAGCCTCCTCTCATAAACTGGGATTTGAACTGAAAGGTTTGGAGTCTCGGCCGGGGTGTAGAAAATGCGGATCTCTTGCTGTATCCCGAGATTGATTCGCTTCAAGCTCATCTGACAGGGACTGGTCAAGCAACCAAATGACAATCTCCTGCCAAGCCCCTGTTATGGCCTAGTCACCTTATTCTTGAAGTCTAGTGTTTCAGCAAGATCACTTTGAATTTGACTGCGGGCTCCCGCACTCAAGATCCATCTCACTTTACGATCAATTGGGCCAGACTCGTCATCGCCCGCTGGTAAAGCTACTCCGAGCCCCGCTAATTTGCATATCTAAATCAGGCACTTTGTAAGCTTATTTTCAACCTGACTCGTAGCCGCACTTGAAGTGTGTGAACGAAGGTAAATGCAAGAAATTGCCTGCAGTGCGAATAATCCCCATCGGCTTCGAAAGTTTCGGCGTCAGGTCGATGTGCACCTTCATCGAGACGCCCGACGTGAGAGTCCTGGTTGATGCAGGTGTTGCGTTGGGTCCTAGGTTCCGAAAACTCCCCCATCCGCGCGAATACCATGCACGCGACCAGTGCCGTAAGCGAATTAGGGAGTATGGGGCGAAGGCCGATGTTGTAGTTGTTTCTCACTACCACAACGACCACCATACGCCAAACTACACCGAACCCATATGGCTGGGGAGCACCGCTGAAGAATCCGAGCAAATCTACCGGGATAAACTTGTCCTTGCCAAGGATATTCGTAACGCCATAAATTTCAACCAACGCAGAAGAGGCTGGATGTTCCAGCGCTTTGTGAAGCGAATCGGTAGCAAGTGCGAGGTGGCTGATGGCAAGAGCTATGAATTTGGGGGCACCACAGTGAAGATTTCTCAGCCCGTCCCACACGGTGAAGACGAAACGGAACTCGGCTGGGTGCTGATGACGACAATTGAAACTCAGGGGGAGAAGGTGCTTCACGCGTCTGACGTTCAGGGACCCATGTCAAAGATGACGGCGCGCCTGATACTGAAAGAGAATCCAGGGACTCTGATCTTGGGCGGGCCGCCGCTATACTTGGGAGGCGTCCGCGTGGAGAAAGCCTCAATTCAAAAAGGGCTAGAGAACGCTTCCACAATCGCAGGGAAAATCCCGACGGTAATTTTCGAACACCATGTGCTACGATCCCGGATTGGAAGAAAGAGGCAGGGCAAGTCTTCGAGGCCGCAGGGAAGGTGGGCCATATAGTGGTTACCGCGGCTGAATTCTCGGGGGAACAGCCGATGCTGCTTGAATCGATTCGGGAACGTTTGTATGAAGAGGAGCCGCCTTCTGAGGAGTTCATGAAATGGACTCAGCTCAAGCACGAGAAGCGGAGGCAACAAGCCCCACCTGTTTAGGGCTCACAGCTAAGTGGAATCGCGACTTGATTTCGTTGGTTTGTGTCACGATTTTGCTTGTTCCAGCTGCAATAACGGGAAATGGGATGGAGGGATGGACGGAAAGAGTGCTGCTTATGCGCCTGCTAGCTTTGTGGCTAGCCTGAATTTCTTTCCGCACGAGGGGCAAGAGAAGTGTTTGATGTGCAGCGCGGGGCCTCGCCCTTCTTTGGGGTGCATATCCCATTCCTTTGCTGGGCCTGTGACTTCACCGCCGCATTTGAGACATTTCACCATGAGTTTCACCTCTTCGCACGTTGGCGGCCGGACAGTGGGCATGGGCCTTGGATGTTGAGGTGGATTGGGGGTAAGTTCAGGGGGATTTCTCCGTGTCCAACCGAGCGGGCTGCCATGGCTTGGCCATACATGATTGTTGGTATATGAATGTTTCATTTATGGCACATTAATATACTTCGGAAACCAATTGCCAATTCAATCGCAATCACAGGAGGTAAGTCAAGCAATGAATGGAGAATCCAAACGAAGCTTCGCAGTAGCCCTAGCATCCTTCGCAGTCGGCGCAGTCGTCGCCGGTGTCCTCGGTAACTCGAAGACACGCGAGAAGCTGGTAGAGGCAAGCAAGAAGCTATCGAACCACACAACCGTCGCGTAGACGACCTCTGAAAGGCGAAACGGCCTTTCCTATCCTTTTTTCAACCTTCACGTAGTCTCGGAAAGACTTAATTTTGATTTAACTCTCGTTTCATTGCAGGGCGCGTGAGTGGGGCCTCCCACCCGTTGCGCCAAAGAAACCCCGGAGTAGGGAGGTAAAATAGTGAAAAGCAAGAGTTCAATATTCGTTACTTTGACCGCTGTGTTCGCAGCCGTTTATGCGGTTGGCGTCGTGGCCCTCGCACAAATCAGCTTCCTGCCCTTCCAAGTGAGAGTCGCGGATGCGCTTCTGCCGCTTGCCATGGTTTTTGGTTGGCCAGCGGTTGTGGGATTATCGATTGGCGCCTTCGTGGCCAACTTCTTCGGCGGCTTGGGTCCCGTCGATATCGTAGGTGGAGCGTTCGCGAACTTTCTTGCAACCTTCGCTGCATGGCGCATAGCCCACAACAAATCCAAGTCCTGGGGAATGGTTGGAGTATTCGTCGAGATCCTCGTAGTCACTCTGATCGTGGGCAGCTACCTTAGCTACCTATTCGCAATCCCGCTCGAGGCGAGTTGGGCTGAAGTTATGTTTGGGAGCATCATAGCCATCGGTATACTGGGTTCGATTCTGTACTTCGCGATAAAGGAGCGAGCAGCCGTACTCCTCAGGCCATACGGGTTAGCCCAAAGTGACACCACCTCGAAGAAACGATAAAGACGTATCACGGTTCTTTCCGGCACCTCATCTGAACATTAGTTAGGCCCGCAACAACCCTCATAGGCATGGCCGACGCAGAGACAAAACCTGTGACTTATTGAATGGTCCCAGAACCTTCACGATCAAGAATCGCGATCTGTTCCGTGGACGAATCCATTGAAGAGCTTCGAGACATGCTCGCGCGGCATTTTGAGGTCAAAATGAAGGCTTGCAAGAATGATGATGAGTTGGTCGAGTTCGCTGCGGATGCCGATGGTATATTGGTCGACCTGCTTCCAGTGAGTGGAAAGGCGTTCGACCGGCTCCCGAAATGCAAGATCATGGTACTTTACAGCGTCGGCTACGATTACGTAGATGTCGCCGCGGCAGAGAAGCATGGGATACCAGTTTCGAACATGCCTGACTACTGCGTTGAGGAGGTTGCAGAACAGGCTGTTATCCTGGGGCTCGGTCTTCTAAGGAAAATATTCCAATCGAGTTCGGATGTCAAGAAGACGGCCAACTGGGATTGGACGCGTCTGAGGCCTATTAACGCATTACGCGATAGTGTCATGGGGATTGTGGGACTGGGCAGAATCGGTTCCATCGCTGCCTTGCGGGCGAAAGCGTTTGGAATGCGGGTCATCGAATATGACCCCTACATACCACCCGGACGAGAGAAGGCCTTCGATGCAGAAGCAGTTGACTTTGAAACACTACTCAAAGAGAGCGACATTGTAAGCCTCCACGTCCCATTAACCCGAGAAACCCACAAAATGATTGGGAGACGCGAACTTCGCTTAATGAAAAAGACTGCTTACTTGGTGAACACGTGCAGGGGTAAAGTGGTTGACGAGTCGGCTCTATACCGGGCGCTGAAGGAGGGGTGGATCTCGGGCGCAGCCTTGGACGTTCTTGAAGAAGAGCCGCCAAAGCCCTCATACCCGCTGATCGGTTTAGCGAACATCGTAGTGACCCCTCACAGTGCCTTCTGTTCGGAGCGAGCCATCAAAGAGAAACAGAGGAAGGTCGTCGAGGAATTCAGAAGAGTCCTCGGGGGACAGCCGCCCCGTTACCAGGTTCACCCCTCAACTTCTCAGTAGCTACTGACTTCTCCACCTTCGAGTTCCGGGGAAGAGTAGTTCTTGCGGGTCGAAAACGAGAATCCAAGATTGGGTTATGCGCTAGTGGCGTTTGCTGCAATTCTCTGGTCAACGATAGGGGTTCTCGGCAAGTTTGCCTACTCATTTGGAGCCGACCCGCTAACTGTTGTCAGCCTAAGGGCGGCGATTGCGACTCTGGTCATCGCTGGGGTTATTTTTGTGACGAATCCCAGCGGATTCATGATTAGACGTGTTGATCTTCCTTTCTTCCTCGCTTATGGTTTCTTCGGGGTTGGCTTGAACTATATCGGATTTTTCTATGCGCTAAAGTTCACGACTGTTGCGACGGCGATAACTCTGCTTTACACATATCCTGCGCTTGTTGTAGTCGTCTCCTTCTTCGTCTTCCATGAACCCGTGACTGCTGGGAAGGTGGCCGCTTTAGTTTTGACTTTTCTAGGAATCTTGTTTACCGCTCTAGGCGCGTCTTCGGGGAGCATGGCATGGGATCCGCGTGGGATAATTTTCGGTTTGCTGGCGGGTGGCGGGAACGCAGTGTACACCCTAGCGGGGAAACGAGCCCAAACCACGTACAGTGCATTGACGGTGCTGTTCTACAGTTTTCTTTTCGGAGCCACTGCCTTGTGCGCCTTTTACTTCGTTGAATTGGGACCCACTTTGAAGGTTAACGCGGAAATTTCACTTGTGATTCTCGTTATCGCGCTCGTTCCCACGTTGGTGGGTTATGGCCTATACACATCCTCGCTCCGGTTCATAGAAGCCGGCAAATCCAGCATAATGACAAGTATCGAACCTGCAGTGGCAGTATTCCTTGCCTACCTATTCCTCCGTGAAACCACAACTTCCCTACAACTCTTAGGAACCGCTTTGATCATTGGGGGCGTAATCATTCTACAAGTCAAGAAATGAATAGGGTGCGTTGGATTAGGCGAGATTGAGCTTGTCCTCGGAGATATTACCCGGCAGAAGGTTGACGCTATAGCAAACGCTGCCAACACCACGCTCCTAGGAGGCGGAGGAGTAGACGGGGCAATTCACCGAGCAGCTGGTCCAAATCTTCTGGAAGAATGCCGCAAACTCGGAGGCTGCTCTACGGGTGAAGCGAGAATTACAAAAGGTTACAGGTTACCCGCTAAATTCGTAATTCACACAGTCGGCCCAGTCTGGCGTGGAGGAAGAAGCGGCGAAGACGGGCTCCTCGCCAGCTGCTACGAGAGGTCTTTGAAACTGACCGAAGAAACTGGCATAAAGACGATCGCATTCCCATCAATTAGCACGGGCGCTTACGGCTTTCCTATCGAGTGTGCCGTGCGGATAGCTGTCAAGACCGTTTGGGATAGTCTCGAGAAAATGAAGGGCATCGAGAAAGTCATTTTTGTCTGCTTTTCACAAGCCGATTACGAAGTATACAAGAAGGCTTTGGAGTTGAAATGAAAACGCCGTAGGGTTTTGTGGACCCAACGGCTCGTGCACTTGCAGTTCTCTGCTATCTCTTTGCGACGGTGACTAGTCCTTTGTCTGCGTCCACCTTGACGAAATCTCCAGAGCTAATGGTTTCAAACGGGTTCCTTTCTAGCCTATCCACCAGCGGTATCTTTGTCAGGACGGCGCTTCCCACGAGGACCGGTTCCACGTCGGTTACTATCATTGCGCTGGGCGCATTCTTATTCAGGAGCAACTTGACGAGGCCGTCCATCTGGACGGCGGAGCTCGCTTTTCCGGAAGGGAAGACAAGTACCTTGCCGGCAACCGATTTTCCTTCTAAGCGATGCCCCTTCTCTCTTACGGTGCCGGTCTTTGGTTCGACGAGATAGAAGCAAATCGGGTCCTTGGAAACCAAAGCTTCCCCTTCCCCGAAGCCCTTAGCCAGCTTGTGGCATTTTACGTTCATTTGGGTCAATTCAGTCACGCTCCCTTCATGCTGGCAGCTACGCACTCTTCCATAGTCCCCATTTTGACTGGACCAAACCTTCGGTAGTAAGCGCATTTGGGCGAGTCGGTCATGCCTGTTTTTTCTTTCAGGTTGTTCCAGCAGAACATGTCTATGCACGTGTCCGTGACCACGTGGGCTCCTGTGTCCTCTATTACGCTAACGTACCCGGTTCTTTCGGCAAGGAGCTTCGTGGTGGCCGAGGTGTTAACCCAGAAGGAGACTTCGTCGCGGAGCTTCTTGCCTTTCATAAGCCCTGCAAGCTCGGCCAATTGATCTAAGTTGTAGTGGGGACAACCAAGTATGACTGTGTCTATTGGGCCGGTCGCGGTCTGGAGTTCTTCCTGGGTTTCCAGAAGCTCATGGTCCGTTACGATTATCTTGTCCTTCGGGATGTTTCCTGCGAAAGCTTCCTCCTCGGTCGCAGCCTCGGCGGTTATGCCAGGGATATGGAACATTGGTATCGCGCCTGTCACGTTCAACATAGCGCACAGGTTGATGTACTGGTCAATAGTGGGGCGTTTTGGAATGCCGACGAAGACGGGAATTCCGCTGGTTATTTTCTTTCCAACATATTGGCCCAAAAGAGAGTAGCTGTACCCGTCCTTCAGATTGGCTTCAACTTTGACGAGAACAGTGCCCTTCCGGTTTTCTTTCAAGTGCAATCCGTATTCAGGCGTCGCGCCAATTACGCCTGCAGCTAGGGCCGTCTGTATAGATTCGCGATTTGTTAGCCCCCCTATGACTGAATTCACGTAGGGTGTCGCACTGGATTCAGAGAAGGCGACGTGTTCCCCGTATTCTGGAATGTTCTCAGCGAGGTATGGTATGCAGGACCAGCTCATGATCGCGCCGATCTGCCTATAGCAGTCTTTCGTCTTCCAAGCCACAGATGCTTCCTGATGCTCATCAGAGATGTTGATGAACTTCTGGAAATACTCGAAGTCTACGATTGGGTTCGTTGTAGTCATTATTTTGCAGGTGGCGCCGCCTTTGGCGAGAATTTCAACGAAATATAAGTCGCCCTCTTGCCCGCTGGACGCCGCATGCGCGCGGGTTACAGGGATCATGCGTGGGGCGTCAAAAGCCTCCCCGATGGCAACGAGCAGCTCCATCGCGCTCTGTGTCCCTGAGCCTGTTCCCCCTTTAGAATCCGTTCCTCTTCGCTGGTCAGCTGCAGTAAACTCTCCCCCTCAACGCGCTGCTTCCAACCCCGGGATTCGTAATCTCCTTTCAAGCAATCTGAAGCCGACGAAACAGACAGTGGCTATAGCGGCGTACATTAGGCCAGCGGTTAGGAAGATTTCGATGGGCTTGAATTCAAGGGAATTGAAGGTCCTCGCCACACCAAAAATCTCTTGGACACCGATATACGAAGCTAACGACGAGTACAAGATTAGGTATATGATTTCGTTTGAGATGCCCGGGAGGGCGGCCCTTAAGGCTTGGGGAAGAATGATGTGGACGATTTCTTGCGGCTTGCTCATTCCAAGTGCTTCTGCCGCCAGCGACTGCCCTGCCTGTACTGATTGTATGGACCCCCTAACATATTCTGACTGGTATGCGCCGGTAACTAGCACGAACCCCAGAACGGCTGACCAATACGGAGAGAAGAAAACTCCCACATCTGGGAGTGCAAAGAAAATGATGAAGAGCGTGACTATGGCGGGGAAGCCTCGAAAAATCCCAACAATACTCGTCGCGACGAGTGAGACAGATCTATTCCCATAGACCCGAGCCACGCCTAGAGTGATTGCCAGAGCAACCCCGATCGGAACTGATACAACAATCAGCTCAATTGTTATCACGGACCCCGCAAATATTTGAGGAAGAAACGTATCCCAGAAGGCTATGCCTCATTCCTCCTGTAGAGTTCGTTGATACGTTTGAAGAATTTTTGAACGACTTCGTGCTTGGAATTCTCGATGACCTGATTGGGCGGTCCCCGTTCCAGAATTTTTCCGTCTCCCATGAACATTATCTCATCCGCCACCGACCGAGCGAAGCCTATTTCATGGGTGACGACGAGGCTGGTTAGTTTCTCCTGTGCCAGTTTCTTCATGACATCCAGGACTTCCCCGATTAGGTGAGGATCCAGGGCAGAGGTTGGTTCATCGTAGAACATGATCACTGGGTTCATGGCTAGGGCTCTGGCTATTGCCACCCTCTGCTTTTGTCCTCCCGAGAGTTCGGCTGGATATTTGTGGGCGTCATCCGCTAGGTTAACTCGTCCCAGCTCTTTCAACGCAAGGTCTCTAGCTTCGTCCTTTTTCATTTTCTTAACTATCTCTAAGGCTATGCTAACATTCTTCAAGGCAGTTAGATGGTTGAAGAGGTTGAATTCCTGAAAAACGAAACCGATCTTCTGCCTCGCTTTGTTCACGTCACCTACCTCATGGGTTATCTCCTTCCCCTCAAGCCAGACGCGCCCCTTATCCGGGTGTGTTAGGAGATTCAGGCACCTGAGAAGAGTGCTTTTTCCGGACCCGCTCGGCCCGCATATGACTTTGATCTGGCCCCTGTCGATTTCAAATGAAACGCCGTTCAAGACTTTGTTGCCCGCGTAGGTCTTTTCTAAATCCTCAACTTTCAACACTACCTCGCCGTCAGCCATTTCACAGCCTCCCGACTAGCCCTGGTATCTTCGTCCTTTCGTAGACCGTGTTAACGATTTTACTCCCGGCGTATGTTAGGACTATGAAGAGCCCGCCGGCGAAAAAGTACGGGATGAGGGGTTGATGGGTAGCCATGGCGACATACCTCGTCCTAGTCAATATCTCCAAAACGCCTAGAGTGAAAGTAATCGCTGAATCCTTAATCATTGTAGCATATTCGTTTGACCAGCCCGGCAGCGAGATTCGCAGAGCTTGGGGCAAGACTATGTGAAAAATGCCTCTCAGTTTACTCATGCCTAAAGCGCGGGCGGCCAGCAGTTGAGTATCTCCCAGAGAAAGTATTGCGCCACGGAATATTTGAGATTGGTACGCGCCGCTCCGGAGTCCAAGAACTACAATGCTACAGGCTAAAGGGTCAAGCTTGAAGCCGGTAGCAGGAAAAACCCCGAAGTAAAAGAGAAAGAGAAGGACTATTAGTGGTATGCTTCTGAAGAACCACACGTATGCATGTAGGATTGCTTTGATATCTTCGCCGCCGTAAATTTGTCCAATCGACATAAGGAGGCCAATGACGAACCCAATGCCTATGCCTCCGGCTACCAGACCAAGCGTCCAAACAACACCGGAAAGAATGTATGGGAGAAACTCAGCAAACGCTGCCATCAGCTCACGGCTTCTGACATAGTTCGCGAGAGATTCTCCCGTTCAGACGGGAGTGAGTAAACTCAGTTCGCGATCGGCTTAGACACTCCACTTGTCCCTGAGGTCCTGCCAGTCGGTAGTCGCCATTATGTCCTCTAATGCGTGGCTGATTGCGTTTCTTAGTCCGTAGTCACCCGGCCTTGTCGCATACCCGTACGTTGCGTCCCCACCGATGGTTGATACTACCCTGAACTTTGCTGCGACATCCGGCTGGGTCTTGAACAACGGTCCGGTAAAGGCACTATCGCTGATGACAGCGACCGCTCTGCCGTCTGTTACAGCCTTGAAAGCCAGCTCGTAGGAGTCAAGCCCGAGTTTCTGGAACTTGTATCCTTTCGCGAGGAGTTTTGTGGCCCACTCGTCTGAAGTGGCGCCAGTCTGGCATGCTATGAATCCACCGGAGTTTAGGATGTCGTCCCTTGATCTAGTCTCCGTTACCAATGCTAGGAGTTGATGAATGTAGCTGTAGTAAGGAACGCTGAACCAGACTATTTCCGACCTCGCTGCAGTGTCCGTCATTCCCGAAGCCACAAAGTCAAGGTCACCAGACTGCACCGCGGTGATTATTGCTGACCAGTCCCAAGGTTTGTGCACAATTTGCCAACCGTACTTGTTTGCGATCAGGTTGACGACGTCGACATCGAATCCCACTGCATTGCCGGAGGGGTCGATTTGTGTGAAGGGAGGATAAGCCGCGTCCATCCCGTGTATAATTGTGGAGCCTGATGGGGGCAAATCCGCCCATTTTGCTTTTGGTGGAGGGGGAGCGATGAGTGGTGCGACTGCCGTGCCTGCGAGTGCGCCGACAACGAGTCCGCCGACACCGACGCCGGCAGTTTTCAGAAATCCTCTACGCGATTTTTTCTCAGACAAATTCTTGCCTCATCTGATTATCGATTTCATGCGTATTTATCGCTATCCTATTTACTGCGTGAATCTGGGCGATTACGTTTAATTCATGCTGAGCCGAACGCTTGGTTTGATTATCTTGATTTCTCGACGTGCCGTAGGTGAAGTACGTCAGATCAACGTAAAGCGAGAGACGTCGAGAGAGCGGGGTCTCCCGAAACAAGCTGTCGATCATGTGTTGGTCAAGCGGACTGGACTCGTTGGGGACTTCAACAAGTGGCGGCATGAGGAATCGCACGATGACCCTGCGATGGCCGTCCTTCTCATGCCGATAGAGACTATTCAAGAACTGAACGGGGAAGGATGGCCAATTAAACCAGGGGATATCGGCGAGAATTTCACCACATCAGGAATTCCATACAATCGTTTCGCCCCAGGGAAGCGATACAAAATAGGGAAAGCAGTGATTAGGGTTACCAAACCTTGTGATCCTTGCGATAACCTATACTTGCTTCCCTACGTTGGGAAAGGTACGGACATCGTGAAGGCCATGTACGAACGGAGGGGATGGTACGCCAGCGTTGAACAAGAAGGCGAGGTCTTGAAGGGCGACACGATAGAAGAACTGAGCAGTTCATGAGCGACAAGAACTGAAATGGTAAGGGCTAGCACAGCCCATACCCGGTACCTATCCCTTTCAACCACCCGCCGATGGTTCTCGGCGCTAATCGTGCTACATTTCAAAGTCACAGTCGGGATTGGAACATCTCCAGGTTTCCGCAACTGGAAGTAGTGTACCATCATCACATTTCTTACACTTTGGAAAGTTGGCTACTGTTATATTTACTGTCATTCAACTCACCTCCGAGAGCTTCCACTTGCACCGGCGTTTCTAGGATACATACGTCCTTTTCTTGGGCGATATAGTTGGTGGTGGAAATTGTGGAAAGAGCGCTAGGCTGGCTGAGATGTGTGTCGTGGCAAGAGAGCCATATCAAATCGCCAATCCCGTCTCAGTCAACACTCACGTATCCAGCCCTTTAGGAATCATTCACGGAGTTCCGCTTGCAAAACCGTAACAGCTTTACCGCCTATGTACACTCGCTTGTCACCGACTCGAACACGAACTACGCCGCCGCGAGCAGACGCTTGATAGCCCAACAATTCATTCTTACCTAGTCGGCCGCTCCAGAAAGGCCCCAGAACGCAGTGCGCTGAACCCGTTACGGGGTCCTCATTAATTCCCGCTCTCGGCGCAAAGAAGCGGCTAACGAAATCAAATGGCTTAGTTGTTGCTTTGGCGGTCACGATGAGTCCCCGGATTGGTAGCGCTGAAAGGCGGGTGAAGTCCGGCCTCAATCCCCGAACCGTCTTTTCTGATCCAAGTTCAACTATGCAGTCAAAGCGGCTTCTGCCAACATACCTCGGCTTTGTCCCAAGAGCCTTGGGAAGACCGCGAGGAATTTTGATACGCTTGTCCGGTAGGGCTGGGAAATCGAGTTCGATCCACTCACCTTGGCGCTGGGCCGTTAGAAGGCCGCTGCGCGTGTGAAACCGGGCATGGTCCTGAGCACTGAGCACTCCCTGCTCCCAAAGAATGTGCGCGCTTGCGAGGGTAGCATGGCCACAAAGGTCCACTTCGACCGCCGGCGTGAACCAGCGCAGGTTAAACCCGTCCCCCCGCCTTTGAAGAAAAGCGGTCTCGGACAGGTTCATTTCCCGAGCCACGTTCTGCATCCAGGCATCGTCACGCGGCTCCGGTAGGATGCAGACGCCAGCAGGATTCCCAGAGAACGGCCTCTCAGCGAATGCGTCCACTTGGAAGATCGTCAGTCCCATGAATCGCTAGTTATCAAAACATGTGTATAATCCTTTAACCGCTCAAGGACTCTAGAAAAGAAATGGCGCAAGCTTCCACAATGTCTTTCGCGCATACGCCCTGTACGCCGGATCTTCTCTCAAGAGTCGCTCTTCACTCTGTAACCTCAAAACAAGAAAGAAACCGGATGTTGCCAATATGAGTAGGTTGAAGGGTGAGAAATTGTTGAGGACGAAGCCAGTTTCGGTGAGAAGGTAGCCCGAATACATTGGGTGGCGCACGATGCGGTACATACCCTTAGTTTTGATACCCCGGTTTTCAGGTGCGATGCCGAAACTGTTATTCAACGAAAGAAATGCGCCAAACGTCAGAACCGCCCCTCCAACCTCCAAGAACTCGCCGACAAGTGAACCACTGGTGCCAACCAGTGGCCGAAACAACATAGGCAAACCCAAAGCAACGAGAGTGTAAACGTAATCAGCAATTTTAGTCGAAAAGACGAGTAGACTCCTTCTCGTAACAAAAAACGCAAGAGCCGTGAGCTGATAACCCAGGAAGAAAGTCTGGTAAATCAAGAAGAAAGGATGAGGTTGCACAAAGAAGAAAGAACGAGCGTAAATAACCAGAAAGTAGAGCGCGAGTACAACAAATACTGAATCGGTAAGTAATGGCAAAAGACGAATCGCCCCCATCACGCTCACCTTTTGATTAGCGCCTGTAGGCCATACATTACTAATGTGCAATTCGTTCCGAAAAAAGAATTGCCAAATGCTTCCACAGCCCAGTACTCTAATTCGTATCGTTCGTTTCCCATTCTCCAAACACACGTGGTTCTATTGCGAATCAAAATGCAAAGCTTCATGTCCCTCCAGCGGGCTATGGTGAACGGGAGGCAGCCTGGAAATGTTGGAGCCCATCTTTGGCATTCACTTGAGCATTTTAGCCCTGCTTTTGCGGCTAGCGATTGGTAGTCTTTACATCTACCACGGTTATCCCAAATTGGGAGCGGCAAGGAAGGGGACGGCAGATTGGTTGAAGAGCATTGGCTTCCCTGGCTCGTTTGCTGCCTTTGCTGGCGTGGTTGAATTCTTTGGTGGAATTGCTCTGGTTATTGGCTTACTCACATCTGTCGTCGCTGCACTTTCCGCTATATGGATGATTGCCACGACCTGGCTGTCCATGGTGAAGATGAAGAAGAAATATGCGGGCGGCTATGAGCTGGACATAACCCTGCTTCTAATCTCTCTCGCACTCGCCGCCATTGGAGGCGGCAGGCTCTCACTCGACTATCTACTGCGAATCTGAGTCAGATTCTCTAGTAGTGTTTAGGAAATAGTTTGGGTGCGGAGGGCTTTCAGGGATTCCTCCGTGGCTGTGAGTGTCTCTTCAATTTCACGTTCACTGTGAACCGCCGAGATGGAGATGCGTTCAAGTCCGTCGGGGTGCATGTAGACGCCGTGCTTCAGCATCTCATCCCTGAATCGTTTGTATTTCTCTTGGTCCGACTGGGTCGACTGCCTGTAGGTGGAGACCTTGCGGAGCTTGGTGAAGTAGATGGATAGCAAGGGTCCAACAGCGTTAACGACCACTTGGTAACCCGCCTCACGGAATTTCGCAGCTAGGCCTTCCCTCAGTTTTGAACCATTGTCTGCCATCCGACGGAATGCTTCGCCATCGTTCTCCATCAGTGTTTCCAGAGTTGCTTTTGAAGCGGCAAGCGAGAGTGGGTTCGCGTTGTATGTTCCGCCGAAGCCTATTCTTCCAGGCCCAATCATGTTCATCAAGTCCCTTTTCCCAGCGACTGCGGCGATGGGGGTGCCGCCTCCAAGAGCTTTAGCAAAACAGGCCAAGTCGGGGGTTACGCCGTACAGCTCCTGCGCGCCGCCTCTTGCGACACGGAAGCCTGTTAGGACTTCGTCAAAGATGAGGAGGACATCGTACTTGATGGTTAGTTCACGGAGGTGTTTGAGGTATTCAGGTTCGGGTGGGATGACGCCCTGGTTCGCCATGACAGGTTCAGTTATGATGGCTGCGACGTCGCTGCTGTACTTCTTGAGTATGCGTTCTAGGGCGGCTAGATTGTTCCATGGCGCTACGATCACAGTTTTCGCGACCTCGTCGGGAATGCCGGGGAAGTATGCTAGCCTAGTCGGGCTAGATTCTAACCCTGAGACAGGAGAAGGCGAGTCCACGCTAAAGAGAACGGAGTCATGGTGCCCGTGGTAATGCCCCTCGAATTTGATCAGCTTATCCTTCCCAGTAACCGCCCTTGCAATCCGTATCGCTTCCATCGTCGCTTCGGTGCCTGTGTTCGCGAATGTGACCATTTCCGCGCAGGGGACTGCGCCCGAGATCATCTTGGCAACTTCAATTTCCAGTTCGGTTGTCGTCCCGAACATCGTGCCTTCTTGAAGTTGTCTTTGGATTGCAGAGATGACCTTAGGGTGCTTGTGACCGAGAATCAGGGCGCCGTA
>CAWABQ010000031.1:0-70545 GCA_963780265.1 Candidatus Bathyarchaeota archaeon
GATCTGGTGCGCACCGGAGTTCTATTCCTTCGCTGAATGAACATGCGGCATTTTAATAACATGCTGTCGAGAGGGCATTCTGATTATTGCGAATTGACGCTCTCGCAAGGATATTCTTTGCGTGCCCACACTACAGCGACATTCGGCTATGGTTTAGCTAAGTTCTGCTACTCTGTGGTTCGCCCGTCGAAGTGTTCCTCACTTGCCATCGCTTCCCCTTTCGTATGGCGGACCACACCATCCTTGTGTTCAGGTGGGGAGTAAATCGTGTATAGTCTAAGGGTCGCTCGCTTAGAGGTGTTGATGACATTATGTCTGGCGCCCGGGAACGATGATTCCGTTCCCGTCCTTAACACGGTGTTCTACGCCGTCAATGACTACTTTTCCTTCTCCTCGTTCAACTCGAAAGAATTGGTCCCTATCCTCGTGTGTCTCTGAACCAATCTCTTCTAATGGTTTAAGGCTCATGACTACGAGCTGACTGTGCTTCCCAGTATACAACACACGCCGAAAATCTGCATTCTTCCTCGTCTCTTTCTCAATTTGGATTACGTATCCTTTCATGTTCTCTCACGCTCATTCACCCATAGGCCTCGTGTTCATCAATCTTTAGTGTGCGATGCCTTTTTGAAAGGCTCTAGAGTGGAACTAAAGGCGCACATTCCATGGCAGATATTCGCGGGAGCGTTAGTGACCGCCGTCGTTACATGGCTACAGCTGAAAATCTACTTCTCAATTCTCTGAGAGGCACCAAGAGGTACTCGCTTTGACCGAAAACGCGCGCAAGGCTGTCCATCTCTTAGCCTTACTCATCCCGCCCGCCTCTGAACTAACCTCGAAACCTTTAGTTCTGGCTGCGCTTTCCATAGTCACAATTGCCTATGTTCTTGGGGAAGTACTGCGCCTCAAAGGCCACCGCTTGCCGATTATCACGCCATTCACACTGAAGATGAGCCGGCCCGAAGAGAGAACAAGCTTCATCATACGACCGGCATATTTGGCGATTGGAATCATTCTGGCGTTGGTCCTCTATCCCACCACGATCGCTTACGCGTCAATATGCATCGGGGCGGTCGGCGATTCTGCCGCTTCCATTGTGGGAGAGAGATTCGGTCATAGTCGAATTGTTAGGCGGAAGACGGTAGAGGGGTTTGCTGCAGGCTTGACGGCTGCTTTCCTTCTGGCTTCTTTTCTCGTCTCTCCCTTCATAGCTCTACTAGGCGCAGTCGGCGCTATGATTATGGAACTTCTCGATGTGCCAGATGACAACCTCACAATGCCAATCGTTGCGGGGGCATTGATGACTCTCGTGACTCTAACTTATCGCGCATAACTATAGTTTGACTTATAGCGGGCATCTTGTTCTTGGCTCGTTTTCACCACTTCCTATTTCAGGTATGTCCACGCGTAATACATGAGTCCGATGCAATTCGATGAATACGGGTTTGTCCATTTACATTTCGCCAACGGGATTACCGTCGAGTAATTAGTCTATTGGGGCGCGATTGAAGAGACAATGCAGAAGTCGGTCGATAGCTGCTGTTCACGCAATAAACTTCGGCGTTTAGTTCAGGTCTGAATTCGCGCGCTAGGAGTACTCTTTGGTCATAATGCTCTTTAGCATAAGGGGTCCTATCGAGTCTATGGATATCGAACAACGGGGGGCGACAACGAAACTCTTCATACTTGACTGTGACAGAACCCTTTGGAATGGGATCTCGACCCACTTAGTTGGTGCTCTTAGACAGTCAGGAGAGGATTCGATCGCTGATCTACTGGGAAGAAGAATCCGTCTATACCCAACCGTCAGAGAAACTCTGAAACTCCTTAGTGACCAGGGGGACTTGCTGTCGTTTGTAAGTTGGAATATGAAGGGCCATCTGTTACTGGTTCTCAAACTCTTCGGGCTCTTGCCCCTATTTCGATATGGAAGTGTTTCCTTGCGACCTAGCAAAGCGAGAATGGTATCTCGGATTCTACAGAACACTCAAGACGACGGGTTTGATCAAGATCTCTTGCGGGTTTACTTCATTGACGATGGTAGACGCGCTCTGAAACAGGTTTCGACACACTACCCATGGATAACCGTCATACAAGCGAAGGGACTGAAAACCTTCGAGCTTCTGACCTGCGTCACCTGAACTACTGCAGGTTAAGGCCTGCATCACACACACATAAACCGCGGAGAATAATATACCCTAAGACATCTCGACGAGGCTGCTGTCGGAATGACTCAAATGAGAGCCAAATTAATCATAAATCCAGAAGCCGGAAAAATGCCAAGAACATTACCTCCCATACTAAAACTGACTTTCACACTATTCAAAACAAGATTGAAAGGAATGTTCACGCCCCGCGCAAAAGTTGAGGATATTATAGAAGCAGTAACAGAAGAATGCGAACGAGCAAACATAAAATTAGATATAGAATTTACAAAATATCCAAAACATGCAATAAAAATGGCGAAGGATGCAAAAAACAAATATGAGCTACTCATTGTAGCCGGGGGAGACGGAACAGTAAACGAAGTGATTAACGGTATAGCTGATTCAAAAACAACACTAGCAATCATTCCCTTTGGCACATCCAATGTTTTAGCTCTAGAGTTAGGCATACCATCGAATCCCAAAGAAGCAGCAGAACTAATCACAGAAGGAAAACAAACAAAGATCGATCTCGGCCTCGCAGAAATGAGGGAAGGGTCCAGATTTTATGCCATAGTTTTGACTGTCGGTTTTGATGCGGCTTTGATGAAAGATGCGACTTCAGAATTCAGAAATAGATGGGGAATCTTTGCAGAGCCGATCATGGGAATCAATCTCATTACATGCCGATGGCAAAAGATCCGAATTGAACACACAACGAATTCAATAGGGTATTTTGTGTTGATAGCAAACTCCAAATTTGTTGGTGGTGGATATCAGATAGCAAACGCAGCAAGCACTGAAGACGGCGTTCTGGATTTAGTAATAATCAACAGAAAATGGTGGAAAGTATTACCATTACTTTTCTCAACGTCAATAGGAAAAGAGAACAAATTCCAGCAAAACGAATATTATCAAATAAAAGATGCATGCGTGTACAGCATGCCTGACTTGTTAGTTCAAGTCGATGGCGATATAATTGGTACAACACCAGTAAAGGTCACAATTGTGCCAAAAGCATTAAGCGTTATTGCTAAGAAAGTACGGCAAACCGGAAGCTAGGTATGTTTCATAGAATCACTACGGTACATCAGCAAACGCTTGAGATCAAATATCCTATTGAGCAATAAGGACCTACTTTTTCAACCAAGCTTCTTCCTAACTTGAACGAGATATTGAAATGTCAATATTGAAGATGTAAGCAAGAACATTCCCAATGAGTATGCGCCTAAAACATCGCTGAACCAATGAACATTAAGATAGATTCTATCCAGTCCTACGACAATTGCTATGGCAACAGAAAACAAACTCCACAATATTCTGAGAATTGAAGATTTCCAATGGTTCCATGCAAAATAGGTTAGCAAACCGAAAAGTACTACGGTGCTTGCAACATGGCCACTTGGAAATGAAAATCCCTGGACAGTTAAGATGCCATTCACAGGTCTTGGAGAATGAACCAGCATCTTGATTATTTCAACCAGGGTTACATTGGCAGCCATTGCGCCCATCAGGAAAAGGGCCTCGTACTTGTATTGTTTATGGAAAAGATATACGGCTACTAATAGCGACGCTACAAACGAGGGAGTTGGGGCAAAACTGTAATGAATTATCTTGGCCATCTCTGTGACTGAAGCGGACTGAATTGATGCCGACCAAGAGTTTATGTTCGCATCCATGGTGGCAAAATGACTCTTTAGGAAAACTATAAGCAAAAACATAATCAAAGATAATGATGAAATAGAGAGAATTATTTGTCGATTGTCTATTAGATTGTTTTTTGCGTTGGAGTCGAGAGGCAAGTTGAGTCTTAGGATACGACGGCCCGGCTCTCACTTAACACTGATGCTATTTCTTCGAAAACGGTTAAAGCCTGACCTTTGTTAACTGAAAGAGCCAGGGGGCCATCTGTTACATGAGCCATCAAAACGCAGTGTTTCTCGAAGCATGCGATGACGCATTCCAAGTATTTCTGTTGCCCGCGGAATTTTGGTTGAACTTGTCACCTGACTAGCGACCATCTGGCTGGTTTAGCCAGCACCGGCAATCTTGACAATTAGATAGGTAACGAGCAAGAGCAATCCAATGATAGTTCCCCTATTCACGAACGCAGGCATTAGGTCCTGCTCCTTTTGCTCATTCCGCAATGCATTGATAATGGGCGCTACGAAAAATATGATGGATGGCGAGAAGGCGAGGAGAATCCAAGGTAGTCCGCCAACTAGCACAACACTCACAAATAACGCCAGGACCAAGGAAAGGAGCACAACACATGTCTGAAGCGCCCTCTTCTTGCCAACCCACGTCACGGTTGTCATAATCATGCCTCTATCGGAATCATAATCTCTAATTTCATTGACAAGCTCAGCCAACATGGACAACAGGAATAGCGTAACAACCAACCCTGCTCCCACAAAATCAAGGGGGCGATAAACGGAGTAAGCCATTACCGCATAGATGGCACTCCCGGAAGCGTGGTAGACAACATCAAGACCAGGCCTAGTCTTTGCCCTCAGACCGAAAGAATAGCCACCACACCCCACAATCACCAGGATCCCAAGCAGCCTATTCAGAAAACTAAGAAGATAGATGGATAAAGTCGCCACGCCCAACAGAACTACCACGAGGGCCCAAGCCGCAACTACAGACAATTCACCCGACGCTACAGGGTTCCTTAGCTTGCCAGCCTTTCTGTCAAGTTCTGCATCGGCAATATCGTTAATCACAAAACCAAAAATGGAGGAGACTGCAACGAAAAGAAGCACCGACAAAATTCTGCTATCGACGGGATATCTGGCCACGAATGCACAAGCCAAGGCAGAAACCAAATAGCACGGTCCGTACTCATGGAATCTTACAATTCGCACAAACGCGTTCCGCGAAACAATTCGCTTCATAGAACCATCCGAGTCCAACCTTGACGTTGCTCACTAGACGACGCCTTGGTGCATCAGACCTACAATTATAATTCTAACGCCGATTAGGCCGCGCCAGAGTCTTACCAGAAAAAATCGGAAAAGGATATTGCATCGTGTAGGTTTGCTGGTCTGAAAGCGTGATTAGTGCAGATCCTAGACAGGGCTATGTGCTCGTCTACGAGGCGTGTCAGGCTGTTAGCTCAAGAGCAGGGAATCAGAGCGCTTTCATGATTTCTTTGATGTGTTGTTTCGCGCTGTCCTTGATTTGCTGGAGTTCTTGGTTCTTGCCGAATTCTCCAAGGCTTCGTTCAACCATGTCGAAGAGTTTGTCGATGTCTTGCAGAAGGCCTGTGACTTCTTCACGGATCTTTCCTGTGTTCAATTTCGATCTGGGTTGGGGATTGGTTTACGTCTAATAAGGCTTTGTTCATTTTTGAGTCGCATGTGAGGTAATCAGAAAGTGCGTAGTCGGTTAGGTGCTTATGTTCTGTGGCCACGACGGCTGGTTCTCACGGAACTCGAACTGGGGCTTCAGGTTGGCGCCGCACTAATCGCAGTAATTACTCGAATAACTCATACAAGGACTTCGATCACAATATACGTCGGCCTTGAAGTAGTCTAACTATTACTATTATGATGACGATCACAATCAAGATGTGAATTAGACTTCCGCCGAGACCGCCAAGGAATCCAACTAGCCAGAGAACAACGAGAATCACGATTATAGCAACTAATAGATCCATTGACGATTCACTTCACTTGATGCTAAAAGAGTTTTAGTAGGTACGGTAGGGCGAGGAAGATTATGCCGACGATAATCATTATGATGCCGACCCATTTCGCTAGCTTCCCAGCGAAGAACACGATTACGCCCAGGATTATTACAACGATTGGGTTCAGGGTTAGCAGCCACTGGTACGCTGAATTAACCATGGAACCTGCACTCTGATTCACACCTATTTGGTTAAGCATCCGAAACAGACTTACACCAAGTAAAGGCGCTATCATAGAATAGACCTTGCGCATATCAATCAAGTCAGGACGTGACATAGTTGAAGCGCGTATATAAGTTATCTAGTTATATCGATAAGTTGGAATCGCCAAAAATCTGCGGACGTTAAGAACCAGTTGGAGCTCAGAGGAAAGAGCTACCGCAAATCGAGTCAGGCTTGCATAAGTTTGCTAATAAAAAGCAGAGGAATTAGAAGGATGAGGGGAGGTCAGAGTGGAAATGGGTTTGATAGAGCTCAGCTGTATCTGATTAGCGGTGAACTGCATAAGCCGCAGAAGCGTGCGTCAGTGTCAGCGCTTCGGGTTCCGCATATCAGACACTGTCCGCGTTGTGGTTGGTCAGGGAAATTACTTAGCACAGTTCTGCACCAGTTGCAGTAGTTATTACTGTCTGAATTCTGTCTATTGCAATATCTACATGTTTTCAAACAGAAAACACCACGATGCAATGCGCCCTTTCGCATAGAAAAGTCTTTTGTTGTGACGAAATGATTCATCTCTTTCGGGCGTGGCATGGAATGTCTCTTCGGCAAGTGCGTAGTCTGAAATCTGTTGCGTTTGGTTCAAAATGTCTAACCCGAATTGGCCGCGGAGCTGCGCTAGGCAACCCAACTCATTAGTTAACCTCTATCCAACCGGCCCCTAACTAATAGCACTTAGCCGACTAGTATAGGTTAACTAACCAATTCGAGACCCTTTTCTGGTTCCACTCACCAGTGATGGCTGCGATTGGTTTGTACTGCTTGGGAATAGAGTCGACCGCGCATACTTTCGGTGCAAGTGTTGTAACGGACGATGGGCAGATTCTATCTGATTCACGAGACGTTTACGCCTCTGCTCCGGGGAAGGGAATTCATCCGCGTGAGGCGGCGGAGCATCACAGCGAGGTTGCCGCTCGTGTAATTTCGGATTCATTGATAAAAGCCGGCGTCAAGGCTTCGAAACTCGCGGGCGTCGGGGTGTCTCTGGGGCCCGGACTTGGGCCGTGCCTTAGGGTAGGAGCCACCGTTGGGAGGTCCATATCGGCGTACTTTCGCATTCCGTTGGCTGCTGTGAACCATGCTATTGGGCACATAGAGATTGGAATCCTCACCACTGGGGCCAAAGATCCATTAGTGGTTCTTGTTTCTGGCGGACACACCGCCATCACCGCGTTTTCCGGGGGCCGGTGGCGAATATTTGGGGAAACCGAGGACATCACTATTGGAAATCTATACGACATGTTCGCCAGGGAGATTGGCCTGCCATCGCCCGCGGGCCCACAAATCGAGAAACTAGCAGGGAAGTCATCGAAGTTTCTAACCCTCCCGTACGTAGTTAAGGGCAATGACGTTTCCTACTCCGGGCTGCTGACCGCTTCCCTTGCGAAGTTTCAATCCGGCGCGGGTCTGGAAGATGTCTGCTACTCAATGCAAGAGGTCTCCTGCTCAATGCTGGCAGAAGCCGTCGAACGGAGCTTAGCCTACACGGGCAAGAAGGAGATCCTCCTAACAGGAGGTGTAGCTGCAAATAAGACGCTGAAGGAAAAACTTGAAGCCGTCGCTGGGCTTCATGACGCCGTATGCCACGTCGTTGATTCCGCCTATACAGGTGATTGTGGTGCCCAAATCGCCTGGACCGCCATGCTGGCGCTTCGGGCTGGTCTGGCTACTTCTGTTGACGCGGGGCTCGTCAGGCCGAAATGGAGGCTGGAAGATGTTGACATCCCTTGGAGACACGACACGAACTAAACTTATCTACAAAGGCGCCGAAGCCGAAATCTACCTCCAAGACTGGCAGGGTGAACTGGCGGTAAGAAAGAGCCGCATCGCAAAGCCATACAGGGTTTCCGAACTCGATGAATCCATACGCCGGACGAGGACAACCCATGAAGCGAATATGATGCACGAAGTAAGAAAACTGGGAGTCCCGGTCCCCACTATTCAGCATATAGATCCGGAATCGACAACGTTGATTATGGACTACGTAAGGGGCCCCACACTCAAAGAGGAGCTTTACAAACTCTCGACGGAAGAACGCCGTCGGCGCTGTAACTCACTGGGCATCACACTCGCAGTAATGCATGAAGGGGGAATTGTACATGGAGACATGACGATTTCGAACGTGCTGTCCGAGGACGGCAAATTGGTCATGATTGATTTCGGCTTAGGCGATTTCTCAGGCGAGATTGAAGATAAGGGTGTAGACCTGCTCCTTCTAAACCGGGCGATGAGGAGCACTCATTATTCATTCCACGCTGTACTGTTCAAAGCCTTCCTGAAGGGATACGCAAAGACTGTTGGCAAGAAGCGAGCTGACGAGACTCTGCAAAAGATGCGTGAAATCGAGAAGCGGGGTAGGTATTTTGAAAGGACTTAGCCAAACAGTCTATTTTGCAACAACCAACCGAGGCAAGTTCATTGAAGCAGCCCAGGTCGCTTTACGTTTTGGAATTAAGCTGAAGCACTTGCGAATAGAGAAGCTTGAGATTCAGTCAAACGATTTGACGGCGATTGCTTCCTTCGCAGCATTGGAGGCTGCTCGATCAATGAGGCGTGTAGTGGTTTCGGAGGATGCAGGCTTCTTCGTGAATGCATTGGGAGGGTTCCCCGGTCCGTACTCATCATACGTCTTCAAAACTTTAGGGACAAGCGGCATTTTGAGGCTCATGGAGAACGGCATCAATAGAGAGGCATCCTTCCAAGCGGCTGTGGCTTTCTGCACCCCAAAGACGCACGCGCGATGTTTTACGGGCGTGGTAGACGGCCTGGTAAGTAAGAGACCTAGAGGAACTAACGGGTTCGGTTTCGACCCAATCTTCATCCCCCGGCAAGGGGACGGGCGCACATTCGCCGAGATGACCATTGAAGAGAAGAACGCCCTCTCACACCGCGCCGTGGCTTTCGCAAAGTTCTCCAAATGGTTCATAGCCAAAAGGACACGGTTTTCGGGCTAGAACAGTCAAAATGACTCGACAACCTATGTCTGCTAGCCAACAATTGGAAGTTGTTGAGGCTTGCTCTTTCCTTGCTGAAAACGCCATCCAGGAAACATTGGAACTTTCGCAATCATTCAGGATTGCTTTGAGCAATACTCGCCGCAGAACGGTGAACTCGAGTGGAGTTCCGAACCGCAGTTATGGCAGAAGTTTTCACTTCTCCGTTTGATGTGGCTTCGTGATGCCGCACGTCTTGACGAACGTTCCTAGTACTCCCAGGGCAAGGATGACTATGACAATTCCAGCGAGAACAAGGTATTGTGAATCACTAATTCCGAAAGCTGCGTAAGCTGGAATCATCCCATAATCCGTGTGCGTTGCCTCGAACGCTTCCGTTCCAACCAACTGAGTGGTGAACGTAACTCGAGAAATCTGTGTATTTGCTTCATAGTTCGAAAGTGTTTGGGTGGTGTAAAATGTTTGAGTTGGAGTACATGCCATCGATGCTGGTTCGCACAGATAATTATAGACAATGGCCAGCCCTGTGGATGTTGAGTATGGAACCCAACCCGCCACTATTGAGGAGACCGTGCTCCAGGAAGCGTAGTTGCTCATGATCGTGTTGGTAAAGGTATCAGTTCTGGGGATGGGAGTTGAAACCAGCGGAAAAGCTAGTGAACCCAAACTAAGAACCGCCACCACAAATAGTACTAGAGCGAAAAGCAAAGAATGGGATACAGGACGCATAAGCCATAGTTTCCTGCCGGACCGAGTAATTACTCTACCTAAAGCCGTGGGGCACGTCGACTGAGTAATCAAACAAGCGAAGCAGACAGGCTTAGGAGTGTTTTGACCGCTGGACTATGATTGTACTTTGGTCTCCATGAAAAATGGGAATTGCCGCGACATGACTGTCGCGACAAGTTAAATAATCGAGGACCAAGGACAAGGTAACAATTTCACTATTGGAGCACGCAATTCATTGGCAAGGCTTTACACGAGTAAGCGGGGAAAGTCAGGGTCAACCCGCCCCATAAGCAAGAAGGCACCTACCTGGTGTAAGTACACGCCGGAAGAGGTAGAAGCCCTAGTTCTCAAACTATCCAGAGAGGGCAATTCGCCAAGCACCATCGGGATGCTCATGCGGGATCGTTACGCCGTACCACTAGTCAAATCGCTTACGGGTAAGAATGTGCAGGAACTGTTGCAAACCGCCAAACAAGCTGGGGCGCTCCCCGAAGACTTGAGCGCGCTTCTAAAGAAAGCAGACCACGTTAGGCGGCACTTGGAGAAGAACAGGAAGGATTACGTTAACAAGCGTTCCTTGGCTATGGTCGAGTCGAAGATTCACCGGTTGGTTAAGTACTACCGGGCTAAGGGTCAACTGCGTCCCGAGTGGGAATACAAGCACGTTGTAGCGTCAGTGTCCTAATGCCTTCGGAAGGTAATCGCACCGCGTTCATCGAACGGGCGAAAGCAGTTGCAAGCATAATCAAAGAGCACCTGAAGTCAGATTCCTTCTTCGTGGTCGTTTCACACCACGACGCAGACGGCCTGTCGTCCGCTGGAATAATGGGCTCAGCGCTGGCTCGTGCCAACGCCAGATTCACTGTAAGAATAGTCGAAGAACTGCGAGAAGATCTTGTAGACGAAATCTCAAAAACAAAACCTGACACTGCAATTTTCACGGATATAGGAAGCGGTTACCTAGACCTGTTGAACTCACGCCTCGAAACGAGGACCGTGCTCATACTGGATCACCATCCCCCCAATGCCGAGACACCCGGCCGAATCACTCAACTAAACCCACACGAGTTCGGAATCGACGGTGCCACTATGGTTAGCGCGGCAGGCGTTACTTATCTTGTGACTCGAGCGCTGTCCGAGACCAACAAGGACTTGAGTGCGCTGGGAATCGTCGGCGCACTGGGCGACATGCAGGACAAAAACGAGAAAAGGTCGCTAATGGGGTTGAACGAGGTTCTGGTTGAGGATGCTGTGTCGTCGGGAAACGTCAAAGTGGACCATGACCTCGTGGTTTATGGGAGGGAAACACGGCCGATTCACAGGTCGTTGGCTTACACCACAACGCCCTACATGCCCAACCTGAGCGGCCGCGAAGACAATTGTCTAACGCTGCTCGCGAACGCTGGAATTAGGTTGAAGGACGGTGACAGATTTCGAACAATAGCTGACCTAACGCAGGATGAAAAACAGAAATTACTCAACGCCATTATGAGCTACCTAAGCTCCATAGGGTTTCAGTCAAGCGTCGTTCTCGACATGGTCGGCAGTGTGTACACCTTGGTAAATGAGCTCCCCGGCGGCCCGACGAGAGACGCTAGAGAGTTTTCAGCATTATTGAACGCCTGCGGCCGTACAGGCAACCCATCCATAGGAGTCAGCGTAGGTTTGGGTGATAGAAAGACCGCTCTAGAAGAAGCCAATGAGGTTGTGGCAACTTACAGAAAGACGCTTGCAAGTTATATGGAATGGTTAACGAAATCGCCCGAGGCAATTCAGAAATTCAAAGTGATATGGGCCATTCGTGGCGAGGATCAGATTCAGGAAAGCATGACAGGAGCCTTCTCTTCAATTATCTCCTCGGCAGGAAACCTTTCTTCCGATAATGCGATAATCGTCTTAACCAAAGCGAAAGACGGCGGGATCAAGCTTTCGGCCCGGGCGCCAGCCAAGCTTCTGAGGATGGGTCTAAACCTGGGTTCCGCTCTGAGCGCCACAGCGAAGAAGTACTCTGGTTTTGGGGGAGGTCACAACGTCGCCGCGGGCGCCCACATAAAAGTCGACGAACCCACCCAATTCCTCCAGGATCTTGATCAAGTGCTTCTTGAGCAGATGAAACAGAAGCTTGGAAGCTGAGATTTCACTTCAATATCCCTCCGCGCTTTCGCGAACAGCGTTATGAGCGGCATCTTACCCGAAAACAAACTACCAGGTCATCGAATGCAGGTTTATGCCAATGTCAACGGAAGAACGCTGAATATCCTCGTGAAGCACTGCGAGAGAATTGAAACATTGCAGGCTACGGTTCAAGATGTTTTCCGATGCATACGCGCCGCCGAATCTTCCCTCATGAAGCTCTCGTCCTCTCGACAGTCTCGATAAAGCCCACGCGAATCTTGCTCTGAACGCTTTAAATACCGCCCAACCGGTACGGTTCTGAATTCCGAGGTTCAGGTGGAAAACTGTTGTCTAAAGCCACAAGGAAGGTCAGGGACAAGTGGAGGCTGAAGGAATGGTACGACGTCTACAGCCCACCATACTTCGGAGAAAATATTGTTGCTAGCATACCATGCGAAGTCCCGGCCGCAGTAATAGGACGGGTTGTCGAAACTACACTCTATGACATAACAAACGATTTCGCCCATCAATCAATCAAACTATACTTCCTTATCGTGAACGCACAAGACCACAAGGCAGGTACGATTCTGAAATCACACGAATATGCAACCGACTATCTGCGCAGCCTTGTCCGGCGGGGCAGCACCCGAATGGACGGGATCTTCAACGCAACTACGAAAGACCAATTCACGTCAAGAATTTCGATTGTGGCATTCACTCGGGACAGAATAAAGGCATCACAAGAGCACGGAGTTCGCCAAATAATGAGGCAGATTGTTGAGGATAAAGCGACGAACCTGAACTACGACCAGTTATCGCAAGAGGCCGTGCTTGGAAAGCTGGGGTCAGACGTCTACAATCTCGCGAAGAAGATTGCGCCCTTAAGGCACGTCGGCGTCAGAAAATCAAGACTTATCTCGATTCCGGCAGGCGTTATTGGAACCGCAACCCAAACAACCCAAGTCATCGAGCCTGCCAAAGCGGCATAGTGCCACTGGTTTAGGCTAACGCGTCGTTCTCTTGTACATTCGCTTAATTTCCTCATGTATTTCGTCAAGCTCAAGCTGCAGCTCATCCACTTTCACCTTGTTCGCGCTATCATTGAAATCGGACGCGGCTGAAGTCGAAAACATGTTGCTCAGCTGGTCAGCTTTTCTCGTTGCAAGACGTAACCGCTCCTGAATGTCTGCGGTCCTCTCGAGCCCATGCAAGAAACCTGCCAAGCCTGCCGTCAAAGCGCCTGCAGCTATTCCGGCCAAGAAAGAAACAACATCAAAAACCATAACGACCACACAACATTCACCCAACCTTTGCCATATATGCTAATTTAAAGCGCTAAGCTATCATTACTCGAATTGAAGGCCAACGCGAACAAGCAGGGTGGCGAAGAGTGAAGGCAGTTGTTCTGGCTGCGGGGGAGGGCACACGAATGTGGCCCCTTGCAGCGACCAAACCCAAACACCTACTTCCGGTGGCCGGAAAACCAATCATCTCATACATCCTTCAAGCGCTCGCCGATAACTCGGTGAAAGAGGTTTTCATGGTCGTAGGCTTCAAAGGCGACCTGATCCAATCGGTACTAGGCGACGGTGCGAGCTACGGAGTGCAAATCGAGTACCTAAAGCAACCACGTTGGACGGGAACCGCCTCCGCACTCAAAGTAGCCCGTAATGTTGTTGGCGACGAACCCTTCCTCGCAATTTATGGCGACTTGTGGGTAAGTTCATCAGCTATCCAAGCAGTTGTCGAAAAATCACATGAATCCTCAAAGGTGATGGGAGTCGTGCGCGTAGACAACCCCTCCGAATATGGTGTTGTCACACTTCACGGCGAAAGGCTTGCTGCAATCCGTGAAAAGCCTTCCAAGTCACGCCAGTCAGAAGGGTGGGTAAACTCTGGCATTTACATCTTGGACAAGGACGTTTTCGACGCCATAGGGAAAACTGTCAAGTCCAAAAGGGCGGAGTACGAACTGACTAGCTCCCTGCAACACTTGCTAGACGAAGGGAAGGAAGTCATGGGCGCAGTCATCACGCGGGAAGACTGGATGGACATCGGTAGGCCTTGGGACCTCCTTGAGGCCAACGAGAGAGTCCTAGCGAGCTTACCTCACCGAGTGAATGGAACAGTTGAACAAGGCGTGGTCTTGAAGGGCCCCATCTGGCTTGAGGAGAGCGCCTCAATCAAATCGGGCAGTTACGTTGAAGGGCCTGTATACGTCGGCAAAGAGAGTAGAGTCGGACCCAACGCGAGAATCCGTCCCTCCACAAGTATCGGAGACAACGTCATTGTAGGGAGCTCTTGCGAAGTCAAGAATAGCATAATCATGAACGGATCGAAGGTCCCCCATCTCTCCTACTTGGGAGATAGCATAATCGGCGAAAACTGCAACATCGCTGCGGGAACCATAACCGCAAACATACGCCTAGACGAGAGAGTGCTCAATGTGAGGGTGAAGGGCCGATTGCAGAGCACCGGCAGGACAAAGCTCGGCGTGATAATGGGTGATGGAGTTCAGACGGGCATAAACGTGAGCATTATGCCAGCCGTCCGAATAGGATCAGGCTCGCACCTAGGCCCTGCTACAGTGATATTCGAGGACGTTCCGGCGGGACACGCGGTCTTCGGAAAGCAGTCACTTGTCAGAAAGCGTGTTAGAAAATGCGCCTGAAGATGCCCCACTTCAAAAGCCCCTAACTATAGTTTGACCTATGCGTGGCGCTTAGTGCTCACGATCGAGATCACGTCCCTATCCTTCAAAACATATTCATCTGCAACGCGCATCTTCGACCTAACCTCAGTAGCATACAGGAATCCTGCCGCCAAATCAGAATGAATCATTCCTGCGAACTGTTTCGCTGTCGTTCCGTATGGGACGAGGTATGTGTCTGGGAGAACCCTGCCCTTGTGGTCCGTGAGCTTCTCCGGGTCTTCGACCGGGTACACCGTCACCATCTGGAGAAGTTTGAAGAAGGCCAAGTTCAACGCGTCCTGAACTCCTGTCGATCCCAGCGGAATGAGGACTTGTTCCTTTATTCTCGTCAGCGCGTTGACCTGTTCGGGTGTGAGCTTGCTCCTCTCGCTGATTCCGAAATTACCGTCACCTGGGATGTAGGAGATGATCTCCTTCTCCGCGGCCCTTCTCAGGGCGAGTTCGGCTTCGGCACAGCAAGGGACTACCATGTATCCCATAGCCTTCAACGCTTCCATGTTCTTCTCAGCGGGCGGGACATCCATTTTGTTGGCTGCAATCAAGAGTGGTTTCGAATGTTTACGCAGCTCTGTAATCAGGCTCAGCAGGTTCTCATCGGACCAAGAGCTTGGTTTTTCGAAGTTGAGTTTGGTCTTGGCTTTTGCTGAGAGTAGGTGGTCCTTGCGTATTCCGAGGCCGCTGAGTTTCTCTTCTAGGATTGGAATCAAATCTTCTTTAGCCCCTTCGACTCGTCTAACGGCGCGATCCCATTCCTTCTTGACGATCTGCAGTATCCACATGTCCAGTTCATGTTCGAGGAAATGCACATCCTCTTTGGGATCGTGTGTACCTGGGTCGCAGGTTTTTCCTTCAGAATCGGTTCCGCCCGAGGCGTCCACAATATGGATGAGTGCGTCTGCCTGACGAATCTCATCCAGAAATTGGTTTCCCAGGCCTCGGCCTTGCCATGCGCCAGGAACTAGACCGGCGCAGTCAACAATTTCAACTGGGATTAGGCGTATCGCGTTGACACAGGTGGAGTTACCGGGCGAGTCGGTTACGTTGAACTCCGGATGGACACAAGGCGTTCTGACGTATCCCATACCAATGTTGGGTTTTATTGTTGTGAAGGGGTAGTTGGCGATCGGGACATGCGCTAGAGTGGCTGCACTGAAGAATGTGCTTTTTCCGACGTTTGGTTTTCCAACGACACCGACGATGCGTGGCAAATGCGGATTTCCTAAGGGGTAGTTAGTTTCCCGAGGGGAGACCTGTGATCCGGATGCCTGCATCTTTGACTTTGTAACGAATATTGATGCCGATGAGAAGGGCTGTGATTTGTTCCACGATTCGCGAATTCTCCAAGCGCCCCCCATCTATGGGCCTGACGCCGGGTATCTTTTTCGCAAGCTCCATGACAGTATTTCTTGTCTCTTGAGAATCGCCGCATACGATCACATCTGAATCTACATCTCGGCTAATGTCTTGCAGTGACTCGGCGACTACGTTGTGGAATGCGGACGCGATCTTGGTGTGCGGGGGAAGTAGCTTAGCTGCCTGTTGCGCGGCTGAGCCTTCCCAGACTCCGAGTGCTGTCGACGCACCTCCTCCTACCGCTGTGGATAGCGGGACTACTACGTCTACGAAGATGTCGTCTGGTTTGATGCTATCATGAACTGACTTAATCATATCCACGTGAGCTGCGAAAGGCACGGACATGACGATTATGTCAGCCGCTGCGGCAGCTTTCGGGTTCTCCATGCCTGAGACCGACGGGTTGCCCCCAAGCGTTTCTCGAGCCTTCTTCGCAGCGTCTTCGGCTTTTTGTTGCTGCCTCGACCCGATAATGATATTTTCCCCGGCCTTGGCCCACCGGAGGACCAACCCAAATCCTTGGTCCCCTGTCCCGCCGATAACGGCTATGGTTCGATCAGGCATAGTCTAAGACACCATGAAATTCTTGCCAATGAAAGATGGAATTAAAGGCTAGCTCCCCAAGTCCAGAATTGGAACGTTCCAGTTCCCGCTAGGTCGGGAACTCTTGAATGAAACCGCCTTTCATCATGTATCTTGTCTGTTCGCGGGAACGTTTAATGATTGACCTAGCGCTGGTGTACAGTTCTTCGTGAGTCCGTTTCAGTCGCGCCACACCCTGCTCAATCGCCTTTTCAGCAACGGCCGTCGCTTCACGCGGGAATACTTCCCAATCATCCATTGTTGGGATAATATTTTTCGCAGAGAGTCCTCGCTCTTCAGCAACCTTGGCCAGTTCGAATGCTGCTGCAAGACACATTTCATCAGTGATCGTTCGTGCTCGCGTATCTATGGTTCCTCTGAAGATCCCTGGAAAGCCAAGCGAGTTATTGAGTTGGTTGGGGAAATCGGACCGGCCTGTAGCGACGACTGCGGCTCCTGCTTCTTCCGCTTCCCACGGCCATATTTCCGGAATCGGGTTGGCGCACGCGAACACGATGGGGTGGTCACTCATGGTGGAGACTTGTTCTTTCTTTAGCACACCCGGTCCTGGTGTTGATAGGGCGATGCAAGCATCTGTACCATCCATAGCTAAGTTGACGCCCCCTTCCTTTCCTTCCGCGTTAGTGGTTTGGCATAGTTTCCATTTCTTTGGCGAGGTGTGTTCGAGGTCCCTTCTATTTCGGTGCAGAATGCCTTTGCTATCAACGAGTATGAGGTTGCCTGGCTTCGCTCCAGCTGAGACCAAAAGACGAGCCAAAGCGACGTTTGCAGCACCGGCCCCAATCATTGAAACCTTGACTTCGGAAATCTTCTTCCCAACAACCTTCAGAGCATTGACAAACCCTGCTAGAACTACTGTGGCGGTCCCTTGCTGATCATCATGCCATACTGGGATGTCAAGCTGGCCTTGAAGAGCATCAAGCACCTCGAAACACTTGGGTTGAGCGATGTCCTCCAGGTTTATTCCGCCAAACGAGGGCTGAATCCATTTAACAGCCGAGACTATTTCTTCAGCCTTTTTGGTGCCGAGGCATATTGGGAAAGCGTCGATGCCCCCGAGATACTTGTAGAGCAAGGCCTTCCCCTCCATGACTGGGAGCCCCGCTTCTGGACCAATGTCGCCTAGCCCAAGGATTCTCGACCCATCAGTCACGATGGCTATGTTATTCCACTTGTTCGTGTTCTCGAAGACTGCTTCCGGCCTAGACTTTATTGCCTCGCAAGCTTCGGCAACGCCTGGTGTGTACCAGATTGCGAAGTCATCGAACGATCGGATGGGGCACTTCGGAACAATCTCAATTTTCCCGCGGTAGAACGGGTGGTACTTCAGTGCGAGTTGTGAGGGTAGGTATGCTTTCCTCAATGATTCGTCGTTTGATTTCATTCCTCAACTTCCTCTTCTAAGTTGCAAGCCACTTAAATAGCAGCGCTACTCTCAAACTGCCGGAAGCTCAGAGAAAAACACCATTTGTCTTAAAGCTTCACAACAATTGGTTGCGGTCGAAATAACCCATGGGCATGTACAAGTACTTGGCTCAGACTTGGAACCGGCGAGAGAAGGCGGACCTAGAGCAGTATCTCCGGCAACTCGCCATAAAATGGAGAAGAGAACCCACGGTCCACAGAATTGAGCACCCATCCAGGCCTGAACGAGCTAGGGCTGTTGGCTACAAGGCCAAGCCGGGGTACGTTGTTGTTCGCGTGCGCATAAGAAAGGGAGGAGCCCGCAAGCCTCGCCCTAGGGCAGGTCGTAGGCAGAAAGCGCTAGGCGTAACAAAGTACACGCGAGCTATGAGTTTAAGGAACATTGCAGAGGAGAAAGCAAAGAAGAAGTTCCCAAACCTTCGGGTCCTAAACTCATACTACGTCGGGGAAGACGGGATGCATCACTGGTTTGAAACCATATTGCGTGACCCACACAATCCCTCCTCAGCAATGGCGTAGGAAGGCCCCTCGTCGAAGAACTAAACGTCTCCCGATTCGAGACTCGAATTCATTCTTCTACTCTTATGGGACGCCGTTGCATTGGATAAGCCGCTAGTCGTCATCAAACTAGGGGGCTCTGCCCTCACCGACAAGACGAGAATCTACACCCCACGAATCCCTGTAATCCATAGCGCCGCCAGACAGGTCGCAGAAATTCACAAAACCAACTCAATCATCCTAGTGCACGGAGCGGGAAGCTACGGCCACATCCCAGTCAGAAAGTACGGACTTCAACACGGCCTGAAAAGCCCCAAGCAACTCAAAGGGCTGAGTTCGACAAAGGTCAAACTGCTAGAGTGGGAAACCCTGCTCGACGAAGTACTTCTAAGACATAGAATACCCGTGATACCGTTTCTTGCATCTGACTTCGTCGTCACAGGCAATGGAAGAATTGTTTCCGCGGAACTAAAGCCGTTAGTTAGTTGGCTGCGTTTAGGTTGCGTTCCAATCACGGGGGGCGACATAGTGCCGGACATTAGGACTGGTTTCTCAATACTCTCCGGTGATCAGATCGCCGCATTCATTGCTATCAAACTCAAGGCGACAAGACTGGTATATGCCGTTGATGTCGACGGAGTTTTCAACGCCAACCCAAGTCTTGACTCTAAAGCACAGCTGCTGGAAACTCTTACGCCATCTTCAGTTGCAGGCCTAATCTCGAAGGCGACTTCCGGAACTACACCGGACGTAACTGGGGCAATGGCGGGAAAATTAAAGGAGTCTATCTCCGCAGCGCGCCATCGCATACCAGTTTGCTTTGTGAACTTGACTAAGCAGGATAGGTTGCGCAAGGCTGCGTTAGGCCAAAAGGTCATCAGTTCTAGGCTCATACCGGCCTGAACGCTAGAGCAACGGAAGTTCGCCAGTTATCTTGTCAACAAGCTCTGCGGGCGCCGGACCGATACCTACGCATGTGGGAGTGCCGGGTTCTACTTGGGTAAGGCCGCTATCGTGGATTATCGCCGAAGCCAAACCTAATTCCTCAGCGCTCCTCCGAAGGTCATGCAGGTCGCTTTCAGAATTCACCTTGACTACAACCTTCGCCTGCCCCTCATGGAACCATTCTCTCCACCAGTCGGGATGTTGCCGGCGGGTTTCCTCAGCAACTGTCACGGAAGCATGCCCAACCTGTACAGCAATCTTACCCTTCCCCATCTCCAAGTCGCGTCTGACCGCAACAACCAGTTTATACTTGAAATCCGACGTAGCCGAAGCCCCGTCTTTAATTCAGCCATGTAGCAAATAAGTGCAAGCAAGTAGCCCCCCCGGAGCTCAAATTGAGTATGTATGCGGTTCAGTCCGTTGAGATCAGCGCCATCGCCCACGCGACGGACGATCTCGAGAAGGTTCAGGCTGCGCTTACAACCATTTTGCCGGAGTCTTTGAGGGGGCGGCAGCTCTTCACAAGAAGGTATCTAGAGGGACACTACAGAAACCCTATCACCACTTTTGAGGCAAAGCTCACCAAGCCCGCAGAGGTTGAAGAATTCACAACGAGCTTCTTTCGTCAACTCTCGAAGAGCGAGAAGCTCCGAATCGAACGAGACCTTGCTCTCCATTCCGATCCAGAAGGCAACCTTTACGTCAGACTTGACAAACAACGAGCGTTTCGTGGGACAGTCGAACTGGGCGGAGAAGACCCAATCCGTGTCCGATTGAAGTTCAATCGCCTAAGTGGCGAAACTACGCAACTCATGAAGATAATCTTGGGAGCTGACTAATCTGGCGAAGTCCGTAGACCTCCACGTAATGCCTCGGGTTGAGGACGAAAGGTCATGCAAGCGAATGGCTGAGCTGCTAAGACTCGCTGGCTACTCCGCTGTAGGATTAACGATTCCAACCGGCCTAATGCGGAACAGGATTACATTACTCAGGGCCGTCTTTCGGGAAGCTGGACTGGAGACCGCGCTTCGAGTAGATTTGACTTCAACATCGAGAATAGAGCTGCTTCGGTTGCTGCGACGATTCAGGAATTCATACGATGTTGTCGCAGTAAAGTGCGTTAACACGCGTGTTGCAACAGTTGCGTGCAGGGATAGACGCGTTGACTTAATTTTCTTTGACCCTGCGAATCGAAGTATCAGATTCACCCATCCTCTCGCCAACCTTCTTAGAGGGGCTATCGAATTCAACCTAGTCTCAGCGCTCCTCAATGAAACGAAGGCCGAGGTGTTCTCCGTGATAATGAAGCAATGTGCAATCGCTCGGGAGCATAAGGTCAGAGTAGTTCTATCAAGCGGATGTAACCATCCAGAGCTGGTTAGGAGCGCAAGTCAAATCGCCGCCCTTGCTTCCGCGATGGGTCTCTCTGAAATGCAGTCCCTTGCGGGCGTATCCTCAACACCCTTTTCGATCATCGAGCGCAACTCGGCTCGTCGTTCACCTCAATTCGTAGAAGAAGGAGTGCGCATCGTCTTGCCCAAGGTGAGATAACGACAATGTCGAAACGTTACCTTCTGGTCAAAGTTGTTTCCGAGAGACCGATTTCACGGGACCAGTTTGGAAGTGCTGTGATTGATTCAGTTCGAAGGAACTTTGGCGAGATAGGCCTATGCAGGATTGACCCTAGAGTCGTACGTTATGATGGAGCAGAATCACGAGCTATTGTTGCCTGCAGAGCGGGCGCAGCAAGCGAGCTTCAAGCGGCGGTCACTCTGATTTCAGAAGCTTCGGGGACGCCTATCGTACCGCTGGTTGTTGGCGTTTCTGGAACAATAAAGGCTCTTGGAAAGAGAAGATCAAGGTAACTTTTTGTCTCAGGCGGTATGCTTTAGCTGCGGGGATGAAGAAGCCAGTCCCAGTCAGATCTTTTTGCTGAAGATATGACGACCTCAGCGACGGGCTGACCCCATATAACATAATGCACGTTAAACATCACGCCCGATACTTTCGTCATTCCGTGACTCGGTGGTTCGTTATCTAGTCACAGCTTCGCTAGTCAATAAGCTGTACCTCAAGGGTTTTATTGGAGAATCTTACTGAGAGGGACAAATTTCGCTTTAGGTGAAATTGAATTGTCTATGTTTGCCGTTCCGGGTGCGTACGACCGCGCGATCACTGTATTCTCGCCAGACGGGCGCCTGTTTCAAGTCGAATATGCATCAGAAACCGTCAAGAGGGGAGCGACGGTCCTTGGTGTGGTCTGCCCTGAAGGTATTGTCTTGGCAGCAGAGGAAAGGCCCACGTCTAAGCTTCAGGATCCGAACTTTATGTGGAAAATCTTCCAAATCGACGAGCACGTAGGTGCGGCGGTTGCCGGCTTGAATTGCGACGCACACATCCTAGTCGATCAAGCTAGAGTTTATGCTCAATCGAACCGCTTGTTGTACGACGAACCAATCGATGTCGAAATCTTAACGAGGCGAATTGGAGAGATAAAGCAACTTTACACACAGCACGCCGGCGTGCGCCCATTTGGCCTGTCAATGCTCTTCGGGGGAATGGACCGTAAAGGGAGCCGGCTTTTCTGGACTGATCCCAGTGGAGCTTTTTTCGCTTTCAAAGCTTTGGCAATCGGTGCCGGAGGAGATGCCGCCAACGAAATCCTAGAAGCAGAATACAAGGACACCATGAGCCTTGATGATGCACTTCTCCTTGCCATAAAATGCATGGGCAAAGTTTTGGAAGACAAGTTGGACGTGCACATATTGCGTATCGCGACTGTACCTGCAGCGACAAGGAAATTTGCCAAAATGCCGCAGGAAGAAGTAGAGAAGCATATCAAACGACTTGACTCCTCGAAAAAGGCCGCTAGCCGATGAGTGAAAAACTCACTACGGCTCGAATCTCAAAAAGCGGGGAAAAATTCGAAATCTTAGTCAAACCGGAACCAGCTTTGGAATATAAGATGGGCAAGCCGGTTGGCCTATCACAATTTCTAGTCATAGAAGAAGTCTACAGCGACGCCGGCAAGGGAACGCGGGCGTCAGCCGAAAAACTGGAAAAAGCCTTCGGAACCGTAGATCCGGTGAAGATTGCCGAGGAGATCATGAAGCATGGTGAGCTTCAACTCACAACAGATCAAAGGCGAGAACTGATTGAAGACAAACGCAAACAGATAGTTGCCTTCATCAGCAGAAATTGCATAGACCCACGAACGGGGACCCCCCATCCGCCTCTCAGAATCGAGCAGGCATTGGCTGAGGTCAAGTATTCAATAGACCCTTTCAAGGGCGCAGACGAGCAGGCTAAAGATATCATCGAGGAACTTCGCTCTCTCCTACCCATCAAGATGGAACAGATGCGTGTTGCGGTGAAGATACTCGCTGAATTTGCTGCTAAAGGTTATGGGGCTGTGAAGGGCTACGGAACAATCTCCAAAGAAGAATGGCAAGCAGACGGAGCATTAGTCGCTGTTGTTGAGATGCCTGCCGGAGTATACGGCCCATTCGTCGAACGGCTCGGAAAGATCACGCAGGGTACGATTCAAACGAAAGTGCTCAAATAGAAACCTAGGCGCCGAATCGAGCGATGTAGCCGAAATATAAGAAGCGTTCTTGATTGGAGCCCGTCTGCGGGCGCATGCACCAAGCTAACGCCCTGCGTTTAACGAGGTTTCAATCCTGCGCTCGTTCGCTTCATTCTGATGACGACGAGGCTAAGAACGAAAGCAATTGCTACGCCAATGAGGACAAGATATTCAAATGGAAACTGCGTAGAGTTAGCAGTTTGCGTTAGCATAGTTGGAGCTAGCATGGTGGTTACAATGTTCTGAACCTGGTATGTAGTTGTCGTGGCGTACGTCTGGGTGGTGCTCTCAATGGAGGTACTCAATGTGTACGCGGTAAAGCGGATAGGGTAGATGTCTCTTCCTGCGAACACGAAAGCATACTGGCCACTCTGGGGCACGGTCCAGTTCAAATCAGATGACAAGGCCACCGTCCGGACCGGTGAAGGCCACGACCCATTATTGCAGGCGTAATTGTCGACATAGTCCAGCTGCCTGGGGTTCATTATGTAGAAGGAGACTATCTTCGGAGCCTCGAAGTGAACGAACACTTGCTGTGATGTTACGGCGTTGAACAAGAAGTACTCGTAGTAAAGACATGGGTATACATCAATTTCGAGGCGTGGGGTACCCTTGAGTACGTTGTGTAAATGACCGTGAATTTTCATCTTCACTTGGTCAAGGAAAAATGAATCCGATTGAATGTTGTAGCTAGGGGGTGCTGCGTCATAGTGTATGGGCAGAGTAACTGCCGCAGTGACAACGACCTGAGAGAGTCCGCTGACGGTTGACGTGGCAAAACCAGTGCTGGTCTCCGTTACGGCGGTCTGGCCAGGCGCGAATTGAGCCATCAAAAGTGGGGTGAATGACGAGAACAATAGCAGCACTATTATCAAGAGTTTGGACAAGAGGACTGGCCTCCTACGCGCATCTAGTAGACCTGGCCTACATTAGTGTATATATGCAAAGCTAGGGAACGACGCGCTCTGTCACGGGCGGAAATCTCGCGGAATAACGTTGTGGTCAAATCGTGGAAGAATGCATATAGGTGAAGGTTTTGGTAACGCTAGGCGAAGGTAGTCATTCTGAACTCATCATGCAAAGCATCCTCTGGCCTTATGCTCGTGGCAGCAATGCTATTTCTCCTAATGACCGTCTCGGGTGTTGCAGCGGCACGCTGCCAGGTCACTAACGTCTCATATGCCTACCCTCACATAGCTGATACCAACCAGCAAATCAAAGTTTCCACAACCGTGTCTGGGTCGTGTGCAACGTCTGGAGAGGATTACTATACACTTAGGCTTGACCTGGTAGAGATGACTTCTAACTCCACTACAAAGACGATAACCAATAGCACACCGATTGGTTACACCCCAAACGACTTCACAGTAACAGTAGAAGATACTGCAACAACGCCATCCGTTAACGGGTTATGGCCAATACAAGTCCACGTGTATGTCATACGGCGGGGGGAACGAGCGGGGCGTTTCTCCTCGACTATCAAACCGCCGAAAACGTGACAATTCAAGTGGGATCCACACCCGTGCCAGAATTCAACGTGGGACTAAGTCTTACCTTAGTCGTCTCCCTACTCGCAGCAATACCGATCATTTCACGGAGCAATCGTCGTAGACGAACCTGACAACAACCCAGTCAGGTTGCTTCATTTTGACCCAACCCATTCTACTTGTAATTTGATGATTGCAGAACTAAGTATGTGTACTCTTATGCTCGTTTTCAGCAAATCAACAACCTATATGTAGCAGTTTCCTTGTTTCTGCTCGACTTCGGTTACAAGTTTGAGTTGGAATGGTTGACGATACACGCAGAAAGGAAGAAATTAGTTGAACCCGGGGAACTCCTCGCGGAGGGCCCGTATTTTCCTGGAGAGAACACTTACCGTGACGGCACTAAGATATTCTCTTCACGGGTGGGATTGGCGGAAGTTATTGGAAACAAGCTCATCGTGGTCCCAATCAAGGGCACCTACATTCCCCGCCTCGACGATATTGTGGTCGGGCGTGTAACTGATATTGGAATGTCCGGATGGCAAGTTGACATCGATTCACCTTATCCAGCCATGTTGCCGGCCTCGGAGACTCCGTTGCAGCATGGTCGAGACAATGGACGCCGTGATTTAGGACACATTTACGGTGTCGGGGACCTTATGATAGCACAGGTCATAGCCTTCGACCGAACGCGAGACCCGCTCCTGACCACAAAGGGCAGGGGACTGGGAAAAGTGACCACGGGACACGTGGCTCGAATAACTCCGGCAAAAATACCCCGAATTATCGGAAAGCAGGGTTCAATGATAACAATGTTGAAGAAGGAGACTCAGACCGATATTATTCCAGGCCAAAACGGCGTTATCTTGGTAATTGGAAGAAACCCAGACCATGAAAGAACAGCAGTAGAATCTATCTACATGATTGAACGTGAAGCTCATACGACTGGACTGACAGATCGCGTAAAGGCAATGATCGTGGAGAGAATGAAGGGAAAAACAGTTGGGTAAACAAGAACAAGTTCACCTGATCGATAAGAACGGTCTTCGCGTGGACGGCCGACGCCTCGATGAGCTTCGCCCACTCAAGTTGGAGGTTGGAATTCTAGACAAAGCAAATGGTTCAGCATATATCGAGCACGGCCGAAACAAGATACTCGCGGCAGTGTACGGCCCGAGGGAGGCCCATCCAAAACATATAGCCCTTGCTGACCGGGCGGTGGTTAGATGCCGATACCACATGGCCCCATTTTCAACTGACGAACGGAAATCACCAGCCCCGTCTAGGCGTGAGTTGGAGCTCTCGAAGATGATTAGGGAGTCGCTCGAGCCCGCAATAATGTCAGAGTATTTCCCACGGGCAACGATAGACCTCTTCATCGAGGTGCTACAAGCTGACGCCGGAACAAGGTGCGCCGGGATAACGGCGGCATCCCTTGCCCTGGCGGATGCGGGCATTCCGATGCGAGAGCTAGTAGCAGCTTGCGCCGCAGGGAAGATAGATGGCAAAGTGGTTTTGGACCTCTCGGACATTGAAGACAAGCAAGGAGATGCAGATCTCCCAGTGGCATTCATGCCAAAATCGAACGTTATCAGCCTCCTACAAATGGACGGCTCATTGACCGAAGAAGAGTTCAAGCAGGCTCTAGAATTGGCCACCAATGCGTGCAGAAAGATCTACGATATGCAAAGGGAGGCGCTACAGCAGAAATACCACGTTGTCAGGGACGAAACTGAGAAAGAGGCAGTCGCGGAGGTCCAGGCTTAATGTCGACAACGCATCAATTTTCACCCGTCGCCAAGCTAGAACAGAAGAGTGTCAGCGATCTAATTGTGAAGGGGAAGCGGCTGGACGAACGGAATTTACTGGATTACAGGCCGTTAACCATAATGATGGGCATAATTGAGAAAGCGAACGGATCAGCCCAAGTATACCTCGGGAAAACCAGAGTCTTGGTTGGGGTGAAGATACAACCAGGAACTCCATTCGAAGACACCCCTGACGAGGGTATTCTGACCGTCAACGCGGAATTCGTACCCATAGCCTCACCGACCTTTGAGGCTGGACCGCCTGGCGAAGACTCAATCGAGCTGGCCCGCGTAATCGACCGTGGCATTAGAGAGTCGAAAGCGATTGACCTGAAGAAGCTCTGCGTTCAGCCCGGTAAGAAAGTGTTCGTAGTTTTCGTAGATATCTACATCCTCGACCACGATGGTAACTTGATCGACGCGGCGGGGATGGCGGCCTTAGGAGCTCTAATTAACTCAAAGATGCACGAATTCGAAGTCAAAGACAACGAATTGGTCCTCAAAGACAAGATGATGCCGCTGCCGATGCAAGACTACCCTGTTCCGATCACATCCGTGAAGATCGATGGGTCAATCGTTCTCGACCCCTGCCTCGAAGAAGAGCAGGTCATAAGCTGCCGGTTAACAGTCACAACCGGTAAGGATGATCGGATCTGCGCCATGCAAAAGGGAGGTCTTGGTGTTCTTAACCCCGACGAGGTAAAGCAGATCGTTTCCACAGCCATAAGCAAATCCCGAGACCTGCGCCAAAGGGTTCTATCAAAAGTGAACTAGTGTGGGAAGAACCTACAAGGTAGGCCCTTCGGGAAGCTTCGGAGCACGCTACGGGACAGTGGCTAGGAAGCGATATTCGAGTATCATAACCACGTTAAGAGCCGCACATGAATGCCCCCAATGCCACTTGATGGCTGTAAAGCGTATGTCCGTTGGAATCTGGTTCTGCGGGCGTTGCGGTTTCAAATTCGCCGGGGGCGCATATGCCCCAATTACCAAGCTGGGTCAAATTGCTGAAAGAGCCGCGCGCGCTGGAGTCGCATCTAGCCTAGCTGCCGAAGTCAAGGCGGAGAAAGCCCGGACCATCGAGGCTGAGGCCAAAGCAAAGAGAAGGCGGAGAAAGGCTGAGGCGAAGAAACGCGAAAAGAAGCCGAATGAAACAGAGACCGTCCCCGAGGACAAGGCTGCATGATCGGCATTACGACTTTGGCAAGAACCAGTTAACCAAGTCTCGGGCCATAGTCCGCGTCATTTTTCGTACAAGGCAGCAGATGAATGCCGTTGCGCAAGCTCTGAGTCCTGAGCTTTTTCGTCCAGGCGGTGACAGAGCCAGGGCAAGGATTTTCGTCCCGGAAGGCAATTGAGCCTTCATTTTGAGGCGAAGGATTCCACAGCGCTTCGAGCTATTATGAGCTCATGCCTCAGAATGCTAGCCGCTTCCCTGAACGTATCTACCTCTCTTATTCAACTTGAGGGCTCCTATCAACCCAGCAAAAGCGATAAGAGTGCCGAGTAACAGCGAAACGACGAGAGCAACTGGTGGCTTATGATTAAGAATTTGGACGCAGAGATGCGGAAGCAGGGTGTTAATGGAATCGTAGTTCTTGGCGACACAACTCTTGCTAACCCAGATTTGATCTATGCAGTCGGGGGGAACCTTGCCCGTGGTGGCATCTACTTCAAGAGAGAAGGAAAAACCCCGCTGTTACTGGTAAGCAATCTTGACATTGGAACTGCCAAGAGGCTTGAACGCACTCAAAGAATTGAAACTTACACCCAGTGGGGTTTCGAGGAACTTGCAAAGAAATATCGGGGAAGGGACGAAGCTATGCCGCGCCTAATTTCTCTCGTCCTCAGGCGGGAAGGTATTTCCGGAAAGGTAGGACTATTCGGTAGAAATGACCTCGCTTCCGGGATTTATTTGGCCAACAGGTTAAGGACACTTGGCGTTAAGATTGTTGGCGGCCAATCCCCAACTATACTCGAAGCAGCACGAGAGACCAAGGAGAAGAAGGAGATAGATGAAATACGAAATGTTGGAAGAAAAACTGCAAAGGTCGTCACTGAAGTGGTCGATGTTTTGAGGAACATGAAGAAAGCACGCGGGCGTTTTCAAATTGGCAAAAAACGGGCCACAATCGGGCTAGTCAAATCGATAATCGCCACCAAAATTGCAAACCAGGGTTTGATTGCGCCGGAGGGTACGATCTTCGCCATAGGACCGTCAGGCGCTGATCCCCACAATAGTGGTGTTAACACGGACGAGATAAAGGCGGGCCGGTTGATCGTCTTCGACATATTTCCGCAAGCGGAGACCGGATATTGGTTCGACCTCACACGAACCTACATGGTCGGCAGAGCTGATGCCAAGGCCAAACATCTCTTTGAGACTGTGCACGAAGCGCAGTCTACCTCACTCGACATCCTGAAGGCCGGTATAACTGGCGAAGAGGCAATGATGGCCGCATGTGATGTAGTGGAAAGGGCCGGCTACAGAACAATACGAGAGGTTTACGAAGGTAAAGCAAAGAGCATGTCATCGGGCTTTAATCACTCACTCGGGCATGGAGTTGGCTTGACAATCGGTGAGAGACCTAGCCTAGGTCTCTTGAGTAAAGACCCGCTGAAGGCAGGCGGAGTAGTGACCGTTGAGCCGGGGGTCTACCTCCCTAAGTATGGCGGTGTCAGGATCGAAGACACCGTGAAGATAACACAGAAAGGGTATGAGAACCTAGCACGAGTTGAGAAAGAACTAGAGATCGTGTAAGGAAGGTCCGAAGATTGAACACCAAAGTTGTCGACGTGAATGTGCCCGAAGGATGCAACACCATATTAGGACAAAGCCATTTCATCAAGACCGTTGAAGACCTCTACGAGGCCCTTGTCAACGCAGTTCCAAACATAAAGTTCGGCTTGGCGTTTTGCGAATCAAGCGGGCCGTGCTTAGTTCGAGTTGACGGTAATGACGCCGAACTGAAGGAATTGGCGTCGAAAACTGCCTTTGCCTTATCCGCGGGCCACAGTTTCATTATCTTCATGCGAAACGCATACCCGATAAACGTTCTTGATAAAGTGAAAGCGGTTCCAGAAGTGTGCAACATCTTCTCGGCCACGGCTAACCCATTCCAGGTCATCCTTGCTGAAACGGAACAGGGGCGAGGTATTCTAGGGGTCGTTGATGGTTATGCGAGTAAAGGAATCGAAAGCGAAAGAGATGCGCAAGAGCGGAAGGTATTTCTCAGGAAAGTAGGCTACAAGCTCTCAACGTGAATTTGCCGTCGGTCTCGTTGACGCAAAATACCAACGAATTCCAGCTGGCGTGTCTTCTAGGCCGATTCCTAAGTTGGTGAGGTTGTCACGCATGGCATCGGCATTTGTCCAGTCGCCTCTTTTTCTCGCGTCCTCCCGCATTTTCAAGAGAAGTTTCACGAGTCCTTCGAACAGCCGGTCTTGTGAGGCATTAGTTGGGCGGAGTATGCCGAATACACTGCCAAAGTAGTCGAACGTCTTGATTATCAATTCATTAGGCCCGCGACCGATTGGCCGTGAAGCGTAGGGTTCAATGTCTTTGGCATAGGCTATCACCACTGCCAAAGCGCGTGGTGTATTGAAATCATCATCCATTGAATCCACAAAGCTCTTCGTTGCTTCAGCGGATAACCGCTCGATGTCTGCGTTTCGTTCATCTCCGGGTTTCAGGGTTTCCGCCAGGGCCTTGAATTGACTGTACACTGCCCGCAACTTGTCCAGAACTTGTTCTGCTTGAGTGATGTCGGGTTCGTTAAACTCTAGTTGGCTTCGGTAGTGTCTCATACCATAGTATAACCGGAGAGCTTCGGCGTCATGCGTCCGAAGGGTTTCCTCTATGGTTATGAAATTGCCCATCGAATGTCCCATCCGTTCACCGGCGTCATGAGTAACCCGCCATGCACCCAGAATCTCACGAGCGGTTCGACACCCGTAGCCGCTTCGGCTTGGGCAATCTCTGCCTCGTGGTGTGGGAAGATTAGGTCGAGACCGCCTCCGTGCAGGTCGTAGGTGGGACCGAAGTAGGTCGTTGTTATCGCTGTATCTTCAACATGCCATCCAGGCCTGCCCTTGCCCCATGGGCTATCCCACGAAGGCTCACCAGGTTTCTGGCTCTTCCATAAGGCAAAGTCGACCACGTTCCTCTTTCTAGCATCAGGGTCGACCCTATGCATTACTAGTTGCTCAATCTTTTGCCCCGACAGTTCTCCGTACCGAGGGAATTTTGCAACATCATAGTAAACATCCCCGTCCACTTGGTATGCAAATCCCTTCTCGACGAGCGTCGCAACCTGCGCAATTATTTCAGGTACGTGCTCCGATGCCTTGGCGTACAAGTTAACGCTGGTTATTCCAAGGGCTGCCATATCACGCATGAATTCCTTCGTAAACCCATCTGCCAAACGCAGAGGGTCTTCACCGGATTCCTTAGCTCGGCCTATGATCTTGTCATCGATGTCTGTTATGTTCATCAAATAGAAGAGACTAAAGCCTTTAGACCTTAGGTATCTCGCAATGATGTCGTAGGCCAGATAGGTTCTCGCATGGCCGATATGGCTGTGGTCATAAACCGTGGGCCCGCATACGAACATGTAAACTCGGTTGCCTCGGGCCGGCTTGAATTCCTCGACGGAGTGTGTTCTAGTATTGTAGATTCTCAGACCCACAAGGAGTCACCCCAATAGGATTGAAGAAGCACTAACGGCCGGGATAGTTCGTTGTCAGCTAAACGCAAGAGCTTGGGTTCCTTCGCAAACGCGTTCACCCATATTCCTCGCCGTCTTGACAAACGAACTTCTCGACATCTAATTAATCTTATGATAGGAAACATGCTCGGGACGCGAGCACAATGAGAATGTGATAGGCTTAGTCAAATTGGCGTGCAGTTGTTCGCGGAAGCAGACCATGTCTCCCTAGATTGTCGCAACCTCTTGGCGGTTCGCTTCGATTTTACCCTCACACCTATATTGAACGGAATGTTTCCAATCTGCAAATTGGATGATTATTGGCATGGCACAAGCGATTCTCAAGTCAGAGAAGAATGGCGAAGAGCTTATCGTTCAGCCCGAGGTTAACATTGGCACTCTCGGACATGTTGACAACGGTAAGAGCACGCTTGTGCAAGCGCTGACTGGCGTGTGGACGGCCCGGCATTCAGAGGAACTTCGTAGAGGAATCACGATCAAGATAGGGTATGCGGACGCATTCATTTACAAGTGCCCAAAGTGTCGTACCCCAAGCAATTACACGACGCAACCAAAATGCCCGAATTGCGGTAGCGAAGCCAAGTTCGTTCGGGCCGTGAGCTTCGTTGATTGTCCGGGTCACCATAGCCTAATGGTCACGATGCTCTCGGGGTCATCCTTGATGGACGGCGCGCTCTTCGTGTTAGCTAGCAATGCAAAGTGCCCCCAAGCACAGGATAGGGAACACCTGCTGGCAGCAGAGAGTGTCGGCATCAAGAACTTGATATTCGTACAGAATAAGATCGACGTTGTCACAAAAGAAAGGGCAATAGAGAATCACAAGGAAATTAGGGCTTTTGTTAAGGGAACCATCGCCGAAGAAGCCCCAATCATACCGATCTCCGCCCAACACGGAACGAACATCGACGTTTTGTTGAAGGAAATTGAGGATCGGATACCGACACCGAAGCGCAACCTCGCCGCGCCTGCACGAGCTTATGTGCTGCGGTCTTTTGAAGTAAACAAGCCAGGGACTGAAGTGGACGACTTGGTAGGGGGAGTAATCGGAGGCTCAATTATCCAAGGCGCCTTCAGCGTCGGAGATGCGGTCGAAATTAGGCCAGGAATTGTTGTGCAGGAAGGAGGAAAGAGTAGGTACGAACGCTTAGTGACGACAGTTAGGAGTCTCAGCGTTAGCAGAGGTCTCGTGCAAGAAGCAAAGAGCGGCGGCTTGGTTGGAATAGGTACTGACCTAGACCCGTCTCTTACGAAATCGGACGGCCTCGTCGGTAGCGTCGCAGGAAAAGTCGACACCTTACCACCCGCATTGGGAAGTATTACGCTCGATGTCAAGCTCTTCGAGAAAGTTGTTGGAACGGATATGGCTGTGCCTGTTGAGAAGATAAGAACAAACGAAGCATTGGTACTGAACGTAGGAACCACAGTGACATCGGGGGTCGTCACTTCTGCCCGCGAAGACGTAGCGGATGTTAGCCTCAAAAAACCTGTCTGCGCCGAAGGCGGGGCGAAAGTCGCCATAAGCCGCAGGATTGCTGATAGCTGGCGGCTCATAGGGTTTGGAACGTTGAGGGCGTAGAATTGCCAATAAAGGTTATTCTAGATTCGAATTTCCTGATGATACCTTTCCAATTCAATCTCGACGTCTTCCAGGAAATCGAGTTTCTTCTTCAGAAGAAGGTAGACTTCATCGTCCCATCAGCGGTTAAGAGTGAACTGACCGGTATCTCCTCGAGAGGAGGCGAAGGAGCCGCTGAAGCTTCCCTGGCGCTTCAACTCGCGTCACGGTGTCGCGTAGTGGAAGTCACTCTTGATGCGAGTGAGACAGTTGATGATGCGATAGTTAAGGCATCGCAAAAACTAGGAGCTGTCGTTGCGACAACCGACATCGCCCTCAAGAAGAGGCTAAGAGATATTAACGTCCCGGTCGTCTACCTGAGAGACAAATCAAAACTAGAAGTCGACGGAATAGAGCCTGCCTACCTGTAGAGGAAATTTGCGGTTGTGTTGAGGGAAATCAAGTGTTTCGATTAGTCACCGTTGAGGATATAGTTAGAATCCCCCCCCAGAGTTTTGGCCACCCGATTGATAAGGCCGCCAAAGAACAGATCAAGCTGAAGTACGAGAACATCGTGGATGAAGAACTCGGTTACGTAATACTTGTCGTTGATGTAGATGTAGACCCCGTTGGAAAAATACTTCCGGGCGACGGTTCTACATACCACAAGGTCAACTTCAAACTCCTTTCTTTCTACCCAGAGATGCATGAGGTTGTGGAAGGCGAAGTTGTAGAGGTGACCGACTTCGGCGCATTCGTTAGAATTGGCCCCGAGGACGCATTGCTGCATGTCTCGCAAATCATGGACGATTACATCTCCTTCGACGAGAAGCACGGCGTGCTCGTTGGTAAAGAGTCTCAGAGAAAACTGGGCAAGGGCGACTTGGTTCGAGGTCGGATTATCGCCGTTAGCTTTCCACGCGGGGAGCGGGAGGCAAAATAGGTATCACCATGCGCCAACCTTTCCTAGGAAAACTGGATTGGATAGAGGCTGATATCAAGCGAACAAAGGTCGTACGTGAGGAGAAGGCCGCTTGAGTGATAAGGCCTGCAAGAACTGTAGGTTCATAAGTAATGGACCGGTATGCCCCAACTGCAAGTCGACCAACCTCAGCGATGACTGGAGCGGTTTAGTGGTCATCATAGATCCTTCGACCTCTGAGGTCGCGAAGAGGATGGAGATCAAGGCCTCGGGCCGGTATGCCATAAGAGTCCGCTGACCATTCTAAGCAGCAACAGCTGGCAAGTGCTTACTACGTGGCAACACTAGTCTTGACCAAAGCCCAGAGGGGCTTACTTAAACGACCACTTGGAGAGCTGATTTCTGGGACACCCTCCAACTGCAACCTGAAACTTATGGAAATTGTGGCAACTGAAAAACCTGCACGGCTCATTCTGGTCGGTGACACTGTTTCCGAAATGCCATCCAAATGGAAATGAAACCAGATGTAATCATTATTGACAACATGGAGAAGCGGCAGAAGGCCGTTCAATTCAATTACACTGCGGAGAACATCTTCCGAACACAGAACGCGAGCGGAACAATCGAATCGGGAGCGTGGAAAGTTATCGAGGAAGCTGTACGGAGGGGCAACAGCGTTGTTAACGTCGATGGTGAAGAGGACCTGCTGACACTCCCGGCTGTTTTGTCTTCACCGGACAAGTCCATCGTGGTCTATGGGCAGCCTGGCGAGGGAATCGTTCTCGTCAGGGTCTCCGCCGAAAAAAAGAAAGAAGTCAGCAGATTCATCGAGCGAATGCAAAGAAAAGCTGAACTTACTTCGTAGCCTTCACAAAGTCGGTAAAGCTACAGGACCCACAAGTCCAACGTTCGACAGGGGTCTTGTGAAACGCCATAATGTTGGCACACCGTGGGCACTTTCGATTCTTGAGTTTGACCGTTCCCTTCTGGGAGTCAACCTCGTAAAGAGTGTTCAGCCTAATGTTTGGTTCCTTTTTCTCGCTCAGTTCCTTTTTCTCGCTCACTTCGCTTCGCTCCCTTTAGCCTTCTTAGGCGCTTCCGCTGCCGCTTTTGCTTCTTGTTTAGGCTTCTCTTCCTTGACTTCTTTAGGTTCTTCCTTCGGTTTTTCCGGTTTTGCTTTTTCGGCTTTCGGTTTCTCTGCCTTGGGTTTCGCTTCCTGTTTCTTGGCTTCTTCTTCCCTTACCCGTTTTCGTTCCTCTGGCGGAAGGTTACGAACCTGAATGTACTTTGGCACGGTGCGTTGAGCGCTCTGGGGGTCGTCGTAAACCTCTATCTCGCAAAAGGCGCTCTGTGTCCCAGTTTTCGTCTCAACATCGAAAACGTAGACGTTCTCTGGTTTCGTGCCAAATTTTGTCGCGATCGCTTTTCTCAAGTCAACCCTTGAAGGTGTGCCCGCCCCATCGTGGTCTACCTCTACGTGGACCTCCTTCCTCTTCAGCAAAGGGTTGTACGTTTCATCCCTAACTTTGAAATCCAATCTTACACGTCTCTTACTTTGTTTTCTTAGCCGCCTTCTTTGCGGTCTTCTTGGCACGCGGCTTCTCAGGCGGCTTTTCGGCGGCTAGCTTGAGTGGCTCGGTTGGGGGTTTGGTTTCGGCGGGTCGCTTTGGTTCCTGGCCAGCCACTTCCTTTCTAATGGTGAAGTTGATCTGGTAGGTTTCATCTGTTATTGTTCGCCCTCGCACCAGCTTTCTTCTCCTTTCACCGTGTCGGGTTTGTCTAAATCCTGGCCCACCGGTAAGGACGATATGCTTCTTAACTCCACCATGCACGTCAGGTCTCATTGGAATGCCATTCTTGTCGCAGCCGCCAGAGATGAGAATCTTATTCGAACCGAGCCCTAAGGCCGACCCGTCTATCGTTTCGCCCAGAGAGCGACCGATGAGTGCTTGTGCCCTAGATCCTTCTATCTCGCTCGCGGCAGACTTGCCAGTAGCTGGGTCAGAGATAATCACTTTGAACTTTGCCATGACGTTGACCTGTCTGAAGGCGCGGAGCGATACTACGCTTTAAGTGCCTTTTATTAACGTTGCCAGAATTTCCTATAGGGGTGTATGGCCTCGAAAGAACGCTTTCAATTCCGAGATGCTCATGAACCCATGCTCCTTCCGTTCTGCACCACCCGTTTCAAGCCAAATGTGCTTAGCCTTCCTACCCTCAATTTCCCGGAGAAACCCCTCCAAAGCAAGCGGCTTCACGGGTTCACGGATTTCGCCGGAGTAAATTGTCTCCACTAACTTGCCCCTCTCCCCCTGGCCGAGTGCTCCCTGGAACTTGAAGTAGGTCATTTTATCGCCGGCTGAGTGCACTATTCCAAGAGTCGTCGCGTCCCTGAACTCGACAAGAAGCATGGAGTATTGATGAATCTCACTTATTATTTGGATCGCATCATTCGCGGAGATCATCGTCCATCATTATCCGATAACGCGACGAAGGTTCTCAGCTTGTGAGCGCTAAAGTGCCTATTCAAGTTTGACAGCCGCGAGTACCATCGGGCCGGGAACTCCACTTCCTGCCCGCAGCCTTTCAGCCCAATCTGAACTATTGACGCGCCATTTTCCGCAGAAACGTTCATAAAAGGCTCACAAGTGCTAGTCAGTTGGCAAATGTGCGGTGAAGCGAATGCCAAAATCGTTCTACGTTAAGTTCGAAGTCCCAAAGGAATTGGCCGATAAAGCACTTCAAGTTGTGCAAGTGGCTAAGGATTCGGGAAAGATTAGGAAAGGAACGAATGAGAGTACCAAAGCCATTGAACGTGCTGTTGCAAAGCTCGTCCTGATAGCGGAGGACGTTGACCCTCCACAGGTCGTTGCGCACTTACCGATATTGTGTGAAGAGAGGAAGATACCGTTCCTTTTTGTTCCGAGTAAACTTGACCTAGGTCGGGCTGCAGGAATTGATGTTGGTTGTGCCGCGGTTTCCGTTCTTGATGGCGGTGAAGGTTCTAAGGCTCTGAAGGAAGTGGCCGACGCAACGCAGGAATTTAGAAAGGGCGGAGCCAAAGGACAGGCATGAGCAGCGCGAAGGAACGTACGGAAGAAGCAATAACCCCCGCCGAAGTGACCCAAATTATCGGAAGAACCGGCGTAACTGGAGAAGTAATTCAGGTCCGCGTCCGAATTTTGGAGGGGCGCGATAAAGGCCGAGTTATTACCCGGAATATCAAGGGGCCAATTAGAACTGGCGACGTATTGATGCTGCGGGAAACTGAAAGAGAAGCCAAGAAAATCAGGTAGAGTGAGCGCCTGCAACTTGCCGAGAACATTCACGTGCTCGTTCTGCGGAAAGGACTTTCCGCAAGCTACCGGAATAATGTACGTCAAGAATGACGGGTCAATTCTGTACTTCTGCTCATCGAAGTGCCGAAAGAGCCTCATGGTTTACGGAAGGGATCCTAGAAAACTAAAGTGGACAGTTTACCACGGAAAGAAGGAAAGAGGCAAGTAAGGGAAGGATTCTTGCAGACTGAGCAAACCTTCTCATTTCTCAAACCCGAGAGCGTGATGCGAGGCTTCATCGGTGAAATCGTTTCTCGTTTCGAGAAGAAGGGGTTAGTGCTAATCGCGGGCAAACTCATTCAGATGTCTTCCGAACAGGCGGGAAAACTGTACGAGGTACATAAGGGGAAACCGTTCTTCCAAGAACTTGTCTCGCATGTGACATCAGGTCCGGTGTTCGTCATGGTTTGGGAAGGGCCGAATGCGGTCAGCGTGGTTCGGGGTTTGGTGGGTGCTACGAACCCACTAAACGCAGCGCCTGGCACAGTTAGAGGCGACTTCGCTCTCTCAATCACCCCAAATGCCATTCATGCCGCGGACTCGTTAGACAACGCCAAACATGAAATGTCCATTTTCTTCCAAACAAATGAATTCGCAAAGTATTCGAAACCGACGGAACGTCAATTTCTTTTAAAGTAGGTTAGAAGCCCCAAATTGGGTTCTGTTTTCTTTTAATCTGAATTAGTTCCTTAATCGTTTCTTGGTCGCTTTCCGTAAGTTCAGACGGGAACTTGGTCATGAACGTCTTCAAGTGTCTCTCAGGAACATCAGTGTAGAGTGTATCGCCTTCGGAAATATTGCGTCCCACCACACCGTCTTCTATTGACACGGCAACCTGCATGCCGGCTACGGCTTCTTGAATGTCCTTCCCCTGATCTTGCATTCTCTGCAGTTCGCCAAGTTTCCTATCTGATGATGTGATCATGTGATATTTCGGCTTGAGCTTGCCAGAAAGTATTTCCACGCCCACTATCGCCGGTTTGCTCCTTCTGAAGATAAGTCCAGTCAAAACTTTCGCTTTGCAAGGTCGCACAAGGAGGTCCAGCTCGGCTTTTACTCCCGTCGTACGTTGCTCTTCGCTCCATCTCAGATAATCCTCAATCATATGGTAGATTATGTCAGATTGAAAAATCGGTATCCTTGCAGTCTTAGCTTCTTCCTCGGCATCGGGCAATATCTTCACATTAAAGGCCAGCACCACTGCCACGAGCCTGTCCTCTTGGCCTGCCGCTTCCGCCTCAACGACATCACGCCTCGAAACGTCTCCAATGTCGGCTAGGCGAATTGGGACATCGTGTCGGAGAGAGCTTCTGTAACAGCTTCAAGTGAACCTAATGTGTCGGTCTTCAGTACGATGCCCGACCTTTCCGCCTTTATTCGAAGCTTTTCAACCTCATCCTCAACGATCCGAACATACTCCTTCGCATTCTTACCCTTCACGACGGCGTAAAGTGGAGAGCCAGCAAGCGCGGTCTCTAAGTTAGGAGCCGCAACCTTTACTCCCGATGCAGCCGTAACCCTCTTCACACTTGTGAACCGGTCTCGTGGGTCCCTAATTTCATCTAAAGGCTTGGGGACCAAAATCGCGCGGACTTCAGTGATAATCGGATGGTTTCGGCCGCCTAAGACTATCGTATCATCGACCTTCAAGGATCCATCATAGATGATTGCGTTGATGGTTGTGCCGAGGCCAGGTTCATCTCTTACCTCGAGAACGGTGCCTCTTGCCGGCCCGGAAGTGACTAGGAGTTCATCCGACAAGTATGCCTGGGTTAGGCCCGTTAATATGGCGAGAAGTTCCGGTATGCCTTCACCGGTTTTTGCGCTCACAGGGACAATCGCGACGTTCTGCGTGAATTCAGAAATCCTATCAAACCTTTCCGCCCGAAAGCCAAGCCTAGAGAGAGTTCCCATGATCGTGTATATTCGATTATCGAGCTCGGTTTGTATTTCGGGAAACTGAGTTTTGAGTGAAGTCATGAAAGATGATTCAGGTGCAGATTTCCAGCCCTTTATCGCATCGATTTTGTTCGCTGCCACTATGAACGGTGTCTTCCGGCTTTTCAGAATGTTTAGTGATTCTACTGTTTGGGGTTCAACTCCTTTAGTCAAGTCAATTACAAGGATGGCAATGTCTGCTGCGGAACCACCCCTTCGCCTGAGGTTCGAGAAGGTCTCATGGCCAGGAGTGTCAATGAAGAGAAGCCCAGGTACTTTAAGCTCGAAATGAAACTGCTGCAGAAGCTTGCCGCAGATCTGTTCAATTGTCTTGCTTGGGAGTAAGCTGGCGCCAATCATTTGCGTTATTTGGCCCGGCTCTCGCTTCGCAACCGTCGTCCCCCGCAGCTTATCGAGTAGGGTTGTTTTTCCATGGTCGACATGACCGAGTACTACGACGATTGGCTGGCGCAGCGTCAACGTTCTCACACCCAAGCATTTTTGACAACCACTACACGAATGTTAACCCCTTAAACTTTCGTTGAATTTCGCGCAAGGATTGTAAAAAGGTCCATCCAGGTCGGGATCTTGGGATGATGTGGGCGCTCGGAGCGTTGGCTTTCCTCTCAGAGCTCTCCCAGCAGTTTCCTCCAGCGAAACACGGGACAGCAAGGCGGTCCCAAGTCCTTGAACATTCTCTTCGAGATTTCTTATTCCAAGCTCGTAAACTTGAGGAAATCTACTGGGAAGTCCCTTTGATGGAGAGAGAACTGCCACAGTATCATTTCGTCTCAACCTGTCAGGTTTTCTAGATCCTTGGTTCATACCATACCACCTGACTCTACAACTCTGTCACTCTCTGTAAACCAAACGTCGTCCGTCATCAATGTAATGTCGACTAAGAAGGAGCATACCCAGTTTCGTGGGTTCAATCAAAACCAAAGATGAATTGCAACTGAGCGCTTATGCGTGCCAGTTCGTCTTGAAGATGCTGAGAGTCCACTTAACTTTAGTGAACAAATCTATATACGAATAATGCCCTATGGGTTACTGATAACTCACGATTCAAAAAGGAACGGTACGTGGAAAGTGTGACCGGGACCGGAAAACATGAGAGAATATTATGAGGTCTTGGGAGTTCCGGAAGACGCCACAAGGGAACAAGTGAAAGCAGTCTATAGACGACTTGCCCTCCGATACCACCCCGATAGGAACAAGAATCCCGCAGCACTGGAAAGGTTCAAGGAAATCTCACAGGCCTACGCTGAGGCATGTGAGGCTCTGCAGAATCGAGGGTTGGTCACTGAGGAAGAAGCATGGGACCAGACCCCGACATTCATTGCAGAGCCTGAGGAACCTGGTCTTGACCTCCGGGACGGGACAAGAATACTTAGAGAGGAAGAAGAGCAGAGGGGAATCGTCAACTTTGCATTGGAAGTTTCACTCAGGGAAGTTGCAACAGGAGCAAGAAAGACTATCTCAGTGACTCGGAGAAGCCTTTGCCAATCTTGCCATGGAATGAAATGGAAGCGCCCGTGCAAACATTGTAAGGGGAAAGGTGTAACAGAAAAGATGGAAGACATTTCGTTTACGATTCCTCCGGGTGTTGAGGAAGGTGCACAGTTCAAACTAGCGGCAGGCAAAAATTTTGGGGGAGACATTTTCGTGAGGATCATGATGAGACCCCATCAACTTTTCCGCAGGATTGTCGACGACATTTATTGTGAGGTCCCCGTTTCGATTAACAAATTGAGGCGTGGAGGGGAAATCGCAATCCGTACGTTTGATGGTTCAACTGCATTAATTCGTATGCTGCCTAGGACGCGTAAGGGCACAATATACGTCCTACAAGGAATGGGGCTACCCAAATGGGGAACATCGAGGAAGGGTAGCCTCATGGCGAAAATTGTGTAATTCCAAAGTTCGAGCCGCAAAGTCCGGGGAAAGCAAAGGTTGAAGGAATAATTCGCTCACTTCGAGAAAATGAGCTAATAATAACTGAGATTACACAGCTCCTGGCTAACAGCGGATACGGGCGCCACGGCCCAGTTCTTTAGCAGCTCAGGATTCAGTCCAGTCACACACTCGGCCGCTTGGACCAGCGTGCGCACGGACTAACCCGCCAAGACACATTAAAAACATCTTTCATAAAGCCACACACAAAAGAAACGAGTGGGGCTGGGGCTGTGTGTCATTGACAAGAAACGTATTGAAAGAAAAGACGCGCGGACCTACACGTGATCCTGTCAAGGAGAGTGACTAGCTGAGTAAAGCGAAATGCCTTGTGACGTTAGATTGCGGTCATCTCGCTACCATCTCCACTTCCTACTACGGTCCAACCAAGTACTGTGAGATCTGTAAAGATATGAGGATCATAGTTAGTCGATTGGGACAATAGAAGTTCACTGTGCAGCAAAGACCCGTTCCTACGAAGCTCGCAGAAACGCCTTCGTCTTCCAACCTATCGTAGACTTTGAGCCAGTAGTTGGCTGAAGGTTCTAGGACCGCCTTCACGTCTGGGTTAACGGACTTGGCCAGCTTGACTAGGTCTGGGGCGCCGTCCATGGTGTTGTCGAATCTCAACTCACGTACGATGGTTCCACTAAGGCTGCTTGGCAGAATTGTTTGTGGACGTCTATTCCAACGTAGATGGCCATCCTGATTCTTCACCTCCTTTCATTTTTCAGTTGGCTTGAACGCGGCAATCACCTATCCGTGTGCGTGGCGCATTCGATGAGCCGCTCCAGAAGATTGGCCCATTCAAGGTATTGTTCTTCGTCCTGTGTTATATGTCCGGGTGGCCAAATTTCCAATTTCATTGAGCCATTTTCACCCACTTCATTTAACCTCCAATCTTGTAGTAAGGCGGAATAGAGGCTAGGGGTATTCCTGTGCATATTGTTCCCTGAAAGGGATACGGCGGGAAGGGAACTCCGGCCGGCCAGTCTGGATAGACGTACCCAAAGACTTGCACTATGGTGTTAGTTGGAATTGTTGATGGCGCTGAAGGATAGAACCAAACGACGAATGTTTGCTCTTGAGAGTATCCGCTGGCAGTTGTCACTGTTCCGTACACCGTTAGACAACTCGTTTCATTGAGGAACATTCCAATAATGGTTACCGGAGGCCCCTCGTTGCAGAGGTAGGGATTGAGTGGGTATTGGCATGCAGGGCTATTCATGTTGAATGATGAACTGCCACCGTAAGTAGGGACACCGTAGGTGGGCCCTGGTAATGTGACGGTTGAGGTCATTGAGAGCGTTGACGTAGTTACCGAGGTGGTGGGACTTGTTGTCGAAATCAAACTCATCGTTGAGGATGTACTGGTAGTTGTCACTGTCGTAGTAACTACTTGAGGATTCAATGTGAAGTAGATTGGCTCAAGGATAGCTACAATCGCTATGGCAATTAGAGCGACAGCGAAGACTTGCTGGTAGCCATATTCATACGCGAACCTTGCGGTGCTTTCGACACCGTAAGTCGTTGCAATGCCTGCAAGCACAATTGTGTCAATCCCTCCGCGTCTGAGTCTAAGATCAAGGTCAGTTCCGTAGAACGCTCCCCACTGCCGCTTGGTTATTACTACGTCAGAAGGAGCAGGTCCTAGCTCTGGCACTATGTCCGCCCAATCCACAGGCATCTCTCCTCGTGAAGGCATTGCAAGGTCAGCGATCGGTTGGAGAGCTGTCTCCTTTGAAAAGGAGACATGCACAAGGAAGACAGACATCCTCTTCTCCCTGAAAGCGTTAGCCAATTTCACAGCGTTAGATATTACAGTCTTCGTGTCATACGGCTCAGTCGACATCAACGTGATTCCCTTTTGGAGGTCGATGACTACTAGGCCCGTGTTCGCTTTGCTTAGAATCAGATCGCTCAATTCGCATCGCCTTGCAAACCCTACATCCCATCTTCAATATTTCACGCTGCCTCCTCAAGATACAGATTGGAAAAGGTTCTTCTGTGCCCAGACTTGGTGGGAAAACGACAGCTGAAGCCGACCGGCTTGAACTTATCTGGTGTGTCTTTCGTTACAACCCATCTCAAACCTGGTCGTGGACCTTTGACCATTCCAAAATTCCGACCGCCCAGAGAAATGGTGTTGGTTTCAGGACTGAGCTGTTGGATATTCCTGTGAAATTTGAAGGGGAGACTGTTTCCTGCCGATCCGTGGGTCCATTTTTCCGATATCTTCATGCCAATCTTTAATGATGGGTGTTCGCTTGCTTGTGGATCATGGCTAATTATGATGGTCTAGTGTGTAACGTTCTTTCTAAAACGCTCGCGATTGAGTCAGGTGATGGTGTCATTGTCGAAACTTGGGATCATGGCTTGCCTATCGCCGCGAATTTCATTTACCGACTGCGTGAGCTAGGCGCACGCCCAATGTTATTGTTTGAGCATGAGAAAACATTCTGGGAATCCGTTGAATCACTTCCAGAAGATAAGCTGGGCAAAGTGGGTGAACATGAATGGGCTGCGATGGAGAAAGCTAAGGGATACATCTTCATCCCTGGACCTGATGAGTTCTCCAAGGTCTGGAAGAATCCTTCAAAGTTCAGGGCGTCTACAAGCTACAATGAGGAATGGTATGAAAGAGCCAAACGGTATCGGCTGAAAGCAGCCCGGATCGGTTTAGGCTATGCCAGCCCTAATCGGGCCCGCTCATACAGGCTTCCACTCGCCGCTTGGCAGCGAATGCTAATCGCCGCATCTACCGTTGATTTCGCGGGGTTGAGAGATCAAATAACGAAACTCACTCCCTCAATGAAGAACGGCGAAGTTAAGATTACTTCTCCCAATGGAACAAACTTGACCCTCCGACTGGCAGGCCGAGAAGCTTACTCAGAGGATTGCATAGTTGACGCTGACGATTTGGACCATGGAAGAAACGTAGCCAACATCCCCGGCGGCAACATCCTAGTATGTCCGGATGAAATGTTTGCTGAGGGAGCAGTTGTCTTTGATAGGCCGACCCCATACATGGGCAAGTGGGTGGGCGGAATCCGCCTAGACTTCAAAGACGGCGTACTGGTCAACTACAGAGCGCGCCAAAACGCTGACCACTTCAAGACAAGTTACGAAAAAGCGTCAGGTGAAAAGAACAGGATTGCAGCCATTGGCGTGGGCTTGAATCCTGAAGCACGAGCAGGCTTCCTGCAGGACGGCATAACTGCAGGCGCAGTCACCGTTGCAATTGGCGGCAACGATGATATTGGCGGAGCAAACAAGACTGATTTCTATTTCCCAGGCATCCTCACAAAGGCCACGTTAACCATCGACGGAAACACAATCGTTCAAAATGGCAAACTCACCAAGTGAAGAGTTCGGAAGCTATCTTAGCAGTTCGATCGCTGTGCGGACTTGCAGCTTCACAAGGCCGCATTTGACATTGGATAGGCAGTCTATATCTAGGGCGTGCTGCAGGGCGTATTAGGTGAAGGTGCTCTTCGTACAATGACTTGGTTGTTTGGGGTTCTCTTGTCATACACGAGTTATCTTTCGCTGTTTTTGCGAGTCTGGGTTGGAGTTAACTTTGTTGCTCACGGTTATCCGAAGCTCGGCAAGGGTAGGCAACAGACGCTTCAGTGGACTAAAAGCCTAGGAGTTCCAACTCTTGCGACTTACCTTGCCATAGTTCTGGAGTTCTTTGGTGGATTATCTTTGATCATTGGATTCATTGTGCCAATTGTTGGGTTTTTCATCGCACTGGAAATGGTCGGTGCTATATTCCTGAAGAAAACTAAGATGAAGGCGCCCTACATGGGTCAAAATTCGTATGAGATTGACATAACATATCTCATGCTCGCCATTGCTCTCTTGGTGCTTGGAGCGGGCCTACTTTCAGTCGACTCTTTCCTTGGACTTTAGGGAGGGAAATGAATGAGTCGAGCGCTTAGAGATAGTTATGATTGTGGTCTCTTTTGGAGAAAGATGATGTAGTTTTCTATGCGCTTCTAAAAATGGGCCATCAGTGTCCTCAGGCTCTCACGCCAAATCCGAATCCGCTAAGCAAGAAAATCGGGAACGCATGGCTTGTCGAAGTCGAACACGACCACAATGACCTCGGTAAGCATGGAAAATACACCTTCTGGTATAAGATCGTGGACGATCCAAAGAAGGCAGAATGGGGATGCAGACAAAGACTTAACGACTTGAACTGACGCTTGCATTTTGAATGATTGTCACCAGTTGCTTTGGAACCTTGACTGCTAAGAAGAAACTTGAGGGTTATCTGAACGGGTTGGGAAGGAACATTAGATGAGAGTGGTGCCTCAAGGGAACCACCCAACCGGTACATTGGTTCGTTGAGCTTTTTACATCCGGGTGGGTACGTGGGACAGGCGTTCCGCCGCCATGGTACTTCAATCCAACATCTTCGATGAACTCGCGAAACCCATACGCGAGGCTATCGAAGAACGCGGTTTCACCTCACCAACTGATCCGCAACTGAAGGCTATCCCCGAAATCCTAGCCGGCAAGAACGTTCTCTTGATTTCACCGACGGCCTCGGGCAAGACTGAGGCAGCGATTCTGCCCGTCCTGAGCAGGTACATTACAGATCGTGGAGAGGACCGGGGAATCAAGATACTATACATCACGCCCCTTCGCGCATTGAACCGAGATATGCTCGAACGGTTTGAGTGGTGGGGGAAGAGGCTTGACCTGAGAATTGCAGTTCGGCATGGCGATACTGAAACGAAGGAGAGAACATTTCAGGCAAAGAACCCGCCTGATATGCTGATCATAACTCCTGAAACGCTTCAAGCAATTTTGACGGGGCGCGTTATGAAGAGGCATTTGCAAGCCGTAAAGTACGTTGTAGTTGATGAGGTCCATGAATTAGCCGAATCAAAGCGAGGCAGCCAACTCGCTCTAGCCTTAGAGCGGCTTCGATGGGCAACTATGCACGATTTTCAGATGATCGGCTTATCTGCGACCATAGGGTCGCCTGAAAAAGTCGCTCAATATCTGGTCGGAGTCGGTAGAGAAGTCAGTATAGTTCACGTTCCCGTCGGAAGGGAGATTCGTCTCAAAGTTACATGTCCAAAACCCGAAGGCAGAGACATGGCCTTGGCTTCGCGACTCTATACCCACCCCGAGGTGGCGGCACGCCTAAGGCTCATGCGGGAGCTGATAGAGTCCCATCGGTCGGTCATACTATTTACTAACACTAGGGCAATTGCCGAGATTCTTGCTAGCAGAATGAAGGTCTGGGATGTCGACTTCCCAGTCTCAATCCACCACGGTTCACTTGCCAAACCTTCCCGCATCAGTGCGGAAAGGGGGTTGAAAGATGGCCAGCTTCGAGGGCTCGTTGCCACTTCGTCCTTGGAGCTTGGGATTGATGTAGGGAGTGTTGATTTCGTGATTCAATACATGAGCCCGCGCCAGGTCACTAGGCTGATCCAGCGTGTCGGTAGGAGCGGTCACAGGATTGGGCGGTTTGCGGACGGAATAATTGTCGCATCAGACTCGGATGACACTTTGGAGGCGATGGTGATCGCCCGGCGTGCTCTCGAGGAGAGCCTTGAGCCTGTTTCAATTCCATACAAACCCTTGGATGTCCTAGCCCACCAATTAGTCGGCTTGCTCATACAGAAAGGAAGGTGGTACGTGAACGAGATTATGGACATCTTCACCAAAGCCTATCCTTACGCGGATTTGACTGAGCAAGATTTGATTGGCGTAATCAATTACATGCACACCCGATTTCCAAGGCTGGCTTGGTATTCGCCACAAGACAATGTAATCCTAAGGCCGCGAAGGCTGAATGCGCTTTTTACATACTACTTTGGTAAGCTATCCATGATACCCGATGAGAAGCAGTACTTGATTATTGACCAGGGAAACGATGAAGCTGTCGGGGTTCTCGACGAAGCATTCGTCGCCGAGTATGGGGAGCCGGGACGGAAATTCATAGTCCGCGGGTCCCCTTGGAGAATGATGAGCATCCGAGGAGACAAAATCTACGTCAAGTCTATTCGAGACCCCACTGGCTCAATCCCAAGTTGGGTAGGTGAAGAAATCCCGGTCCCATTCGAAATAGGCCAAGAAGTCGGCGCAATAAGACGGCGAATCAGAAGAAGGCATACGAGCGAGCAGAAGCGGTTCCGAGCTTGTTCAAGAGCTCTGCAAGAATTATCCAGCCGATTCTGAAACGATAGACCGCTCGTTGAGCGAAACGTTCGAACAAATCTCACTAGGCCTCCATGTTCCAACAGATAGGCGCGTAGTAATAGAGGACTGGGAAGATTTCGTCATTATCAACGCTCACTTCGGATTGTTGGTCAATAGGACGCTGGCGCGCTTGGTCGGGCATGTTCTGTCAGAGGAAATCGGGACTACGATGGGGGTCCAGCAAGACGCATACAGAATCGTTGTTCAAACATCAGGATCCGCTAATGGGGAAAAAGTTGCGCAGACTCTCCGTGGACTTGCGAGGAGGGATGTCCAAACACTTGTCTATGATGCATCGAAGAAGACCGGCTTGTTCAAGCGGAGGTTGATCCACGTAGCAAAGCGATTTGGGGCCATAACCAAATGGGCGGATTTTGGAAGTGTCAATCTCCGCCAAGTTATGAAGAGCTTTGAGGGGACTGTGATCATGGAGGAAGCATTCAAGGAGACTATGGAGAAGGACTTGGACGTCCCCAACACTATCCTGGTGGTGCAAATGTTTGGTAGTGAAATCGAGCTTATAGTGGCGTCTCGAACACCGGAGGCAAGCCCAATCGCCAGGATAGGGCTTGAGCGGATAAGCCGAAAGACGGACCTGATTCCACCTGAGAAAATGAAGCGCATTCTCGTGGAGTCAGTAAGGGTAAGAATACTCAATGAATCTAGAACTCTCGCATGTCCAACCTGCTTGAGCTACGCGCGAATTCAACGGGTCAAAGATATGCCAACAGATTTCTCTTGCCCGAATTGCAACACCGGTAAACTTGGAATCAGTAGTGAGCTTCCCGAACTCGTCGAGAAAATTGGAAAGAAGAAAGGACGCAACTTGTCAGAACGAGAGGAGAAAGTTCGCGATGATCTCAAAGCGAGTTCAGCTCTACTACAGAAATATGGCAAGGTAGCAGTCTATGTGCTCTCTGGGAGAAGAGTGGGTCCTGGAGAAGCGAAGGTTGTCCTCAGACGGACACATCGCATGTCGGACCATCTCTTTGAGTCCATCATGGATGCTGAGAGGCGAGTACTACGCCGCCGGTTCTGGTGACTGAAAGTGGCGCGTTAGTGTACCTCCACAAGGACGATAAGTTGGATGAGCCAAGGGTGTTTGGGCAATGACGAAAGCTGGTATTGGAGTAATTCGTGATCGAAGAAACCAGACCGGAGCCCGCAACGCTTAGCTAAGGGGAGACAGTTTTTGAGGAGTTGATGGCACGAACCCCTACGGAATAATTTTTACGGTCACAAACATTTCTTTCATAAGTCGCCTTTGGGAGCTTTTATATAAACAAACGACGCCTGTGTGCCCCACGAAAATTTTGGAGGAAAATGACACAAATGTCAGCTACATCGAAACGAAACACAACATACATCGCAGCAGCAGTCCTAATAATAATCATACTCGCCGGAGTAGGTTACTACTTCTACTCCTCAACGAGCGTTCCCAGCATGACAACAACAGGGATGCCAACAACAACGATGCCTACTTACAAAGACACTATCGTGATAGGCACAACCGACACAGTTCAGACCACACTTGACCCTGCGGACGCATACGACTACTTTGCACAAAGCGTAATCATGACCAACATAGCCAACGGGCTCGTTGAATACAGACCGGGAACGACTGAATTTGTACCAGCTCTGGCGACAGATTGGACAGTAAGCCCAGATGGTCTCACCTGGACATTCAATCTACGGCAGGGCGTAAAATTCGCGGACGGAACACCGTTTGACGCAAGTGTCGTCAAGTATTCGATAGACAGAGAGTTTGCAATCGACGAATCATCAGGTCCATTCGCGGGAGTCGGCATCGACACAATGATCAACAAAACTGTTGTGACAAGCCAATATCAAATTCAATTCGTTCTTAACGCGCCTTTCTCAGCGTTCCTCGCGATCGTTGCCTTCCAAGCCATGTGGCCGGTCAATCCGAATGTGGCTCCTATGCATTCTATTGTGAACTACACTGGAGATGTGAAAACAGAAATCAACACAAACATCGGGGCGTACATGGTGACCGGTTGGCAAAGAACAGGCGGGAAGGATGTTGAGATCGATCTACAGGCAAATCCAAACTATTGGAATGCCTCAGGCGGCTATCCCAAGACGAAGAACATAATACTCAAGATCTACTCCGACTCCACATCACTCAATTTGGCTATGCAGAGTGGTGCAATCGATATCGCGTACAGACAGCTTTCCCCAACCGACAATCAAGCATACCAATCAAACGCTAACTTCAAGTTCTGGGAAGGCCCAGGCACATTCATACAATATCTCTGCTTCAACGCGAAATCACCGCCGTTCAACAACGTTGCGGTGAGGCAAGCAGTCGCGGCTGCTCTTGATAGGTCCCTCATAACCAACACGGTCTTCCTAGGACAGGTAGACCCGTTGTATAGTATGATACCTGCTGGAATGAGTTATCATACAGAGGCGTTCAAGACTTACGGCGACGCGAACGTAGCCCAAGCTACGTCCTTGCTGCAAAGTGCAGGCTATAGTGCCTCAAACCCATTGAAGTTCACTTTGACATACCCCACTGGGCACTACTCGTCAACAGACGGGATCTCTTCTGCAATTAAGCAGGCGCTCGAAAAGACTGGGATGGTGCAGGTTACACTCGCCAGTGAACCCTGGGCAAACTACAAGGCAAGCACACAATCGGATCAACTTCAGGCGTATATTTACGGTTGGTACCCTGACTTCTTGGATCCGTGGGATTACACGCAACCATTTCTGCCAGCCGACGGCCGCGGTTTCCTAAACACGCACTACGTTAGCCCCGACATGACAGCGCTGATTAAGACGGTGGGTTCGAGCACTGACACGAGCGTGCTGGCTACGACGTACGCGAGTATCCAAGACTTGACCGCCAAAGACGCGCCAGTAGTGCCTCTCTTTCAAGGCAAAAGTACTGCTGTAAGCAATCTAAAAGTCGGCGGACTAATACTGGACACCACGATCTGGTTCAGAGCCTACTTGTTGTGGGAAACGACATAGAAGTCTTCTGGGTAAGTTTAAAACCCAGCCTCCCCTCCCTCCTTTTTTGTGGGCTTAAGAGATTACGTAATCACCAGGATACTTCTAACAATCCCTATGATTATGATTTTGCTTTCGATCGTGTTCATAATCATGAGGGTTTTGCCGGGCAACCCAGTGTTGCTTAGGTTCGAGAAGAACGCCAACCCGGCATTGATAGCGGCGTTTACGCATCAACTTGGCTTAGACAGGCCACTATACCTGCAGTATTTCGATTACCTGTGGGGTCTTTTGCACGGCGACTTTGGCACATCCATGGCGGGTTCGTTCGAACCGGTTGGCCCTGAGATACTCTCCAGATTTCCTGCCACCCTTGAACTAACGTTCTACGCATTCATTGTAGCCGTCGTGGTCGGGGTTTTCTTGGGTGCGTTCGGTGCTCGCAAGGGCGGTGCTCCTGACGAGGCCGTCAAGGTATTCGGCATACTCATCTACGCTTTTCCCGTCTTCTTCCTCGGCATGATACTTCAGCTTGTGTTCGGGGTATGGATTCACCTCTTGCCAGTCACGGGAAGACTCGGCGCAGGAATTCAGCCCACGGGGCTATCGGTTGGCGGCGTTCAATATCAAACTGGCATATACACGCTCGACAGCCTCTTATCCGGTAATGTCACCGAGTTCATCGACGCGGTGAAGCACTTGATTCTTCCTGCAACTGCTTTGGGCCTAGTGATTTCCGGAGTGTTTGTGAGGATGACAAGAGCAAACATGATGGAGACGATGAGGTCAGATTTTGTTACAGCTGCCCGCGCGAGAGGATTGAAAGAGAAAACTGTCGTGTACTCTTACGCCCTTAGAAACGCAATGCTTCCAATCGTAACCATCATGGGCTTGCAGTTTGCGATCTTACTGAGCGGCGCTATTCTTACGGAGACTGAGTTTAGCATCCTCGGGCTGGGCAGCTATCTTGTTGACAGGGTCAATTTCAGGGACTACACAGCTGTCCAAGGCGCTGTTGTTTTTCTTGCTTTGCTGATATCATCGATCAGCCTCATCGTTGACATCCTTTATGCCTACCTCGATCCAAGGGTCAGATTATGAAGCGGAATAATTCCCGCCAACAAACAGTCTCTTTGATGGGGAACTTAATCTCCCCACTCGTAGGAAAGGGGCACGGTAGGCCGTTAATGTTGGTTGGCATCGGAATAGCTTTGTTCATAACCTTGATGAGTATAGCTGCCCCTTTCATCTCACCCCACGACCCAACGGTCATCGGCTTTGGACCCGTGGATTCGGCCCCAAGCGCTCAGTTCCCCTTCGGAACAGACCAATATGGCAGAGATCTCTTGAGCCGAACGATTTGGGGCGGGCGATTCATGCTGCTCGTCGCGGTCACGGCCGTCTTGATCTGCATGGCTGTGGGATTACCGATCGGCCTCATATCGGCTTACAATGGCGGTAACCTGGATAGAACCGTGGCTCTAGTGATGGATAGCATCTACGCGTTTCCGAGTTTAGTACTCGCCATAATCATCATCAGTGTTTTCGGTGTTTCAATAATAAATGAATCATTAGCAATCGCAGTTGTTTATATACCGACATACTTCAGAGTAGTGAGAAGCCAAGTACTCGCGATAAAAGAAATGCCGTACGTGGACGCTGCAAAATCCGTTGGCGCAAGCGGCCCCGCAATTTTGCTAAAATACATCTTGCCAAACGTAATTTCTTCTATTGTTGTAGTCGGGACGGTCAACTTCGCTGATTCGATACTCACGACCGCAGGGCTTGATTTCATAGGCCTAGGCTTACCAGTCAACCTCCCCGACTGGGGAATAGACCTCTTTTATGGGAGGCAGTTACTGCCCATTGGAGCGTGGTGGACGATATTCTTTTCTGGCTTAATGATTCTCCTCGCGGCGCTTGGTTTCTCGTTAATCAGTGAGGGTTACGCGGAAAGGATGAATCCGAAGCTTCGGTGAAATCTTGGACGCACTCGTAGACATACAAGGTCTCTCAGTCGAGTACAGGACTGGTGATGTCACTGCAAAGGCGGTTCAGGATGTCTCGTTGGAACTTAGAAAAGGCGAAACGCTTGGATTAGTCGGCGAATCTGGTTCTGGAAAATCAACACTCGGATTGGCCTTGATGGGCCTCATTCTACCCCCAGGCTACATCACTTCAGGAGAAATAACCTTTGACGGGATTGACCTCAGGCGCCTGGGCAGTGATGACCTGAGAAATCTTCGCGGGACGAAAATCGCCATGATCTTCCAGGACCCTATGACTTCTCTCAACCCTGTGAAGAAGATAGGTGACCATTTCATCGAATACATACGGGCGCATGATGCGGATGCCTCGAAACAGAAGGCGAGGTCAAGGGCGGAAACGGTGCTAGCCGATCCTGGAATTCCGGCCTCAAGGGTCGATGACTACCCGCACCAGTTCAGTGGGGGAATGAGACAAAGGGTAATGGTTGGCCTAGCGCTCGCGCTCAACCCGTACCTCATAATAGCGGACGAACCTACGACAGCTCTTGATGTCATCGTGGAAGCCCAAATCCTGAAACTTCTTAGGGACTTGAAGACGAAGTACTCGCTGTCCCTACTCCTGATCACTCACAATATGGGCATCGTTGCAGAAATGGCTGATAGGGTTGCTGTGATGTACGCCGGAAAGATTGCCGAAGTCGCGCCGACGATCAAGATCTTCGAGGACCCGAAACACCCATACACCAAAGCCCTTCTGGACACAATCCCTAACATCCAAGTTGAAGACAAAGTTCTCAACACCATCCCAGGTTCGCCACCGAGTCTGACCGACCCGCCGCCTGGTTGTCCGTTTCATCCCCGATGCCCCTACGCGTTCGAGAGATGTCGAGCTGAAGTACCCGAATCCGTAGTGACCGGAACGGAATCCGAAGCTGCATGCTTTCTGCTGGAGGGTGTAAAAGCTCGCCATTCATCGAAGTAAAGAGCCTGAAGAAGTACTTTCCAGTTCAGAAGGGACTTGTCGCTCAACTATTCTCCAGAACAAGCCAATCGGTCAAGGCAGTAGATAACGTCACGTTCAATGTGGAGAAGGGTGATGTATTCGGCCTTGTCGGGGAATCAGGGAGCGGGAAGACCACCACAGGTAAGATCACGGCTGGGCTCCTGAGGCCTACCAGCGGCGAAGTTATCATTGATGGGGTTGACCTTTACAGTCTCGAAAGGAAGAAATTGCGGGCGTTCAGGCGCAAAATGCAATTTGTTTTCCAAGACCCGTTATCGTCCCTAAACCCGAAGATGACAATCGGAAACGCGATCACAGAACCGCTACGGTATTTGAGCGACTTACCTGCATCAAAGAGACGAGACCAAGTTCTTGAGCTTCTGGAGAGGGTTGGGCTTTCCCCGGCTGACTCGTTTTATTCAAGATACCCGCACCACCTGAGCGGTGGGCAGCGACAGAGGGTCGTTATTGCAAGGGCTATTTCGATAGATCCTGAGTACTTGATTGCAGACGAACCCGTAGCTATGGTCGATGTTTCCGTTAGGGCTCAGATAATGGAGCTGCTCTTGAAGATGCAGCGGGAACTGAACTTAACGATACTTCTCATAACCCACGACCTAGCTGTTGCGAAATACATGTGCAACAAGATTTCTGTAATGTACTTGGGAAAAATTATGGAAGCGGGAAGAACGAAAGATATCTTCGCAAATCCATTACATCCCTATACACAAGCCCTGCTCCAAGCCGTTCCTATTCCGAACCCAAGGCAACGCTCGGAAAAGAAAATACCCGCGGGGGAAATACCAAGCGCATTGAATCCGCCGTCCGGATGCGTATTTCACCCCCGTTGTCCGTTCGTTTTCGACAGGTGCTCTGTTGAAATCCCGGAACTTCTCGAACGTGATACAGGGCACTTCGTCGCCTGCCACCTATATCCCGGGAAATAGACACTCATGCAACTCATTCCGCGGGTGAGTGTGACGCTCGCCTCCGCATTTCCCATTTCTTTCCAGATTCAAATCCGAGACGTTTGTAGAATTCCTCGGTTCCGTCAAAAGGTATGACTGAAAATTCACTCTCGGGATAATGCTCCAAAATAGCCTGGATTAGGCCTGTGCCGACGCCGCGGCTCTTGTGCGAGGCGGGCATTTCCAGGTACATGATCTCGAATTCTTTCGGATTTGCTCTTCCGAGCACAGTTAACCCTACGATGGTGTTTTCCTCGACCGCAATCCAGAACTCGTGTCCTATGCCGAGGACGTTGAATTCGATGCTCTCTGCCGATGCGGATAACTCTTCAGAAATTCGCAGCTTTGAGAGGTCTTCGAGGTTCCCCTTGCGATAAACAATCGAAACGGGCATTCACAACACCAAATTCATCATTAACTTAACCACAAGGTTTATGTTTACTCATCCTGAACCGCTCGACGAATGAAACGCACGGTTCACTCAAACAGTCTTAGGATATGATAATTCTTGGGTAAGCAGATTCGCGTCCAACGAAGAGGAAAGGGCGGCTCAGTTTTCAGAGCCCGAACATTCAGGCGAATCGCACCCGCACGATTTCCAGCAACAGCTGCGGCCTACCCATCGCTAAAGGGCGTGGTCAGAGAGATTATGCATGAATCGGCCAGAGGCGCACCACTTGCCTTGGTGGAGTTCGTCAATGGCACGGCTTGTTGTCTAGCCGCGCCAGAAGGCCTCGCTTTGAATCAAGGGATAACCGTTGGGCCCGACGCATCGCCAGATGTTGGAAACGTCTTGCCCTTGGGCCGCATGCCTGAAGGAACTCTAGTATCAAGCGTGGAGCTACGACCTGGTGATGGCGGTCGTCTGGCTAGGTCTTCAGGCACATATTGTATGATTGTTGCGCACACACCACAGGGAACAGAAGTTCGCATGCCCTCTGGAAAATCGGTGTACATGAACGACCAGTGCAGGGCCATGGTGGGGGTTGTGGCTGGCGCGGGGAGGACCGAAAAACCGTTCCTTAAGGCTGGAACTGTTTGGAAGTTAATGAGGGCACGTGGACGCGTTTGGCCAACGACCAGTGGCCAGAAAATGATAGCTGCTTCCCACCCACATGGGGGAGGACGGCACAAGCACTCAGGAAAACCCACCACGGTAGGCCGCAACACTCCGCCCGGAAGAAAGGTTGGAATGATAGCTGCCCGACAGACTGGGCGAGCGAAACGGGCGATTAGAACCTGAAAACGCCGGCGATATAGATGACACTAACCGACCCATTATCAAACGCTCTGAACACAATTTACAATAACGAGAGAAGGCACAAACGCGAATGCATCGCCTGGCCGGCCTCAAAGCTGATGGGGCAGGTTCTGCGTGTGATGCAGAAGAACGGTTACATCGGGGAGTTCGAATTCATCGATGACGGCCGCGCAGGAAAATACCGCATCCAGCTCCTGGGTCGAGTGAACAAATGCGGAGTAATCAAACCTAGGTATGCTGTCAGGACGCCAGAAATCGAGGCTTGGGAGGAAAGGTATCTTCCCTCACGCGATGTTGGAGTTCTTATCGTTAGTACACCGAAGGGCGTGTTGTCGCACATGGATGCCCGAACTGCGAAGACGGGCGGGCGGCTGCTCGCGTATGTCTTTTGACCCCGCCCAGCTGGAAACGCTTTAATTGCGCACTGAGAAATCGGGGTTACTTCAAAGAGAGTTGTAGAAGTTGGCAAAGGGACCGCGATACAATCTACCCTTTCGCCGAAGACGCGAAGGAAGAACTCACTACGGAAAAAGGAGGAAGCTCGTAACTTCAGGAATCGCTCGATTCGTCATACGTCCGACGAACAAGCACCTTGGAGCCCAAGTCATTCAAGCGAAACCGGAAGGCGACTTTGTGCTTGCTAGCGCGCATTCTTCTGAATTGAAAGAATTTGGATGGAAAGCACCCTGCGGGAACATGCCCGCCGCGTATCTGACGGGGCTACTCGCTGGCCGAAGGGCCAAGGCCAACGGCGTGTCCAAAGCGATCTTGGACATAGGCCTACACACCAGGGGACCTGGCTCGCGTATGTTTGCAGCGGCAAAGGGAGCCCTAGACGCAGGCCTTGACATCCCACATGAGGAAAAAGTCCTCCCAAAGGCTGAACGCATCAAAGGTCAACACGTTGGCAATTATTCGAAAGAACTAGCCTCAGAAGCAGAAGTCCACAAGAAAAGATTCTCATCGTATCTGAAGAACAAACTTAAGCCGGAAGATCTACCTGACCATGTCGCCCAGGTAGAGGCAAAAATAAACGCTTCACAGGAGGAAGCGCACAAATGAGTACAGCCCAGAAACATAAGGCAAAGCCCAAGGCACCGCGCACTGCGAAAGCTAGGGCCCCTCGCAAGCGCGCAGTCCCCGCCAAGAAACCTGTGGGAAAAGCAGTTGAGGCGCAACCGCAGAAGAAAGCAGTTGCGCCAGAAAAGGTCTTCCTCTTTGCAGTACGGCTGAAGGGGTCTTTCGGCATGCCTGTGCCGATCGAAAGAACTTTGGCGAGCCTGAGGCTTAACAGGAAGTTCAATGCAGTTGTCCTAGAAAATGACGCGAACGTGCTAGCAACGTTGCGGAAGGCAAAGGATTACGTGACGTGGGGTGAAGCCAAACCCCGAGATATTGCAATGTTGCTAAGGGAACGAGGAGAACTTCTAGGCGGGTTACCGCTTACAGACAAATCTGCTCAAGATAAGTTCGGTGTACAGTCAGTGGACGGACTCGCGTCCGCACTTGCTGGCGGCGGTATCACATTGAAAATATTGTGGCAGAAGGGACTGAAACCTGTATTCAGGCTTCATCCACCGTCCGGCGGGTTTGTCGCGAGTACCAAGCGGCCGCACGGCAAAATGGGCGAGCTCGGATACAGAGGACCAGAGATAACCACTCTGGTAGCAAGGATGGCCTAACCTACTAGGTTAGTCTTCCCCAGGAAACGATTTTCCATATTGATAGCCATTGGCGCGACCCTCTCCTGTCACCCTAACGCCAGTAAGATTGCCGCTGGCCAAACAGGGCCAAAATCTCAACGAACTTGTCGAGCGCGCCCTCCACAATCAAAACACTTGCTTAAGGAATGGTGACGTGCTCGCTGTTGCGAGCAAAGTTGTATCGCTTTGCGAAAATCGTATCTTGAGACTCGATACCGTACGGGTGTCGACTAGAGCCAAACGACTTTCCGAGCGATGGCAGATTGATCGTCGCCTTACATCCATAGTACTCCAAGAAGCCGATTTGGTTCTCGGTGGAACACGCGGATTTCTACTTACCGTCAAGGATGGCATCTTAACAGCGAATGCGGGTGTGGATTTGAAGAACTCACCGCACGGGACATTGACGCTGTGGCCCAAGAACGCTGATCAGTCAGCGGCGCGGCTCCGACGACATCTGGAGCATAAAGCGGCTATTCGGCTCGGAGTCGAAATAGTGGACAGCCGGGTCACAGCTTTGCGATTAGGAACCGTAGGACTCGCCATTGGAGTATCTGGCTTCGAACCTATTCGCGACTACAGGGCGAAACCGGATCTCTACGGCCGAAAAGTAAAGGTTACTCAATCAAATATCGCCGATGATTTGGCAGCCGCGGCGCATATGCTAATGGGCGAAACTAGGGAAAGGATCGGGGCCGTTTTGGTGAGAAACGCGCCCGTAAGATTTGAAGGCTGGAACGGCTCAGCCCACGCGAAGTTGAGGCCCCAACGATGCTTGATATCAAATGGTTTAGGTCGTTTCAGGTGATTATATCCCTTGAGTTGATATCGCAATGCAAAAGCTAGGATGATGACCGGAAGTATAAGTACGAGGTTGCTGAGCCAGCTTAGGATAGTCTCATACAATTCCATCTGCCTAGCCCTATTGAAAAGGTCAATTGCTGATTGCGCAGCTACCTTGGCGGTCGAAAAGTCTCTCAGCTCGAAAGCCTGGTTGGCAATATCGAGCTGCGCGTTTGCTTGTTGTATTAGCGAAGAGCTGGGATATGAGCCGGAGGGCGATGTGGTGTTCTTTAGGCCCTCAGCTGCACCGAGTAGTTGAACAGTTTGAGGATAGTCGGGCGGGACTGCCGCGGCATTGGCAGTCGTTTCCGCCGAGACAGCTAATGCGTTGGCGTCACTGAATTTTCCAAGGCTGAAGAGTTCGCGAGCATTTACTAAGAGCTTTTGTGCTAAGTCTAGGTTCTGGAACCTATTCTCAGTTTCAGCAACCTGCATCGCATCCTGCGCGCGAACAATCGCGTAAATGGCTATCTCGGCGTCTCTGCCTACTTGTGCGTCTCCAACGAGCAACCTGTATCTGCCTTGCGTCACATTGAGTACGACTATTGATATTTCGGAAGTTGGATCGAGAAAAATTGCTTTGCTGATTATGTCGGGTTGGAGAACTTTTCTGAACTGTATCGAAGCGTTAGATGGAGGTATGTAAGTAACAATTGCCCCGTAGTCTTGAAGATTATTCCGGTCGTACCCTAAAGACTGCCGTACTTCAACCCAATATTCACCCGCGCTCCCCCCCATATTGATTCGAAGCGCCAAGGCGTCTACGCCCGGGTCCTCCACAGGATCAACGATTGCGATTTCACCCGCAGACGAGGCATCCATACTTCGGACCTGAGAACCATTAATCCAACCCAACGCGACCTTCGACCATGCGGACATTTCGCCATCCCCGTTAGCAGACAAATCATTGGTTCCAAGACCAGAGAGCTGACTTTGGATACGCCACAAGCCAAGCGAAAGCGCGAATGCATGCGCATATGCGGACCAATCGCGGTCCTCTTCAATCACGGCGAAACTCGCCACTATACCACTACTTGTGCCAATGGGATGCCCGTAGCTCGGAACAAAGTCTCCCGTCAGGCTCGGGTAGAAAGACAGAACCAAGAAAACAAAATCAAAGGCCGCCAGATTGTATGACCTAGACGCGAAATTGAACGCGTCTTTGGCCACGTTCATCACACCCTGATTAAGATCGCTTCCGGCATATTGCGAGTAAAGTCTGGGCAGAGTGATCCAACTAGTGGAATTGCCGCACACCGCGAGTTTACCATAGGACATATCATAGAAATAGCGAGCAACCCTACTGAAAAATAGCGAACTGATCTCCTCCTGGCTTGAAAGATGGGGATATTCGGGAAAGTCCGCGAGCACCAATAGAGTCTTCTTCGTTCCACAGACACATTGACCCTCTTGGTAGCTGGGCGTCAGCAGGCTTCCTAAGGAAAGGACGAAGAGTAAAACAAGAACGGTAATTCTCACCGTTATTTTTGTGATTACGATGGTTTCTCCCTACCCATCGTGTTTTACCGTCGCACTAAAAGGTTATTTATCGAGCTATTGGCCGCTCACACACGTGAGTAGATTGCTGGAAAAGGAAAGGGAGCTTGTAAAGGATGTCCAGCTAAGGACTGCTTATAGAGTCTACCTCTGTCTCTTGAAGTCGCGCACAGCGTCCGCGAAGGATATCCAAAAGGCAATGGGGTTCCCGACGGTTGCCCAAGCTAGGTACCATTTGAACAAGCTAGTGGACTTAGGCTTGGCCAAGGAAGGCGAGGAAGCGACATATGAGGCCATCGAACGAAAGTTTGGGATACTCAGGTTTTTCTTCAGGATCCGGAACTCCATTCTTCCATTGAGCCTATTCTACAGTGCGTTCTTCGGACTCCTCACACTAGTCCTTCTCTTCAGATCGCCAAGTATTGAGATCGTCTTGTTGGGAGGCCTCATAACCACGAAGGAAATTGCTGACACATACATGTTCTACGCAATGCTGTAACTCCTGTTTGAGTAGGATGTGCCCACGATCAAGTCGATCTCGGGAAGTCTTAAAACTGCAAGGGATGGAGTTATCGTCCGGGAAAATTGTTATGAACACTAAAGCGATTGTAAAGTCAACCGCTGCATTAATCGTCATAGCGATCGTCTTAGTATCTGGACTGGCGGGAACCGTATACTATTACAGTTCACGAGGTCCAAAGATGGCTACGGTTCCAACTCCAAGCTTTGTATCATCCCAAACCTACGTCGGCGAATCTCCGAACCAGTTTCAATGGTTGGACCCACAGGTTTCTTACTACCAATTTGATTACGAGATTTTGAACAATCAATTCGAGAAGTTGCTGTGGTACAACGGGGCCAGCAGTACAGACCTTATTCCTTGGCTTGCCGAGAGTTGGAACCAGACCTCACAGACGCAGTACACGTTCAAATTACGCCAGGGGCTAAGCTTCCAGGACGGGACGCCATTCAATGCTCAGGCTGTTTGGTTTAGCTTGAACAGGCTCCTCGTAATTGATGGTACCTCTGGAACCGGGGATTCGGGCACACAGGCCGCTTGGATTGTTCAACAGATGCTGAACACAAGCCTCTCCACGACATTATGCTGCACACAAGCGCACGACGCTGCTTGGGTCCAAGCAGTTCTGGCGCAGAACTTTGTGCAGATAGTGGACTCCTACACGATTAACATCAATATCATGAACCCAACGACCCAGTTCCCGTACTTGCTTGCGAACGAGTGGGCCGACATAGTTTCGCCCTCATTTGTTGTTTTTCATGACCTTCCATCCGCATGCAAGACAACTGATTGCGCCGCCGACAGTATCGATTACAGCACTTACTTCAACCACATTGCGGGACACGGGGAGGTATCATACAATTACCTAGACCTCCCAAAGGACGGATCAAAAGCGGGAACCGGCCCATACTACATAGACAGCGTCAACCCGACAACCTACGAGATCGTCATGAAAGCGAACCCCAACTACTGGGGTGGACCAAAGAGCTGGAGTGGACCAGCAATTTCCGTTTCAATTAAGACATTGGACTTCGTTTACGTTCCAGAGCTTGCAACGAGACTGCTTGATGCTAAAGCAGGCAAAGCTACCGCCATCGGCGTGGCCGCAACGGACATCTATACAGTTGCCGACAGAGACCAATGGCTAACGAATGGAAAATTGGTGTCAGTCGTCCCAGGACTAACTCTGTACGGACCATACCCATCATTCGTCACGAACTGGTACAGTTTTCTCACGAACGTTACGGACGCAACAGGAACGGTTCGAAAGTTCCAGCCGTTCGCCGACGTTAGATTCAGATTGGCTGTAGCAGATTCAATCAACCTGACGGATGCGGAGATTAATATCAACAACCGGTTCGGCCAGGTCGCTAACCAACTCATACCTCCAGGAACGGCCCCAGCAGGCTCCTATAACCCAGAAATCAAGCCAATTTTCGCCCTCGACCTTGTAAAGATGCAGGTGTTGCTCACTGACGCACATGATCACCCATTGACAAACTTCGTGGACGAAAATGGCCACCCATACCCAACGGGGGCAATAGACAACTCATTCTCGCCAAGTAACCCGCAGCTAATCGAGATGTACGTAGGCGCGGGTGACACTACTGACCAAAGAATGATGTCGATAATGGCTTCCAACCTGAACAAAGTGTCAACGAAACTCGGCCTGACATTCACAATAGTGCCAGTTCCAGGAGGACAGTACTACACGCTCGCCTCAGAACACAAGATTTACTTCTACACCGCAGGATGGGTTGCAGACTACAACCACCTACTAGACTGGTTGGCCCCAATGTTCCTAGCAAGCGGTTCGTACCCGTCATGGCACAATATGAACTACACAGTCCTCAACAACTTGTATGCACAAGCCGTAGACGCCGACAGACGTGGCGATACCACCTCAATTATTCAAGTCAACAACCAGATGGAAAACTACGCCAACCAGGCCGTCGAGTACATGTACGTCGACTACCCACTTATCTACGCTGTCAGGTCATCATTCCTCCAAGGCTTCTATTACAACGAAGCAACCGCAATAACCTACTTTGCCACAGAATACTACACGACCTCGATATGACCGTCAAAATTCAATCCCTTCCCCTCTCTTTTTGTACGTAAAGGTACGTTTCTAAGACAGTGCTGTTCCAAACTGGGTACAGTAATTTTAGAGTCTCACGTCGGCATGTATCAGAATAGTTTTCTCCCCCCTGAAAATTGTTTCCTAACAAGAAATCGCGACAAGCTTGCAAACCGTTAAAAGCTGAGAGTTCCCCTTACCGCCCGAAGGAAAATTTCTATGAATACAAAAGCATTAGCGAAATCTACAGCTGCGTTAGCAGTTATAGTCATAGTTCTAGTTGCAGGACTTGCGGGGACAGTTGTCTACTACAGCGAACGAGGCGGGGCTCCATCTGGGCCGACGACACCGTCGGTTCCGACACCCGGCTTCGTCTCATCTTCTACGATGGTCGATGAGACAGGAAACCAGTTCCAGTGGCTGGATCCACACGTCTCCTACTACCAATGGGATTACCAAATTCTGAACAATCAGTATGAGAAGCTGCTATGGTACAACGGTGCTAGCAGCACTGACATCATACCTTGGCTTGCCGACAGCTACAGCCAAGTCTCACCAACACAGTACACCTTCAAGTTGCACCAGGGCATCAACTTCCAAGACGGAACACCTTTCAACGCACAAGCCGTCTGGTTCAGCCTCAACCGTCTTACTCATAATGGACGGTACAAGCGGAACAGGTGACCACGGAACACAGGCCGCGTGGATCGTCGAACAACTACTAGATCAAACCCCGGCTACTTTCAGCTATTTCGGCGCAAGTCCGGCTTACGATGCAGCCTGGGTTCAACAGGTTCTTGCTTTCAACTTCGTACAAGTAGTGGACCCCTACACCATCAACATCAACATCAAGAATCCCACAACCCAATTCCCATACTTGCTTTCAAACGAATGGGCGGACATAGTCTCCCCATCGTTCGTTGTGTCCCATGACTTCCCATCAGCTTGCAAGACAACTGATTGCCCCTCAGACAGCATAGATTACACAGCCTACTTCAACCACATCGCTGGCCACGGCGAGGTAGCTATGAACTACCTCAACTTGCCCACCAGTGGTTCCAAGGCGGGAACTGGCCCATACTATATTGACAGCGTTAACCCAACGACTTACGAAGTCGTAATGAAAGCGGCCCCAACCTATTGGGGCGGACCAAAGAGCTGGACCGGTCCACCTATCGCTGTGTCAGTAAAGACCCTGGACTTCACGTATGTACCAGACTTGTCCACACGATTGCTCGATTCGAAAGCTGGGAAGGCAAGTGAGATTGGTGTCTCTGCCGCTGACATATACTCAGTCGCAGACAGAACTGAGTGGTTGTCGAACGGCAAGCTTGTTTCTGTCATACCTGGCATCACGCTCTATGGACCATACCCACAGTTCGTAAACACATGGTACAGCTTCCTGACAAACGTGACTGATGCGTCAGGATCCCTCCGGAAGTTCCAGCCGTTCGCCGACGTTCGATGGAGGCTTGCGGTTGCCGACTCCGTGAACATTACCGATGCTGACATTAACATTGCCAACAGACTGTGGACACCTCCGAACCAGATGATCCCACCAGGAACAGCACCCGCGGGTGCCTACAACCCGGACATTACACCAATCTACAGTTTCGACATCGCGAAGATGACGGCCTTGATCAAGGATGCCTGCGCTAATCCACTGACCAGCTTTGTTGACGTAAGCGGTAAAGCATACCCGGCAGGGACTGTTGACAACAAATGCGATCCAAAGAACCCGCAGATCATTGAGATGTATGTAGCCTCGGCAGGTCAGACTGACCAGCGCATAATGTCCGCGATGGCGGCCAACCTGAACAAAGTAACTACCCCGCTCGGTGTAACCTTTACAATCGTTCCAGTGCCCGGCGGACAGTACTACACACTCGCCTCGAAACACCAGCTATACTTCTACAGAGCTGGATGGGTGGCTGACTACAACCACCTACTAGACTGGCTGGGACCAATGTTCCTGTCAACTGGTTCGTATCCAGCTTGGCACAATTTCCACTACCCACAGCTCGACGCCTGGATCCAAGATGCATATGATGCAGACGCGAAGGGCGATGTTACCAGGCTCCTTGACGACAACAACAAGATTGAGAACTTTGCCAACCAGATAGTTATGTACATGTACATTGAGTACCCGCTGAACTACTTCGTCGAGTCGTCCTTCATACAAGGCTTCTTCTATAACGCAGCAACCAACATAGAATACTACGGTACGTGGACTTACACGACCACACTGACATCGACTTAGAGGGCTAACAAAGTCCTCCTCCCTCCCTTTTTTTGGAACTAACCGAAAGATATACAGGCACGACAGGCGTCCCTATGGCAATAAATTAAACCGAACGTGAATTCGGATTGAAGATTTACGAATATGTAATTAGACGTCTTGCCTTGATGATTTTCGTCCTATTCGGTGTCAGCGCAATAGTCTTCTACTTGGCAAGGGGTTTTCCGGCAGCGTTCGCCCCGTGGGCACAGTACATAACTTTCAGAATGAAACCTAGCCAGATTGACGCTATAATCAAGGCACACGGATTCGACCAACCACTTTACATCCAGTATTGGTTTTGGTTGCAGGATGTTTTTCACGGTGATTGGGGGTTTTCGAATTGGGCAAACGGCCTTCCAACTTACGAGGTATTCGCCTCGCGGTTTCCATTCACCGTTGAGTTGACTATTGCTGCGGTGATCTTCACCGTTGCGATCGGGGTTCCCCTAGGAATCCTCTCTGCCTTGAAGAATAATACAGCGGCGGATCATGCTTCGAGAATAATAGCTCTAACCGGTTACTCGACGCCGTCGTATTGGTTCGCGTACATTTTGCAGCTCGTCTTCTTCTACTACTTTTACACATGGGGTCTGCCTAACCTACCGAGCGGAGGCGTCATAAGTCAAGGTCTTTCGGGTGCAGTGCCCGCGGTCACCGGTCTTCCGATCTTAGACGGCATAATCGCTGGTAACTTAGCCTACACGGCGGACGCTTTCGCGCATGTAATACTCCCCGCTTTCAATCTCAGTTTCATAAGCTTGGGCTACTTGGCTCGTATTGTCCGGGCGAGCATGCTTGAAGTTCTTAAACAAGATTACATAATCATGGCGCGCTCCAAGGGGTTGTCTGAGCGAATAGTGATCTACCGACACGCGCTTCGTAACGCGCTAATTCCCGCGATGACGCTAACGGGCCTCTTCGTTGCCGGTCTGCTTGGCGGGGCTATAATTACTGAAACAGTCTTCTCCTGGCCCGGTGTTGGTAACGTTTCATTGCGGGCCGTCTTCCAAGGCGACAGCAATTTCATACTTCTCTACACCCTAGTAACTGCACTCATCATCGTTGCATCGAACCTAATCGTAGATGTCATGTACGTTTTTCTCGACCCGAGGATAAAATATTAGGTGTCAGCATTGACTGAGCAAGCAGTAGTTTCGGACACCAGGCAAAGTGAGACTAAGGCGAAGCTCGCTGAGCTGAAGTATGCCATTTACCTGATGCGCCAGAATCCCCTTGTCCTGGCGGGCTCGGTTTTAGTAGTCTTCTTTGTTTTGCTTGCGCTTATAGCGACGCTCGTCGTTAGCCCTGACTCGGCATCACTGCTGAATTTTTCAAGGAGCTACTGTTGGGGTAGTTCCACCTTCTCTTGGACATCGCTAGAAGCCATCTGCCCTGCGGGAACCAACCTACCATTGGGAACAGACGGCTTTGGAAGAAGCGTTCTAGACATGATTATCCTGGCTATACCATTGGACCTGGCAATCGCCTTTGTAATAGTCATTATAGCGACAGCATTCGGGCTGGCTGTTGGGTCGGTAGCTGGTTGGGTAGGTGGGAAATTCGATGAGGTGGTGCTCAGAATTACCGACATCTTCTTCGCATTTCCAGGCCTCGTACTGGCGCTTGTCTTCGCAGCGCTTTTCGGGCGGACGATTGAAACACTCACCATTGCAGTTCTACTGGTCTGGTGGCCAACATATGTCAGGTTAGCGCGAGGCCAGGTCCTAGTTGAAAAGGAGAAGACGTATGTGGAAGCATTGAAGTCGCTAGGAGCACACCCATCGCGCATTGTGCTCTTTCACGTTATTCCAAATTCAATTTACCCCATAATCGTTCAAATGTCGCTTGACATCGGTGGCGTCATCCTGACCTTTTCGGCGTTAATGTTTCTAGGATTCTCACCTAGCCCCACACTTCCTGAGCTAGGTAACCTCGCATCAGACGGCATCGGCCACGTCTTCACAGCGCCATGGCTTATCGTGTTCCCGGGGCTCACAATTCTCGTAATCGCCTTGGCCTTCAACTTGGTGGGCGATGGCCTCAGGGACATTCTTGACCCGAGGCTTAGGCGGTGAGGACATGGCGGCCAAGGAAGAAGCTCTCCTCGAAACACGCGATTTGACGGTGAACTTTCACACATACCGTGGCGAGGTAAAAGCCCTAGATCACGTACAACTAAGTCTCTATCCCCACGAGATGCTTGCACTGGTGGGTGAGTCGGGCTGCGGAAAATCCGTTACAGCCCTTACGATCCTCGGCCTCCTCCCCCAAAATGCTCACGTATTGGAAGGCCAAGTGCTGTTCAAGGGTGAGGACCTGCTTAAGAAAACTCCTGAACAAATGCAGGAGGTTCGAGCGGAGGGAATCGCGGCAATCTTTCAGGATCCTATGACCTTTCTCAATCCCGTCCTCACCGTCGGCGTTCAGCTGAAAGAAGCTTTCCTGGTACAGAAGCACATCTGGACAGCAGAAACACGCGACATGTCAGCGACGGGAACCGCGGATTCCGAAATCAGGGGGTTCTTGCTGGAGAAGGAAAGTAAGAAAGAAAGTTCGAAACGAGAATCCGGGAGAGAAAGAGGGAAAATAGTTGAAGAGCTATCAAAAGACATACTGAAACTTGTGCGGCTTCCGGACCCTGAGCGAATACTAACTCAATATCCACATGAATTGTCAGGGGGGATGCGCCAGCGGTGCATGATCGCGATGGCTTTGGCGAGGCGACCTTCTATCATCGTTGCGGACGAGATCACAACTGCCCTTGATGTTACCGTACAAGCTCAAATATTGACTCTGCTTAAGGAGCTAAGAGATACTATCGACGCTTCTTCGATTCTCATAACGCATGACTTGTCGGTCGCGGCGGAAACTGCGGACAGAATTGCTGTCATGTACGCCGGCCACGTAGTGGAAGTCGCGTCCACAATTGAGCTGTTTAGAAACCCCTTGCACCCATATACTCAACTACTGTTGAAATGCATCCCTGACGTGAGGAAACCAGTAGCGCACCTTGAATCCATCAGCGGTACCGTTCCCGACCTAATCGATCCACCCACTGGGTGTAGATTTCATCCACGCTGCCCGTTTGCGATGGAGGTCTGCCGGACAACCAAGCCGGTTCTAAAGGACATTGGAAACGGTCACATGGTCCACTGCCACCTATATTGAGGATGCACCTTGCCAGACGAAATACTAGTCGTAAAGGACCTAAAGACCTGGTTCCCCATTAGGGCCGGGATACTTCAGAAAACCGTAGCCCACGTCCGAGCTGTTGACGGCGTGGACCTTGAAGTAAGGAAAGGCGAAACTTTCGGCTTAGTCGGCGAATCTGGTTCAGGTAAGACGACGCTTGGAAAGAGCGTCCTCAGACTGATCAAGCCCACCGACGGTCAAGTATACTTCGACGGCATCGATGTGACGAAGGCCAGCAAGAAGGAACTCACGCACCTCCGACGCCGCATGCAATTTATTTTCCAAGATCCATACGCCGTCCCTCGACCCGAGGCAGACCGTAGGCTCAACCCTTGTTGAGCCCATGAAGATACACAAACTCGTATCATCTAAAGCAGAGGCTATGAAACGAGCCAAGGAACTTCTACTTAGAGTAGGCCTCAACGAAGAACACCTCTTTCGTTTCCCTCATGAGTTCAGCGGTGGACAGAGGCAGAGAATCGCCGTTGCGCGAGCGTTGGCAGTTGACCCAGATTTTATTGTGCTGGATGAGCCCACATCATTCCTTGACGTCTCAGTGCAAGCGCAAGTGCTGGACTTGCTCAAAGAATTGCAGAAAGAGCTGGGCCTCACCTACGTCTTTATCTCGCATAACCTAAGCGTTGTTCAATACATGAGTGACCGAGTGGGCGTGATGTATCTGGGGAAACTTGTGGAGGACGCTGAACGTGATGTGCTTTACAAGTATCCTGAGCATCCCTACAGTTACTTTTTGATGGCAGCAATACCGGTACCGGATCCCGAATACAAGAAACCTTCAAAACTCTTAACGGGAGATGTCCCAAGCCCAGTTAACATACCACCCGGATGCCGATTTAACCCCCGCTGCCCGTACGCCACTGACAAATGCCGGTCAGGCGATATGCCATTTTACACAGGCTCTGGCGGTAGCTATCACCGTGTTGCTTGCCACTACAAAATCGATTTCGATAGCGGAAACGAAGTTCTTCGGCCCCAGATGAGCTGATGGCGAATATTCCCTGAATTAGGCCTGAACTAAGAATCGGCGGTACGAGAACGCCGATAAGCTACTACCATAAGCGTGGCAAACGCCACGGCCAGGCTGCGGCGCTTCCCCAGAACAATGCCCTGAGTAAGAGACGCAGTGTGAAAGCTCAGGAGCGCTAGCTGGGTAAGGTTCCAGGCCATAATGAGTGCGAAGGCGGTTGAAAGTAAGTAGCCCCCCCTTCTCGGATTTGGAACCGTCCTCGCGAACAGAACTATCGCTAGCGAAGAAAGCAGCTTCGCTGCAACAAAGAGAGTTGGTCCGGCGCTCAAGACTAAGGGATTGATTTCGTAATTCCAACTTGCAATTGTAATCGAAGCATCAAACGTGTTCAAGCATACGGCTGCATCAAACAAGATAGCCCTTTGGCTTGGCTTCCTGCCCATCCCGGCCCAGAGCATCGCGACGCCAATGAACACAATTAACAAGCCTTCAAGATGCCCAGCCACAAAGGCCCCAAACCCCCTACAACGAAGAGCAAGCCGAGGAGAACAGTCCTATGGCCGCTGGCGCCATGACTCTTTCCATTGTTGAATGCAACTTGCCGCCACGATTTGATTAACCTGCCGTAACCCTAAAGCAAATCAACCAGAACTCTCAAGGCCATTGAACCGAATCGAGAAATGCGATTAGTTGGCTTATATTACGGGCTGGCCTCTTCAACGCGTGAAGTGGAGTTCACCCTCCTTGACAGGTGACGACGAAATCCGGAACGAGAATGACGTCCACTTACAGTGGCGAGACTACCTCGCAATCACGATCGCATCATTCGAAACGACATTATTGCCGATCCTAGTTACCGTCCTAGTGTTGTTACTCGTCGTCCTTCTGTTAAGATGGTAGCCTAAACGAGAATCCATTGCTGGCAGACTGTTGTCACTCTGAAGTATCAGGCTGTTGCGCCGGCGTCTGTTGCCGGAGAATGACTCTGCTCGCGTCTGGTATTACGGAAATGGTTGACTGGGAGCCTATCGTGCGTTGGGCTGTCTGCAAAGCCGCGTTAACAGTCGGTGCCGCCCTCATACCAAACACGTTCTCCACGTAGTAGTCGGAAATCGTTGAGACAAGGTATACACGGTGAGTGTCAAGCGTTCTTCTGAGAAATGCTGCCTTAAAGCCGTTGTAATTGAAGTGGTGTCGAAGTCTCGTCTCCAGATGGCGGGCTTCCTTTTTTTCCGCACACCACTCGTAAAACTCCGTGTCACCATGCCCTTTTCCGCATTCAGCCGCAACAATCAACGCCCCATTTCTTTTGAGTGCTGCAATTCCTACTGGGAATGTCTCAATCGCTTCAAGCAATGATTCGTCCTGGGGCATCCCGCCAGCACTGATGACTACGATGTCAGCGACTTTCGCAACATCTCTAGAAGAGGCAGTTTGCATGCCTTTTTCAAGGGTCAACATAGACTCCGGTAGGCTTCCGAATGCGACTTGGAGGGGGTTTGCTTCAGAATCAAGTATGGTCCCCAACGCGAAAATATCACCGGCTGAGGCAGTGATCTGAAGTCGTTCTTTGTGGAGGTCCGATACGGAGAAGTCAGTTCGTTTTGTTATATGATTCAGTGCAGAGTTCTCAGAGGCCAAACCAGGGAAGGCTATGTCGCATAGCCCGGAATATTGGAGGAATGGGTGTGGTTTTAGTTCTCCTACTATGATCTTAAGGTCAGCGTTCAGAAATTCGGCGTTCAGCTGAGGCGTGAAGACGCCGTTGAAGTTCTCTATGGGAATTGTAGGGGACGACTGTGCGTGATGATGTTCAATCTTTATCTCAGGGAACAAGTTCGAGTCCAGTTCGGGTGCCCCTTGCGTATACAGAATTGTGCAGGACGCATGCGAGTTCCTGACTAAGGTTTCATGAAGCACTCTTACCAAATCGACAGTCAATTGTGTGTTGCCGCATGGGCCGAGCGATATGCATATTCGCTCAGCCTCCCTCGCCCTGGTCTGGAGGCGTTCGTTCGTCTCGATGAGTTTTTTCGCTTCGCTCAGAGGGTCCAGTAGACCCGTGGCTTTCTGCGTGCTGAAGATGTCGATTAACCTCTCCTCCGGCACACGTAGGGGGATTTCGGAAGACCCGTACGGTAGCCAAACTTCTACCAGGAAGGGACGCCTCTGGGCTAGCGTCTGGATGGGGTCTGGTTAACGTTTCGGTCACTATCACTCTGTCAGATGACGAGTTTCATGAACGCCCGAAATGGCATCTTGCAAAAAGGAATAAACACGTAGAGTGACCCTAAGAGAGTGGGGTGGTCAGGCG
>CAWABQ010000032.1:0-25883 GCA_963780265.1 Candidatus Bathyarchaeota archaeon
CCGCTTGTGGGTGAGGCTAACGAGATTCGTTTCCTACGCGAAAGGATAGTCTCCGTGGCTGCGAAACTCATGGAAACGATGGGACTCAAAATAGACTTCAAGATCGGGACGATGATAGAGGTTCCTAGGGCGGCCTTAACTGCGGATGAAATAGCCCACTATGCTGATTTCTTCTCCTTCGGAACAAACGACCTCACACAAGCAACCTTTGCATTTAGCCGGGATGATGCTGAAGCAAAATTCTTCAAGGATTACTTCGACAAGAAAATCCTGAACTCCAACCCATTCGAAGTCCTTGACAGGAAAGGAGTTGGAAGATTAATGAGGCTTGCAGTCGAGGCGGGAAGGAGAAGCAACCCCCAGCTCAAGGTGGGCATATGCGGTGAACATGGCGGCGAGCCAAGCTCGGTCGAGTTTTGCCATGAACTGGGCCTAGATTACGTCAGCTGCTCCCCATACCGAGTTCCAGTCGCCCGCCTAGTTGCAGCGCAGGCCGTCGCACGCGAAGGAAAGGCCGCCATCCACGCAAACGCATGAAGAGAGAAAGTAGCTGGGCGCATGACGTACCCCGAGTAAATCCACTAAAGAAACTTAGGCCATACGTGACTAGTATGGAAATGGCGAGTAGTGGTGGGCCTACTGGATATTGAGGGATTACGGTTTCTTCTGATTATTGATCAACTAACGTCGCTTTACTCGACGCCTAACGAGGAACGCTTCCATCGAGAGAACTCCCAGCAAAGACAACAATGCCGTCCAAGGTAGAAGGACGCTGAGCCCGACGCTTGGAAGCATAACGCCACCAACCGGAGTTTGATGCACAGCCGGGAATGTTGCCGGATCAACAATCAAGTTGAACGTTGTGCTCACCGACGTGGTTGTGGGTTGCTGAATAGAGATGGATTCGGGTTCCAAAGAGCCGCCGCTGGAAGCAAGGAATGAGGGTTGAATCATGTCACTGCTGGCCTCCATGAAGGAGACTTCCACGGTGATCGGGTAGGTTCCGGGAGGAGTAGACGGTAACGTGCTGACGATTACCTCGAAGGAGGCGCCGTTAGCGAAAGGCCCAGGGAGATTAGACGGATTAGTGGAGCAGGTCGCGCCAGCTGGAAGACCACTACAAATAATGGAGACATCAGTCACTGTCACAGATGTATCAGATATGCTGAATGTAATGGTATTATGGTTTGACTGGCCTGCAATGACTTCTATGTTTCCGGAGTTGGAAATGCTCACAAACCCATCGGTGGCGCTGATGGGTCGGATTACAGCGAACGTAGCCAACACTAGGATTAAGCCGACAAGTAGAAGCTTCGTTCTTGCCAAACCCATAACCAAGTCCAATAAGCGTTCACCACACCTAATATGTTTTCGCATGTGCATAGAGGTACTGAGAATCCCAAAACAGTAGCGCTTCAATTAGGAGGCACCTCAATCGCAACTCGCGATTGCATCAAAAAACCGCACCTCCTGTTTAGTTGCCGCTGCTAGGGTCGAAGTAACTGAAGCGCTGCGAACTATAGACAAGTAGCCCACGTTGCCCTCCATCCTCAGAACGGTGTTGAATGCCACCGAAGCCTCAGCAATTCTTTGAATTGTTTCGGTACCAGCATCCAGATGAGGTATGCCGTCGGTATCGATTCGAATCGGGCGTATTACGACGTCCATTCTGTCTTTGAAGAAGCTAATCCGCGGAACAATCGACGTCTACGCTAACGTAGGCATCTGATAATCCGGCCTGAAGATGAAATTGCCCAAGCTGAAGAAAGCGACCCTACCATCCTTTGCCATGAGTGCCTGAGGCATGTGTGGAGAATGCTCTATCACAACGTCCACCCCGGCCCCCAGAAGGCCCGAAACGATTCTCGCCTGTTCCTCTGTGACTTCACTCGACCAAAAACCGTAATGAATCGAAGCAACAATTAGATCCACTCCTTCAGACCTGATCTTAGCGTAGTCATGACGGCAACCGTCGAAGGTAGCAACCCCGGGATTGTTGGGGGTAGCTGCGACCAGCTCAGGTATCACGAAATCATATGACACAAATGCGATACGCCAATCCCTAATCTGAACCAGTAAGGGATGACAAGCTTCCGTTAGGTTGAGCCCAGCGCCAACAGCGAATATATTGCTTTGAGATAAAACCCTCAGAGTTCGTGTCAAGCCCTCGGAACCGCAGTCTAACGCATGATTGTTGGCCAAATTCGCAATCGTGACAGGTGCTACTTTCAAGTACAATGCAAAAGCTTCATCACTCCTCAGAATTGATTGGTTAGGAAAACCCTCGCAGGCCAAACTGCCATTACTCGAGTTGTCCAAGACCCCCTCCAAGTTGAAGATGAAAATATCTGTGGCGCCAATGATCGATGTCAAATTGGATAGGTTTTCCACCCTAACCCTGTATCCAATGGAGTCGCCCACCGCGACCAGAGTCACAGGCTGTGAAGTAGGACGCGAGCCGATAGGCGCCTGAAGGATGAGGTACAACACGAAAGAGCGACCAGAAAAACAGCTGCAGCTGCTCTCCTAGCCATCCCGGATTTCACCAGATAATCTCACCTAACTTATCGGGCTTTCAGGTAATTGTGTGTGATATAGCTGGTGCGGGCATCCCAATTTGAACCGTCGTCGGTCGTCGTAGAGAGTGTCGTTGTAGGCCTAGTGGGGCGGAAGTTTACGTCTCACCAATCCTCCTGAGATAGTGGAGTTGTTAAAGGTTCACAAAAGGCGATGAGATCGAGAGGCGGGTTCGTTCCGGTCTTCTGTCATCCGCTATCGTTTCCTTCATGCTTTTTGGCGTCCCGGAGACAAGAACTTTGTCAGGTTTATCCCTGGTTTGTGGTGGGCCGGGACGGATTTGAACCATCGACCGTCTGAACCACTGTTTCAAGTCACTAGAGAAGTACTTTCACCAAGGTCTATGGCTTAAGCACAGAGTTGACATATGTCACCTCAGAATCAAGTTGCCCGATCGGCCTTCCAACCTACCGGCAGACTTCAGGTTGCAACTCTACCGAGAAGCAATGCAGCTGAGAACTGCGGCGGATGGGGATACCGACGAATAGCAAAAGCACTGAGCGCCGCGCACGCAATTGATGTTCCAAAAGGGACAGTATCGAACTGGCTCCTTGGTAGACATAATCCTGCAGGCCGGCTCCACAGATACTTCGAAGCGATTCCATCTCCAGAACTTTCCTACGTCATTGGGGCTGTGCTAGGAGACGGATACACAGCAGAAGATCGAGGCAATGGAATAGTTGCTTTCACGAACAAGGATAGAGGTCTCCTACTATACTATCTTGCTTGCTTGTCAAGCGTACTCGGTGCGCCGTCGGTTGGGAGAATCGCAATGGGTCGCTACGGAGTTTCGAAAGCAATCATAAATTGCAGATTGCTCGTGATCCTTCTTCGCAAGCCCTTGCCCAAACTGGCTCCTTTCATAGAAAGGTATCCTGCCCCGTTCATTAGAGGGTTTTTTGATGCGGAAGGATCGTCCATAATCACAGTAAACCGAGGGAATCTAACCGCTGGTGTCAGCGCTTCAAATACGGACGTCAGATTGCTACGATATATCTCCAGACTGCTTCGAGACCGGTTTCACATACACAGTTCGATAAGGGTCGCAAGGAAACCTTGGCGGACTGTCATTCACGGAAAACCTGTGCAGTTCAAGAAGATTGTTTTCGCCCTAAGAGTGCGAAGGATCCGTGACGTCCAAGTTTTCGCATCAAAGATCGGTTTCGCCTCCGCAAGAAAACAGAAGATACTCGGAGATGCCCTCGGTCTTATTCGCGCGCACGGAAGCCGAGAAGCCGCCGGCTACTGGCCACATGCACATCAGAAAATTGGCAATCGGTGGCAACCGATTCCGCATGAGCTGAACAGACATTAATGGTGGGCCGGGAGAGATTTGAACTCTCGACCATCTGCGTTCTGGATGTTTGGTTTGTCAGGCAGATATCCTAACCAGGCTAGACGACCGGCCCAGAGTGGCGGTGAATGGAGAACTCGGAGAAATAAAGCCTACCAAACCTGTTGTGATGATTCGGGTGGATTGTTAGGATGGGCCAGCAGTAAGGCTGTTGCAAGGTACATGCCGGAATGGTTTGGCAGCGTTAAAGGTGATAATTTCAGTCGCTCGTTTCAATGAATCGGAAGGTCTTTTTGTTGAGGAGAGAACTGTGCAGGGAGTTGATATCTGTGCCCAGACTCTACGATCGGATAATGCGCTTTGATAAACAGGTTCGTTTTGCGGCTCTCGTGGATGGCCACGGACGAATATTAGAGGGAGGTATGCGTGAAGGCGTTCAGCCGATTGAGCCGCTTGAGAAGACGCCCCACCTGATCGCGAAGTTGGTCTCCTTACAAAAGGCCGAAGACCTCGCAGATTTTTTCGGGAAACCCGAGTATTCGATTCTGGTTCATGAGAAGATCATGGCTCTGCTTTTCCGTTCGGGGAAAAAGTTCATCCTGGTTACCGCGGGCAGAAAGTTCGGCGTGAATAAAGTCGCTAGATTACGGAACTTGGTTATGAAAAAGGCACGTCGCTGAACACGTGAACCGTGTTAGTACTGTTTTTAGTCGCTCGAAGAAGCGACGGTCAAGGGCATAGGTGTTTTTGATTTCGCCAGCTCCGGACGGGCGGTAGTTTTACCGAGGAAACTGCTGAACAATTGTTTAACGTACATTGCGGGTAGCTCCCACATCATGACTCTTTTGCTGTGCCTCATCGAATCATACATGAAACAGATGTGTGTGCAAAAACATTGGTCGAGCTTTACCTGCCGAACCTCAAGGTTTCGTTCAATTGAACCCCAAAATCTGCGAAAATCCATCCCATAGCGTCTCAGGTTTCCGATGGGTTTGCGAAGTTCGCAGACTCTTACGTCTCCATTGTAATCGATAACGACAGAGGTTTGACCAGCAGTGCAAGGCATCTTCCACTTGGTGTGATCAACGTAATTCCGATATTGGGTCTGATAGCTGAACACGTATCCCTCCTTCCAGTAAGCTCTCATTAGCGGGCCCAGCCATGACTTTTTCCGAGAAGGTTTGGACACGTAACGGATGTTAAGTGGTATTACCTGTTGGTAGATGCTCTCCAGTTTCTGTGGCTCGACTGTTTGAAGTGCTGGGTCTTTCGGGTCTCCGCGTATGATCTGGAAATAGTGGCCATCCAATTGATTGTTCTTCTCGAAGAAGCGTCCCATGGTGGTGATTTCTTCCTGGTTCTCCTGCGTTATGACTGAATTGACGTAGAGCGTGAAGTTGGGCCAGAGGGACCGCAACGCTTGAAGTTCGGCGATCGTGGTGAGTGCTTTCTCGAAGTTACCTGGAACTCCCCTAATCCTGTCATGTGTCTCGCCAAGGCCATCAATCGAGACGTCGACTTCAAAATGAAGTTCGGGGCATGTCTGCAGAATCTCTTTCACGATCTGAATCGTTTGAACGGTCGGGAGTCCGTTGGTCGGAATGCGGACGTCGCGAATGTGGTTGTTCCGATAGAATATTTGTATTATCTTGGCAAGGTCCTTTCTAAGAAAGGGTTCGCCGCCTGAGATCCATAGGTCGTGAAACTCGGGCATGGTTGAGGAAAGTTTGGTGAGTTCGTCAAAGGTTAGGTCGCCTTTGCGATTTAGTTCGAGCCAGTAGAAGCATGTTCTGCATCGGGCGTTGCAGATTGAGGTCACAAAGAGGATTACAAGGTCCAGTTGTTTTACCAAGAGAGGTTTGAGGAAAGCTTCACGGTGAGGCAAGCGGGTTCATATCCGTAAGCTTGTAGATTCGGCCTCGCCACTCAATTTCATCTGTCCGAACCGACTTAATTATGCAGTATGTCATAACCCAAGGGACAATAAGGCTTGCGATTGCTTCTTTGAATTTTGTTCTTTCGAATTCTTTCTTGAACTCGGGCATGGCGTGGCTGAAGGTCGAATTTCGCTGTGCGCTTCGCAACATGCCGAAGGCAGACGGCGCGAATAGCAGGGCCGATGGAACCAACCACGCTGGCGCAAACATCACCCCAAATACCCCGCTGAGAAGGGCCAGTAGAAACACGAAGTCGAAGAATGCGTATGCTGCCGCAGCGTATTTCCATAGGCCGCGGTTGAAGACTTTCGTTAGCGCCGTCTGGCGTGTCGCCCATTCGAGAAAACGTTGTAGGTCAGTGTGATTGAAGGTGGCGACGGTGCATTGGGGAAGAAAGGAAATTCGGAAGCCATGCCTCCGCAGTGCTGAATTAAGGGTCAAATCATCGCTGACCGCACTCGCCCATATCTGCCTGATTCCAATCTTATCCAGGGTCTCCGCTCTTACCGCCATAGCTCCACCCCATGGGAAGTTGTACCGGTCGTTGAAGAGCAAATTCGTTCCTGAAGCGTTCCAAGCAGCCTCAACATATGACCAAAATCCGCCCCGCGAAGGAAAGTGCCAACGGAAACCAGTCGTAGCTCCCACAGATTCATCCTTGAGAGGGTCAACCAAATCCTCAAGCCATCTAGACGAGACTAAGGCATCGCTGTCGATGATGGCGTAGACCTCAGCTTGCCCCCGGTCTCGTGCCAACTGCGGTAAGGAGTGCTGCAACCTTTCCGCTAGCAGAGACGGCCGTATCTGACGTGTAAAGACGAGAGTTTCCCTCCAATTGGCGCGATAACGCAGACTTGGCCACGGCGTAGGCGGGGTCTTCGGTTGAATCAGTTACAATGACCGTGCGGTAGTTGGCGTACTCTTGCTGTAACGCAGCGTTTAGGTTTCTTTCTAAACCTGTTTCGTCCCCCTTGCAGGGCATAACTAAGCAGACTCGAGGGCGAAAGGCTAGCTTCGGTCTGGCAAGCGCGTTTGAGACTTTGCGGTCAAATTCCACGCCTAGGTACAAAGAGTAAAGAGAGGCTACGATAGCCAGAAAACCGACGACGAGCAGGAAAAAGTAAGTGCCTTCTCCCGGGGACAGAGGAGATCCTCACTGACCTTCAAGACGTACGGAGCTAAGCTTCGATGACTTCGCACTTTATCTGTTTCAGCAAAACTGCTGCTTGTTCCGGGTCAATCTTAATTGTATAGAGTTGACTTGTGGTTCGTAGTTTCAGTTTTACAATATCCTTCAATCGTTTCACGCGGCATTCGGTTGCTCTCTCTGAAATCTTGACGAATTGCTCTGTGTCAGAAATTTCCGTTGGCATTCTTGGCTCGGCTCTTTCATCGGTAAGAACGATTTGGTGAATATAAACCTGAACAGAATTCAAGGCGTGAAAATCAGAAGCTCTTCTTCATACCGCCTTCCATCAACTAGTGAACCAGGGGGCTTTCGCTCGACATGCCTTTGGGCAAGTAGCTCACCGAGTTTTCGGTCAGCTTCTTCACGTGAAATCGCGGGGTCAGTGAGCATCTGGAGTGGAACGTCTATGCCGAGAGGGCGAGAGGGCATTACGTGGCGGGTTACTTTGTGGGGCAAGAGATGTCCCGTTATGCCAAATTCGCGAATTTGCTGTTTGGTGAAAATCGGTACTAAAATAATGAAGTTCAGTCCGTTTGACCGGAGTTCTTTGAGAGCCATAGTTTCCGAGAGGTACGTCACAGGGTACCCTTTCGTGACCATGGTTCTTTCCAGGCTCACGGCTGTTCTTGCCCGTTGAATTGGGTCTATTGAATCAGGCAGCGAGAACACTGCCCCGTCTCGGGTTAAGATGATCGTCTGGGAGGTGTAGCCCATGCTCGCCAAGTCAACGTTGCGCCGTGAGTAGTTCAGCCCGGCGTCTTTCAGCAATCTCTCCGCAACGGTTTCGGCTTTGTCAACAGAGAATAGTCTGAACCAAGCTCCAACCTTGATCTGAGGACTATCATAATTGACTAGGCAGCAAGGTACAAAACGGCACTTCAACAGCTTCAAAGAGTTGAACCGGTGCATCCCATCCAAAATCACATAATCTTCCTGATCGACGACCAATGGGTCCCGAAGTTTACCGTCCTTTAGGACATCATTCGCCAGCGATCCAACAACAGGGTCTATGACTTCTTCATGCGGTTTGAGCTCGTCAAGGTCAACCATTGAAATTCTGAAACCCAGGTTTGACGAGCTAATTTCCAACCTTCAGCCCTCGGGACGCAGGGACGTGGATTGGAGTAGGCTCTAAGGGTTACTGACAAGTCTTCGTTTTGAAAAGGGCAGTAGGTTGGAAGAATAAAGAATAGGGAAAACTGGTCGGCTTGTTCCAGACGCGTCCTAAGATGGATTCTCTACTTCGTGAACTTCGTCATCTTAGTACCGCAGGTCGGGCAAGTCGCACGCATCATGTTGCGGCCCTTCGCAGTCTTTTCCATCGTGGTCTGATCGTCGGGCACAGTCTTCTTCTCCTTACATTTCACGCAAAACATTTCGGCCAATGAACATTCCCTCCCTTTTTGAATCCACTTGGTGTTAGCGGATGGCGAGGCCATAAAAGGCTTTGCTAACGAAACCTGAATTCGCAACAGTTCTTAATGAACTATCTGAATTTTGATTAGTAAAAAGGGTTCTGTCAAGAATCAGGGACACGTTTCGGCGTGTAAAGTGTCGGGACATGGAGAACTAGATTATGGTAATGTCAAGTTGTCGGTTGATAGGGAAGCCTGTGGAAAAACGGTTGATGGGTTAAGTTAGGTTATGGTGATGGTTGGTTAACGTTGTTTTGCGCGGCGTTTAACGCGGAACGCTTCCACCGAAAGAACTCCCAGCAAAGACAACACTACAGCCCAGGGTAGAAGGACACTGAACCCGACGCTTGGAAGCATTACGCCACCAACCGGAGTTGGATGCACAGCCGGGAATGTTGTTGCTGGCGTGATTGCTGGGCCCCCAGGGTCAGTAACCGTGCCACTGGCATCGGCCGTGAAGGTTAACGTGATTACGGTTCGAGTGGAATCAAGCGAAGCCGACGGAAACTGAGTCCACGCACCAGACTGAAACTTGTAGTAAGAAAACGTGCCGGCAGGCAACGGACTTGGCAGGGTCTCAGTTACGTGAACCGTCTGCCCAGACCCTACGCCTACAATTGTGAACGAGAACAACCCAAAAGGAAATGTTAGCCCCGCAGGCGGAGGGGTTGAGATACTGGATAAGGGTGAAGCGGTTAGACTCGTGAAGCCACCTGCATCAGCCGCAAAACACCCGGACCCACCCGTAGAAGCAGTCACGCACTCCGTCGTGGGTGCTTGGACAAGCTGAACAGCAATCAAAGTCCAACCGTAAATGTTGGTACTTGACCATGTCATGGTGACCGGTGAGGAGGCGGGTTTGTCGCTTCCAGCCCCCACCACAGCGCCCGACACCGGCACGAGCCAACGTTGATTCTGACCGGTGCCAGCGGACCAGGTTCCGGCCCCCGTGTTAAGCGCCGCCAACGTGTCGACAACCAGGTCACCGGAATTCGCGTTCACATTAACGCTGACTGGAAGACTTGGTGTTCCCGAAGTGCTCCCGGAGTTCGCGGAGTTGAAAGAACCCACGCTCGCTACATTGAAGTAGGATGACGACCCGCCAACTTCACCTTCAGTGAAGGGTCCCGTGGCCGTGATTGTCGCCGTCCCCATCGACGGAGACAACAGATACCACATCTCAGCTGATGGACTTTCACCATATTGGATGGTGATGAAGGTTAGGGATTGGGATCCATACGTAACTGACGCGGCGGCGAACCCCCCAGGGCTAGAGAGCCCGACTATCAGAATCGGGTTCGGACCGGAACCAACCGTATGCGACCACGTCAGAGTAGTGCAGCTTGGGGTGCAGGATGCGTTGGCGGTCGAGTCGAAAGTGATTCCAGACAGGCCGTGAGCGCTGGGGAATCCAGCTGAGAGAAGCAGCCCCATTACCGCTACAAGCATAATGTAGGCTTTCGAGTAACCTGGGAAGAAACGCCGAGAAGCCATTATGAACGCACTTGTACAGCCCTCTGGGGGCTGCGTATTTAACACTACCCAGAGGATTTGAGAAAGGAACCGGGACAGCGCAAGACGCTTACCTTAGACTGCTCCCAAAAAACGGTTGATGAGTTAAGTTAGGTTATGGTGATGGCTGGTTAACGTCGCTTTGCGCGGCGTTTAACGCGGAACGCTTCCACCGAGAGAACTCCTAGCAAAGACAACAACACGGCCCAAGGTAGGAGAACTGTGAACCCGACGCTTGGAAGCATTACTCCTCCAACCGGAGTTGGATGCACGGCCGGGAATGTTGTTGGTGCTGGTTGAAGGTCAACCGCTACCAAACCCCAGACCTCCTCGGGCGCAAAATCGGTCCATTGCATGGTAACTGACGAGGATGCGGGCTTATCACTTCCCCCACCCATAACGCTCCCAGTTGGGTCATTCAAGTTCCATAGTTGTGACTGGGGTGCTACCGGCGAGGTATCAGGATTCTGGTGGACGAGCGTGTCGACCACTAAATCTCCCGAATTGGCCGAAGCTATGGTTACGCTGGCGGGGAGGCCTGTACCAGTAGCCCCATTCGACGTTCCCAGCCCACCTACGTTGAAGAAGGAAACGGAACCTGCAACAACGGCGTAAGGAGCGGTGGCGAATGTAACGGTCACCGTACCTGACAGACTCGGGTTCAGTAGATACCACTGCTGAACTAGGAGGAGAACGTTAGTTTGGGCGGTGAGAGGCGTTAGGGCGGTTCCACTGAAAGTAACTCCTGTAACAGCAAGAGGTGGGTTATTCAATTCTGAGACTCCAACTATCAAGATCCCGTTTGTGCCACCGCCAATCGTATGCGACCACGTCAAGGTAAGTCCACAGGGTACACTACCACCACACGAAGTGCTGGCAGCCGCATCAAACGCTATCACCGTCGAACCGTAAGCGCTGGGCATTCCAGCTGAGAGAAGCAGCCCCATTACCGCTACAAGCATAATGTAGGCTTTCGAGTAACCTGGGAAGAAACGCCGAGAAGCCATTATGAACGCACTTGTACAGCCCTCTGGGGGGTGAGTATTTAAAACCAGCTGGCCCAGTGAATGCTGGGCGAGAGCCGTGAGGTTCGCGGCCGTCGCGTCTGCAATTGAAGGTTATGGTTATGGCGGTAGCTGGCTAACGTTGTTTTGCGCGGCGTTTGATGGTGAACGCTTCGACCGAGAGAACTCCCAACAAAGACAACACTATGGCCCAGGGTAGGAGGACGCTGAGCCCGACGCTTGGAAGCATTACTCCGCCAACGGGAGTTTGATGCACAGCAGGGAACTGAATGAAAGTAGCCCCGATAGTAACGGTTACGTAACCAACCCCCATCACGTATTGAGGCATCACGACTTGACAGGGATTAACCGTAGGACCCCCAATACATGACGCTCCGGTCTGAGTTGACCATGATGAAAACTGCCAACCAGAACTAGGCGTAGCGGTAACCGTAACCGGTGAACCAACTGGTTCAGGACAACCGGGTGCCGGGCAATTCGGGTCAACGGAACCAGACCCCGCATCGACCTGTGTAATCAAATGATCTTCCCCCGCACCTAAGGCGGGCTGCAGGTTAACCAGAATTAGCGTTAGGGCTAGGAGAAGGATGACGCCGCCGAGAATATGCGTGGTTCGCAACACGACAACCAAGAGATGGGACACCCCCACAGTATATAACCCCTACGCATTGAAGCCTAAATGGGATCAGTCTGTGTCGACGACAACGTCCGCAATCTCGGCGGCCTTACCCATAACTTCGCCGTCCTTGTAAAGCTCTGCTGCACATGACGATTGGGTGCAGTGCACCCTTCCGCCTTTCGTCCTCAAGATGACCAACTCCCAATGGTTGGATGAGAACGTGAAGTTGTCGGTTGATTGGCATACTAGTTCCGGTTGTAAGAGTTCGATTGATTCTGCTGATTCTTCCTACGTCTGCTTCACGTAAGTAGAGAGAGAAAATGGCAATGTGATTCTCACGTGGAATGAAGCTTTGTTCAGGCTACCATTTGACAGAACCTCAAGAAACGATTAGACCATAAGCAAGTTTTTTTTGTGTCTCCCATCAGGAAGAAATGCTACGGTGCTGTCGTTTGGGTGTGGAACTAGGCCTTTCTCGATAATTGTTCGTCGTGCATCGGCGCGTTCTTTCAGCTTCATGGAACGGGTGAGGTTAGCCCTCCATGTCCACTTAGGTTTCCGGTTTCGGCGAATGCCTCCCGATTCAGTCACCCTGGGAACCAAAGGGCCATTCGTTCTTCGAGAAAACGCCTTTTCATCTCGAACCCTTCGCGGCTTGGTGGAGTAAACTCCCATTTGGGCGCCGGCTGCGCGTAGAAATTGGACTTGACGGGAGCCGCCATCTCTCGGCCGACCTCCACAAAACACACTCCCTCCCCAGCAAATGCAGCGTTTTTCTTCTCCCCGCTTATGTCCTGGCGGATTCTTTCGGCAACGGTCTTCCCCTGCTCGTCGGCAAGGACGCCGGCCCTTGGGAGGAGGGCGCCCTTAGGAATCTTTGGTCCAGCGCAGTCCCCGACCGCATAGATGCCTTCAAATTTCGTTTCCATTGTCAGAGGGTCCACCGGCACCCACCCGGAATCGTCTGTCAAACCTGATTGCTTCAGGACACGGGGGGCCACGTGGATGGGAACCGCGAAGACCTGGTCGTGAGGAAACGAATCGGTTTCGGTGCGAACGGCCCGCTGTTGAATCTCCATGAGTTTCTGGCTGGATCGATATTCGATCTCGCGCTCGGTGAGGAGACCCACAATGTTCCTGCCCGCATCCGGCCCTAAGATCGTGAGGGGCTGAGGCTCGGGCGTGATCAAGCGCAATTTGACTCTGTCCCTGACGCCTTTCTTTCTCAGCACGTCGTCGACTATCATGGAGGCTTCGTAAGGCGCCGGCGGGCATTTGAACGGGAGGCCGCAGACAACAATGTTGATCGTTCCGGACGCTGTTTTCTGCAGTAAGTCTCGGATTTCAGCACAGCCACTCTCAGTGTACAAATTCCTGACGTTCCATTGAAAACCCGGGGTAGCTTCAGGCGCATAGTCGGCTCCCAGGGCGATAATGAGGTAATCGAAAACCAGTCGTTGCTTTCCAACCAAGGCCTCCCTGCTCTGCGGCTTAATCGAGTTGACCACTCCTTCCACGTAGTCAATCCCTCGTTTCGGAAGTTCGGCTCGGTTTCCAGCGAGTTCACCAGGCTTTCGGGACCCATTAATCACCCAGAGTTTTGTCAACCCCATCATGAACAAGCGCTGCTGGTCAACCAACGTGATCTTATGGTCCGTGCTCAGATTTCTTCTCAATTCGGTTGCGGCCGAGAGGCCGCCAAACCCGCCGCCAAGTATCAGGATGTTCTTGCCCAAGGGCTCTCTATCTTCTCACTGATTGCGTCTATGCTATGAACCCTTGCTGACTGTTTCGAGCATTTCTCCAACTCGCTTTAAGCCACCTTCCAATTGCTCCCGTTTTTCGCCGAAACTGATTCTCAGGTACTTTCGCACGTTGAATTGGGAGCCCGGAACGACTAGAGGACTCTTTTCTCTAAAAAGCCTGAACGCCCCGAGTCGGTGCTCAATGAGTATTTTACGAGTGTGACGGCTCCGGCTTGAGGCTTAATCATTGAGGCTAACGGACCAAGCGAGCCTTAGAAGCGGGGAGAGGAGCGGAAACTTCGCAGCTGTCTCAGAAGCATTGATCAACATGGCATCGTCCCTTCTTGAGTTGGGTCGAATCGATGAAGGTTTTCGATATTCGAGGGTTCGAATCCCTTCGAGCCCACCACGTTAAGCAACTGAGTCCGGCTGACAAAGTAGTGGACCTAAGGAACCCACGATATTGGCAATAAGGCTGCCCTCCTAACTGATACAGGGTGGATCGATGAAGGCCTCACGCTCTGGGAGAGAGCTTACGAATTGTCACTTCAACATGAACATATCTTCAAGCCTTTCGGGCTTCTCTTAACTTGAGTGTATACTGGTATCTCAGAGACATCATTAGGGCTCGCCAGTTCATGGTGAAGCGCCTTGAGTTAGCTACTAAACTCAATGACATTGTGATGCAGGCTACCTGCTTGGGATGTTTGTCGTATTTGGACATCCTAAGAGGCGACTGGGCGAACACGCGTAACGAAGGCGACAAGGCCTTCGAGATCTATGGAAAGTTAGGAGCCTTCCTTGACCTCAACAATCTCGTCCGCAACGATACCATGTGCTTCTCGGTGGACTGCTGCGGCTTCTTTGTTGGGGGCGTCGATCATACAAAACGCTTTGCCCGTCGACTCGTCGAACCAGTACTTCAGATATTTCACTCCGTATTTTTCCTGAACCTGAAGATCCTTTGCGTGTGCGGCCATAATCGCTTCCGCCGTAAGCCCGGTAATCTTGTAGTGTATGTCCATGTAGAGCGGCATTTTTTAATGTCCTCAGTGCCACTGTGCGGGATGCCCCTAAATTTATGTTTTGATGCCCCTAATCTCACCAGGTTTTCTTCACATTGATGAAAAATGTAGAGGTTTTGAACTAATGCACATTGCTCTTATCCAAGATTTGCTCAAGGGGCCATTGCCCCCTGGGTCAACGCTCCTAGTCGAGTATGATCCAACATCAACCTGGTACCAAGCATCCCTCTCCATCGCAGCGGAATGGTTGAGAACAGGCGGAGTGGTTAGCTACCATGTTTCCGCACAGCCACCTGAGAACATCCGTTCACGGTTCACTCAAATGGGCTTGGATGTTGAGAAGCTCGAAGCGAACGAAAAGCTGAGAGTGTTTGATTGGTACACAGCCACGCTTGGCCGTAAGTCAAATGAAAGATACGCTTTCTACTCCTTGAAGGCTGCAGATCTGAGCGTACTCTTCGCAAAGTACCTTATGGCAAGCCCGGATTCGGACTCTCCGACGGTGGACGCGATACCTCCTCAACCCTCGCCTGACTGGTTGAGGATCACAGATGATGTTTCATGTCTTGCGAGATTCAATGTAGAGAAAAGCTGGGTCGAGTTTGTACGGACGAGAATGATTCCGATTGGGTCTCTCTGGAAGTCTACTGGCATTGTGGGAATTATGCGAGGTATTCATAGCGACTGGGCCTACAAGAACCTTGAAGCGGCCAGCGATAGTGTGATCGATTTCAAGCTAGACGAGACGGGGGATGAGGCTACAAACCTGATTCGGATCAGAAATATGCGGCTTGTGGGCTTCGACTCAAAGTGGCATGCGCTAATGACAAGGGACAACCTTGAGGTTGCGTTTCAGGGTTAGAGAAGGTCACAAGGAGAACTTGTCGGCCGTACCTTTGCCATAATGGCCGATCCCATCGTGTGTGTGGAATGGTGCCCGGGGGGGTGCGCACCACTAGACCCACGCACACACTTAAATTTCAGCACTCAGTGCTGCGCCGAATCTTCGAAAGCAAGATGGAGATGGGAGGTGTCAGATTGAATGGGAGAATATGAAAATGTTCTTGACGACATAAAGAAGACTATGGGCTTAGTGCTTGATCAGTTCACTGCGATTCCACATGATGCACTTCCTCACGAATGGGCGGAGATGAAGAAATTTACTTTCTCAGAAACCAAGATACCTGCCAAATACCGTGAGCTCATGGGGTTAGCGGTTGCGTCTGCAATCCACTGTCCGTACTGTATTCATTTCCATACGAGAGCTGCCAGAATGAACGGAGCTACTGATGATGAAATCGCCGAAACCGCCTTCCTAACTAGATTCACAACTGGTTGGAGCGCCATACTTCACGCGGCCAACATTGACTTTGACAAGTTCAAGAAACAGTTCGCACAAGTCGAAGAGCACCTATCAAAACAGACGAAACACTGAACCGTGCTCAGCCTCTTCTCAACTCTTTTTCTTTCCTTTATTTACTCTTCGTAATGGAATGAGAACGGGATAAGTTATTGCGAGCGAAGCGAGCTGCGTGAAAGTGTGTGTGTGGGTCTGCTGATGCGGGCGACCGAATTTGAACCAGTCACTGGCTAGTTTTGTGTGTATGCGTCAGCTGGTGCGCGCACACACACGATGCAGATGAGTCGAATCTCCTTTAGATTTGACAGAACCTCAAGAAACGATGAGACCATAAGCAAGTGAAAGCGATAGCAGCAGGTTGGTTAAACGAATGCCCGCCCGAAAACTAATCTCAATTATCGGCACCGGCAAGCTCGGAAGCGCGGTGGCCCTACAGGTGGCTCAAAGAGAGCTCGGCGACCTCAGACTGGTCGACATAATTCAAGGTCTTCCCCAAGGCGAAGCCCTCGACCTGGGACAGATGGCAGCAGAACAGGGCGTTGACGTGGATATTGTTGGTTCGAATGATTACAAGGACATCGCTGGCTCGGAACTTGTCGTTGTGATCGGAGGCTTGGGAAGAAAACCGGGTATGACCCGGCTTGATTTGCAGGAGAAGAATGAGGCGATCATTCGAGGCATTAGCGAGAAGATTGTGGAATACGCTCCGAAGACGTTGGTCTTGATGGTGACTAACCCGCTTGACGTGATGACCTACCTCGCCTGGAAGGTCACGGGGTTCGAGCCCTCTCGAGTCTTTGGTCAAAGCGGTATGCTGGATACGATGCGGTTCAAGTACTTCATCGCCAAAGCCTTGAAAGTTTCGACGAGTTCGGTTCAAGCTGTGGTTATTGGTGAGCACGGGGATTCCATGGTTCCCCTACCGAGGTTCTCAACTGTGAACGGTGTCCCGATAACGGAGCTACTCACACCCGCGGAGGTCAATGATGCCGTTGACCACACTAGGAAGATTGCTGCGGAAGTCATTGCCCTGAAGGGGGCGACGATATACGCACCTGCACATGGAATCGCGCGAATGGTTGAGACTGTAATTAAGGACAAGAAGATGGTGCTCTGCATGACGGCGCACTTGAACGGTGAATACGCACTCAAGGATGTCTATGTGGATGTGCCGGCGGTTCTCGGCGCACGGGGTGTCGAGCGGGTAATCGAACTGAAGCTGAACCCTGAGGAATCAGCGGCTTTTCAGAAGTCTGTTGAAGTCGTGAAGGCAGCCTGCGGCCATCTGAAAACGGTCAAGGCTTGAGTTTAGTCCCATTACGGGCCGCCGATACCCGGTTTGCGATTTGCGCGGCCACCACGCCTGCGGCTATCCCCGAATCGATGTTCACAACCGATAGGCCAAGAGAGCACGCCTGAAGCATAGCCATCAACGCCGCTTGCCCTTTTCCGCCATAACCATATCCCGACGAACTAGGAACAGCAATGATGGGCATGTCTACTAGCCCCGCAACTACCGTGGGCAACGCACCTTCGCGGCCCGCCACGACGACCAGGCAGTCAACGTTCTTCTCCACCATACCCGTCAACGGTTCCACCAAGCGGTGGATGCCGGCGACTCCTGCGTCCGCCTCCAGGAAAGTTTCGCAGCCCATTTCTTCCGCAATCATTGCTGCCTCCTCAGCGACGGGAAGATCAGCTGTTCCGGCAGTTATGATGCCGACCCTACCGCCAGTCTCCGCTTTCTTGTAAGCAACCTCCCTGATCACAATTGTTGTGGAGTGCGGAGATTTTTTCAATTCATAACCACTGAAGCGTTCGTTCAACTTGATGAGCTGCTGCTCACTAACTCGACTAATGATTGCTCGGCCATCGCTCTCAATCATACGAGCGCAAATCTGAATCAAGTCGCCACTTGATTTTCCTTCAGCGAATATTATCTCGGGGACCCCGCGTCGAACAGTTCTTCCAATATCCAGCCGGGCTATGTCTGCTATATTCTCTATCGCATTGATTTTCAACGCCCTTTCAGCATCGTCCACAGAAATCTCGCCCCTACGTAGTTTTTCAAGAATGTCTCGCAAGAAATTTCGCCAGCGTGGAAACGCCTAAGTACAAAGAGCTATGAGATGTAACATAAATGTTAACAGCAAAGACTCCTAATCAACTGCAAGAACTCGACGTGTTTCTTCCAGCAATGTCACCTGCCCTTCGCGCGAAAGCCGACGAAGCATTGAAGATGCTAAGAGGGTTTGGTGATGTGCTCGTCGCTTTCTCAGGTGGGATAGACAGCACCCTTGTTGCGCGGCTGGCGAAACTAGCAGTTGGTAAGAGAGCGGTCGCTGTGACAGCGGACTCTCCCAGCCTTGCAAAATCGGAATTGGAACAGGCGAGAAAGGTTGCTGAGGAAATTGGGATAAGGCACATGGTGATCCGAACTGAGGAGCTTGACGATCCGAAATATGTTTCCAACCCAGCGAACCGATGTTACTTTTGCAAGAAGGAGTTGGGCGAGAAACTTAAGCTGGTGGCTGCAGACCTTGGCGTTTCGGTTATTGTGGATGGGACCAACGCTGATGACTTGGTCGGACATAGGCCGGGTGCAGCAGCACTAGCTGAGGAAGGCGTGAGAAGGCCACTATCGGAGGTGGGCATGACGAAGGTCGAAGTTAGGGAGTTGTCGAGGCTTCTGGGTTTGCCGAATTTCGATAAACCATCGATGCCCTGCCTATCATCCCGCGTCCAGTATGGCCAGATTATTACCCCTGAGAGGTTGACGAGAATTGAGAGATCCGAGAGCTTCATCAGATCGATAACGGGAGTCAGGGAGTTGCGGGTCCGTGACCACGGGAACTTGGCGAGGATTGAGGTTGGTGAGGATGAGCGCCAGCTTTTCTTCAACGCGGGCGTGTTGGATAAGATAGCTGCTGCGTTGCGAGGGTACGGGTTCACTTACGTATCGTTAGACATAATCGGTTACCGGTCAGGCAGCATGAACGAACAGTCGACTTCCACGAAATCGAAAGGTACAGAAAAGTAGATTCCTGTTTTGAGATTTATATTTCTATAGTGACACGTTTCCAAGGAGGAATGACTTTGGCTAAATCCATCTTGGTCGCTGAGGAGACCCATCGGCAGTTAATGAGAGCAAAGATGGAGATGGGTTTCAAATCCTTGGATGATATGCTAGCTAAGGTGGTCTCCGAGATTACCAAAGCAAGATTCCTTGAAGCTTCAGCCAGTTTCAAAGGTGGATTGAGAAGAAAACGCCTGTCGCTAGCTGAAGCCACGACCTCGAGCGGAGCCATTCGCATTGAACTATTCAGGAAATGGTTCGGCAAAGAAGGTCATTCTTGACACGAACGTAATCTACTCCGCTCTGTAAGCCAGAGGGCGTTTGTCGCAGAGTAATCCCTTATCGTCTTCATCCTGCTGCATCTCTTAAATACACGTAAATACACAGGAAAGATTGGTCGGCATGGCACACAAAACTCTCACAATATCAGAGGAGGCTTACTCAGCCTTGTACCGATTGAAGAGTCGTGGTGAATCGTTCACTGGAGTGATTCTCAGGCTCACCGCGAAAACGAAGAGGGGGAGTCTCTTGGATTATGTGCGATCCATAGAGCCTGACGAGGAGTTTGCCGAGACTCTGGAGGGAATCGTTAGCGGTCGAGAACGAACTCGCATTAGAGGCGTCCGAGTGTGAGGCTCCTAGAACTTGGTCTGTATCGACACTAGCTTTCTGATCGCCTTACTTCGAAGAGATCCTAACGCAGAAGCCAAATTGGAATCATTCGTAGAAGATGGGGAAAGGATTACGACTACTCCTATCTGTGCATGCGAACTTTTCGCTGGCGCCTACAAGGCCAAGAAAAGGGACCTCGAAATCAGGAGAGTGAAGGAGTTCCTGTCTGCGTATGGAACTACTTGAATTCTCAACTCAAGCCTGTGAAAGATTTGGACGAGTCAGAAACGAGCTGGAATCCACCGGCACCCCAATCGGAGATTTTGACATTATGATAGCGGCACTAGCCTTAGCGCACAATCAGGCAGTGCTAACCAATGATGTGAAACATTTCCAGAGAATTCCAGGTCTAACCGTCGAGACGTGGTAGCCAGAGAGAAATTACTGAACCCAGGTTCATTTACGTCTTCGAGGAACTTCAGCCTCCGTGGGCAACTGGGAGAAGCGCAAGCTCATCCTTCTCAGTAAGCGCCGTCTCCAACCCGCTCAAAGTGTTGATCTCGCGCCCAGAGACCATAATCAAAGCGTTCGGCCTAGGGTCGGAAGTATCATTTTCCAACAACAGTTGCCTTAGTCCTTCGAATTCCTTCTGGGTAACAAGCTGCATTATTACTGAACGCACCGTGGGGTTCTTTCCCGCCACCTCAATGACAAATTCATTCGTTCCCGCAGCGGTTCTGAAGACACCGTAGAACCTGAGGCGGATTTTGGTTCTGTTAACTTGTCGGCTCATGAAGCCTCGACTCGTTAACTCGCTTCCATCGACTTTCAGGATTACCTACTGAGGGTTCCTGTACCATCGCTTCAACTGGAAGCGCGCCGGCCCTGAACCTCAGGGCTCTCGCCAGAATATTTCTGGCGGCGTTTACGTCTCGGTCAACCGTGAATCCACACGATTGGCACTTGAGTTGTCGGTTCTCTTCGGGTTTCATTTTTGACCCACATATCGAACACTTCACCGAAGTGCCGCTCGGATTCACGTAGGTGACTGGTATGCCTTCCCACTGGGCTTTGTATTCGATTTGGCGCTGCAGTTCAAAGTAACTCCAACTGTTCATCATCCCACGGTAGCTTCCTCCCTGCCAGTTACCTTTACGGTAAAGCTTCCTTATGCCTGTCAGCTTCTCCATGACGATGCCGAACTGCTTGCGTTTCGCGTCTAGGATAATCTGTTTTGAGGCGTGGTGGAGAATCTGTTTCACCTTCTCGCGTTGTTTCCGACCGTACTTTCCACTCACCCTTCGGCGTATGCGCAGGTCGCTTCGCTGCATATGCGAACGAATCTCACGATACATCGATTTAACTTCCGTCGCCTTAGCCAAATCATCGTTTCTCGTCACCGGCCCATCTGAGTCTGCAACCGTCAAATTGTCGAGGTTCCGGTCGATGGCGATTAGGCCGTGAGGTTGTATTTGTTTAACGTCCTTCGCATAGGAGATACTTAGCTGTTCGTCAGTCAATGTTACGGAGCGGATTTGAATGCTCGGCTCGGAGAGGACGCGTAGCGTATGTGTGTTCAACGGGATGGGTAACGGTTGTTTTGGCTTGAATGGCAGCAAGAGCACTTTTTCTTTCGCTCTAATTTTGAAACCGTAACAGGTTGTCAATTGCGCACGTCGTGCGTAAGGTTCCTTCGTGTCCGGATTCTTCCTTCTAGCCTTACCATGGTTCCGCAAGATCCCAGTGGCTTTGCTGATTGCGCAGAGTTTGTAGTAGCTCATGACATTGTAGGTTGCGAGTTGATGGTAGGTTTTCGTGGAGAGTGATTTGAGGCTGGTCACATTCTCAGCAACCCCAATCCGTACGCAGTCGTTCAGCATCTGGCGGAACTCGTCAAGCATGCGCAGAATCTCGGGACTGGGCATGTAGTGTTGTTGAACTGTTTTGACCGTCCGCATAACTTAACCTAAACTTTCATCCTCTTTTAGGCATGAGAGGTCGCTGAAAGCAATGAGCTGACAAGTTAACAGCGCCCGGATTTTCAATGCAGTCGCTAATTCAGCGAGCTTTCAAAAGAAAAGCAGAGGACGACGAAGAAGGGAGAAAATGAGGGGTTTTAACGTCTTCGCATCGGGGTTAACTGAGCCTTTCGAGCGAAGTGGATTAGGTCGTGCAGGTCGTTCTCCACATTGAACCTATAGGTTTGAGCGTTGCCGACCTTTCGGCTCTTTCTTACATATCCCGTCTCTCAAGCCTTTTCAGCGATTTCTGGATAGTTTTATAGTCTAAGTTCGTCGAGTCAGCGAGCATGCGGACGGTTTGTTCCATGTTTCCAACTATAATTGATTGGTCGAGCACCTTTGCTATCGCTCTACCTTGCGGATTTCCGAAGAGGTTAGTTAGTGGCCCGTCTAGTTGAGTTTTCATTAATCTCTCCACGATAAGATGCGCACATGATAGCCCATATAAACGTTTGTATATAAAACCACAGAGAGTGGATTAGATTCCAAAGCTGAAAGAGGGCGACCCAGCGCACGTCCAAGGATTCATACTATACAAACTCTGGATGATGCGATGTTGGGCTAGAGCAGGCAGACACGGTAAACACATCGACTTGGAAGACGATTTACACACAAACTACGACAAGAAGTTTAAGGGCGAAATTTTGTCACAGGCGAGAGAACTGCACACCCGTCAGCTTGTTAGTATTTTCAAATCTGAGGGCCGTGACGCAATAGCGGCCGTCTTCCCCTCTGAATCTGTAATACGCGCTGGGTTGCCGGTGATAAATGCCTATCTTAGAACGGATTTGAGCAAGAAACCCCACATGCTTTAGCCGTGGGATGAATTGCGTGCGCGAAGCGCCAAATCCGCATGATAGTTTCACGCACCTCTTTACGCTTTAAGCAGTCACGACAAGAAGGATTGTGAAGTTGCAGGTCGTCAAGACCATTCGCATACCCATCCACTACGGCATAACGAAGCGAAAGCTCTCGATTCTTAATTCTTTGACAGCGCGAACCACATGTGGCGTCTGGTTATGGTCTAAGCTGTTCAAAGAACACGGGCTGAAGGGTTCCTACGCGGATAGGGCACGGTTCTACGAGCGGGTGAAGAGAGATGCGAAGCTTGGTTCACTCACTCAATGCTGCTTCGATACGGCCGCGTGGATGTGGTGAAGTTACCGTGAAGCGCATAAGGCTTGGCGCAGGAACATCGCAATTGCTAGAAAAGAGCGTGACAAGCAGTGGCTTCGCAAGCTCCTACGACGCGAACCACAAGAACCGTTCACGAACGGCATGCAAGGCAAGCTTCCAATATGGTTCGACAGCCGCTTCGGCTCGATTGAAAAGACGAGGCGGATGACGCTCTGCCAGTATGTGGCACGTGTCTCAACGCTGCGGAAAGGCATGAAACTTACGATTCCGCTGAGTCCAGCGAAGTACCATTTGGATCTGCTAGAGAAAGGCGTCATGAAGAGCTTCCAAATCGTGAAACATGATGGAAAGTATTACGTTCACGTGAAGGTGGAGTATGCGGTTCCAGATCAACCCGTCCATGCGGTTCGTGGCGTCGACCTTGGGGTGAGGCGGTCGATTGCATCCGTGATGCTCAGGCCGAACCAACCCCTGAGGTCAACTGACTTCACAATCCAGACGGACGGGTTGAAGAGGGATCGACTGAACCGCTTGGAGAAGCGAATAGCAGAACTACAACAGGCACGAAAATGGGAGCCGCTGAAACGCATCCGACACAAACGACTGCACGTCAGCGAACAGTACGACCGACTAATCGCAAAACAAGTGGCCGCGATGTCGCAGAATGCTCTCGTCGCAGTCGGTTACCCGAAGGGCATCAAATACGCGAACTTCAAAGGCGACGGTAATGCGCGGCAGAGGAGGAGGCTTGCGCACTGGACCTACGGACGAATGGTCCGCTACATTCAAGACGAATGCACGAAGCAGGGCATACCGTCCGCAGCACCAAACGAGCTCTGGTCCAGTCGAACCTGCCACCGCTGCGGCTCACGCCACACCGAACGGCTCACCCAAAGCCTTTTCCACTGCTGGGACTGCGAACTCTGGTACAACGCTGACTACAACGCCGCAATAAATATCGGGTCGCCTTTCTTGCCAGTGACGGCGACTCGACGGGCCACAGATGATTTGGCCTATGCTCGGAATGAACAGGCAAGAGAAATAGTAGCCTGCGAGCCGAGAAGCCCACACCCATTCATGGGCTGGGAGCTAATCACAAGCAGACATTCGGGAGATTATCACAGGTAAGCGGTCGGAGAAGAAAACCCAACTAACGAATGAAGAACTCCGGAAATATGCGAGATTGCACCGACAAGCTCAGAACCGTTAACCCCCCGCAAGTTACCAGTCAGAGGTCGTGAAGACGCGTAGAACCTGAAACGGGCTTTCAATGTTATTACCAATCTCGATTCAAATATTCCGGCGTGGCGAAGCATTCAGCCAAAACATGTCTACCTGCGGCCTACCTGAAACTGAGTCATTTTTGCATTAGAAGCTCGAGTTTTCTCGCGTCTGCTTTAACATGTAATGTTCACTTAACGTTAATTATTGTTCCTAGGAGTGGTTCAATCATCGTAATCATTAGCCGAAACCAAGAATGTGCTGGAGAACAGGATGAGTACCGTCGGTCGAAGGTCAAAGAGGATGGCGAACATATCCGCCACCCTCCCCACGCAATTGCTGGATAGGATTGACGAAATGGTCGACCAAGATAAGGTTCCCTCGCGGTCCTTCGTTATTCGTGAAGCTGTTAGGAACTATGTCAAGGAGTTAGAGCAAAATTGAGAGCGGTCCCAAGTATCGTACCGATGCCAGCCGGGCAAGAAAGGGAATGTAGATGTGTGGCACGTGGCAACGCTTATATACGCTTTCAAGCCTACGGAAGGAACCTAGAATGAGAATCTTGGATTGACGTAGGAACAAAGATAGTAGTCACCACTTTACTATTGATGGTCATATATCGGTGGAGTACTCGTAAATTGGCTCACAGGAAAGTAGTTCTAACTCTCCTTGTTTCATCGGTCTTCTTGCTTTCATTGTTCATTCCATTGAATGCTCCTCCAGTAACCCCCTTATGGAGATTGATCAACCCAACCGAATACACGACCGTTCAGAGTGGCAAGGCGAAGATGTATGGAGTGTATATGCTGAACGGGGGCACGAGCGGGAAGGGAAGCGGTAACGGTTGGATGGTCGGAGAAAAGGGGCTACTTTTCCAGTGGGATGGTTTCTCATGGAATCAGGCAACCGTGGCACCAGCAACAGATTGCCAACTAAATTCAGTAAACTTCGGCGGCCCCCTAAACCCACTGACTAGCGTCACGAGCAGCGCAGGGTGGCTCGTTGGGGGCGTTTCCCTCACCGGGGGTTCAGGAAGCTGCACAGGCCCGGTCGCTTACTTCTACAACGGGATAAGTTGGGTAAGTTATTCGACCCCACCCGGTTATGGATCAGGAGAACTTCGCAGTGTATCCCTGGTAAGAGGTGGATCTTCGGGTACCGACATTCAAGCTTTCGCTGTAGGGACTGAGAACGGGGGAGTCGATGGCTCGTTCCTTGACTGGAACGGGGTTCCAGGTGTAGGTGGAGGATGGACACACTTGGCAGTGCCAGGTTCGGCGGGTAACCCCATGAACTCGGTCTACATGACCCACTGTACTGGTTCACCTTGTTCAGCGGATGATGGAATTGCAGTGGGGAACAACGGTAAAGTGTTTCGTTGGAACGGAGGCGGCTGGACAAACGTGGCTACGACAGCTCCTGCAGTTAATCTATACGGCGTTGCGATGTCATCTCCGACGAGCGGTTGGGCCGTTGGTGACAATTGTGATATCTTTCAAACAGTTGATGGAACCACTTGGACAGGCCCTGTCAGTCCAGGCATATGCGGAGCGGGGACCCCTCTACGATCAATTACTCTACTGAGTTCCTCGGAAGGATGGATAGTAGGAGATCAGAATGGCGTTGCTACTATCATACATGGGACATCACTGGATTCTGTTCCAAGTTGGCAGAAGTTAGGATCAAGTCTGAATCAAGTCTCGTCCGAACCGGGCCTGAATTCAGTGACTTTTGCGAGCTCTGGTGGGAATATCTGGGCTGCGGGAAATGCTGGAGTCGCTACCTTCTGTTTCTCTAACTGTAGTTCGAACACTGGGGGAGAAATCTGGAGCACCACGACATCCCCTGCTCTCTACGACGTAAACGCCGTATTCATGAGCAGTGACTCCGACGGTTTCGCTGTTGGTAATCTGGATTCAGGCGGGCACCCAACATTTCTCAAATGGGATGGCGGAACATTCAGCTGGAGAAGAGCAGCGTTCGTGTCATCCGTTACTGAAGCTCCTCTCTATGGTATCTTCCAGTCATCAGGATCAGCCGCCTGGGCCGTTGGTGGAACAGGGGCTGGTGTTCCATCGACTTTCTGGTATGACGGGAACACATGGACAGGGAGGACTG
>CAWABQ010000033.1:0-74303 GCA_963780265.1 Candidatus Bathyarchaeota archaeon
CCTCCTAACCTAGCGAAAACGAATTCACTCACCGACCCAATCTGGAGAGATTACAACCTGGTTTTGAACTCAAACGATATTCAAGGGCCACTGCCGAGCATTCGTGTTCCTTCAACGCAATGTATACATCGCGCTGTAATGCTGCCAAACACTTACTCGCGAATCATGAGGGCATATCTGCAGTACCCGCAAGCGCAGCATCGCACGCCGGCGTCATAAAGTCCAAGAGGTCGCACCTAGTAAAATCTCGCCAAAATACAGTTTGCGCAATTACGTGGCATGGACTGAAAGACCAGAAGGCCACCGCCAACTTCGCGGGTCCTCCAATCGGCGGGGTGCGGCTCTAGCTCTCTTCCTATTCAGTTCGAACTTATGTATTCTCCTTTATTTCGTAGCGTAGATCGAATAGATGATCGCAAGGAATCCGATGACAGTGAGCACGGTACCGGTTGCAAGTGCCGCAAGAATGTCAGAGCCCAGTATCACGAACATTAGGCCTTCGAGAAGGGTACCCGCTGTTATGAGCCCAAAACCTAGGGCAACGTAAACCAACGGCTTGTTCGCATTTCTCCTGTAACCCCTGTACGCAAGGTAGACGATAAACGCCCCCAGAAAGAGCGCAATCAGCTTAACAGCGGATGTGATCCAGAAGAGTTCCGTAAATTCTAGCAAGCGTGATACTTCCACTAAATTGTTGGGATTGAACTCCACATGCGAGTGAACCTATCTGCCACATGCTCATTTACTATCACATCTATTCGGACGTCACCTTTCTCAAAACTCACATCTATGCGCCTAAGTAGGCTCCTATACAGGTCATACCATTTACCGTCTGTGGTACGGCCGGATTTGACCGCAGCCAACAGCCCAGCTTCGACCAATTCTTCAATGCGCCGGTAAACGGTTGTTATGGGTATCTCATACTTCTTGCTCAGCTCGAGGGCGCTCATTGGGTCCTCAATGGTCGCGGTAAGAATTTTCCTCGAGTACTCATCTGCGAGAGCTCCGAGGATTCGCTGCTTTGCTGGTTCTTCCGAGACTATCAAGGGTGCCCTATTCCAATCCTTCCACTAAATTACGGTAGATGTTGTTAGCTTTTTTGAGGCTAACCCGGGATAAGTCAATAAGATACCTACTTACGCCTGTCTCAAGCAGCTTAGAAAGGGCGATGTCAATGAGAGTAGGCATAGTTGGCGTCGGTCAGACCAAGTTCGGCAAACTTTCTGATTCATCAAGCCGAGAGCTTGTCGGCGACGCATTCAAAGAAGCACTGTCTGACGCCGGCTTGGCAAGGAAGGATATCTCAACGCTCATAGTCTGTTCAGGGTCGCATTACGATAAGCAACGTTCTCCCGCGGGAATAATGGCGGAATACGTTGGACTCAACCCGACGCCGACGTTTCACGTTGAGGCCGCCTGCGCTTCTTCAGGCGTGGGGGTAAGGGTAGGTTGGTCTATGATTCAAGCTGGCTTGCACGATGTTGTAGCGGTTGTCGGTTTTCAGAAGATGACTGAGCTTGACGCTGCTGAGATTCAGGACGTGATGAGCAGGTCGGGTGACGTTATGTGGGAATCCCCCTTTGGGCCAACTATGCCGGCTTATTATGCAATGCACGCCCGCGCCCATATGAACAGGTATGGGACGACGGAAGAGCAGTTTGCTCTCGTCTCAGTCAAGAACCACAAATATGGGACGAAGAACCCGTACGCCATGTTCCAAAAAGAGCTCACGGTTGAGGACGTTTTGAAATCCAGGGTTGTCGCGAGCCCCCTAAAGCTCCTCGACTGTTGCGCCAACGCAGACGGCGCCGCATGCGTAATCTTGGCGCATGGTGAGAGGGCACGGAAGATTACGGATGCTCCCGTGTGGATAACTGGATTGGGCTTAGCATCGAGTCCAATGTCGCTCACGAGCAGGAATGAGTTTGCTAGTTTCGAATGCAGCGCTCAAGCTGTCAGGCAAGCGTACAAAATGGCGAAGGTAACCGCCCGCGATATCGATGTTGCCGAAGTGCATGATAGCTTCTCTTCAGCCGAGGTCATCAACTATGAAGACTTAGGTTTCTGTAGAAAAGGCGAGGGCGGGAGGTTCATCACAGACGGTGAAACGTACGTCGGAGGAAAAATACCCGTTAATGTGGATGGAGGGTTGCTAGCAAAAGGCCACCCCGTCGGAGCAACCGGGGCTTCGCACATAATCTCAATAGTAAAACAACTGCGCAATGAAGGTGGCCCCACCCAGGTTCCGAAAGCAAAGACAGGTTTGGCTCACAACATTGGCGGCATCGGAATGTACGCTGTCTGCACCCTCCTCAGTGCCAGATAATCTGCAAAGTCCAGAGGTAACAGCAGATTGGGTTTTGAAAAGTTCGGATGGATATCCTACACCAGTCAAACTAGGATATCGAAATTCATAGAATACCTACAAGAAGGAAAGATCTATGGAACCCAATGCAAGGAATGTGGCTGTGTTCAGTTCCCTCCACGAGCACACTGCGTCAGATGCCTCTCGAACAGCTTTGAATGGAAAGAACTTACTGGGGACGGTGTACTCATTACTTACACCAAAGTAGATGCAACGCCGTCCATGTTCAAAGATCAGTCCCCCTACTTTCTTGGCCTAGCAGAACTCTCTGATGGCCCGAAAGTCTTCGCTTGGATCGACAAAACCATTCCAGAAGATCAAATAGGCATAGGAATGAAACTGAAATTAAACCCTACAAAGTTGACGAACGGCAACTTGTGTTATACTCTCGCTAAACCAAATCCGACTTAACGTTGAACGAAAGCGTCAGGTCTAACGCAAATAACCAGTGCGGAACCAAACGATTAGACAGGATGACTGTGCGCTTTACCGTTGCGGCAGCAAGCCGGCAAATACTCATCATCTAATTCGTCGCTGCTTACTTCCGGTTTTTCCTCTACCACGAAACCCTCTCGACTCTACCACGTTAATTCCTTAAAGCATTTGGCATTTGCAGACTAAGGGAACACTTTGACAGCTGCAAAGCAAAGAAAACAAGAATAATGTATGAAAGATTAGCGTTTGTCGGGCTCAGAGATTTCGCAAACTAGTTGCATTTTGACGCTAGGTCCTTGGCTACCTGCCGAATTACCGTGAAACGAAAACTAATAGTTGGCCTTTCTTCTGGTGCCAGTCTATGATATGGTAGATGCCATGATCCAATTTCGCAGTCCTCAAGATGCTCAAGAGGCCTTCGATCACGAAAGAACTGTACTTGGTACCTGTAACGTACAGGTAGCCAGTGAATCCGACAAGTACAATTCCAATCACATCCAATTTCCCCGCAAAAACTAGCCTTTTCCTATACCGCCTGATGAAGCGCAAATACTGGGCGATTTTTACACGCTCGTAGACTAGGACAGGTATTCGCATATGGGCGCGAGTGAGTTGTTCAATGGTGGGCGACGTTTTGTCCTCTCTTAACTTGGATTTCCAAATCCTATCCACATAAATCTATTGCCGAGGCGGCAGGCACGCCCAGAAGTCCGCTTAGGTTTGGGAAGAATATGGTCGACTAGAACGAGGGACATTTAGCTCTGTTATGGTGTTCATGCACCGCTGGGAGTGAGCTCTATGTCGCGGTTGTCTGGGAAGGTTGCTATCATCACGGGGGCAAGTGGAGGAATTGGACGTGCGGCGGCAATTCAGTTCGCGAGGGAAGGTGCAAACGTTGTCTTGCAGTACATGTCTAGAATAGCTGAAGCGAAAGCGGTTGCGGATAAACTAGCAACTTTGGGGCAGAAGGCTATCCTTGCCCATGTGGATTTCATTGATGTGAAGGGAGCACCTCAGCAGGTTCAAGAAATGGTTGATCGAACCGTCAAGGATTTTGGAAAAGTCGATGTGCTGCTAAATTTGGCAGGTTATCCAGCAAGAGGAGAATGGAATAAACGATTCATGGAGCTAACGCCTGAAGACTTCTTCAAGCCAATTAATGTGGATCTCTTCGGCTCTTTTCTATGTGCGCGGGCGGTTGCGACACATTTTCTGAAACAAAAAAGTGGTGTCATAGTTAACGTGAGTTCGACTCCGGCCTTGGGCGGGCACGACAAGGGTTTTGCTTTTACCGTTGCCAAGGCTGGGATTATCGGTCTTACGAAAGCGTTAGCGTTCGAACTTGCGCCCTACGTTCGAGTAAACACCATTGTCTTGGGGAATGTCGAAACACAATGGGTGAGCGAACTAAGTAAGGAAGACTTGGCGAAGGAACGGAGTGAGAACCTGATCAAACGTTTCGGAACGCCTGAAGAGATAGCGAAGACGCTCGGTTCTTTTGCTCAGAAGATTCCTCGTTCCTAAACGGGCAGACCGTAGTCCTAGACGGCGGGAGTATACTCCATTAAGGCGAGGAAGTCATTCGCGGAGTAAACGGGGAAAACTAGTTTTCCTTCACAGCGGCAGCGTATACTTCAAGTCCCCTTTCGAGTAGTTGTTCGCTGATGATCAGTGGGGCCATGAAACGAAGTACGTTTCCGAAGTGTCCGCATGTGTGCATTAGAAGTCCTCTCTCAAACATCCTTTTTCGCAGACTGCTGGCTATGTCCTTCGAAGGTATCTTTGTTTCCTTTGAATCCACGATCTCATTGCCAATCATGAAGCCTGTTCCTCTCACTTCCCCGATCTTGCTGCTCGTGTTTGCAATCTGCTCGAATCGTGAGATGGTTTTCTTTCCCAGTTGTTGAACTCTGCTGAGTAGATTCATTTGTTTGATGAAATCGATGCTCGCAGAGCCGGCGGCTAGTGCAATCGGGTTAGCCCTGTATGTTCCGAGGTGAAAGGCTTCAGGAAGCTTAGTGTCGTATTCGTCCTGATATGCTATTAGCGAGAGTGGGATGCCCGCTCCAACTGACTTGGATACGCACATGATGTCCGGTGATGTGTTCGTCAACTCACATCCCCAAAAGCGTCCGGTTCTTCCGAATCCTGTTTGGACTTCGTCAATTATTAGGGGAATTTGGAATTTATCGGCAATCTCTCTCAGACCGGGGAGGAAGTCGTCTGGTGGAACAATGTACCCTCCTTCGCCTTGAATCGGTTCAACCAAGATTCCGCCTGCATCGTCGAGGCCCGAATGAGAATCGGACAATAGATGTTCAAGGTATCTCAGAACAACCTTAGCCTCATCGCCTTTCCGTTCGACGGGGAGGGGGAACCTGTATGCGTAAGGAAATGGAAGGTGAAACACATCATACCTCACTCGCGCCTGAAGTCGAGAGGTATTGTCGGCTCGCAGTTGCACTAACTATACCTTGATGTACGCCGTGGTATGCTCCCTCGAAGGCGATTATCGTTCTCTTCCTACTCACATACTTAGCGAGACTGACCGCTGCTTCACAAGCGTCTCCACCTGTTACTGTGAACAATATTTTCGCGTGACCGCGTAGCTTGCCGGGTAGGATGGAGTGCATCCTTTCCAGGAACCCTATTCTGGTTTCAGTGGGTATCTCAAGCGTATGCCAGATGCGATCCATCTGTGACTTGACTGCTGCGCTGATGATGGGGTTGTTATGTCCGAGGTTGAGAACGCTGATACCACTGACCCAATCGATATACACATTCCCGTCGACATCCTTTATCGTGGCACCTTTGGCTGAGTCGATCGCGAAGGGGAATGCTTTGGGGTAAATCACAGCTCTAGTCTCAAGTGCGGATTGTTTTGCAAGGAGTTCCTTCGACTTCGGCCCCGGGGGTTTGACCAGCATTCGAGGGGCTTCTTCGAAGCTTAAGCCTTGAAGAGAAGCCAGTTGAGTACACCTGGGCAAACGCTCGTCTTCCAGCGTAATTAGCATTATCGGCGGGATCAAAGGACAGATTACGAGCTTGGTTTGGTGAGCGCAAGTGGGTGCGCTCGAACAACTATAGGTCTATTTCGCTTTTGGTCATTTTGATTTCTCTCTTTCCAAGCTCATTCAAATATTGTGAAGTGGGTATGCAACTCTCAGAGGCCACGGCCCCGGTTTTTTTATATCTCTCGTTAAGATGAGATGTGCCGTTATCGAAGCTCCAATCCCCGTGAACGTCTGTTACGAAGAAGAGCCTTGTTCTCTTGCTCATCAACTGGTCCGTTGACTAGTCTCGGGGTATTTGCTTAAACGCCTTTTCGAAGGGGAGCCCTCTTTGCCTCGTTTCCATTTGGTAACATAGAACCATGTGACGCAGGATCGTGCATAGCATCAAGGAATTCTGCGAAAAAATATACCGTTGAAGAAGATTGAACTACAGAACTGAGCGGGACTTTTATCTTACCTTTCTACGGAATACTTAAAGGCGCACCCGTTTCCCGTAGCGTGGTCTAACATGCCAACCTCTTCTGTTGAACCGAACATATTCCCTGGCAATTGGACCGTCAAGACGCAGCAATTGCTTCGCACCTATGAGCAATCTTTCGTACAAGACTGGAACCCTGTCACATTAGCCTGGGATTCATTGGACCCGTCTGGACTGGACTTGAAAGAGCGCGTTGCGCAGGCATATTGGATGGCTAAATTGGCGCTTTTCGAAAAATCCGGAATCGGGGCATTTGGAACGGCTATGCTAAAGGCGGCTATGTCTGACATGGAGGATCCTACGAAGAAGTTCCTGGCGGCTGTGACGTTTGATGAGTGCAGGCATGATGAAGTATGCCGGCGAGCTTGCAATAAGCTCTGTCCGAACTTCCCATACAAGTACAATCCCACCACAGATTTCGAGAAGAGGGCTCTGAAGAACATTCTAGCGTTGTACGATAATGGGCGACGGTATTGGGAGGGGTTCATGAAAGCATGGGACAAATACCCCTTAGAGTTAATCTTCTCAAGTTTCTTCTTCGCCGAAATAGGCGCGCAACTGATCTTCAAGACCGTAAGCGAGCTCTCGAATATCAAACTCTACAAGGACGCTTTCCAGAACGTTACCGTTGATGAGTCGCGCCATCTCGCAGGAACATTGTCTCTCCTAGACAATCTCGCAAAGGATTTCAAACAGGACGACAAGCTTATGATTACCAGACAGATGAAACACGGTTTCATCTTCCTATCGCCCCTACTATACAAGCCCATTTCCATCTTCTGGCATCTCCCCAAAGATTTCGATGAAATTGATCGGGAGATGGAAGAGGTTGCGAGAAACTCGGGTTTAGGCGTGCCGACCCTAGATGAGAAATCGAAAGGTTGGTTGAAGGCTATTGAAAGGCGCAGGGAACAAGTGGAGAAGTTGGGAATCCCAATTCCAGCCATCCGTGAGATAGATCTGGAAGGAGCGGAAGTTGACGTTCGCAAGGACGAGCCTATTGCTACCCCGTTCTAGTATTGCACTTATTTTCCCTTGAACACTGGTTTTCTTTTCTCAAAGAACGCCCTAACCGCTTCGATATGGTCGGCCGTCGCTCCAGCTATCTCCTGCAGATAACTCTCGTACTCCAACACTGTTTCCAGGTCACTCGATATTGACTTGTTGAGGGCCCGCTTAGTAAGCCCAATCGCCTTCAAAGGCCCCCGTGTCAATTTCATCCCAACCTCCCGCGCTGTCGCCATCAGTTGCTCTCCTGGAACCACCTTGGAGACTAGTCCGAAGTGTTCCGCATCCTTGCTGGCAAGCTCGTCTCCGGTGAGAGATAATTCCAAAGCCTTGGCAAACCCCGCAAGTCTTGGGAGGAAGAAGCTGGTTCCTGAATCCGGTGCAAGTCCAACCCTGATGAAGGCTTGAAGGAATTTGGCGTTGTCGGATGCGACGCGAATGTCGCATGAATATGCTATTCCGGCTCCTGCCCCTGCCGCCACACCGTTCACTGCTGCAATTACCGGTTTCTGCATGCGACGAATTTGGCGGACGATTGGATTGTACTTATGCAGGAGTCTCTCTCCGAGCTTGGGGTTCTCTCCCCTTTCGTATTGCCCACGGAGATCTTGAATATCTTCTCCTGCGCAGAAGGCTCGCCCGTTTCCCGTTATGATAAGGCAATGAACATCATCATCCCGCTCAGCGTTGCGCAGGGCATCGAGTAGCTCTTTACCCATCGTTTCGTTTACCGCGTTGAGCACGTCAGGTCGATTCAAAGTTATAGTAGCGATTCCATCCGATTTCTCATAGCGCAATGTTTGATAGATTTGAGTCGTCGTTTTCGATTCCTCTGCCCAAAATCAATGAGAACGTTTTGAGCGTCTAATGCGTCCAGGTCGTCGAAGAACAACGAAAATCGGGCCGAATAGCAATGCTAGGAAGAGAACAAGAATGGCTGTTCCGCCTACTTTCACTCTAGGATCAGCAGACGTGAGGCCGTAATTGCATTGGAGAATTCCAAACAGCTTCAGGCCCGCTGCACCTTGCAGGCAATTAAAACCGACGACCAAAACTACTAAGGCAACAACTGTTGAGAAAAATAACGCTTCCAAGATATGAGCTGATTTCATTCATCTTCCCTTGAACGCAGGTTTTCTTTTCTCCAAAAAAGCTCTCATGCCTTCTTTCCCGTCCTCGGTAGCGAATAACATGTAGAACGCTTTGCGTTCGAATTCCAATCCTACTTCCAGCGTCGTGTCCTGCGCTCTCGAAATTGCCTCTTTTGCTGCTCTAACTGATATCGTCGGCTTGGAGGCTATCTCATTAGCGATTTTCTTGGCTTCATCCATCAAACTCTCCGTTGGGACGACGCGATTAACGAGGCCTGCCCTGTATGCTTCGTCAGCTGAAATCGGTTTGCCGGTTAGTATCATCTCCATAGCCTTATACTTCCCAACCGCACGCGTCAATCTTTGCGTTCCGCCAGCACCCGGCATGATTCCTACGTTGACTTCTGGTTGACCGAAAGTTGCAGTTTCCGATGCGATGATAATGTCGCAGTTCATGGCCAGCTCGTTTCCCCCGCCCAAGCAGTAACCGCTCACTGCAGCTATGATCGGTTTCGAGATTTTCCTGATGCGATCCCAGAGTTCAAAGCGCCGGCTAAGCACTAGGTCAACCGGTGTAGCCTCGGACATTTCACGTAGGTCTGCTCCAGCCGCAAAGACACTTTCGCCACCGGTCAAAATTATGGTATGTACATTTTGCTCCTCGTCCAGTTCTTCGAGGGCATTGACTAGCTCGACCATGAGCTCGGAGTTAAGCGCGTTCAGAACCTTGGGACGGTTGAGCTGAACTATGCCAACATTACCCTCCTTGCTAACCAAAATATTCTGATAGGCCAAACTCTTTCCCGAACCATGAACCACGTAACGCTCACAGAACTTAAGCTTCACCGATGGCCGCCTGAGTAATGCAAGAATGAAAAATTACGGACTTAGAGCGCAGGGGGTTCGCGCCTTTATCTGTGAAATTATATAACGAACGTTAAATAGAAGATTAATCTCAGCAAGTTGGCATAATTGGACTTGGATTCGGAGCTGCCGAGAATGACAAAACCTCCTTGGACTGTGCGCAGTGACCTGTCCGAGGCTCCAATCTTTGTTTGCTGGGAAACAACAAAAGCCTGCCTATTGGCCTGCAAACACTGTAGAGCCAAAGCCATCAGCAAACCCATGGCTGGGCAGCTCAATCGTGAGCAAGCCATGAAACTGATCAATCAGCTTACAGAATTCGGAGAACCATATCCCGCGCTTCTCTTGACCGGGGGAGATCCACTGATGCGGGACGACTTCTTTGAATTAATCGAACGAGCAAAGAGCCTTGGAATTTACGTTGCAGTGGCCGCGAGCGTGACGCCGAAGCTAAATGCATCAACAATTTCGCGTATGAAAGAACTCGGCGTTGACATAATGTCCGTTAGCCTTGACGGCGCGTCGCCAGAAACCCATGACCGCCTCCGCGGTTTTCGAGGTACATGGAGCGAAACGATTCAATCGCTTCATGTGGCAAAACGGTTAGGATTGAGGGCGCAAATAAACACGACAGTTATGAGAAGTAATCTCGATGAGTTAGCCGACATCTTTCACATTGTCAGGGAAACGGGGGCAGTCGCTTGGGAAGTCTTCTTCCTCATTCGAACGGGTCGGGGAGCGGCCCTAGAGTGCCTCGAACCTGAAGAATGCGAAGGAATCATGCACTTTCTTTTTGATGCCGCACAATACGGTGTCCCTGTGAGAACTGCTGAAGGTCCGAATTTCAGAAGGGTACGCATAGAGCGGCAGAACGGTCAGGGGTCCCCCGATGGTGAGCCCTACCTGCGCCTCCGTGCGAGGTTGCGAGTTTTAGAAGGGCAGCCTACAAGCCCACCTGCACTGAAGTCGACACACACCCGGGACGGGAAGGGTATCATGTTCGTCGCACACGACGGAGAAGTATACCCAAGCGGTTTTCTGCCAGTCAGCTCGGGTAAAGTGCCCGAAGACAGTCTCGGAAGAATATACCGGTCGAGCCCGCTATTCCTCGCATTGAGGGATTCTTCGAAGCTGAAGGGCCGTTGTGGCAAATGCGAATACAGGGAAATTTGTGGAGGCTCTAGATCTAGAGCTTTCGCCGAATACGGAGACCCGTTCCAGGAAGACCCTGCTTGTCCATACGTCCCAGATGGAAATCTAGCTGAGTCATTTCCTTTAGGAACAATCGGCCTGAGCTGAATCAATGAAATGTCGAAGGCTAACCAAAAACACAGAATATTGGGAGTTGCCAAAGAGCTCTTCACTAGGCGCGGCTTCTCCAACGTCGCTATCCGCGACATATGTAGAGCCGCCAGCGTCACAGCTCCCACTGTCTACTACTACTTCAGAAACAAAGAGGCCCTATTCGACGCAGTCGTACGCGAAAGCGTAAGCATGACAGGGTTCATCGCGCTATGAAATGATGAATGCAAAAAGGCGAAGGAACCGACATCACAAGTCCGAGCATTCGTTCACTCTTATCTCACTAATTTTCCTAAGGAACGATTGAACATCGGCCTCTACGTCAGACACTCAACAGAACTCGATTCGGTCGGGCGAAACACCCTAACAGCTGAGCTTAGTCGAATTCAATCCCTTCTAACGCGCATCATTCGAAAGGGAATTATTGCAGGAGAATTTCGTCAAACGGATCCGAAAATGGCCGCTGAGTGTCTACTTGGTATGATGCATCGCCTCGTCTTCCAACAAATCCACTTCAGAAGAAACTACAAACCGTCTGAGGCTGCAGCTTATCTGTCCGATTTCTTCCTTCGAGCAATGAGACCAATTTCCGAACGCACCAGAATGTGAGCAACGCCATAGCTAAGATTCTTGGCCAGGGCAACAAACAATGAAACAGCACGTGCTCATTGGGACGAGGGGCAGCTCGCTTGCATTGGCTCAAACTAACGAAATAGTTGATTCGCTGAAGAAAGTTGCACCCAATATTCGATGGGAAGTCGTGCCGATTAAGACCCAAGGCGACAGGATGCACGATACCGGGACGGATGCGGTGCAAGGGAAGAGCCAGTTCACAAAGGAAATTGAAGATTCACTGATTCAAGGGCAGGTCGATTTGGCTATTCATAGTATGAAGGACCTCACAACCGACCTGCCGTCAGGCATTGTAATCGCCGCTGTCCCCGAGCGAGTTAATCCACGTGATGTCTTAATCTCCCGAAACAAGAAAAAATTTCAACAGCTTAGCGGCGGGGCACGGGTTGGAACTAGTAGCCCGAGGCGGAAGGCGCAGCTCCTGGCCGCGCGGGGCGACCTGGATATCGTGGAGATGCACGGCAACATTGGCACTCGCTTGCGGAAACTCAAGGAGGGAACATACGACTCGATCGTACTTGCCGCTGCTGGACTGATACGGCTTGGACTTGATGGGAGTGTAACTGAATTTCTTTCGCCAAAGGTAATGCTGCCCGCAGTTGGGCAGGGGGCTCTCGCAGTTCAGAGTCGGGAGGATGATACTGAAATTAGAAATCTGTTGTCAAAGCTAGATCACGAGCCATCGCACAGAGCAATTGAGGCTGAGCGCGGATTCGCACGGAGGCTAGGAGCTAATTGTCGAACCCCGACCGCAGCATATGCCAGGCTTGAGAATGGGAAGTTAACCATCGACGGACTGGTCGCAGCGACCAGTGGGAGACTGGTTCTGCGGGGTCGAATTGTTTCAGATAACCCCAGCGCGGAGAAAGCAGGGGTGGAATTGGCGGAGTCATTGCTACAGAAGGGTGCAGAGATTGTATTGGAGGCTACGTGATGCAGGTAGCTTCCCTAAAGCCACTGTCTGGGGTGAGGATACTGGTGACTCGACCCATTGAACAAGGTCAAACCCTTTCGAAGAAACTGCATGAACTCGGAGCGACAACTATAGAACTGCCAACCATCGAGATAGTCCCCGCCGAGAATAATGACCCTTTGGATGAGGCCCTAGGGAGGCTCGGCGAGTACGATTGGGTCGTATTCACAAGCGTTCATGGCGTCCGGTTTTTCATGAAACGCATGGCCGACCTCAAGATTGCACCTTCGGCTTTGAAGCAGGTCATGTTAGCCGCCATCGGGCCCGCCACAGCATCGGCTTTGGAGCGTTCGGTCAAGAAGCCTGAATTTGTTCCTGACGATTACCTTTCCGGGAAAATTGCTGACGGCCTAGGAGATGTGAAAGGGAGACGAATTCTTCTCCCTCGTGCAGATATCGCGTCGAAGAAACTCCCTGACCTATTGCGCAAGCGCGAGGCTTTGGTTGAGGAGGTTGTGGCATATCGAACTATCATCCCGCGAGACTTGACGCCGGAACGTTTGAATTCTATATTTGCGGGAGGAATAGACCTGGTAACCTTCACAAGTCCCTCTACGGTTCGCAACCTAGCTCAGGTTTTGGGAGTCGATAAACTCGAGGAGTTTTTGAGAATGGTCAAGGTTGCTTGTATTGGACCGGTAACCGTTGAGGCGACTAAGGAACTAGGCATAGACGCTAACATTGTTGCGGAAATTCACACAATCGATGCTTTAGTCGAGGCGATAGTAGATGAAGTCAGAACTGTATGAAACTTCAAAGGAAATTCTAGCGGCAGAAAGGCCGCGCCGTCTTAGGCGGCTACGCTCCCTCCGCCTATTGATGCAGGAGACTCGCTTGTCAAGCTCGGATATGATTTATCCCATCTTCGTGGACCGCAGGATTTCGAAGCGCGAGGAAGTTGAATCGATGCCAGGGATTTACAGACTTTCTCTTGCGGATTTGGAGAATGAGATTTCGGCGGTCACAGCTCTGAAGATACCCGCCATCCTCGTCTTCGGGTTGCCAGGACACAAAGATGCGACGGGTAGCGAGGCATACGCAAGCGATGGAATCGTGCAGCAGGCGGTTCGCACGGTCAAGAAAATGGCCCCGCAACTGGTCGTTGCTACCGATGTTTGCCTCTGTCAATACACCGATCACGGACACTGCGGGATTATTCACGGCGGAACTGTAGCGAACGACGAAACGCTGGGAATTCTTTCGCCGTTGCGGTATCCCACGCGGAAGCTGGAGCGGACATCGTCGGCCCCAGCGCGATGATGGACAGGCAAGTGAAAGCGATTCGCGGAGCACTCGACGAACGAGGTTTCAAAGATACTTCGATCATGTCTTACTCGGCCAAATACGCCTCCGCCTTCTACGGGCCTTTCAGAGAAGCGGCTGAATCCTCGCCCCTTTGGGGAGATAGGCGAAGCTACCAGATGGACCCGCCTAACCGTAGAGAAGCAATGCGGGAAATTGCAATCGACGTCAAAGAGGGAGCTGATATCGTGATGGTGAAGCCTGCGCTGAGCTACTTGGACGTTATCAGCCACGCACGTGCAGAATTTCAAGTTCCCTTAGCGGCATATAATGTCAGTGGGGAGTATGCTATGATTATGGCCGCGGGCCAGAAAGGATGGCTTGACTATAAGCTCGTTGCGCTGGAAGTACTCACCTCTATCAAACGCGCCGGGGCTAATATCATAATCACATACTTTGCAAAAGAAGCAGCAAAATGGTTGCTGGAGAATGAATTATGAAAACTCAAACTTCAACGGAAACCAACGCCATTCAAACTACCGAAAGAGAGTATCTGAAGTACACATTCTTCAAAGTCGACGCACAATGGAGGCGCCTCGACAATGAGAATAAGTCAGCGGCAAAGCAGGAGTTCGTATCCATCACTAACCGCTTCGGGAAGCAAAACATCCTCAGCAGTTACTCACTCGTCGGAATTCGAGGGAACGCCGACTTCATGCTTTGGACGATTAGCAGACGGCTGGAGGATTTTCAAGAACTAACCTCGAATCTCCTTTCGTTAACCCTGGGAAAGTACTTGGAAATTCCGTACTCCTACTTGGCGATTACTAGGCAGTCTGAATATCTAGGCGGCCACCAACATGAAAGCCAGGAGGGCGCATCACTCAGCAGGCGCCCTGGGAGCTCAAAGTACCTCTTCGTGTACCCCTTCGTCAAGAAACGTGAGTGGTATTTTCTACCTCACGAGGAGCGGAGGCTCATGATGGCGCAGCATTTCAAAATAGGACACAAGTATCCATCAGTCCAAATTCACACGGGTTATTCTTTTGGTCTGGACGATCAAGAATTTGTCTTAGCTTTCGAAACCGACACGCCCTCTGACTTCTCTGAACTCGTAATGGAGCTCAGGAGTAGTGAAGCCAGCCGTTACACAGCGCTTGAGACTCCCATCTTCACTTGCATCACAATGCCAGTCAACGAAATCCTCAATCTACTCGGATAACTTGCAAGACCTTTCTTCGTGATTACGTTTGAAGCTAGAAGACTCTAGAGCCCTCTACGAAGAAGCTGCACAACTCGCGTTCCGCCGGACCCAAAATAAGGTTAGGATGGTTGCAGCCCAAGTTGAATGATCGCCTCGTCAAAGCGTGCAGGCGACAATCCGTCGACGCTACACCTGTTTGGTTCATGCGTCAAGCTGGCAGGTTCCTGCCCGAATACAGGAAGATCAGGGAGAAGCATGATGTGATTTCGATATGCAAGAATCCTGACTTGTGCGCGAAAGTTACCGCATTGCCCGTTGAGACGCTGGGCGTGGATGCGCGATAATGTTTGCTGACATCATGCTGCCGCTAGAAGGTATGGGCGTGTTATTCGAAATCAGAGAGGGGCTCGGCCCTTTGATCCAACATCCAATTCAGAGTTTAGACTCCGCCAATTCCTTAACCGATCTCGACCCGAGAAACGACGTGCCCTTCGTTCTTGAAGCAATAGCGCAGGCTAAGAAGATGCTTAACGTTCCCTTGATCGGCTTCTCCGGAGCCCCATTCACGTTAGCAAGTTACCTTATCGAGGGAAGGCCGACGAGGGACTTCGTGAACACTAAGACGCTGATGTACCGCGACCCGAAAACTTGGCAAGCGTTGATGAATAGGTTAGCGACGGCCATGGCAAGCTATTTGCGGGCGCAGGTCAAGGCGGGAGTTGATGTGGTTCAACTTTTCGACAGTTGGGTTGGGTGCCTAAGCCCGCAAGATTACCATCAGTACGTGCTTCCCTATTCGCGCCGAATCTTCAAAGAATTGGAGGGAACTGGCGTGCCGACGTATTCACTTCGGAACCGGAACATCAAACCTACTTGAGGAAATGAAGCAGGCGGGGGGAGATGTCTTCGGGGTTGACTGGAGGATTCCCATTGACCTTGCTTGGGCGCGGCTGGGAAATGATGTTGGTATCCAAGGTAACCTAGACCCGGCCGTCCTGCTCGGAAGCCCCGAGCTAATCAAATCTCAAGCCGCGGAAATCTTAACGAAAACTAAGGGACGGGTCGGCCACATTTTCAACTTGGGACATGGAATGTTGCCGGAAACATCACCGCAGAACGTTATTGAACTCGTAAAGTTTGTTCACGACTCAACTCAGAATTCCGGTTAGGCGCGAAACTTGCCAGACCTCGCCGTTCTCCTGATGGCTTACGGTACCCCAAACTCAGAGAAAGATATGGAAGGATACATTACCGGCATCAGGCGGGGCCGGAAGCCGACCCTAGATGCTGTCGAGCACCTGAAAGAGCGGTACAGAAGAATCGGCGGTCGTTCCCCACTGCTCGAGATCTCGAATGCACAAGCCTTAGCCCTTGAGAAAACTCTGAACGCGCAAGGAGTAAACGCCCGGGTGTATGTTGGCATGAAACATTGGCATCCCTACATCGGTGAAGTTGTTCCTGGTATAGCGAGTGAGGGGTGCCACCGAATTATCGCCTTGGCATTGGCCCCACACTATTCCCGAATCAGTATCGGTGGGTACAGACAAGCCCTTGACAACGCTCTTACCGCGACAGGCAACTTACAGGCGGATTTCGTTGAGAGCTGGCACGACAACCCAATATTCCATCGCGCCGTCGCGGAGAAGGTCATGGTTGCAATGGCGCATTTTCCCAAGTCAGCGGAAGTCGGAGTCTTGTTTACAGCGCACAGCCTACCAGAGCGCATCCTTGAACAGAATGACCCATATCCGTCGCAGCTGCGCAGCTCATGCCAAGCCGTAGCAGCCCTCATGAAACTTGACCGCTGGTCCTTCGCTTATCAGAGCGCCGGGCAAACAGGCGAGAAATGGCTTGGCCCAGACATTCTGGAATCGCTCCAAGAAATGAGCCAACGCGGTAAAGTTGTCAACGTTCTAGTTGTTCCGATAGGCTTCGTCGCCGATCACCTTGAAATCTTATACGACATCGATGTGGAAGCCCAAGAATTCGCAAATACACATGGTTTGGATCTAATGCGGACTGAGTCCTTGAACACAAGCTCGACTTTCATCCTAGCTCTGGCGGATATTGTTTTGAAACGAGCAAACCGTAACAAGTGGGCTTAGGAAACATCAAGCACGCGTTGGCGTTGTTTTCCCAATATGACAAGTCATTTCGCGATTAGTGTCCGTCCTTGGTCTCTAACTTCAGCTTCGCCGACTGCGATGCGCTTACCCTTGTGAAGAAGGTGTCCCGAGGCTTTCAGGAAGCCTGGTTGAGCGGGTGCGATGAAGTTCACCTTCAGTTCGACCGTGGTGATAAATTCCTGTGACTTGAGCATGGTGCACAAGGCTAGCCCTACTCCTGAATCGATTAAGACTGCCGCTACGCCACCGTGTCCACACCAGCATCTTGAGTTAACTGGTTCATGACTTTGACTCGCATCTCGGCGCGTCCCTTGCCGAGTTTTGTCAAATGCATCCCAAGGTGTCTGTAGAATGGCATCTTTGCAGCTAGTCGCCAAAGCCATGCCGTCTGACCAGAGGTTGGTTTAGGCAATTTGCGCCACGTCTAGATGACGGCGTGTTCGTCTATGTAGAGGGTTGTCAATTTGCTCGCGAACGTTTCCGTGTCCTTCTGTGTGGCTAAGCCTTCTGGGGAGGCGAAGGCTTTTTTCATACTGTCAGCGTCGTCGAACCACAATTCCACGACGCCATGGTAATCCGGGTCCCGGTTAGGCGGACGCTTAACCACGTTAACAACATACTTTCTTAGCCCTGGCATCGTCTTAGCTAGTGGAGCGTGTGTTTCCAACCAGTATTTGGCGAATTCCTGATCGGTCAGAGTGTCCTTCTTCTTCAATAGGATAATCAGTTTGAACGTAAGGTATCACCCGAATGCGAAAGTATAGTCTGGCGTTGGATTAAGAAGATATGTGTGCGAACCGAAGGAAGGCGAAGTCCACTTGGTGCTAGTTACGTTCGACTGGTTGAGATTAGGATAATGCTGCTTATTATTAGCGCAAAACCGACGAACGAAATGTATGAAAACATTTCATGAAAGAACCAGAATCCAAGGATCGCTGCACTGACCGGTTCTACTATCGCAAAGACGCTGGCCTTGGTAGCTTCAATCAATCTTAGTCCCCCCATGTACAGAACATACGCTGCTGCGGTGGGGACGATTCCTATCGTCGCAACCAGTTGCCAAGCAAGAAGGCTATTTGGAATTCGGATCCCCTCTAGGCCAACCATAATTGGAAAAAGGAAAACGGCACCGAAACACATAGCCAGCAAAGACGTGACAGCCGGGTCCCGTTTCTTCCCTAGAACCTTTCCGAAAATGTACCAGGAGGAGTAGCCTACACCAGAGCCGACCGCCAATAAATCTCCAATCTGAGTTTTCGATGCAAAAAACAGTTCACCAGTAACTACGCCGAGAATCAGAAACACGCCCAGAATCGAAAGTGCGACGGCAGCTACTTTGGCTTTAGTAAATCGCTCTTTCAGGATCAACCATGACAAGACGGCTACGAAAGCTGGAGCGGTGTAAAGCAGCGCGGCTGCATGTTGCACGGTCGTGTAGAGGAATGAAGTGAAGAGTAGTGTTTCGAAAACTGTAAGGCTGCAGAAGCCGAAACAGGCAAAGAGCACTGCCTCCCGCATTGTCAAGGAAATCTTGTACCGCTTAATTACAACGAGAAGCGCCAAGGTTGGAATCGCAAAGATTAGTCGATACCATGCGAGCGAGATTGGACCTACATTAGTTTCTGCGTAAGTGATTTTGCTGATTATTCCGGTCGTTCCCCAGAGGAAACCTGCTCCCATTATGAGCAGTGCTCCCCTCGTTTGGTTGTTCAACAGTTCTTCCTACACGGGCCTTTGGGCCGCGCACTAAGTTCCGAACCCTAAATATCCCGCAGATAGTTAAAGGGCGGCGGTCGGTAAGACCCGTCGGCGCGGTTTTCAAAGTCTGTGAGTGTTCTTCGGTTGTTTCCATCAAAAGGAATGGGCGCTCTTCTTGTTGCTTCATTCTTCTTTGCTACGAGCGCGATCTTGATCAGGTTTGCAACGGAAGCTTCTGCAATATCGCTCACATTCTTCCGCCTTTTCATAGCGGCTTTAGCCATGATTCTATTTGCGTCGGCGAGGCGAAGTTTACGGTTCCTGGGGAGGCGTGACTTAACTCTTGTTGCGATTTCCGGTGTGTTTCTTAGTCTGCACTTTGCAACTTTCATTTTCGCCGTTAAGGAGACGACGATTGCTAACGCGACTTTCTTGGTAAACACGAGCCCAGTTATGCTCGCAGCGCTTTCCCCACTCATCATAAAGGAGCGAACAACCTCACGAGAAGCTGTGAGTGTGCTGGTTGCAATGCTGGGGGTTGTTCTTGTCGCACATGCGGGGAACGGGTTTCAGGCTTTCGGGCTTGCCGACCTGTCCGCTTTACTTGCCGCATTCTTCGTAGCCCTGTACTCAATAGTGGGAAGGTATCTAAGGACGAGCGGCGTTAGCACAGCCTGCTACACCTCTTACGTATACTCCGTTGCCGCATTGGTTGCGTTACTTATGGTTGGAGTCCTGAGAGAAGCTCCGTTTCGAATGTATGATATACAGAATTTTGTCGCCATTCTGGGTTTAGCGTTCTTGCCTACTGCGGTTGGCCATTCACTCTACAACTATTCCCTCGGGTCGGTGAAGACAGTCACCGCGAACCTTTTCCCGTTAATGGAACCCGTCTTGGCGTCGCTCTTCGCTATACCGCTCTTCGGTGAAGTTCCCAACCCGATACAGGTTGCGGGGTACATACTAATCCTTGTAGCCGTGATAATCGTTGCAACAAATCTCAGATGAGCCTTTAATTAGGCGGCCCCAAAACAGAGGGCCAAGCTATTCCTAATCAAATTGCTCAATACGTCAAAATTGTCTCTGGCTGGTCCAAAAGGTTAGGTGAGAAGAATGCTCGACGTAAAGTTCGTTCGGGAAAACCCTCAAGTTGTCAAAGAGAACCTAAAACGAAGGGGGGACGAGGCGAAGATTCCGTGGGTAGACGAACTGTTAGAGAATGATCGGAGGTGGCGTAGCCTCCGGACTGAAGCGGACACACTTCGAAGCAAGAGGAACAAACTCACGGAACAGATAGCTCAAGCTCGCAGGCAGGGTCAAGACACCTCGCTGTTGGTCAGAGACGCCGAACAGATTCCTGACCAAATCAAAACTCTCGAGAAAGAAAGCGTAGACTTGGATAGCAAGATTGTGAACACGCTCATGCAACTGCCTAACATAATGCACGAGAGCGTGCCGGTTGGAACAGATGAGAATGATAACGTTGAAGTGAGGAAGTGGGGCAAGCTACCAGAATTCAACTTTAAGCCGAAAGACCACATAGACCTAGCCACGCACCTTGGCCTTCTTGACCTGGAGAGAGCCGCGAAGGTTGCTGGGGCCAGATTCTACTACCTGAGAGGGGACTTGGTGAAACTGAATCATGCTCTAATTAGACTCGCTTTGGACTTTTGCGAGATGAAAGGCTACAAGCTAGCCCAGCCACCCTACCTACTGAGGCGCGAAGCAGTCGGAGGTGCAGTCGCACTCTCAGACTTCGAGGATGTCATTTACAAGGTGGAAGGTGAAGACCTCTACCTTCTCGCTACATCTGAACACGCCCTGCTCGCCCAACACATGGACGAAATATTGGATGGAAAGAACCTGCCTCTGAGGTACGGCGGAGTGAGCCCATGCTTCAGAAAGGAGGCTGGTGCACATGGCAAGGACACCAAAGGAATCTTCAGAGTGCACCAATTCGAGAAGGTCGAACAATTCGTGTTCTGCAAACAGGAACAGTCTTGGGATGAACACGAGAAACTCGTCGCTGTCGCTGAAGAATTCTTTCAGATGCTGAAAATCCCATACCGGGTGGTAAACGTTTGCACAGGAGATCTAGGAACCGTCGCCGCCAAGAAGTACGACCTAGAGGCTTGGCTTCCAGGGCAGGGCAAGTACAGGGAATTGGTCTCCTGCAGCAACTGCACAACGTACCAAGCCGTGCGGTCGAAGGTCAGATTCCGGGAGAGGCCTGACGAACCAACTAAATGGGTTCACACCCTCAACAGCACGCTCGTCGCCACAGAGAGAGCCATCGTAGCAATCCTAGAGAACTACCAAACCAAAGACGGTTCAATCACAATCCCAGAGACATTACAAGTGTACATGGGTGGAGCCACCAAAATCAAACCTGCAACATAAGACAGTAAACGGTATAAGCGGTTCAGTCCGCACGACAGAACGTGCAGTCAATGAGAAACCTGTCGCAGCGCATGAAAAAATCCACATGTCGCCAATCCGCAAAGTGGCGGCTTTACTTGATGAAGCGCGCGAACGGGGGGACATAATCTCTTTCGGTGGGGGGGCACCCAGCGTTCCTCCACCCCAAGGCTTTCTCGAAGAATTCAGCCGCCTACTCACCTCGGACCCCCTGAAAAGTTGCGGCTACACGGGAACGAGAGGCATCCCAGAACTACGGACAGCAGTCGCAGAGGACGTAAGAAAGGGTAACGTCAAATCTTCGGTTGCTGGGCAAGTTTGATTTCGTTGTAAAAAATCGGTTGCTGAATTAAGGTCGAGTATGCGGCGTTGATCTCTTTCGCTTTCGCATAGTTACGAATCTGATGGCCCACTTTACGTTACCCTAACCTTGGTAACGGCAAGTCCTCATCGGACGAACGAAGTTTCTTGTCGTTGTAAAAAACTGTCGGATTTCGACAATAGATCGTGCTCACACAGCGACCCGGTCATGTGACAACAAACTGGAGATCAAAAGAGGATTTGGATGAAACATCTTTCGACTGAGCGGACCATTAACGGGTGCTCTCAAGAACGGCGGGTTCATACTTAGTTCTAGCAAACTTTTTTACTTCACCGAACGCTGCATAACATGGTCATGAAATGATTAACGGAATAAGTCATATTGGCATTGGCGTCGATGACGTTGATGATTCGCTGAAGTTTTATCAGGGTTTTCTCGGATTCAGGAACGTGGTTTTTGATTACGAAGGGCTGCTCCCCGGCATGGATCGAGTGGCAGGGAAAACTGGTTTGAAGGCAAGGATCATAATGTTGGCAAGCGACAAGGTTTCACCTGTTGCCAGCGGGATGATCAAATTGGTGCAAGTTCTCAATTCGAAGCCGCATCGACCGAAGGTAGAATTCGAATGGGGAAACATTGGCATCGCCGAGGTTTGCTTGAGCGTTCACAACATTGAAGCGGTCTACAAGTTGGCCACAGTTGAGAAAGGATTCAAAGCGGTGCTTGCTCCTTCCTATTACAAGATTTCCGGAGAAGAGTTCAAGGTATGCTATTTTCGGGGTCCCAGCGGAGTCCTAATAGAGTTGATCGAGTGGCAGATGCACAGAGGGTTTGGAGGGACGCCTGCAATCGAGGCTGTTAACCATGTCGCAATAGGTGTCTCAAACATGGAGAAGTCAGTAAGGTTCTACAGTGATATCCTAGGATTCAAAACTGAAATCTTTGACTACGCTGGAGACATGGCTATAGCGGCTCCGATGCTTCCATCACCAACGCCTGACATGAAGATGAAAATGATCTCGAACTCATATAAGCCAGCGTATTTGGAGGTCTTTCAACATCTGCCTCCATACAGGCCCCCAATTACTGCGGCTCATTGGGGTGACATCGGGCATATGGAATTCGCGATCGAAGTTTCTAATCTTGATAGAACTTATGACCAATTGCTAGAAAAGGGCGTCAAGTTTCTCTGCCCTCCGGAAAAAATGGATTTTCCACCTTCGGGTGAATGGAAGTACGCTTATGTGGCGGAACCCGATGGATTGATCGTTTCGTTGGTTGAGCACTAATCGCATTTCTTTCCTCTAGGGATGAATACGCACCGTGCCGTTTGGCCATAAGATGCTACAATATTCGTGTACGCGTAGAAAATAGAGGATTATACAAAAGAATGGATCGGCAGACTAAGATTTTCGACTCGCATTTTGGATAACCGTTAACCACTTATCTTTTCCTTTGATTTCTATGCCCGCGGCTTCGGCAGGAGTCTTTCCTTTCAGACCTTGGTGTGGCTTAATGTAATTGTGAAAAATCTGTATTCCAGCTAGAATTGGAGTGTTGGATTTCTCAAGCGTTCTCATAACGCGTTCTCTGTCTCTGATTTCGCCGTTCATTCGTTCCATCTTGTTGTTGTGAACTGTCCCATCGAAACGAATGTCCTGTATGTGCTCGGGGCGTGACGCAACCTTTTGCGTCCAGAACTCGTCTTTGAACGCTTCGTGAAAGTTAGGTGCACCATCCGTTATGAGGGTCTTAGGATTCTTGTCTGCAATTCGTTTCGCCTGTTTAAACAGTGGTCTAATGTCGGCTGAGTATTTGGTGTCGGCTACTTCTTGGGCGATCCAGAAGCGGGTTTGATCATCCATTATCGCGTAGAGGTACTTCATGTTTCCTCGTACCTTGAGGAATAGTTCGTCTGCTCTCCATGTGTCTGAGACGTTTGGGGTTATCTTGTCAAGATACTTCTCCATTAGAGCCGTGTATTTCTCTATCCAGTTGTAAACGGTTTGGTGGCTGACTTGCGCACCAATTAGCTGAAGCGTCTTAGCGGTGTTTCTGAGGGATTCACCTGAGAAGTACATTTGCATCGCTGTGGTGATTGCTTGCGGGTTATGCTTCATTTTCTCGAAGCCTAGGTTTAGGCTGAATGTTTTGTGGCAATCGAGACAGCAGAAGCGTTGTATGTCTCCGCTCTGGTTGTGTCTTAACCCGAATTTCTTTAGATGGCTTGAGCCGCACGCCAAACAGGTGGAAATGCTAACTGGCTCAATGATAATGTTCCCTCGAACTTTCTCTCTCATCTCGTAGCGAATTTGACATGCTATAATGTGCTTGCAACGGCGTAGTTGTCCATGTCCAGAAATGACGCTACGGTAGGTGAAATCTGGGCAAGTGCAAAGATAGCTGCCGTTCTCTTTCCGTGTTACATCGTACATTCCATGCCCTGATTGAGAAGCAACTTTGAAGAAGCGTTCTCCTTGGCGTAGGATTGCGTTTGGTTGCTCGGCGATCAATCGTCCTTTTTCTTCTCGGCTGAGAGCGGCTTGCATGTGTTTTCCCTGTGTGGTGATATTACTGCATAACAATTATATAAATGTGCGGTAATATTACCGCATGGTGAAAGATTGGTACGGAAACAGATACTTGGTGACTGGGAGAGGAAAATTCTAGGCGCTTATCTCAAGGGTGAACGATTGAAAGGCTATACGGCACTACTATCTGACATACGCAAAATGGGGCTTAACGCCATCATCAAGGGTTGCGAATTTGATCTAACTATGCTGAAGGAACTCGCGGTAAAAGAGAAAGAACACTAGATTCAGTGGCTAAAGAAAGGAAATGTGAGTGTCCAAATCATTACCGCTATGAGAATTTGTTTGAACAATACTGTAGTTCATTGATTACGAGTTTCTCGGTGTTTAACCGTCGGCGCTTCGAAACCGTTCGTTGCCTTGCGCATAACCAAGATGAGAGTAGAAAGAATCAGTTCAGTGCCGCCTAAAACAGCTATCTTGGGGATAAAGCACACCACTAGAAAGCCACCTATGGCCGCGACTAGAATAGTTCTAGAAAACCAATCTCCTAGGATGACTCTGTGAACCATACACGAAAAATAGGAGTTTAACCCGATTCATTCGGAAGGACATGGTCACTTTCTTCGACCTAATCTCGTTCCTTGGGGTTGCTTCTCTTTTTGCGTGGCTTGGCTATGGTCCATTGCTCAGTGAGAAAAAAGCATCCACAGGTCTAGGTACTCTGACAGACTATTTCATGTTCTCGTTCTGGTTCTATTCAATCTCCGCTGGTTTCGATTATCTACATGATTTACCTCATTTACAGGGAATCTATGTGACAGTCTACCATTTCTGGACAGGGGTTGTAGTGGCTGGCACTTTCATTTTGGGAACGGAGACATTGGTTGTAGCTTCGTATTATGTTAGGAAATTCGGTAAGACGCATTTTAGAGAAACGGAAATTCCAGCGTTTAGTTTCGTTATGGAGATAACGTATATCTTGACTTTCGCGGCGATAAGTTGTGCTGTCGGACTATCGACAGTTATCTCTTTCGTCGGTTTCTGGACTTTTGTGGTATTGTTTGTGGGCGCGATTTACTATGGTTACAAGTATGCTAAGTCGTGGCGTAAACCAGACAAGAAAGCTAGAGACGGGATGATCTATCCAGTATTTTTCACGGTTGGATGGCTGGTTCTCTCTTTAGTCATGCATTGGTTGTTCGGTTGGCCGATCTAGCAAATTTGGTGTTTTGATTTACGATTATCCACCGACTCTGCCCACTTCTATGACTACCGCTTATAGCAACCGAAATTTTACAGCCCCAAGAAAAACCGTCAGCAACCTAAGACTTGACGTTACCTAAGAAAGTATGGCAAGGTAGACTACGATCCTGCCTCTGAGATAATTCTGAGCACAGGGGCAACTGAAGCAATATTCAGCCTGCTCATGTCTCTAACCAACACAGGGGACGAAATAATCGTCACCGACCCCACCTACCTTGGATACCGGGAAATGATTGAACTGGCCCAAGGCAAACCAAGATGGCTGCCAGTCAACGTTGAAGATGGGTACCAGCCTAATGCCGAAGCCCTCAAGAGAGCGGTCTCAAAGAAAACGAAGGCGATGATGGTTCTATCCCCAGACAATCCAACCGGAAGAATTCTAAATGAAGCCTTTGTGCGAGCCTTAGTGGATTTAGCGCAGGACTATGATTTCTGGATAATCAGCGATGACATTTACAAGCACATAATCTACGATGGGGAACACACATGGATTAGCCGAATTCCCGGCGCGAAGGAGCACACTATAACAGTTTGCAGTTTCTCAAAAGAAGCCAGCATACCCGGTTTACGCGTAGGCTACACACTTGCTCCAAAGGAAATAATTGACTCGATGGAGAAAATGCAACAGTACACCACACTAGCCCCTGATAGTCTGGCCCAATTCGCCTTAGTAAAATTCCTTAAAGAAAACATGAAGGAACCATACCTAAGGAACATAGTTCTCCCGTACTACGTCAAGAAACGGGATTTCATGGGCAAAATGCTGAAAACACATCTCCCGCTGGCCAGAACAGTCACGCCCGCCGGCGCCTTCTACTACTTCGTCGACATGCGCCCCTACCTTTCAAGGCTCAAACTAACCGAGGAAGAGTTTGCGGGGAAGTTACTGAAGGAGACAGGGGTTGCAGTAATACCAGGCCGGTTCTTCGGTGACAACGGACGCGGCCATATTCGCATGACGTTCGTCAGTGAATCTGAAGAACGAATTGAATTAGGCTTCAAAAAGATCGCAGAGTTCATTTCAAGAGGCGGACGCTAAACGCGATACTTGTGCAAGAACAATTATGATGCTGCCCATTGAGAACTCCCATATTCTCACCTCACCGAACTGCTTCCTCAAGGATTGTACCAGTTCCCCGTTAGTTACGAGCAATTGGTAAGTCGGAATAATCATTCGCCATGGGTTACCGCGGATACGGTTAGACTTCGAGAATCGGGCGATTAAGGGCAGGAGACATTCAATGTATAGTGTGATGAATGTTCTTTTGAGAACCTTGTCGGGTTTTCCTAAGTCTACTATCGCGAAGGATCCGGATGGTCTCAAAACTCTGCGAAATTCGTCGATAGCCACGCTTCGGTCCCTAGCATCTCTGAAAGCATATGCGCTTACAACTCGACTGACAGCGCCGTCCCTAACCGGGACTGCTTCGAAGGCTGCACGAACGAGGTGAACTTGCCCGTTTTTTGATGACTTGAACCTTTCACGGGCAGCCCCCAAGAGCATCGTGGATGCGTCTAACCCCACAACCGTAAGGTCCTTAGCTCTGGAAAGTAGGACTTCGCTCATCGTTCCTGGGCCGATTCCCGCATCAAGAACGGTCATTCCTTCGCTGAGGGCAAGCTGATCTACGGCGTATTCACGCGCTTTTAGGGCCCGACCGAGTGAAACTTTTTCGTTGACTTTATCGTATTCAGGTATTGAAGTCTCTATCGCGTGGATTACTGCCTTCCAAACATCATTCGTCAATAAAAAACGCTCCACAGGCTTCGCTTTGAATCATTAAGTGTTGAATCCGGTTTCTGATAGGTAGTCTTTGACGCCGTCCCAGCCCTTGTCGGTCTTGGCTTTTACAATGGCGAAGGCATCCTTTCCGCTAAGTGCGCGGGGTTCTTCCCCGGTAACTTCGCGAATCATGAATCGTGCTGCACTCAAAACTTCCCCGTTAAGGTCAGCTTCAGCAGAATCTCCGAGGTGGCATATCAAAGCCTCAAGGGTCATCGGGCCGATCGGCCCATACTGCCGGCCGTGACTGGCGGCCACAACGTGCACGGCGTCAAGAGGAAATCCTCGCCGAATTAGCTCCGCGCTGGCTAGGGTGAGATGGTCGACTCGTTCGGCCAACGCAGAGGGGCGATACCTACCATCCTCAGTTCGCGAATAGGTCGCAGGTTTGAAGATGTCGTGAAGCAAAACTCCACAAATCACGAGGTCATTGTTCACCTTGCACCCGTAGATCGCTTTTGCCACGCGGGACAAGCTCATGCAGAGTTCGTACAGGGCCAACGTATGTTCGATAAAACCACCAGGATAATTGTGGTGATGCCTAATGCTTGCTGGAGATTTCTCAATCGGCAACCCAGAGTAAGTCTTGCCCCCGATCTTAACAGATGGGTTCTCAAGAAGGGCGGAGACTTTCCTGCGAAGTTCTCTATCCCTAATCCTGTTGACGAGCCTGACTAATCGTTTGTCCATTGGAACCAGCGTTTCACTTAGTGCCTTGGGAAATAAAGTTGGGCCATCCTGCGTTAAGGAATCGTGGATGGTGCCGCGGTCAGATTTCATGGGCTCCTTCCAATGGCGCTCACGCTAATGTTAGCGGTGATGATGTCTGTTGGTTGAAGCCTGTCAGGATCGACGGCGAGCGTAGTCTCTGCCAGTGTGGTTAAGGAGCTGGGACTTGATCAGGAGCAGGCGCCCCAGCTGCATTCGGGGCAGATGTAGCAGCCTTCTTGGTACACGACTCGGCTTTGGCATTGAGGGCAGAGTTTGATTTGTTCACTGATGCCTTGAGAGGCCCCGACTAAGGGCACCGCCAAGAGTCTTGGCGCGGGCGGGGTCTGCTCTTCCTCTTTGCTATCCTCATCCTTGGTCGCTTCAGTGTTCTTGCGGGGCACAACTAGGACTTGGCCTTTGATCGACGTGTCCCGGTACACGGTAACGTCCTTGCATCCCAGCTTGTAGGCGAGCAGGTATGATTCTCGCATGTCTTCGACCGTCGCATTAGCTGGGAAGTTGTTTGTCTTTGAAATCGAGGAATCCGTCCACCTCTGAAAGGCTGCCAGAGCTCGGATGTGATCCTCCGGGCGTATGTCCATGGCGGTTATGTAGACTCGCTTCAAGTCTTCAGGGATGTAACTGATTCTCTGGATTGAGCCGCCGTGGTCGTTCACATCTCTAAGCAGGTCATCGCCGAACAACCCTTCTTCAGTCATGACGCGTTCGAACACCGAGTCGATGTAGTAGAAGTTCCCAACCTTGACATGTTTCTCGTAAACGAGGGAGTAGACGGGTTCAATTCCGCTGCTGCATCCAGCGATCATCGAGATGCTACCGGTGGGTGCGATTACTGTTGTGTACCCATTCCGGACGCCGTGCTGTTTGATCATTTCGGCTACCTTATCCCAATCGAAATGCCACAATTTTCGATTGGCGAACCCCGCGAAAGGCAGTTTTCCTTCAGGGTAGAAGCTCTTGTCGTAGTATGGTACGGGGCCTCGTTCTTTCGCGAGGTCTATTGATGCAAGCTTGGAGTGGTAGTTGATGAATTCCATGAGCTCCTCCATGAATTTGCGGCCTTCATCACTATTGTACGCTGAACGAAGTTCGAAGAGTAAGTCTGCCAGTCCCATTACTCCCAGCCCTATCTTTCGGGTTGCAAGTGTCATTTCCTCGATTGCTTTGAGCGGGAAGTTATTTACGTCAATCACGTTGTCGAGGAATCTGGAACCTGTGTAGACTGCTTCCCTCAGCCCGTCCCAATCGTAGGTGATTTTTCCGTTATCGTCACGTTTCGCGAAGGGCCACACATTGATGCTGCCTAAATTGCAGGATTCATTCGGATAAAGTAAGACTTCGCCGCAAGGATTTGTCGTGACAATTGGGCCGAGATGCTTGAAGAATGGGTTGTATTCGTTGACGTGGTCGAAGAAAATTACCCCTGGCTCAGCGCTCTCCCAGGCTTGGTAGACTATCATGTCGAACAATAGGCGTGGGTTAACTTCGCGGACAACCTGGCCGGTTCTGGGGTTGACGAGTGCGTATGGTTTATTCTTGTTGTAGCATTCCCAGAAGTCGGGCATTAAGAGGACTGAGATGTTGAAGTTTCTCAGCGCCTTGTTCCCTTTCTTTGCCGTTATGAATTTCTCGACGTCGGGATGATTGCTGTTCAGTATGCCCATGTTCGCGCCGCGCCGGATTCCACCTTGCTTTATCACATCAGTCATAGTATCGAACAGCATCATGAAACTGATTGGGCCGGACGCTACACCTGAGGTTGAACTTACGTAATCTCCTTCGGGCCTCAGTTTCGAGAAGTTGTAACCCATGCCTCCGCCAGCCTTGAAGACCACTGCGGTTTGCTTCAACGTCTCCATGATACTTTCAATGGAATCGTCCACACCCAGAACGAAGCAGGCGGAGCCCATTCCAAGAACGTTTCCGAAATTGGCGATCGCTGGTGTGTTGGGCATGAACCTCCTAGAAACCATCAGCTCGTAGAATGCGCCGACGGCTTTCTCGTATTTGTTAAAGAGGCCTGTTTTGAGCATTTCAAAGAAGCGTGACCAGGATGTCTTCGCAGCTCCGTCGCTGTCGAAGCGATCGTACATTCGTTTCAATGCTTCGAGATGGTATTGATTAAGCGGGTACTTTCCAATGTTGACCTTCTCATGATACTCAATCGGGTCAAAGCTTTCTTTCGGATGTGCCTTCTGCTTTTTGTTAATGTCGTAGACCTCAGCGTCGTAGAAGAGGTCCGGTAGCGCTGCGTGGACTGCGATTCTCGTGAAGAGTTGTTTCGGTGTCTCTATTAGTTTACCCGCCTCGTCCTTCTTCAGATACCTAGCCTTGAGAACTCTGAGGGCGTTTAGGTCGAACACTTTGTCTACTTCATCGATCCCTTCTTTCTCGAGAATTCGTTGCTTCTCACGCCTAATCTCGGTCCTTTTCTGCCTGTAGATTATGTATGCCTTAGCGACCTTCGCTTGCCCATTTTCAACTAGCGCCCTTTCTACGACGTCTTGAACATCCTCGACGGCAGGAATCGCTTCTCCACCATATTTCTCATCTAGAATCTCAACTACACGAATCGATAGTGAGTCGGCGAGTGCGCGGTCTCTGCTGCCTGATGCGACTATGGCTTTGTAAATTGCGTTTGTAATTTTCTCTTTGTTGAACGGGAGGATGCGCCCGTCACGCTTTCTTATTTGTGTGATTTTTTTCGGAGTAACCCGATTTGTTGAAGCTTCAACGTGGGATACCAATTTTGCTCTTGCCTCTTAGAAATTGGAAGCTCTTGCTAGTCTCCTCGAGGTACTTTAATAGTTTTCGACAGAATTGTATAAAATATTGTACCAGCCGACTACGGAAATGCATTGCCATGCACAACGGCCTTTGGGAACTTCGACTGGAAAACGAGTAACACACCATCCTCGAAGTCGGTTGGTCGTTGAAAAGGCTTTTATCGATTGCGAGTCGCGCTGCGCCCGGCTGGTCGGCGAAATTATTCGCTGCGGACTACTTCGGCTGGGACGATGCGATCAATGGGTCGGGGATGCCGACCGCTTCGAACGCCTTTTGCCTTGTGCGGCAACCGCGGCATTTTCCGCATGGGACGAGTAAGTCCTCATAACAACTCCAAGTCAGTTCAAGCGGAACCTTGAGCTTCAGCGCTAGCTTCAACACCTCAGTTTTGTCGTGGTCGATTAACGGGTTGACAATTCTCACTTCAGAACCCTCTCGACCGAACCTTGTCCCAGTACTGATCAACTCATTCATGAGTTGAATGAATTCAGGCCTGGCATCCGGAAGCTCTCTAGCATCATCGGCGTTTGAACCAAACACTATCTCATTGGCGCCAATGGTTTCGGCGTAAGCTGCGGCAACTCCATAGAAGACTATGTTTCGCAGGAACATACGCAGATGAGGTTTCCAGGGATAGCGTAGGATGGTAGCGAGTTTCAACGTCCTTGAAGAAGGGCAAGTAAACGGTCAAGTGTTCCTTCACGTGGGCAGCGGCTGCCAGTTTCTTCGACGCTTCCGCTTCGCTATCATAAGACTGCGTAAAGATCATGTTCAGGGAGTAAACATCGTCGGTCTCTACCTTGGTCAAGTAGAGCGCAGTCGCGGAATCTACGCCTCCAGAAAGAAGGACTAACGCCCTCACCAGAGGTTAACCCCAACCATGAATTACTTTCCGTAGCCTTGAATGTGCGTTTCAATATGTGGTGTAGTTTTCTGGGTACAACATGTTACTCGTCACGAATGGCGGTGGAGAAGAAGGCTTGAGGGAGGCTCCGCAGAATCACTGCGGATTCGCTGGCCTAGTGGGTTTTCATGAAAGCGTCGATGGATACCTTTCTACACTGGGGGCAGATCTTCAAGTGATAGCGATCGTTGGGAAGCGATTGGTGGCACCACTCACACCGTCTGATCCTTGGGGTCTCCATCTCAGGGATTTCTTCGAACAGTAACTTTTCGAGGTCTTCGACCAATTTTATTTCCTCCTTTCATTCTGGTGAATGTGCCTTGTTTGCGGTTGCAAGCGAGGCAAGCATGTAGTACTAGTTAACGGGTGTTAAAAGAATTAACAAGATTTATAAGAAACCTATGTAATCAATGTTAGCAGGATATCAAATTAAGCACAGTAACTTTGTGAGATGGCTATCATGGCAAACAATGCTGTCCTGATTCGCGGGTTGGATCGGGATATCTACAATGGCGTGATAGCTAAGGCTAAACAGCAAGGCAAGAACGTGGCCGAGCTCGTGAACGAGGCCCTACAGCAGTATATGAAGGAATCTCCATCGGAAAGCCACGATGTCTTTGACACGAAGAAGCTAGTGATCGCCGGCTCCGTCCTCCTTTCCAAATCCGACATCCTAGGGCTGCACAAGGAGCTTGGGAACTTCCACCTCGAGAACAGTGGCGAACTAACATTCGATAAGGACGTTGACCGGGAAGCCTTCCAGAAGATCGAGCATATCCACAACACGGGCAAGCTCCGTGTCCCCACAGACGTGCACCACTTCGTCCTTCTAAAGGCAGGGCAAATACGGAGAAGTCGAAAAGTACTAGGCTAGGGCCCCAGAAATTGCCGGGTTTGTAGCCGTTTTTCACACAGTCTCGACGCCGAACTTTCCAGTCTCCCATAGCTCAATCTTGACGGTGGTCTTGAAGAAGTTCCTGAGCTGTTCTTGTAACTGCCTTGCCAATTTCTCGCACGACATGTTTCCAATGTCATGGTGATCGTACTTCTCATCGATGAACTGGTCCACCCGCTTCTTGATGTCCTCGAAGTCTAGCCATTCATCGCTCTTCCCGTAGACCTTCGCAAGAAGCTGGTAGTTGTGGCCGTGCAACCGGCCGCAACGTGGGTGGCCGGCTATAATGTGGGCTGAGGCGAACTCACGCCGGTAAAGACGTGCAATATCTGGCTCCCCAGAAGACACGCCTAGACCTCCCTGCGTAACATCTCGAAGAATTCGGTTCGCGATTCAAACTTCTCGAACTGGCCTCGGATTTCCGAGGTAACGACGTCAGCGCCGCTCTTAACGCCCCTCATTTCCATGCACAAATGCCTAGCCTGGACAACTACTACAACGCCATGCGGGTGTAGATTCTCGTTGAGGGCGTCGGCAATCTGTTTTGTCATTCGCTCTTGGAGTTGAAGGCGCTTGCTGAAGCAATCAACTAACCTAACCAGCTTCGACAGGCCAACCACTGCCCTTGAAGGAATGTATCCAATGTGCACTTTCCCATGGAACGGCAACATATGATGCTCACACAGGCTGAAAAATCCAATATCCTTCACCACGACCATCCCACTGACCTCACTCCATTCTCTGGAAAGGATTTCCTTGGGATTCATCGAATACCCTTCTGTCAGCTCAGCGTACATTTCGGTGACGCGCCTCGGAGTGTCCTGAAGGCCTTCGCGCTTGGGGTCCTCACCGAGCTCTTCGAGAAGCGATTTCGTCAGTGCATGCATCCTATTCTTGTCCATAATACCGCAAACCAAACACTAATTTCATTCTAGCCGGCGGGATGGGCTAGCGGAAATTCACAATTAAGTTTTCCTTTGAATAAGGGCTCAAAGAGAGTTATCGAGGCTTTGAATAACGGTGGGAAGCGTTCGCCCTGGAGAATGGGCATGAAACCACGCATACTTCCACGCGATTTCTACGTGCGCGATACTGTGAAGGTCGCAAGGGGTCTTCTTGGCAAACGTTTGGTTCGAGTGAAGGACAGGGTTAGAATGGAGGGAAGAATCGTAGAGGTTGAGGCTTATCGTGGTCTAGATGATCCAGCAAGCCACGCATTTCGCGGCCCAACGCTAAGAAACGCCCCCATGTTCGGCGAAGCAGGTCACGCGTACGTCTACTTCACCTACGGGAATCACTACTGCCTCAACGTTACGACGCAGGAAGTTGGGACGCCAGGCGCGGTCTTGATTCGAGCAATAGAGCCGCTCGAAGGATTGCGTGCGATGAGGCGCCTGCGGCCGAAGGTTCCTGACTCAAACTTGACCAATGGACCAGGAAAGTTGACGAAGGCGCTGGGCATAGACAAGTCACTCAATGTGGTCGATATGACAAAACGTGGTTTTCTCTTCATCGCAGAGTCTAATCAGGCTCAGTTCGATGAAGGTAAGTCGGCCCGTGTTGGAATAAGTCAGGGTACAGATCTTTTGTGGAGATTCTACATAACTGGAAACCGATACGTTTCGAAACGTTAGCTCTTGCGCAGGAATTCAGACCTGGACGGCGGTGTTCATCTCGTCAGGATTGTGCCCTAAACATGTACTTGATGATCGCTTGCTCGCCCCTCTGAGCGAAACCCACGTAGACGCCTTTGATGACTTCTGCTACGTCCCTGATTCTGTTTAGTGAAAACCGTCGCTATGCGTAAATGCTAGCGTCAATTTTGAGACCTTTCAAACTTCGAGGCGGTTCGCCACGGCTATCGTACGCATAATGGGACTCACAAAGAAGTACGGGTCGACGCTGGCAGTGGACCATCTGAACCTGGAAGTGCAGGAGGGCGAGATCCTCGGATTGCTCGGCCCCAATGGCGCTGGCAAGAGTTCAGCGCTCATGATGTTATCAACGATAATCAAACCGACCGAAGGCACGGCGGAAGTCGGTGGGTTTGATGTCCGCAAGAACCCGTACGAAGCGCGAGAATTAATTGGAATCGCCTTTCAAGAAGCGAAGCTTCTCTGGATGAATACGCCTTGGGAAATTTTGAACTGGCACGCAAAGGTGTGCGGCGTCAAGAATCCGAGGCAGGCGGCGGAGGCAATCCTCAAGGAACTCAACCTCTGGGACGCCAGAAAGAAACTCGCCCTTGAATTGTCCGGCGGAATGAAGAAACGAGTCGAAATCGCTAAGGTGCTCGTTCAGAGGCCCAAGGTCGCCATCGTGGATGAACCTACAGCTCAAATCGACATCTCGGGCAAGTACCAGATATGGGAGAAGATTCGTTCTCTGCGAGATGAGGGTTCAACAATCATTCTCGCCACGAACGAGTTAAGCGAAGCAGACCGCCTTGCCGACCGAGTAGCGATAATGTGCCATGGCCGACTCAGGATCTGCGACACACCGCGAAACCTCAAAGACAGCATACCTGGTGGTGATGTTATCGACATCAGGTTTGAAACGCCTGTTGAAAATAGGGCAGTATCTGAGTTGAAGGGCATCGCCGGAATCGTCGACCTCGCGCTGTAAAACCAACCCACATGCGGATATATCTAAACCGAGCAGAGAAGATGCTGCCCAAGATAATGCAACTCTTATCGACCCTTCATGTCGGAATCAACTCGATCAATATGAAAGAACCATCCCTAGACGATGTTTTCTTCCATTACACCGGAACCATCCTAGACGAAACCCAAGCAACCCCTGGTGTGCCTTCGCCGTGAGTAAAATACTCCTCGTAATGGAGCGCGACCTGCAATCGCTGATTCGGCACAAGAGCATCCTGGTGATGCGCTGGTTTTTCGTAATCGTCCAAATTGGAATCTTTGGCCTTGCAGTGTCGCGGCTAATTGTCGTAATGCCGAACTACTACAATTATTATGCGATGGGCGTCATCGTTATGACAATGTATTCTGTCGCCATCTTTACGGGATACGAAATCTACGACGAAGCCGACGACGGCTTCGTGGAATACCTCCTAAGCCTACCAATAACTCGCCGTGAGCTAGTGCTCGGGCGCTCTCTTGCCGGCGGGCTTAGGAGCTTTATCTTCATGTCGCCGATTATTGCGATTTTTCTGCTTATCATCGGGGTTTTGGATCCCCTGAAAGTTTTGACCGCACTAGTAGCTCTTTACGGCTTTGCGTTCGGGGTTTCTGGTTTGAGCATCACTCTGGCCGTTGGGTTGAAGTCTGGAGATAGGTTCGACATCATAATGGGGGCGCTCGACGCATTCATCGTTCGACTTAGTACGGCGCTGTACCCGCAGGCCTTCATGCCAGGACCTATAGCAACCTTGTCGATGTTCAACCCCCTTAGCTATGCCACAGATCTCTTCCGCTGGTCACTGAACTTCGACATCAGATTCCTAGCCAATCCGGCGGTGGCATTGATCGTTCTAGTAATCTTCCTTATGACATTCAATTTCGCCGGCGTGATGATTTACGAGCGGAATCTCGAGGGCTGATCATGGAGATGATTCTTTGTTAACCGGCCTGAAGGCGATTATGGAGCACGACTTTCGAACATTCTTCAAATACAGGTTTTTCATGGCTGGGCTCATCAGTATGAACCTTGCAGATTTGCTCATCATGGCGGTTGTCTATACGAAGATGGTTTCCTTCAATTACTTCAAGTTCGTAGCGCCAGGAATCGTTGCCGTGGGCCTCTTTGCAGCCGCGTTTGTGATCGGTAGGGAGGTGAACATGGAGACTAGAAGAGGATACAACCAGTACCTTCTCAGCCTGCCGATCAGGCGGTTCGAACTCATTGTCGGGCGCATGATAGCCGGAGGCGCCAGGGGCCTGATCTACGCAATCCCGTTGCTTGTGTTGGCGATGTTGATTCTGAAGTTTCCATCAGTCACGCAACTAGGGCTGATCATATTTGCAATGTTCCTACTCGGCATGGGAATTTCAGGCCTCGCTATCAGCTTGGCGGTCATGTTGAGAAGTTTCGAACGATTCACGACGGCTCGAAGCCTGATCTACTTGCTGCTGATTTTCTGCAGCACAGTCTTCTACCCGTTAGCGGTTCTCCAGCAACTTTTCAAGGGTGTCTTAGTCGTCTTTGCGGAAGCTAACCCGCTCAGCACGGTCTCCGACATCCTAAGAGGGTACTTGATGGGAACGCCGCCTGTAACTTTCTTCAGTTGGACTGAACTCTTAGTGTTCTCAGCGGTCTTCATCCTAGCCGGAGCGGGACTATATTCTATAGCCATCGAACGCTCTGTCTAAGCCGCCCATCATGAAGCAAGAAACTTGAACTGCGTAGTACAAGTTCCTCATGCGCATCATGAAGCTGAATTTGGTTATTCCTTTGCGGCACCGAAATCCTACTGGAATTTCGCGCACCCGCAGGCCTTCTTTGAAGAGTGTGACAAAGAGTTCCAGTTCAATCTCGAACCCCGTTGAGCGAATAAGGGGGTAAATTCGCTGAACCGCGTTCTTCGTGAATACCCAGTACCCGGTTTGGACATCGGTAAACAGGCGCCGAAACTTGGCGCCGAGTAAGAAAGATACTGTGACGTTCGAAGCTAGGCTTATGAGACCCATTGCATGAGCTTCTCTCGGACCTCGGCTTCTTGAACCTAGAACCACGTCAGCCTCACCACTCTCCACAACTGTAATCATCTTTGGTAGCCACGAGGGGTCGTTCGTTCCATCACCGTCTGTGATGCAGAGTATGTCAGCCTCTTCTTGGAGGAAGTCTCTCATAGCCGTACGGATGCCGCACCCTTTGCCTTTTCCGAAATCTTGCACAACAACTTGGACACCAGCTTTTTCTGCAATTTCTCTCGTCCGGTCTGTGCTCTTACCATCAACCACCATTATTTTGTTGAATCCTGAAGCGCGTGCTTCGGCAAGCAATCCTTCGATGGCGTCCTCCTCATTTAGGGTTGGAATCACGAGCAGGGTTTTGGTGAGGAAGTGTGGTTTATCTTTTTGAGTTATGGAATGTGGAATTGCTTCAGTTGGGTTCCCAGTCATGCGTGCCACAAACATTCTCATTCTGGTTTGCATTCTGGTAACTCTTTACTCTTGGACGTTGGATCCCGCAGAGTGTAGATCGTTACCTTGCTTTCAGTCTTACGAATCTGCAAGGGGGAAGAGTCTGGACGCTTGTTACCGCAATCTTCGTCCACGCCAGTCTACTTCACTTGCTGGGCAACATGGTTTTCCTTTACGTTTTCGGAAATACCTTGGAAAGTGTTCCGAATTCCAGCCGAAATATGCTTGCTGCTTTCTTCCTAGGCGGTATTCTTAGTTTTCCGTTGAGCTTGCCTTTCTTTCCACCTGGTTCAACTTTCGTGGGCGCTTCTGCTGCAATCTTCACGCTGACGGCTGTGGTGATGTTAATGAAGCCTTTGAGGTGGTCGTGGCTCTTGCTGATGCCTGTAGGGTTGGTTGCCATGCTATACTTCCTATACAACGGATTGGCGGTTTACTACCAGCAGCAAAGTGATGTTGCCTACGTCTCTCACGTCATAGGGTTCTCGCTCGGGGTTCCCCTTGGTATAGCCTGGAGCACCCAGTGGAAGAGAAACTTGCTGATCTCGATTGGGCTGCTCATGGTATACTTTGTCTTACTTTACTTCGTTACGCAGTACATTCTTCCGTCGCTTTAGGAATCTAAAGCCCGAACGCTCGGAGCGTTCTGTCTCATACGGACTTCAGGTATCCCTTCGACACAAGCCATTCTTCCACTGCTATTGAGACTAGCTCTTCTTCCGAGATATCGCGTTCTTCCGCAGGCTTGGTTAAAGCGCGCCCCATTCTAGGGGCAAAATAGACTTTGATCGAGACACCAGTTTGTTTGCGAGGGCTTCTTCTTTGATTGTTTCAACGGTTTTCTCGGGGAACATCTTGAAACGGTCCACAACCTTTCGTGCATCCTCTTCCCGGAGCGGGGCAATCGCCCTCATAATCTCTGGGACTTTGCGGTCAAATTCGCGGCTCGAAAGTTTTCTTACCTCAGCGGTTTTCAACGCACGAGCGACTAGTTCAGTGTGCTTGAGTGGGATCGCTTCGGCGCGTTTTCTCTGTTCGTCTGAGGGAGCTCTGGTGGCATGGATGTTCATCCCTTTCTCCCTAAGTTTGAAAGTGAGTTCATATGCGTCGAGGAGTTCGCGAATGGAACTCTCAGACCTGCCGAGGACCTTCGCGACAGCCTTCGCGTTGGCAAAATGCTTTGGGTCAAGTTTCATAAGCTTGAGAATGCCTTCGGCTTCTTCCTCAAGCTCAAGGTCATTTCTTTGAATGTTCTCAACGAGTGAGAGCGAGAGCGCCTCGGTGTCGCTCATCGGTCTTATGATGACGGGAACTGTCTTCAGCCCAAGAGCTTTCGCTGCCTCGTACCTTCTCAATCCGACGACTATTTCGAACCTGTTCTTGAGCGGCCTCACCAAAAGTGGTTCTAGGATTCCTTTCTCTTGGATGGAAAGTTTCAGTTCGGTTATGTCTCCAACCGATTTCCGAACGTTCGATTCACCCACGAATAGTTTTACGGTTTCTAGGTCTGCCATGGACGCCATTAGGAGTACCCTACCCTGATTCAGGTTGCAGTATACAATCTTAAATTGTTCTGTTCAGAGAATTCGAGTGCAGGGTTAGGGCCCAATGGACCTGCGCCGGAAGATAGATGGGGTCGATGTTATCGCTAGTGACAACGAGATTTGGTTTGTTCAGGACGAACGGATTTGTTGGACCACTAAAGAAGAGCTTTGGGCAGGCTCGCTACGACTAGGCCAGGTCCTACGAGATCGGGGCTACAGAATTCAGATTCAAAGGTTTCCGAAGAAACTTCGCGAACTCATCCTGACCTTGTCAAAATGAGCTAGGCCAAGAAGACTAAAAGAAAAAAGATTGAAGGGATTTTTCCGTAGCGGTTTGCTGCAGATTCGATTTAGTATCAGTCGCATCCGCGGCCTCTGTCGCCGTAGCCGCCTCTGCCCCGGTCTCTACCGTACCCGCCGCCACCGCCGCCGCACCCGTAGCCTCCGCCGCCTCCGCCGTAGCGTCTTCCGCCGCCTCCGAAGGAGCGATAGGGTCTTTCTTCAACGAGCTTGTCGGACAGGTTGTTCTGTGTGTTTACATCGCCGAGGGGAGTTTGTGCAGGTTCTAGGGTACCGTAACGTCCAATGTTCAGACGCATCGATCCCTTGAAGGGTCGTACGTACCCGTTCTTGACGTTGAGTGTGTCACCCTCATTGACTTTGTCTATGTTGTCGTCCCATAGGGTCATGTAGATTGTACCGCTCTCGTCTCCAACAAGTGCGTCCAACACGCGGTGTGTTGTCCCGTCCTGTCGAGAAACGGTTTCCCGTGCTTCGCCCTTCTGGACGACCTTGACGGTTGTGTTGACTTGCTTTGAGTAGGCGCCAAGTTCGCTAACTTTTACAGGTGGTGCCGAAACGCCGGCTGCTTGTCCTTCTTCCTCTGACATTTTCAACTCTACTTCTGTTCAAACGGTAATGCCTGAACAAGGGCGCGGTAGTCTTAAGCGTTATGATTACGCGTGTTTAGAAACGACTTTCCAGCTGAGGACGAGGGCGCTCCTGGTAGGAAAATGCCAGCTTCCCCGCACAATCCCCGCCATTATATCGGCGCTCACGCAGTTTGACGAGGACGAGGTAGAGGCCATCTTGCGTAACCCCAAGTGCAAGAAAGCTGCGAGAAGCCGAGGCTGATGTCGAATCCGGGAGAGAATGTCCTCTAGAGTCTTTTCTTAAAGATCTGGGGAACAGATCTTGAGTGGAACCTAAAGGTAGTTGAAGAGGTTGTTGACGTCTTCAATTATCATGTCTGGTTTAATATTGGAACGGTTAATGGTTTCTTGTGTTTCGACTCCGGTGAGGACTAGGATAGTGTGAACGCCAGCCCTCCTTGCGCCCAGCAAATCGGTCTCCACTTGGTCTCCTACCATAACTGCTTGAGCAGATTTTTCGTGCGCACTTTGAAGGGCTAGCCTGAACATCCGGGGAGATGGCTTACCAATCATGATCGCCTTCTCACCTGAACCATACTCGAGGGCTTTGATTATTGGCCCTGCTGAAAGTGCTGGGCCGTGGTCGCTCATGTAGACCGCCCCCCCATAGCTGCCGATTAGTTGCGAGCCTTCCTTCAAGAATCGTAGAGCGTTGTCTAATTTTTCGTAGGTCAGTTTACGGTCGAACCCGACTACTACAACTTGGGGTTTCCGGCCCGATGGTCTGTGTCCAGCTGCTTCGAGTTCACGCCTCAACCCGTCCTCTCCAATTAAGAAGAATGATGCAACTCCAAATTTCTGGCGCAGATAGTTTGCGGTCAGAAAACTCGAGGTTAGGATTTCATCTAGTGCAAAATTGAACCCAAGCCGCGTGAGGTTTTCGTGGATTTCTTCGCGCGTGTGCGTTGAATCATTTGTCAGAACGAAAGTTTTCTTCCCGAGGGACTTGATCTTCTTGACAACTTCCCGCCCACCAAGATAATGGGGATTCTCCTTTCCCAGGGAAAGTACGCCGTCAAGATCGAAGAAAAACACTTGAATTTTCTTGAGGTTCATTATTTCCCCGCGTGTCTCTTATTAATCCCCGAATGAAGGAGATTGATAGAAGCGTTTCGTGTCCCCATCGCATGGGTTCGAAGAGAATGGGGGGCTAAAGTTTCAGTAGTTCTCACAATTCCTTATCTCCGTGGCCTAGGGGTTTGCCGATGCTAAATAGGCACCATCTTGTATGAAATGGAAAGCGTCTGCATGTTGTTTGACATGTAATGCTTACTTAATGATACATGTCAATTGTCGCTCAGGATGCAACTACCTAAACCGTATAGTTGTTGGTTTCGATGAGAAAGTGGACGTTCCCAATCGCCGTCCTAATCGTAACGCTTCTAGTCGTGTCTTCATCCGCTATTTCCCCAGCAGGCGCTACTGCAGTTTGGAAAGACATCAACCCTACCGCCTACCTTAACCCGCCTGAAAACCCAGACTTAAGCGCAGTAGTTATGTTTCCAGGCTCTCCCCGGGAGGGATGGGCCGTCGGAACCGCCCAACCCCCCACGAACGCTACAACGAGTTTGCCGGGGATATTCCACTACGATGGAGCGTTTTGGAACCTTGTTCCTGCACCGAGATTCCCTGACTTTCCATCTACCCAATGTCTTTACAACTTGAGAGGGCTGAGCTTCGGTCCACCAAACAACCCGATCAGCAAGAACGATGGGTGGGCCGTTGGCGGGGCTGTTAGCTTCCCGATCATTGGTGGAATTCCTGCATCAGCAAACCCAAACTGTAACCGTCTTGCAGTAGCAATCCACTGGGATGGCGTGTCATGGAAGCCCCAGATGTCAGGGTTGTCTGGTGCAGGTAACTTCACCTCGGTCTTCATGGTAAGCTCGACTGATGTCTGGGCGGTGGGGCAAGACCAAGGCGTCTGTCCTGCCTGCAAGGGGACGATTTGGCATTGGACGGGGGTCCCGGGCTTAGGGGGAGGTTGGAACCTTGTGGCGACTGTTCCTGACGTGCTCAACTCTGTTTTCATGGTAAGCTCAACTGAAGGCTGGGCCGTTGGTCGCAACCCGGTGGGCGGGGTGCGGAATATACCACTATTTTGCCGGTGGTTGGACTGCTGTGCCCTCTCCGTTCCCTCCATGCCCCCCGGGCATATGCGAGTTGGATTCCGTTTTCATGATCAGTGCCACTGAAGGCTGGGCCACGGGTACAAACGGAGTCATACTACATTACAGCCAGGGGATATGGTCAGGACCCGTCAGTCCGGGGACAACCGCACAAGAGTTGTTGTCAGTTTTCATGGTTTCATCTGGAGAAGGGTGGGCCGTAGGTGGAGGACCCGTACCGCAAACGGTTGCGACTATACTTCACTACACAGGCGGGATTTGGTCCGCACTCCCCATCAACATGATACCAATATCCCCAACGGCTGGTTTTGCTCTTGCTTCCGCATTCTTCACTACGGCTACTGACGGATGGGCCGTCGGCACCTCGGGCGTGATCGTTCACTTCGACGGCAGTATTTGGGGGGCGGTGACAAGCCCAACCATAAACAACTTCACCTCAGTCAATTTCGGTCCACCATTAACAGGACCTGTAGATCCGAATGATGGTTGGGCTGTCGGAAATGTTTCTTTAAGGAATGGCGAGCCGACCATTTTCCATTGGAATGGATTCGTCTGGACTAAGGGAACGGCTATTGGTACGATGAACGATCTGAATTCCGTATTCATGCTCTCAACCGGAGATGCTTGGACAGTAGGTGGTGGGCGTAACCCAACGGCCTCATGCGCTTCTTCCTATATGCTAAGCATCTGCCCTGTGATATTGCATTTCACAGGCGGAGCTTGGAATACTGTTACACCACCGCCGGGCGCATATAGACTCAAATCAGTTTTCATGGTGAACCCGAATGAGGGTTGGGCGGTTGGCGAACAAGTGGGTTCGACGGGCATCATCCTCCATTACACAGTAACTGGGGGAGTTGGGACCTGGGGAATATTTCCTGGACCTGCATGTACTTTCTCTCTCAACTCTGGATGCGGTCTAAATTCAGTTTTCATGCTTGGACCCTACGAGGGCTGGGCTGTAGGGGATAATTCAACAATTCTCCATTACACAGTAACAGGCGGAGTCGGTACGTGGAACATTGTGCCCGTGAGTGGTTCACCAACTTTATCGAGCGACGCGAATCTCACCTCGGTCTTCATGTTGAGCCCAACGAGCGGATGGATTGTGGGAGGTATACAAGCGCAGGGCTCATTCTCTGCCGGCCCAGTCATCCTCTATTGGGATGGGCTGAAATGGTCGCAGGTGGCTGCACCGTCAATTCCCGGTGGAATTTCACCAACAGGCCACACAAGCGCCACATTGAAGTCCGTCTTCTGTTCAGGGCCGAACGATTGTTGGGCGGCGGGATTTCCGGGTAAGCTTTTCGCTACACTCTTTCACTGGGACGGCGTGGCTTGGACCCACGTAGTGACGACGCCTGCATTAATTGGTGAAGTTCCTCCTATACTAACTTCAATCTACTTGACGGGTCCTGATCCTGGTTGGATTGTTGGTTCAGATCCTGAATTTCCATCACCTCTCACTCAATCATTTTCCTTCCCGGGAACAATGGTAACAGCTCTCTCAACAATGCTCAGGGCGTCGCTAACCGTTGTTTCGGCAACGTCAACCAGTACAGTGGTTTCGACGGTGACAACACTAACCACGCTCCTAACGGGCTTAACAACATCGCAATTGACAACCGCATTGAGTACGAGCACGACAATTGCGCCGCTTCCTGGTCCAAGCGGGTGGTTGGTTCCAGTAATATTGGCGATTGTTGTAGCGCTCGCTGTTGGCTTAATAGCTATACTGCTTCTACTAGGCCGCAGAAGACGGCCTTCAGCTAGAAGGCCCGTGGTACTCTATCCCGTACCGAGAAGGCCGTAGTAATGCTTCACGGCAAGTCGAAGAGAATGGCCAGCATCACCGCAACCTTACCTATCCTGATCCTGGACAGCATCGACAAACTTATCGAGGAGGACAAAGTTCCGTCGCGTTCTTACTTGATACGCAGAAGCAGTTTCAAAATACATCAAAGACATCGAACGGACCTGAAGCTTTCACGCCGCATAACCTTCACTTTGTTTCTTGGAATCTCAGTCCGAGATGACTTCATTGACCCTTACGTCCCCTTCAGTTCCGACAAAACCGAAGAACGACTTTGCTTTCCCTAACCAGCTTGGAAATCGCGGCCAAAGCTATCTAGCAGATTAGGATTATATCATCGTAGCATGTCTTATTCTTCAGGAGGATCAAACTGGTTTCGAGTCGTGCAGAAGTTGAAAAAGACATTATACACTTTATGCGCGTTGATGATCCTAGCATCACTTTGGCCTTCCGCCGCGGCGCAAGTCTTCCCGATTAGTCTGAATTTTGGTACTGCGCTTCCCATGCCAATTGGTCAGACGGACACTGTGGCAGTAACGGTGAAGAACATAGTGAATAGCACAGTTCAGCTGACCTTTGTGGGGCTTCGATTTGAATGGAGTCAACCCAACAATTTCTTCATTGGGGGAAACAGCGAGAAGGGCGCGGTTTTAGCGGCCGGCGAGCAAATCACCTATCCGATAGCTGTTACAGTTCCCGGCAACATTACGGCCGGAACACACCGACTGAGCGGTTACGTCACCTACCGTTTGTTCCAAAAGGGAAACTGGACGGGTGTACTCGCCGGTTGGTGGGTGGAAGACCTAAAATTCGCCTACCCTCAAGCACAGCAAAGTCAAACTGCAACGGACGGTCGATCACCGCAAACATTCACCACCCTCGAAACAGTAGCGGTACTCGCCGCGGTGGTTGCAATAGGGCTATTCTTGGAACGTGGTCGCATCATCCACTTTGTTGGCAAACACCGAGGAACCAAATCAGGCACAGCGGAGCCTGAGGGCGAGAAGCCAAAACCAGTAGAACAAAAACCCCCAGACCAGAAGGAAGAGGAAGACCTCTAGTCCCCGCCCGCTGGCCGGAAAGCTTCCCACCCAATGAAAGGAATATTGAAATCGGCTAAAGCGCAAAGGAAGATAATTCCGTTCATTATTTTGTTTCTGTTGTCCGTTCTAGCCTTCACCCTGCAACCTGTTGTTGCGCAGACGTCCTTCGATTTGAATTGGGCATTCGATTACAGCCCACTCATCTCTGGGGCACCCAATTCGCTTCATCTACGCATCCACAACACCGCGCTTGCACCTGTTCGACTCTCATCTGTAGGAATTAGGTTCCCATGGATGCAGGCTGATACCTATCTGTCAACAGGAGGCCCCCAAACCGCCGTAAATATTCCTCCCCAACAAGAAGTTAGGTACACGATCCCCTTCCAGATTCCCGCAGACGTATTGACAGGAAGATACTCAATGAATACGCTTCTCCAATACCAAATATTCCAAACCACACAATATGGCGGGCAAGAAGCAATCGTTTACGCACTTGATGTGGTCGTGTTAGGCCGCTCCAGTTCATTTTCAATGACGTTCGATCCCTATGACGGTCGTTCTTACTCCGCCTTAGCGCTCCTTACCCTCATTGGATGGTACTTGCCGAAGAAGTTGCGACCCAAGGCTAAGGGCTGAAAATGCGCCTCAAACTAAGAGACTTACTTGCCTTATCTACTGTGGCATATCTTCTCAGCGCGTCATCTAAGATACTTTATCCAGGATTCTATACAGACATCACCGCGCTGTACTACAGAGCCGTTCTCCCGACGAGTAACGGGATCCCCTATCACGCCTACTTTCTTGAGTACCCTGCAATCCCGGCCATCTTGATCTGGGTAAGCGGTCTTGCGCCTAGCTTCTTCTACTACATGGTGACCATGGCTTTTCTGATGTTCTTCTTCGTGATAGCTGCCGTGTACTTTCTGTATCGAATCTGCACGGAGTTTGGGATGGATCGCGGAAGGATCATCCCATTCTTCATAATGGCGCCTTCCTTTCTCGTCATGTCATTTTTCAACTGGGACATTATCGCAGTATGCTTCGTAATTGCAGCTATTTACTACCTATTCAGAAAGAACTCACGACTTTCGGGGCTCTGCTTAGGTTTGGGTTTTGCGGCTAAGGCCTATCCTCTGCTCCTGCTTCCTCCATTCATGAAAGAGGTAGGTTCGTGGCGCGATCGTTTCGAAATGCTGCTCTCAACCGTCCTGGGTGCGCTCATTCCCAATTTGCCGTTCATCATCATAGATTTCCAAGCGTGGTTGAACTCGAATCTGTCGGCCAGACAGGCGGTGTACATAGAAGAAAGCATATGGGTGGTGACACGTTACTACCGGTTAGTAAATCAAGATTGGCTAATAACGGCAGTGGCATGGTCACTCATAATTCTCTCAATTTTACACATGACCTTTTCCAACAAACCTCTCGTGCTGAAGGTATGGGTCATTACAGCGGTAACGATTCTTGTTTATCCTTCCTACCCACCACAGTACAATTTATGGCTGCTCCCCATGTTCGTCCTGAACCCGATCTTTGCCCTCATCCCATTCTTGGCGTTCGATTTCCTCAACACAAGCATTATTCTTTCCTGGTTCACGGTTGATAATCCATTCCAACCGTGGGGCCCGATCTGGGACATCAGCCTGATAAGAATAGGATTATTGGCACTGTTGCTAATATGGGCCACTCATACAAGACACGCTAGCCCTCAGCGCCCTGTCATGGACGTTGAAACGGGTGTGAGAGCATGAAGCCCGGTCCACGTTCGGGCAATTGGATGATAGATCATGCCCAAGCCTAGCCTTAGCTCGATGCTCCAAGGGATTAACAATCGCCTAAGTTCCGAATCGGGAGCGCGTCGAGATACCTGAATTCTTCTTCGCTCCCGAATGGTATCTTTGATTTGCCTCAGATTCCAGACGTAGGCAGAGAACACGGCACGAATCTCATTTGCATCTTTATTGACCGTCAAAGCGTATCCCATGTGAAGTACCTTTAGAATCGCGAGAGTTGGAAGGACGGTTAGAAGCGTTTTAGTTTGATAATTCTTTAGCAGTGTTCGGAACCGGTTGCGCTCCCACAACCCAATTATCCTGCTGCGACCAATTGCCATCATAGTTCCCATATGGTGATGGTAAACTACCGACCTGGGATTGTACGCAATTTTGTGGCCCCTTAAAATGAGACGCCAAGAGAAGTCCACGTCCTCATGATAGAAAACGTATGTCTGGTCAAGATATCCGATTTCATCAAATACGGATTTCCTGATAATGGCGGCTCCGAGACAGCCATAGGGTACATAACAGGGCTGGTCGTACTGGCCACGGTCAATCTCACCTATGCCTCGATTGTAGGCAAAGCCGTAGAAGTCGCATGCTCCGCCGGCTGAGTTGAGGCGTCCTAGGAAATCGTACATCTTCGGCACCGCCACCGCCACATTTGGGTCTTGGAAGTCCTTCATTAGCACGTTCAGCCAATTGGGAGTAACCTTCATGTCGTTGTTGAGTAAGCAGACGAACGACGCGTTAGACTTGCTGACCGCTAAGTTAAGGGCCCGAGAAAACCCCAGGTTAGCCCCCGTCTCGATCAATTCCACCTTTGGATATTTTCTTCGAACAAAACCCTGAGAGCCATCGGTAGATCCATTATCAACAACATGGACTCTGAAGTTAGGCCAAGTCATTTTGAAGAGTGATGGTAAACATCGCTTTAGGTGGTTCTGACCGTTGTAATTCAGGACGAAGACCTCGATCTTAGGATTAGCGTAGCTACGCCTCGCATCATGCGTCGTTGTTCGGCCTCGTGTCATGTCCTTACCGCGGTCTCTTCAATCCACATGCTTCAACCTGGTGAGTTTGCGCAACGCGGCTCATCTCTTCAGTTCATTCTCCACTTGGTCACGGAACCTGCTTGAAGGGGAAGTACCATGCGAAACCAACCAAGACAAGTAGAGCGTACACTAGCACGACTGATCTCGGAACATGTTTGTTACTGAAAATGAGAGCTATGGCGCCAGCGATGGCGGGCACGGTGTTTTGGAAATAGAAGATATACGAGATTCTGTGGGAGATGTATGCGAGCGGGAAGAAGGGGAAGTATGTAGCCGCGAACCAACAGAGCAGGAAGAGCGCGAGCTGGCTGTTTCGCTGGTCGTACCGGTAGAGCACATACGCCATGGCTGGAATGGTTAGGTAGATGATGAAGGGGTTCATGGCGCCCCAGAAAGCTATGGTTTGATAGGTTATGCCCCCCGAACTCACGCTTACTCCAAGATATGGAATCGGAACCTGATTTAGCAACCAATCAAGCGGCTGGCTTTCGATCCCAGTCGGTACAGGACGAACTAACGCAAGCGTGTATTGGTAGATGTAGCGTATGTGTGCGAATGGATCACTGCCACTAGCGAATCGATCGAGCACAAGCAAGAGTATGAATCCTGTAGCAGCGTAGTAGAATCCAAATGGAATAAGCCACTTTAATTTCGGGATCAATGTCGTTCTCCATTTCTTTACCAATTCACTGGGACGCAGATCTCTCAGAAGGTGAAAGATCACTATCACAAGGAATCCATAGAACCCTCCAATCTTCGTGAGAGTGCTAAGTGCGAGCGCTACGGCAGACAGCCCTGTCTTTCCAAGAAGTACAGGTAGAACCCGAGCACCATGAATGCCAGGGTGAAAATGTCAAGAATCGCGATTCTGCTGTCAACATAGACCAACGTATCGAAGCAGAACAAGAAAGTAGCTAGGAGTGAGTATTTCCCATTCTTACTTACCCTCTTCATTAGCAAATAGAAGAGTAGAATCGCCAATGAACCCATAATTACGCTCGGGACGCGCCAACCCCAAGCATTGTCACCGAGAATTCGCATTGAGGCTGCGATCATCAACTTAGCTAGAGGCGGGTGCTCTTGGTTCGGGTCTGTACCAGGGAGTGCGTTAGGGTACGGTATCCTCGATGGGTCCGGTCCCTGAGGCCATCCTAGGAGATTCCTCGCTACGTTCACGTAATAGTATTCGTCAAAAATCAGTGTCCCGCCTGTCCCATACCCATTCGGGGCATCAAGCCAAACGACTCGTAAAGCGATCGAGACAAGAAGCAAAACGAGAAAAAGTCTGTCCCATTTGTAGCCTAAGTTCAGGTCGAAGATAGCTCTTCTTGTGCTGGTTTTCTCCGGCCCCGTTGTTTCCACTGAGTTTTGCATAACGTGGTCAGCGCTCCTTGGTGCCGCTAAACCTGAAACCGCACCAATGACCATCGCGATTTTGACTTGCGACCCTATTTATAACATTCGGGTTCTGCCAACGTTGATAGCACGACATCATCCAGGTTCCACAGGTTTGATATCGAGGGCTGGGTTCCACTTTCTTTGTTGGACTAACTCGCCGTCAAACCTTCGAGCATAGCTTTAGGACAATGGATGGACGGACGTCAAAGCGGGAGGTCGGAGAGGTCTTGATGGAGTATGCTGGCGAGACGTAAAGCCCACCGCCAACTTCATCTCATCGGGCGGCTTCCGCCCCTAGACTACACTGCGCCAAAATCATCAGTTTTCATCCCGAGTCGATACCGTCGATTAGAACAGCGCCTCACCGCGTCTCCAATGTCTCATTACTTCCACGGATTCCACGCGTGGAATGCCCCAAATTGAAAATGATACTGGCCCTGCTAACTCGAGGGCGACGAAGGCCGTGAGTCCGGATGCTTTATTCAACTACAAGAAGGCCACAAAAATATGGAGACCTAAACGAAACACCAGTTCGACAAATACAACTATCCTATGGTGCTGGTCAAAACACTAAGTTTTCCAGTCGAACGATCGTTGGCGGAATTCTAATCAGTGCGGCCTATAGTGCCAAGGCAGGAACGAGTTCATCGCTGCATCTTCTACGCAGGCGTCGCTAAAACGGCACGATAGTGAAGGTCGAAGGCATCTGGGAAGGGAATCAACGGCAGATTGGGTGAGAAGTCACAAAAAAATAATCGGGGAAAAACGGATAAAAACGCTATTCAGCTACATTCAGCGACTTATTTCTTCATTTTCCTCTTTTTATGGCTTTTTGCCACTGTACGCTTCACCTCGGAACGTTTTGAGCTAGCTAGCCATGAAGTTTGCCGTATACATGGAATTTGCTCAAAAGATAATCGATTGCCCGAACACTTGGAATTAGTCAATATAAAGGGGTCTGCGACTATGCGCTCTTCACCCTTGTTAACTCCAAGCATTGATGCGAATCCCGACTTTGAGGAATTCGACTTCGACGACCGTGAACGCGAGGTCTTGAAGCTACTGTCAAGTGAGCAGAACGCACACTTCTCGTTCCAAGGCTTGAGAAGAAGACTAGGGTTACACCAGGAAACCCTCACGCGCACCCTCAAACGCCTTGAAGAAGCTCACGTGATTGAAAGGTCTCCGGAAGGGTATAAGCTCAAAGGAAGCAATTACTCATTTGCAGTTCAAACTAACCAGCCCTTAGCCAAACCAATAATCGACGCGTATTTGCCAAGTCAAGTTGACGTAACGGTCCTATTCCAGAAGCTTAGGGGCCGGTGGTTCAGCAACTTCCGTTGGCTCGGCTACTCCCACGACGGCAACCAGCTCTACATGAGCTGGATCAGCGAAGACGGCCGGATGCAACTTCAAGCCCGAATCGGCGGCGGCAAAATAATCATAGGCGCCGACTCGTACACAAATCAAACTGAGTCGGAACAGGTCGCCGCGGCCTACCAGCTATTCGACCACATAACGAAAGTTGCCGAAGAAATGGTGCAAATCGCAAGCCCGGCACCAGTCGCCAACTAACCTCTGACTGAGTCCAAGCTTTACCAGTCATTATGGAGCAAATCCCACATGGTTACGTTAGGTGCTGAACGAATGAAAGCAACATTTGCCTATGATTTGATAAGTCTCGAATCTTCCGTGACTATTCCATGGCATCCAATCGAACGTGAACCCAGGCCGCTTGAACGTCCACCAGACCGTGGTTCACTGTAAGGCTCACAGTTCCGCTCGGATGGCTTCCACTCGCTTCGCCAGTTGCGGGTCGAGTGCCTCATTGAACAGTTCTGGATGAATAACCTGGGCTAGAGTCCTTATCCCGTCGAAAAGCCTCGGCCCAGAACGGCTGAAGTAATTGTGCCCGTCGGTTGCATAAACTCGGTCATTTCGCACAGCGCTCAGACGTTTTGAGCTTGGGGTCTGGAAGAAGTACCTTGCCTGTTCCATTGTTTTACTCGTTGTGAACCCACAGGGCATTAGGACGATGACCTCGGGGTCGTACTTCAACACCGAATCCCACTCGATATACCTGGACGGCTGTCCATGTTCGGCAAGCTTATCGATTCCTCCCGCGTATTCTACCATTTCAGGAACCCAATGGCCAGCATTCATGATTGGCTTCAGCCACTCAACGCAAAAGACTCGTGGCTTCTGAGAATTTTCAGTTAGTTTTCTGATGGTCTCCGCCTTATCGTCGAGCTCAGCGATAAGCCGCTCGGCGCTTGCCGGTCGGCCAGCAGCCTTCGCTACGCTTCTGATGTCGCTTTCAATATCGCTCAGTGAGTGGGGGTTGAGTGAGATAACTTTCACCGGTTTCTCGAGCTGGTTAACGGCAGCGAGGACATCTTCCGCTCCAATGGCGCACACATCGCACAATTCCTGTGTGATAACCAGGTCCGGGTTCGCATTCCTGAATTCGTCGAATCGTATTTTGTATAGTCTTTCTCCGCGCTTCGTATACTCAATTACCAGTTGGTCGATTCTCTCGCTTTCCAGTTGCCTCGTGTCGAAAGCAGGTTCAATCATCTTCGGCTTTCCCTTGGCGTCGGGAGGAAAATCGCACTCATGGGACACGCCAACCAGTTCGCTTCCAAGCCCGAGTGCATAGACGATTTCTGTAGCGCTCGGTAGGAATGAGACAATTCTCAACCCTGCTCCCTCCAAGTCGTAATCCGTCATCTCCGATAAGGCTACTTGAAATATTGGGCATTAACCCTTCTTAATGTGAGCCCCATGCCCCGAACCGTTCAATGTGAGATTTGTGGATCCACTTTCTCATGCGGTAGGGGTAGCAAAGAGTGTTGGTGCAACGAACTATCCTTGAGCGAAACAGCATTGGCGGAGCTGCAGAAACAAGCGAAAGATTGCGTCTGTCCCAGTTGTCTATCCACGTTTGCGTCCGGTGGCTCTTGAACCGAACTCTTTAGCTGTGGACTAAGTGGACTTCTTTCCATTTTTGGTAAAATCTGGCCCTAAATTCCAAGGCTTCGGCAGCTGTTTGGCCTGAACTTGCTTTACACGAGCTCACGAAACCGTTTCCGTTCTAACCTCTAGACTCATTAGGAAATCCACCGCATCCTATTCGAGTTGTCTCAATTGGGTTCTCCTATTCCTACACGTAGGTGGAAGGGTTCCGGCGTCTTCATTGCATTAGGCCTCGTAGTGTTCATTCTAGGATCATTCTACCCGGCTCCATCAATCACGGCTTCATCACCTGACAACACTTGCATTGGTATCGGGGGTTGGCCCTGCGGATATTCGGGGCCTTTCATCGGCAATTATTACGCGGGGTACGCCACCGTAGGTTGTGCTCCAATCAGTCCTAACAATTCCTGCGTTGTGCCACAAATCGCCATGGCCTCAAGTTTCTTAGTTATCCAGAACGAACCTTACGTTGTTCGCTGGGCCAATCAAACATTCCAATTTAACAATCAACTAACTGACGGAAGCACCATAAGCGTTTCAGGTAATCTCGTTCCGGTCGTCTACAACAAGACGGCAGGCTCAACCTACCCGATTTATGCGTCAAACGTGATGGGCCTATGGAATCCACAACCGCAACTTCAAATCCAAAACGTTACTCTAACAACAGGAACGATATCCTCAACCTGCACAACAACACTAACCTTTACAGTGAGCGGGGCTCCAAATGGAGTTTGGAATTTACCAATGATTCCTACAGGCGCCTGCTATACCGTTCGAAACATAACGCAACAACCCAATACTTTCGGCAGTGTCGCCATATCGTTTCCAGCTATGCTAGTGGCTTCACTTGTTGGTGGCGTAGGCTTGGTTGTATTCGGCACGCTAATGTTTGTGAAAAGAACCCGACAGAAACGAGTCAAAAGATAAGTAATTCAGGGATGGGTTAGGAGGTTTCAGCCCGATCTGCCGGTAGGTTTGGCTCTTCCCGGGGCTATTGTCAGGTTCGGTTGTGACACGCAAATCTTCTTAATTCATGCTAACCTTCCCGCAACACGTTTGGTGTAATGGATGACTGAAAGAAGAATAATCGACGACGCCTCCTTCCCCAACGAATGGCCGAAGAAGGAAGACCACGAAGGCCATGAGGTACGGTGGAAGGACGGTGTTAGCAAGGAGTACGGTGTGCACGGTGTCGCTGTCGCGGTTGACTTCGACATTTGCATCGCGGACGGCATCTGCATCTCGGTCTGTCCAGTTAATGTCTTTGACAAAATGGACATAGCCGCTGAGCAGGAGAAGATTGACAAGCAGCTTCCGAACGACAGCGGTAAAACGCTGCTGGACCGTTGGAAGGCCGACCCGATCCGAGAACGGGACTGCATCTTCTGCCGGGCATGCGAAATCCAATGCCCAGTGCAGGCCATCAAGATCACCGAAGGCGTAGGGCCCTTCGCGTGATCAACCGCCAGCATTCCCCACCCGGGGTCGGATGAGTAGCACAGTTTCCCTACAAAATTACACCACCCACCCCCCTACGCCGCGTCTCTTTACTTCGCCCGTACTCGCTTTCTTGGTAAAACGCTATATGCGTGCTCTGCAACGATTCTGTAGGGATTAGAATTGGTCATTTTCCTTCTTGCAGCCGGAGCCCTATTGGGCGCTGCTGCTGGTGGAACGTTAGGTTACGCTGCAGCAGGTTTGACGGGAGCGGGAATAGGTATAGGCGCTGGCGCCCTCGCGGGGTTAGGGATTGGTGCGGCGGCCTATGCCCTAGGGCCAAGGTACTGGTACCCATATCCAGCATACCCAGGTTACTTCCAAGGTTACAACCCGGGCTACTGCCCAGGCTACTATTACACCCCAGTCTACTACCCTGCACGCCGCGTTTTCTACACCTGGGCTTAGGACAGAAAAACGCTCTACGCTGATTGCGTAGCGGAGCTTGGAATTTGATTTACCTTAACGGAACCCTTCGGCCACTGCAAGAATTGTGAGAAGTTTCTCGGGAGAGCGCTGCCATGAAACCTAAGATAACTCTCCGTCCCGGAGAGAGAAGAGGTAGCAGACTCTCCCAAGAGTGGGGTCTTCAATTCCTTCAATATTAATCATTTACGTGATGCGATGACGCAGCACGTTTGTGAAAGAAGTGTATCACCCGGCATGTTGCGGTGAGGGTGGATCCACCCTTCAAGGGGTGGTGCCAAACGGTGCCAAACGAAGGTAACCCTCGCCTCAATTTACGCTTCGATCCCCTCATTCGAAGCGGTCTACAGGCCCGGGTGCCCAGACTGCTGGTTGACTATGTGAATCAGTGTGAGTAAGGCCGAGAGCTTGTTTTGTGCGCTCGCAATTTGGCGGCGCGGCTGTCAAGCTTAAAGATGCAGACGCCGCGCTCGAACACCGTGGTACATTGACTTGAAACCTATTCCAATCTTGGGGACGGTTGTTTTGCTAGGCGCAGTAGTTCAGCTCATCTTGGGTTTTGTGGTGGCCGGCGGTATGGATTCTCTTGTTGGAGTTCACATTCTGTTCGGAATTGTCGGGTTGGCCTTGGTAATTGCGCTCGCTGCTATCGCTTTCAGGGCTAAGACTGCTACATTATACTCGAAGCTCACCATGATCATTCTCACACTCGTAGTTCTAGCTCAAGCAGGCCTCGGTTTTGAATTGCTCAGCGGGGCAGAAGGCCTAGCTCTTCCGCATGAGGCGAACGGGTTGGTGGTCGTCATCCTCTCGTTGCTTGTGGGTGGAATAACCTTCTGGAGCGCGAAGAGGAGAGTCAAGGTCTAATTGACTCAGCGGTAGTTTCTTGCATTAGCTTTATGTCGCATTGGGCCTACGAAGTTTCCGTGCGGGGTAAGACTTTGGCTCATGCGGGGGTAGGCCACGCGCAGAGCGTGCGTTAGTCCCCCACTGCCAAACTCTCGGATGTCGAGAGGGCGAAGCCAGGTCAAAGGTGCGAGACGTATCCAAACCATACGTACGTGAAGCTCAGGAACATCAAACCTGATGTTAGGAGACCTCGTCCCGTAGGGGTTCAGGGGTTCGAATCCCCTCCCCCGCACCAATCCACGCTTCGGATGGAGCACGCGGTCAGGGTAACGGGAGAAAAGCAGATTAACAACATATATGCATATCCTTATATGCGCAAAGCAACTATGATGTCTTGTGGATTCGATATGAAACTAAGAGAGCATTTCTTTACTAAGAAGAGTAGATTTGAGAAGCTGAAAGGGCATTTCTCTACTAAGAAGAGTAGATTTGAGAAACTGAAAGAGCGTATACGTGACATTTAGGTAGGTACGAGGAACATATTTTCGCGCAGCAAGCAAGAAGAAAGCTAGGTCAAGGCTACTTACTACAATCACGACGTTATATGTACCAGTAAAGTGGGGTTCGAATCCCCCGACCCATCTCTGAGTGTAACGCGCTACTTGCGGATTATGAGGGTTCAAACGAGGGTGTAAAGCTACTCCCCCGCACCATTTCCGCGATGTTGCGTCATCGTACCTACCATGAACTTTAGCTGGTGATACCTGGTCCGCTACAAAAGAAAGATGAGAAAAGAGTGTCGGTGACTCAAGTTTGTTTCTTCGTTGCCACGATTCTAGTGACATTCTCTGCGGTTAGATTCAAGAATTTCAAACCCGCCGTTAATATCCTCAAGCGCAACCATGTGGGTGACTGAACGCGAAAGGTCTATTCTTCCATTTCGTACAAGTTTGACGAGTTGTATCAGTTCCGTTTTCAGGTGGTCATCTACTCCCACGATCTCCATCTCTTTACCAATTATACTCGTGTAGGGAGAAAGTTGGATTGATTTGGCTCCTATACCTACCAATACCATTCTGCCGCCCTTTCCAACCGATGAGATCGCTTGCTTAACGGTGGTTTCATGACCGACAAAGTCCACCACAACATCTGCAAATTCCCCGTCCGTTGCCTTCTTGATTGCCTCATTGACATCTTGGTTCGCGGCGTTTACGGTTTCCTTTGCCCCAAAGCTTCTCGCCTGCTTCAGCTTCCAATCTTGAAGGTCCACGGCAACAATCAGTCCAGCCTTGAAGGCCTTAGCAGCTAGTTGAACAGCATGCAAGCCGAGACCGCCAACCCCGAATATTACCACCGTATCACCCTGTTTCACCCTTCCTCGCCTGAGGGCGTGGTATGCGGTTGGGACGGCGCAACCCATTATCGCAGCCTGCTCGAACGGAAAGCTCCGAGGGAGTTTCAGAATGCTTCTCGCCGGAACCTTCACGTACTCAGCGAAACCGCCATCAACATCCTTCCCAATCATTCGATAGCCTGCGCAGTAATTCTCGCGCTCAGTCTTACAGTAAACGCATTTTCCACAACTGACGATGTAATGCACCAAAACTCTGTCACCGGAGCGGAGTTCTTTCACCTTCGCCCCTGTCCTCGCTATGATGCCCGAGATCTCATGTCCAAGGGTTATCGGTAGCTTGCCTACGGGGGCAATTCCGTTTCGGTAGTTGATGTCGGAGTGGCAGATCCCACTTGCCCTAACGTCAACGAGAACCTCACCGGCGGCGACTGTTGGCACGCTTACACGGTCAATACTAAGCTTGGCACCGATTCTGTGCAGCCTAGCGGCAACCATCGATTCAGTCATTGTAACCTAAGGCTCCACCGTTCGGTTTATTGCTTATTCGGCTATGCCCTCGGGTTTGGAGCAGACGGACTTGGGTGTGCCGGAGAAGATTCGGGCGATAGAGGAGGAGATGAAAAGAACACAGGTTCACAAGCACACCGAACACCATGTTGGTCTGCTCAAAGCGAAGCTCGCGAAGCTCAAGGCGGAACAAGAACATGCGCAAGGGTCCAGGCAAGGTGGAGTGGGGTTCGAGCTAAAGAAAGGCGGCGACTGCACCGTCGTACTCATCGGTCTGCCAAGTGTGGGAAAATCAACTATCCTAAACAGGCTTACAAACGCCAAATCAAAGGTGGCCCCATACGCCTTCACAACCCTGACGGTTGTTCCTGGCTTACTTGAGTACCAGGGAGCTAGGATACAAATCCTCGATTTGCCCGGCATTATTTCGGGTGCGGCGTCTGGGACGGGTAGGGGCAAGAGAGTGCTATCCGTTGCAAAGAACGCCGACCTAATACTCCTAGTCTTGGACGTATTCCAACCCGATCAACTCGGCGTCTTGAAGAAGGAACTGTATGAGATGGGAATCCGGCTCAACACTCGGCCTCCGAATGTGGCCATCAACCGATCCTCTCAAGGCGGGCTCGGCATAACGACGGCCTGCCATCTAACCCACTTAACCGAGTCGACAGCGCGAGCAATACTGAACATATACAAGATCAATAACGGCAACGTCATTATCAGGGAGGACATAACCGACGACCAACTAATCGACGTAGTAGCCGGAAATCGGCGATACATTCCCTCAGTGACTGTCTTGAACAAGATCGACTTGGTTAGTTCAAAGTATGTGGCTGAGGCAAGGAAGCGGATAGGTGACGATCTGATTCCGATCTCCGCAGATCGAAACGTCAACCTCGATGAGGTGAAGGCAGTTATCTACAGTGGGCTGAGATTAATCAAAGTCTATCTAAAACCGCGAAACAGTTCGCCCGATTTCGAGCAACCCCTGATAGTGACAGCTGGTTCAACCGTTTCTGATGTCTGCCAAAGGATTCACAAGAAGTTCGCCGGCGAAGCGAAGTTTGCTCTGGTTTCTGGAACAAGCGTACGGTTTAGCCCTCAACGTGTCGGAATGGATCACATTGTCCAAGATCGTGACATCGTCACGATAATGAAGTAAAGAAGAGGGGCCACGCGGCCGCGGGCGTGTATCACGAGACTAGAATGTGTAACCGCTAAACACATACGGGAATATTCTTGCTCCCAATATTCCGTAATCGCAAATCGGAGACGTTCCATAGTATAGACAATTGTAGGCATTTCCCGGGTAGGCATAGGGCGGTCCGAAGAATTGCCAATAGTAATACGGGTGGGAACTTTGCATGTATCCGCCACATCCACATTGATACATTGTACAGCACCAAACGCTAGCCGGATGGGTCGCCCTAAATTAAGCCTAATCAGTACCGAACAGGCACGTGGCAGTCAATGTGCCGAATCTCTGGGGCTCTAATGCCAATATTGCCTACATCATGCAACCCAGCAAACTGCTGCGAATGCTTTAATCGGTTCTCTCAAACAGTTCTAACCTGAAGTTAACTATACATGAAAGTCACCACGCTAAGGCAGACGAAATTCATTCCTGCCCAGCCAGCTGAAGTCTATGACGCATTCATGAAAGCGAATATACACACAACATTCACCGGTTCCAAGGCGACGTGCAACCCTAAAGTTGGCGGAAAATTCACAGCGTGGGACGGGTACATTACTGGAAAGAATCTCGAATTGAAGAAGGGCAAACTGATAGTTCAGCAATGGAAGACCACCGAATGGCCGAAAGGCTATTCACCCTCAATACTCAATCTCTCATTCAAACAGACGAAAGGCGGCACGCAGGTAAAGATGGTGCAATCAAACGTACCGGCCAGCCAAGCCAAAAACTACCGGCAAGGCTGGGTTGACGCATACTGGAATCCCTTAAGGCGGTACTTCCAGAAGAGTAAGGCACGCTAGAGAGAGGTCCTGCGAATTGACTGATTCCCCTTCCGGCCGAGAACTCGTTGAGAAAGTCTTCGTCTACATGACTACGCTGAGCAAAGAGTGTAGAAAAACGCTTACCGATAAGTTCGGGAAAGAACACAAGGGGATACCATTCGACTCAGTCGAACCCACCATGCGTCAAGAGATTGAGTCTTGGTTCGCCGGACGGGACAAGAACATAACTATCCGGCATGAAAGCAGCGAGCGTGGTCGGCCCGGTGAAATTTCAATGTCTTACTTGGCCGAAACCAAAGATGCGCACTTCAAGTTCCATGTGGACGGTCAATTCACCCTTGCGGGAACAGGGTCGAATGCGCCTTCCTACCTGAAGAGCATGAATGTTAATGTCGACAAGAGGGAGTTTGGAAAGTAGGCTCGGTAGGAAACCTACGCCCTCCCCTCTCGAAGTAATTACCGAATGGGCCCAATTCGCGCCTCTTTTTCGGGCTATTTATAACCTATGCCGCCATAATGATAAGGAGTTGAACAGTCATAATCGTGCTAAGGAACTTGCCAAAGACTCGCAGCCTAGATAGGGACCTAGTCTACCTTCTGCAACTGGCAAGGAAACATAACCTCACGACCCCCGTCCTATACTCAGCCATGGTCTCAGCACGTGAACGCGGAAACGCACGGTGTGGAAAGTTTTCCATAGAGCTACGGAACCGGGAAGAGGAATCGTCAACTTACATGTTCTCCGTTGAAGGCAAACCGCTAGCACAAGCAAAGATTCCAAACGACTCCATCAGTAAACTAAAGCGGTTGCCCGAAGAATTATCCGGTTTTGATCAGGAAAACCATGATGATGCCCAGCAACTCAACTCGCGGGCGAGAGGCCGATCAGCGGCCTAAAGTTCGGAACACGAGGGGTATCATTCAAAGCTCAAGTTGTCAAGAAATCGGAGGTTAGAGCCGTGACCTCAAAGGACGGAAACCCGCTTCTAGTGTGCTCCGTCACGCTCTCTGACGGCACAGGGGAAATTCCCCTAGCCGTATGGAACAACCAGATTCCAACGATTTCCGAGGGAGATTTGGTTGAAGTGCAAGACGCAAGGGTTGGCAGCTTTAGGGGTGAGAAACAGCTTTCCCTGAACAGGAAGACGGGTGCTCTCAGAGTTCTTCAAAGCGCAGCGAAGCCGCCTACGGCGAAGATTTCCAACTAGCAGTCCTTCAAAAACCCTCTCCGAAGGGCGTTAGCTCTGACTCCTCTCGAGGAATTGACTCAACTAGCTAGCGAAAAGAGCAGGCGAATCTTTGTTGCCGAATACCACATTGACCTGCGTGAGAATCAAGGAAGGAATTGTATCTACGTTCTCCAGCTTCCCACAAGCGCCCCTGGCGCGGCAGGCGGCCGGATAGGGGGAATCGGAGAGAGAAGGGTCGAGAAGCTTTACTGCTTTCGTCAAGAAAACGGAAAATGGATTAAGGTTTACGAAACCGACGATCCGGGCAAGTTAGAGAGGTTCGAACTGCCCTACCATGCAGCCGGCTTAAGCGTCGTATTACCGGACGGGTCAGAAAAAGTGGTGTCAGGAGTAGTCGACGAAGAGTTCATTCGGATATACAACGAAACGGTCTGAAGCGGTATCTCACTTACTGACGTGTCACCGCTTTGATGAGTGGCATCAAGACCTCAGTATCTTTTTTCGTTGCGAGTTGAACCCTAAGAAGGCGGCTCATCCCCCCAAGCTGCGCCCTGTCGATCCATGCCCTAAGAGCTTCAGGAACCGAAGCGTCAGCCTTGATGTTAGCAACGGATTTTTCCGGTATGAAGAGGAAGAGTTCGAGTTTCTCACCGAAGAAGGCGCGCACTCTGGGGGTGTCTCTGACGTTGTAGCTGGGTGCTTCCACCTCTTTTAGCGCTTCGTATTCCACGCTCTCAGAAATGTTTTGATCCGATTTCATTTGTTCTCTCAGGTATGCGAATGCTTCTTGGCAGGCGGGGGAGCCTTTGCCTGAGAGTTCTTCAACCGACAAGACCCTATACTTCTCCTATGTGAATGTGAAAGATACGAAAGCCATATAGCAATTGCCATATTTTGGTGGAAAGAGAATACAGGAGCAGGGTTGACATGCCACATCGGCTGGGTCGAACGGGTTACAAAATTCGCAAACGACAGAAGAGAAAGCAACGCTTCAGAAAACGAGTGATATCGAGCAGAAAGCCGAACTAGTCAGCTCTCTCACCAGCCTCCACCCCAACAACACTGTCATCAGGTTTGACGTGATAGAGAAGTTCCAAGTTTTCTCAGAAACCGCGAGGGCTTGGTTACTAAAACTTGTTCAGGAAGCGGTGGCACGCACAGATGTATTCCTTCTTTCCATCCGGATACAACCACCTATAGTGCACTTTGGCTTTGTCATCAGTATATGTTTCACAAACATTGTCACTGTAAACGCTAGCATGAGAGAACATCCACTTTCCCTTTTCAGAATCAGTAGCGGCTGACATTGTTTCTCACAGCGAATATCGTGGAGTGTGATTCTTGTAAGTCTTCTCTTGGTGGTCTAGGTGCTGCGAGATTAGTGCGCAAACCTAAATACGGGCTGGGGGCACGCGCCTTTAGACGAGGGTCATCAAATAGGCGAGGTTAGATTGGTTCAAGAAACCGCGAGGAAGCAGAGCATTTTCACGATCAACGCCTTCAACGTCCCTCTCGAGGACATAGCGAAAAATGGTGCGGAAAAGGTGAGAGTAAGGTACTTGATCGACGAACGGCATGGGTCGGGTCGTTTCGCACTTAGGTTGTACGCGGTTGAGAAGGGCGGTCACACACCGCTGGATGAACACGCGTACGAACACCATGTATACGTCCTAAGCGGTAGGGGGCTGCTCAGAGAGTCGAAAGAGACTGGTCCCATGAAGCCATTGCAGGCGGGGGATACGGTTTTCATTCCGTCACAAGCGGTTCACCAATTCAGCAATGAATGGGACGAACCATTCGTTTTCCTATGCGTAAAAGGCAACCCAGCCCTATACCTTTCCAATGAGCAACCGACTCCAAGTGTGCCGGAGCGAAGCTATTGCTGAAGCTACCTATTTTTTCCTAGACAACATATGGCAGAGCACTTGGCTGAATTCCTCCAGCCTCCGTACGTTGATGTATTCATCAGCGATGTGGGCTGTCTCGCCAGGCCCGAGAATTACTGTCTTTACGCCTGCCATTTGATCGAAATACATGGAATCGGTTCTCCCTGATTCAACGCGGAATCTGGGCGGGTATCCCAACGTCTTTGCGACGCTTTCTTGGGCCATTGCAACCGCTGGGTGTGTACGGTCTATGATGTAAGATCGCTGGGGCTTGTTGTATTCGACCTTGAACTCGATGCCTCGCAACTCGGATAGGGTTTGGTCGACTTGTTTCTTAACCGCATCCCAATCCTCGTTCGGAAGAACGTGACGCTCGCATGTTATCTCGCAGTCTCCCGGGACGATGTTGATCGCCACCCCGCCTTTGATTATGCTCACGTTCAGTTCCGTATAGGCCTCATGATCGTCCACGTTCATTCGGGCGGGCGGCAACTTCCTCAGGGCCTCAATTACCTTCATCATATCGTAGATCGCATTTCGTCCCTTTCTCGGGTCGGAAGAGTGGGCTTCCTTGCCCAAGGTGGTCACCTTGAAACCTACTCGCCCACCACAACCCAAAGAAACCATAAACACCCCATTTTCGACAGTTCCCTCAACGTTAATTCCGCAAGTTGATTCCAAGCGGTTATGGCTCAGAAAGTAGGGAGTGCCGAGCCACGTCTCACCATCCAAAATCGTGCTGTTATCTTCGTAATTGGAAAACAACACCTCAAGTTTCCTGAACCGACAGTCCTCGGCTTTTTCGAGGGCGTAAAGGATCGAGGCAACACTACCTTTGTCGTCTGATGTTCCAAGGCCATAGAGCCGGTCGCCCTCCAACAAAGCATGGAGTGGATCCCTTACCCATCTGGGGTTAGGTGGGACCGTGTCGAAGTGGCTGTTGATGAGGAACGTGCCTTGGCCGCGATCAAATGTCTTTTCAGCGTAGACGTTGTTCAACTTGTCGACGCTGACTCTGAATTCGAGCCTATCTAGTTTGTCGGAAAGGAATTCAGAGCATGCTTGCATCCCAGATTCTTCATATGTTGGAAAGCTGGTCAGCCTTTGAAGAATCTCGGCGGAAGATTGGGAGTCGACGGGTGTGGGCAAGGTTGGGTTCCACATGTTGACTGTTTTCTTGAAGTCTTAGCTGGTTCAGAGAATCTGCAGTGGTTCTATTTTGAGAATGATGCGTTTCTCGGTTGGTGATGCCTTCTGATATTTGTTCGCGCCAGTGTATTTCTTTGCGAGCTTGTCTATGTGTGCTTCTGCGCCTTGCTCGGTTTGGCTTACCACGCGGCCATGCATAACGATTCGGTCGTATGGGTTGTTCGAATCTACAATGGCTATTGAGACTCTGGGATCTCTAGTCACGTTCCTTTGTTTAATACGCCCCATCGCTGTGTTCATGAGAATCATGTCACCTTCGTGGTCTATCCACATCGGTGTGACGTGGGGAGATCCATCTGGCTGGAGCGTTGCGAGAAAAGCGAAATTCTTTCCATCGATGAGCTTGACGGTTCTCTCAGTCAGTATGATTGCCAATTCAACCACGCACGTTGGGCGCTAAGTTCAGGCAGAAGTAAAGTTTTCTCGCATTCATGGGGATGACTTACTGTCGCGCTTTCGCGCAATCTTAGGTTGTCGTGCGGCTACATCATGCCCGGAGGCATTCCACCAGGCATGCCACCTGGCATTCCACCGGGCGGCCCGCTTTCCCTCGTGCCTTTCGAAGAGACGACGTCGTCTATTCGGAGGAGCATGCTGGCAGCTTCTGTGGCGGACTTGATGACTTGTTGTTTCACTCTGAGTGGTTCAACGATATTGTCCGCTAGCATGTCAGCAATTTTGCCTGTCTTTACTTGGACGCCGTACCATTTGTTTCCAGGTTCGGCGTGCTTTGACCTGAGTTCGACCATTATGTCGATAGGGTCGAGTCCGGCGTTTTCGGCTATTGTGAGTGGAATCGCCTCTAGGGCTTCGGCATAGGCTTCGATGGCGAGTTGTTCGCGGCCTCCGACTTTCACGGCGTATTCGCGTAGCTGTTTTGCTGTTTCAGCTTCAGGTGCGCCTCCGCCGGCGACGATCTTGTGGTCTTCTACGGCGTTTCTGACCACGCAAAGGGCGTCGTGGAAGGAACGTTCAGCCTCGTCGACGACATGCTCCGAGCCGCCTCTGATAACGACGGTTACCGCACGTGGGTCTTTGCAGTCGCGAACGTATACGAGTTTATCGTCTCCAATCTTAACTTCTTCCACAAGTTTCGCCTCACCAAGCGCGTCTGCAGCTATGTCTTTGGTGCTTGCAAGTATTGTTCCGCCCGTGGCTTTTGCCAGCTTCTCCATGTCACTGCTGCTGATGTTCTTCACAGCCATGATATTCTTCTTGGCAAGGAAATGGAGGGCTAAGTCATCGATGCCTTTCTCACAGAATATCACGTTGGCGCCGCTTCCGCTAATCTTATCCGTCATCCCCCTGAGCATACTTTCCTCCTCGTCGAGGAAGCGTTTCATCTGGTCGGGCGAGTTGATGTTGATCTTGGCGTCAAACTCAGTCTTCTCAATCTCGAGCTTCGTGTTGAGAAGTGCTATCTTCGCGTTCTTCACCTGTTTTGGCATCTGGGGATGAGAGACCTCTTTGTCAACAACGATGCCCCTGATGAGTTCGCTTTGTTCCATACTCTCCCCCTTCTTCTTCAAGACCTTTATCCTGTCTATGTCGGCTGTAGTTTTGCCGTCCCGTTCTTCGATGATCTGGCTTACGGCCTTTGTAGCCAACGATGCTAGGTGTTCGCTTGTCCCGACGGTTGCTTTGGTGCCCATCGAGGTCATTGCTATGAGTTTGAGCATATTTTCGTCGCTGGATTGAATATCGATGGCTAGGTTCTGGAGAATCTCCAGGGCCTTCTCTGAGGCCTTCTTGTAACCTTCGACGATGACCGTTGGATGCACCTCCTGGTCAAGAAGCTTCTCCGCTTTCGTCAGCAGTTCTCCTGCAAGAACAACAGCAGTCGTTGTACCGTCGCCTACTTCGTTATCTTGACTTTTCGCGACTTCGACAAGCATCTTGGCAGCAGGGTGTTGAACGTCAAGTTCCTTCATGATAGTAGCCCCGTCGTTTGTAATCACGACGTCGCCCATACCGGAAACGAGCATCTTATCCATCCCCTCTGGGCCGAGGGTCGTGCGGATGGTTTCAGTAATGATTTTTGCCGCTAGAATGTTGTTCCGTTGCGCGTCCCGGCCGCGGCTTCGGGTAGCTCCTTCCTTCAGAATAAGAACGGGAACAGTTGCTTCAGACAATATTGCAAACTCCGACACTGCATCCTGCTCGCTATAAATAAATTTGTGTCCACAGCCAAGAGCATCACTCTTCTTATCGTGCTAACCGCCGGAAAGACTTTAACTCTCGTGGGGACGTGTGCAGGCTGATTTTCGAATCCGCTGAGGTGTACTGCGATGGCTAGCAATGATGAAGCGGAACAAAGAAAACGGCCGAGCGTTAAGAGCTTAGTTGCTCTGCTCATCGTCATTGTTCTCGTGATTCTATCTGCTTGGACCCTAATGACGGTAAGCACCACATTTCTGATTCCACCCTCAGACTTTGTTGCATTGCCAACATCTCCATTGTCCAACAAGGGGCAGGGTGTCATGTTTAGCTCCGCTAGCGCAATCACCCAGAAAGGAGTGGCAGTGGGCGTGAAAGGATACCTTGAAACAATGTCAGGGCAGCCGGTGGTGGGGGCGAAGGTTTACGCACAGTACTATCTTGAGGGTGCCTACCGAACCCAAGCCGTGGCAACTGACCAGAACGGATATTTCGAAATTCATTTCCCCATGAATTGGACCGGATGGCTGCCACTTACCTTAACGTACTTCGGTGACGACCAACACCAGGGACTCAAAGTGGTCTATAGCATGTCCGGGGAAAGCATCTGAGCCGGCCTTCCTCAGCTAACGGTCAGAGAATTTGCCAGAGCGCAGGGTTGCATTCAAGTCCCTTAACCGCCTCAACTCAGTAGCAGTTTCATGTGAGCTCTGCCCAAGGCTAAGGCGATACTGCAAGCTGGTTGCCCAGAAGAAACGCAGGCAGTTCACGGATTGGAATTATTGGGGTAAACCACTGCCGGGTTTCGGGGACGCGCATGCCAGGCTGCTAATCCTCGGCTTGGCTCCGGCTGCGCATGGCGGGAACAGGACAGGGCGCATGTTCACGGGAGATGGTTCGGCCCAATTTCTCATGGCCGCGTTGCACAGGCACGGTTTCTCTAACCAGCCGACATCGAACAGACGCGGCGACGGTCTCGAGCTGCATGATGCATACATGACGGCGATAGTCAGGTGCGCTCCACCAAAGAACAGACCGACTCTGCTGGAGATTCGCACGTGTGAGCGTTACTGGACACAGGAGTTACGGCTTCTGACCGATGTCAAAGTCATCTTAGCTCTGGGACGAGTCGCCTTCGAAACATATGTAAGGTTCCTTAGGGAGCAAGGGCTCAAAGTGAAGGGGTTGCGATTTCATCACGCCGCCTTCTACGAGCTTCCGGCGCCATATCCCGCTCTTGCGGTGTCTTACCATCCTAGCCGGCAGAACACTCAAACCGGGAAGCTAACGGAGGCAATGTTTACCACGGTTTTTCTCAAGATTCGTCGGTTCCTAGATTTGCAGTCGTTAGGCAGTGTATGAATCATTTGGCTTCTATGGTTGCTTTCTTCATGGCTCTGGTCATGTTCTCCAATTTCTTGGCGGCATGAGATGGGTTTCGCTGATTCTCGGCGATTATTTCAACAAATGCGCTTCCGATTATCGCACCATCTGCTCCTGCGTGGATAATTTCTCTAACGTGGTCAGGCTTGGAGATTCCGAACCCTACGGCGAGGGGAATGGAACCAGCTAACGCTCCGCTGTATTTTTTGATTAGGGTGAGAGCAGACTCAGCGACTGAAGACCGGGCACCTGTGACACCGTATAGTGAAATCAGGTAGAGGTAACCCAAAGTCTGAGCCAGAATCTGCTTAAGCCTGTCCGGATGAGTTGAAGGTGATGCCAAGAAGATGGTGTCGATGTCGGCTTCAACGCATTCCTTCTTGTAATCCTTGGATTCTTCGACCGGCAGGTCAGGAACGATAATCCCAGAAATCCCGGAATTCTTCGCAAGCCTGAGAAATTCATGTAATCCAACCCTGTAAATGGGGTTAAAGTAACTCATGAGAACCAGGGGCGTGTCGTATTTCTCATGAATTGTTCGAGCTATCTCCATAGCATCGAGTGGCCTAGCGCCGTTCGCCAAGGAACGTGTGACGGCGTTCTGAATCGTCGGTCCATCCGCAATCGGGTCCGAGAATGGGATACCAAGTTCGATGATGTCCGCTCCACCTCGAATCAGGGCTCCTATTAGGCGGGGGGTTTGCCTAGGGTTTGGGTATCCTACTGTCAGATACGCTATGAGCGCGCCTTCGTTTCTCTCCTTCAATTGAGCGAATGATTCTGAGACTCTCGTCATATCTCAACGCCCAAATTCTTGGCTACGATATCAACGTCCTTGTCTCCGCGTCCTGAGAGGTTAACCACTACAAGCTCGTCTCGCTTCATCTTCGACGCTAGAATAGTTGCATAATGTACGGCGTGTGCGGGTTCGAGCGCTGGTATTATGCCTTCAAGCCGGCTTAGTTCCATGAAGGCTTTCAAGGCTTGTTGGTCCGTCGTCGAAGTGTACTTGGCACGGCCGGTAGCCTTCAGGTACGCGTGTTCTGGGCCGACTCCTGGGTAGTCCAGGCCGGCTGAGATGCTGTGTGTCGACTGGATCTGGCCATCCTCATCCTGAAGTACGTAAGTAAGCATTCCGTGAAAGATGCCTTCTTGTCCAGCGCACAATGTTGCCGCATGTTTTCCCGACGCGAGGCCTAAGCCGCCCGCTTCCACACCATACAATGCGACATGTGCGTCTTCTATGAAAGGATAAAATGCCCCCATCGAGTTGCTTCCTCCTCCCACGCAGGCAACTATTGCGTCCGGGAGGCGTCCTTCCTTCTGCAGAATCTGCTCTTTGATCTCTAGGCCAATAACGCTCTGAAAGTCCCTAACTATGGTGGGGTAAGGGTGGGGGCCTACGACTGAACCCAGCAAATAGTAAGTGTTCTCAACGTTCGTTACCCAGTCACGGAAGGCCTCGTTTATCGCATCCTTGAGTGTCTTTGAGCCTGAGTGAACCGGATGGACCTTGGTTCCCAGAAGGTTCATGCGGAAGACGTTTAGTTTCTGTCGTTCCACATCTTCGGCACCCATGTAGACCTCGCACTTGAGGCCCAGCGAGGCGCACGCTATGGCGCTCGCAACGCCGTGCTGGCCGGCTCCAGTTTCCGCTATGACCCGTTTTTTTCCCATTCGCTTTGCGAGAAGTGCTTGCCCAATTGTGTTATTGATCTTGTGCGCCCCGCCGTGTGCCAAGTCTTCACGTTTGATGTAGATCTTCGCGCCGCCGGCCTTTCGGGTTAGGTTCGCTGCGTAGTAGAGCGGTGTTGGTCGGCCGGCGAAGTCTTTGAGAAGATAACCCAGCTGGGATTTGAATTCCGGTTCATTTTTCAGTCGTGCATATTCTTTTTCGAGTTCGATGAGAGCGCCCATCAGCGTTTCCGGAACGAAGCGGCCACCGTACTTCCCGAATTTACCATCGACAGGTTGTGAGTACTCCTGTGTCAATTCATGTTCTCCTTTGCTCTCTTGATGAAGTCCCCGATCTTCTTGAGGTCTTTTGCTCCGACCGTCTTCTCCACGCCACTTGAAACATCTACGGCGAACGGTCTGACTTTCCTGATGGCTGTTTGAACATTGCTTGGAGTAAGCCCTCCCGTGAGGATTAGGGGATGAGGGTATATCCTATTGCGGAGGGCAGCCGTGAGGTTCCAGTCATGAGTTCGGCCCGTGCCACCCATGCCGCTGGGACTGGGTGAGTCTGCCAAAACCGCGTCTGAGTACCCTGATGCCCAACTTGCGCCTCGCAAGGAAGAGCGATCACGAATAGCTGTGGCGAGAATGAGTTTAGTTTCAGGATGTTTACGCCGAACCAATCGTACTAGTTCTAGTCGGTGTTGGTGGAGCTGGAGTACATCAGGCTTTAGCTTGGAGCAAATCTTAAGCACACTTTTTCGATCATTCGCGGAGGTAACCGCCACCTTCGTTGCGAACATTGGAACCGCCTTCATCAACTTTCGCGCTTCGTCGAACGGTAAGTTCCTTCGGGAAGATGGACTGGCCACAACGAAACCCACAGCATCTGCGCCACTATCCAAAGAAGCTCTCACATCCTTCGATCGCATCAAGCCACAAATCTTGACTCGCATAGCCAGCTTCCCTAGGCAAGTACGAACTCCCGGACTTTCCGTTCCAGGTCTTCTGAGAGCATAATTGAAGAGCCTATCAGATAACCATCGACGGTTCCAGGCTTTAGTTTGCGGATGTCATTTGCGCTTTCAAAACCGCTCTCGCTAATGATAACCTTCCCATACCTTTCATTGATTTTACGCAGAAGTCGTGCAGTCGTGTTGAGGTCGATCTCTAGTGTCGTGAGGTTTCTGTTGTTTACGCCAATAATGTCTGCCTCACTTGCCAGGGCCATTTCAAGTTCATCTTCGCTATGGACCTCCAGGAGCACTTCCAGTTGGTTTCGGTGTGTTTCTTGAATCATGTCTTCAAGGGCGGGGCGTGATGAGAAAATTGATTCTATGAGGAGGACGCAGTCGGCCCCAGATTTCTTGCCTGCGTGAATTTGTGCCTTGTGAACGATTATATCCTTCATGAGCAGAGGCAGGTTTACGTTCTCTCTAATTCGTCTCAAGTTCTCTATTTTTCCGCCAAAGTTGTCGGGTTCAGTTAGAACCGATAAGGCTACCGCGCCGCCCTTGGCAAGCTTGATGGCTGCATCGACGGGGTCAATGCTTGGACGTAGTGGGCCTAGCGCGGGGGAAATCGGCTTGATCTCTGCGATTATGGCATTATTATGGGCTAACTTGAGTGCACGTTTGAGGCTGACGGGTTCGTGCGCTACAGTCTCCCTGACATCATAGTGTCCAGTGCTAACCCTTCTTCTGGCATCTTCAATTAGTTTCCTTAGGAAATCAGGCATTTTGTGATTCTATCCTTTCGAGTTTGGATTCGTCGCCGTTTGTGCATGCGATTAGCCGCTTCAGCTTATCGTACGCTCTTCCACTTGCTATGGCTTCGCGGCCAACCTCCACACCTGTCGCCAAGTCGTCCGCCTTCCCCCCAACTACTATTGCAGCTGCGGCGTTTGCAAGAACCATCTGAAGCTGTGTCGAGAGTTTGTCCTCCCGCCCATTGATTATGTTGACCAATAGCCTGGCGCTTTGTTCGACATCAAAGCCGGAAATCTCGTTGGGTCGCGCTTGCTTGAGGTTTAGGTCTTGCGGAGTAATTTCTTTACTTGTGGTCTGTCCGTCTTTCAGCCATGCAAGCTTTGTTTTGCCTATGGTTGATATTTCGTCCAAGCCGTCAATGCCATGGACTACCATGGCTTCTTCGGTGCCGAGTTTCTGCAACACCTTCGCCATGGGTTCGACAAGCTGTGGGTCGTAGACTCCTAGGACTTGCGCGTTTGCGTTGGCGGGGTTTGTGAGGGGGCCGAGGATGTTGAAGACTGTTCGAACCCCTATTTCCCGTCGTGGAACGATTGCGTTCTTCATTGCCGGGTGGAATGCAGGCGCGAACATGAAACCGATTCCTACCTGTTCTATCGCTCTCTGGACAGTTAATGGTGAGACGTTCAAGTTGACACCAACCGCTTCCAAGACGTCCGCGCTGCCGCATTTGCTGGTGACCGAGCGGTTGCCGTGTTTTGCAACGGGTACGTCTGCGCCGGCTGCGACAAGGGCTGCCGCGGTGCTTACGTTGAACGTTTTCAACCGGTCTCCTCCTGTGCCACAGGTATCAACCGTCCTGCCGTTGACATTAGGGTTGATTCGAACAGCATTATCCCGCATTACCATCGCGAGGGCGGTTATCTCTTCGACAGTTTCCCCTTTCATTCGAAGCGATGTTAGGAACGCTCCGATCTGAGACGGTGTTGCTTCCCCTGCCATAATCTCCCGCATTGATTGTTGCGCGAGTTCAAAGGAGAGGTCTCTTCGGTCCACTAATAGTTGAATAGCTTCTCTAATCATTCTGAGGGTCCATCCAAGAAATTTTTCATGATCTTTAGGCCTTCAGAAGTCAGAATGGATTCGGGGTGGAACTGGACGCCGTAAATGGGGTACTCACGGTGGCGCAATCCCATGATCTCACCGTCGTCGGTGGAAGTGGCGGTTTCTTCCAAGCACTTAGGAAAACTCTTCCTTCCGCAAACTAAGGAATGGTACCTAGTTGCGCGGAGAGGGTTTTCTATGCCTTTGAACAAACCGTCGCTTTGATGCTCGATCAAACTAGTTTTTCCATGCATCAACTTTTTCGCGGGCACTATTGATCCGCCGAACGCGTAGGCGATACCTTGATGCCCTAAGCATACTCCGAGCGTTGGAACGCGTGGGCTGATTTTCCTTATTATGTCCAAGCAAATTCCGAAATATTTGCGATCGTCAGGCCTGCCTGGGCCTGGGGATAGGATGATTCGGTCAGGGTTCAGTTGTTCGGCTTCGCGCAACGTGACCTGATTGTTTCGGTAAACGAAAGGTTCAGCTCCCAGCTGTCCAACGTATTGGGCGAGATTGTATACGAACGAATCGAAATTATCCATAATCAATACCTTCATTTCAGATTCCTCCAACTTTCAGGGCGTGCATGAGTGCTTTGGCCTTGTCTTCTGTCTCAAACCATTCGTGTCTCGGTTGAGAGTCCGCGACGATTCCTGCTCCAGCTTGTATGTAGGCCCTGTCCCCATTTGCGATTAGAGTTCTGATTGTAATTGCGAAATCCGCGTTGCCGTTGTAGGAGAAATAGCCGGCTGCGCCAGCATATGGTCCTCTACGTGATGGTTCCAGCTCGTCGATGATTTCCATTGCCCTCTTTTTCGGCGCTCCGGAGACTGTTCCGGCGGGGAAGATCCCTTTGAATGTGTCGAGCGCGTCGGAGTCCGGCCGCAGTTGGCCCGAAACCCGTGAGACTATATGCTGAACGTGACTATATTTCTGGACGACCATGAACTCCGGGACCTCAATCGTTCCGAACTGGCAGACTTTTCCAAGGTCGTTCCTAGCTAAGTCGATGAGCATAATGTGTTCGGCTTGTTCTTTCGGGTCGTTCAGTAGCTCATCCGCCAAGCGTTGGTCTTCTCTGTCGTTCTTTCCGACGGGACGCGTTCCGGCTATTGGGTAGGTTTCCGCGCGGCCTTTGTCAACTCTCCCGAGCATCTCGGGGCTTGAGCCCACTATCGCACGATCTCTCATTTTCAGGAAATACATGTACGGAGACGGGTTGATCTCCCGCAATACTTTGTAGAAACCGAGAAGGTCTCCTTTAAACGAAAACTCAAAGCGTTTTGAAAGTACGACCTGGAATATGTCTCCAGCTCTAATGTAACGCTTCGCATCGCCCACCATTGATTCGAATTCTTCTTGCCTCAGGTTTACCCGCGGCCCATCAACAATCAGGGTTGTTGGCGTAATTTTTTGGGCTAGAAGTCGTTCAATCTCTCTCAACCTGTTGTTGTTGTACCAGTAATAGTAAGCTTGGCCGGTTAAGTGGTCGAATACAAACCCATCATCATAGACTCCAAACTCGAAGTCCGGAAGTTTAAGATCATCGGAGGCTTGATTGGGTAACGATTCCAGATAACGAATTGCATCGTAGGAGAAGTAGCCTACCAGGCCACCTACGAACCGGAACCCATGATATGTTGTGAAGTTTTCAGCCAGTATTCTCCGAAGCGGGAGATAAGGGTCATTTGTTTGAACTGTCGCAGATTTTTCTCCGGTGGGCGTCTCTGTGTAGCGGCCGTCCTTTACCTCGACGATTCTTTCAGGGGAGAAGCCAATGAAAGAATACTGCGCGAGTTTTCTTGGGCCTTCAGCAGATTCGAGCAGGTAACAATATTCGCTTTGATTGCTAAGTGCTCGAAATGTTTGCAAAGGGTTTGTGGAGTACCGAAACTTCTGAAGCTTCAGCCTATGCTCTGTTTGCGCGGTCAGTTGTTGGGCGCGCCACCCAAAGGCTATACCTCATTTTAGCTTCCTCGGCTGTAACGTGATAGCTCATCTTTGACAACATTACTTTATTTAAAGCTACAGCGTACAAAAATGTACGTTGAACTAGTGTGCCAAAATACTCGTCACAGAATTTCCCGCCATCGATTTAGAACCTCCAGCATATTGCTGCATTCGCGCTCCTCGAAAAAGCTCGCCACTTGTTTGTCTCGAACCATTTCTCGTTGAAGGTTCTCTGCGATGCTCGCCTCATACGTCGAGAGGACGACGCAGTCAGCGTATCCAGAAGCCACAGCCAACGCGGATACGAGATGCTTTGTAGGTGCTCTTGGGTGCCCGGCGTAGAGCTCAATGAAGTAGGGCTTCGATATTTTGCGTCGGAAACAGTTTGCGATTATGTCCAGCCAATAGACGATTGAATAATCCATGTAAAGTGGTGTGGAAATGAAGTCAACGTAAGTTGATACCCTTTCTAGGTCCAAACCGAATCTCTCCTTTCCATAGCAAGGGTCGGGTTCCAATGTGAGGCCTAGGCCGCATGAGATGCTATCACGCACTGCACGAATGAAAGACTCTATTTGACTGGCACGCCATTCTAGGAAATCCATACCACTCTTTACGCTCAGGTCTTTGCAAACCGAGCAGTCACAATATCCTTCTCGGGGAAAGCATACGCTATCCAAACGAATCCCCGCCACGTTTTGCCGTGCAATGTCCTGGATGGTTTTCAAACAATAGTCTCGGTATTCATGCCGGCTCGGGCAAATCCAGTCCCACAGAAAACGCTTCGGCGTTCCCCTTACTGCTCTTTTTCCTTTCGAAGTTGCGACCAGTTCAGGTTTTGTTTGGGTGATCGTGTTGTCGGCGAAGCAGTTTACGACGTTCCATGCTTGCGGAAGCGGTTGGTGGATTCTTCCGCTCGATGGTTTCACTTCGTAGAATGTGTAGTCAAAGCCAGGAAGGATCCTGGGTTCGTCTAAGAGTACACCGATCTTCAATCCTACTCGCCACAGCAATTACGTACCAACGCCTCTAAATTGCTGTATCGCCTGTTTAGCAGCGAGTATTCGAAATTGGCGAGGATATACACTCGAACGGGTGACAAAGGCGAAACGGGTCTAGTTGGCGGGGCTCGGGTTCCGAAGGACTCCTTACGCGTGGATGCCTACGGGAGCGTTGATGAACTTAATTCAGTCCTCGGAATCGCAAGAGCATTTCTACACGACCGGGAACTCGATGATTTACTGGCAGAGCTACAGAAAGACCTCTTCGTAGTGGGCGCAGATCTAGCTTCCACAGGCGACCATCAGCAACGTAACGTTCCACGAATCACAGCCGAGAAGATCGCGGCCATGGAGAGAACGATTGACAAGTTTGAAGCTGAGCTTTCTCCCCTGAAGGCCTTCATTGTGCCCGGTGGTGGCGTGGCCGGCTCATTACTCCACAACGCCCGCACGGTTGCGAGACGAGCGGAGCGACGGGTCGTTACCCTTAGCAAAGTTGAGGCGATAAACGAACAAATGGTACCGTACATAAATCGCCTCTCAGACCTCCTGTTCGTAATGGCACGCGTGGCGAACCACC
>CAWABQ010000034.1:0-20271 GCA_963780265.1 Candidatus Bathyarchaeota archaeon
CCCTTTTCTGCGACATGCCATTCGAATCCGGCCAAGTTCCGCAAGGGGAGGCGAGAACACGATTGGTCATGCAGTACTATCCGTACCTGCTCATGTTCGTTGTTTTTGATGTCGTCGGAATGTTTCTGTTTGCATGGGGAATGAGTTACAGGACGATCCCCCTCGATGCTTCATTTCTAGTGCTACTCTTTCTATTTCTGCTGGCAGCGCCCTTAGGCTACGCGCTCCATTTGGCACTTCACCGGGAGAACTGGTAGTTTGGTAAATCTTCCCGCGACACCCGCCGACATACTTCCCTTCATCATCGCTGTTATCACTTCGCACACATTCATCACAATCGTCCTCTTCCCAGGATTCATTCACCTGATGTTAGTTGTCATGTTCCTGACATGGTATGAAAGAAAAGTCTTGGCGAGGATTCAGCTCAGGATTGGCCCGCTGTACGCCGGCGGGCCCGGAGGAATACTGCAGCCAATTGCGGACGGAGTCAAACTGATCTTCAAAGAAGTTATGATTCCCTACAAGGCGAATAAACCACTTTTCATCTGGATTCCACTTGCGCTAGTCTTCTTCGCCGCGGTACCATTCGCAGTGATTCCATTTGGGCAACATTGGGTAATCGCGAACTTGGATGTAGGATTAGTGTTTGTGTTCGCTTTGACATCCCTGTTTCCTAGCATGATACTGATTTTTGCTTGGGCGAGCAATAGCAAGTATCCGTTCCTGGGAGGGCTGCGGTCCCTATTTCAGCAGGTGGCTGATGAAATTCCGATGTGGATTTCTGCCCTCAGCGTCGTCTTGCTCGCCGGTTCACTCAGTTTGGTTGACATTGTGAACGCACAGCAAAAGATCTGGTTCATGGTTCCAGCATTTCTATCATTCGTTGTTTTCTTCATAGCCATCATGGCTGAACTTGAGAGGCTGCCCTTCGATTTGCCGGAAGCCGAACCTGAACTCGTTGCTGGGTGGTATACGGAATCCAGCGGAGCAATTTTCATGGTATTATTTTTGGCGCTATACATGAAACTGTACCTAATGTCCTCACTTGTGACGGTGCTCTTTCTCGGTGGTCGGTGGGGGCCGGCGTTTCTTCCCCAACCAGTCTGGTTCATCCTAAAGACCCTGATCGTCGCGACTTTCATAATCATACCTCGCGGAGTCTACGCAAGGATTCGTGTTGACATGCTAATCAAACTGGGCTGGACACGGTTGCTCATCATCGCCCTCGCCAATGTCTTCCTGACAGTCCTCCTGCTCAACACGGGCGTGCTCTCAATGTGGGGGCTTTGAATTGGTGGACATAGCTATCCCACCTGACATCGCGTTCATCCTTCTAGCCACCGTGACCCTCCTCGCTGCAATCATGGCTCTGCAAGCGAAGGAACTCATCTATGGAGCCATCTCGCTTGCAATCAGTTTCATAGGTATTGCAGGATTCTTCGTTTTCCTGGACGCACCTTACCTTGCGATGCTTCAGATCGCTGTTTACGTTGGCGCCGTGGTTGTCCTAATTCTCTTTACGATCATGCTAGTACGGCGCGAAGTCGTGGGGGAAACGGAAGAGCATGAAGAGGGCGGCGAAGGTTCGATTGGGTTATGGATTGCAGGGTTGTTGGCAGTATCGATAGCTGGCGTCGCGGCTCTCGCAGGACCCAACCTGCCGACAACGGCGCCCCCTGCAAACCTGCCGGTGTCCGAACTGGGGCCTGTACTTGCGATTGACTACCCCGTCCCACTCGTCATACTCGCGCTACTATTGTCCGCCGCACTTCTCGGCGCGCTGGTCTTAGCGAAATTGGAGAAGGGACAGTAAATGGTCGCCTTAACCAGTTACATAATTGTCTCAGCGGCGCTCCTCGGAATCGGCATCTATGGGCTTAGCGTGAAAAGGAATGCAATACGCATCCTGTTCGCTATAGAAATCATCGTGAACGCTGCTAACCTGAACTTCGCGGCCTTTACGCGATACACGAGCCCGCCTCAGGTGTCAGGCCAAGTGATTGTATTCTACTCCATCGCAGCTGCCGCGATGGAAGCGGCGGTCGGTTTGGCCCTTATTCTTGTCGCCTTCAGACTCAACGGCTCAATAGACGTAAGGAAACTGAACAAGCTAAAGGGATGAAACCCAGTGTACATGCAGGTCCTTCAAATTCTTCTAGTCCCACTTCTTTTCGTTTTCATCACATATGCCGCGGGCGTTAGATGGGGAGCGAAAGCAGGGTGGTTCGCCTTCATCGCGCTCGGCTACTCGACTTTCTTAACGCTTCTCGCAGGCTGGAAGGGCGGGGTTCAGGAATTCTACAACTGGAGTCCTATCGGGCTATTTGGCCTAAACGCCGACGGCTTGAGTGTTCCAATTCTCTTCACAATCGCCCTACTGTGCACCTTGATGGCCATCTACTCGATGACCTACATGCAACACATCATTGGCGATGACAAGAAACAGTTCGGCCTCTACTACGCACTCTTCACACTCTATTCTGTGGGAATGATGGGCGCTGTATTAGCAACGAACCTCATAGAATTCTACTTGTTTTTCGAACTCATGCTCATACCATCTTACTTTCTAATAGCAAAATGGGGGTACGGTGACAGAGACAGAATCTCCTTCATGTACTTCATGTGGACACACATCGGCGCATTGTCTTTCCTCGCCGGAATCCTGTCGGTCGGATATCTTAGCGGAACGTTCGACTTGGCGAAGATCGTTGCCTCTAACCATCCCAGTGAATCTACGAATTTGGATTGTCGGCTTAATGGTAGTGGGACTACTGGTCAAGATGGCAGTATTTGGATTGCACATTTGGTTACCATACGCACACGCGGAAGCCCCTACACCAATCAGCGCTCTCCTATCCCCGGCAATGATTGGAATAGGCGGTTACGCGATTGTACGACTTGTCATGACAATTCTGCCTACCGCTTTCTTTGAAATTTCCACGGCACTCGCGGTTTGGGCAGTAGTTACAATGTTTTACGGCGGAGCCATGGCGCTAGTCCAAGACGACATTAAACGACTGCTGGCCTACTCAAGTGTAAGCCAGATGGGGTACATCCTGCTCGGCATTTCATCTTACCAAATTCTAGGAGTTTCTGGTAGCATGTTTCAATATGTCACACATGGACTTGGGAAAGGAATCCTCTTCATGGTGGCGGGTACGATAATTATGCAGGCTCATGGCTTGCGTAGCATAGGCAAGATGGGCGGCCTCGCTTCGAAGATGCCTATCACAGCCGCCGCTGCACTAATTGGGTTCCTGACCATAATGGGCATCCCTCCAACAACTGGTTTCATCTCCGAATTCCTAATCTTTGCGGGGAGCTTCAACGAAGCATTCACATTAAATTCAATGCTGCGGATTGGCCTTTCATTCTTGGCAGTCGTCTCGACAGCGCTAACTGCAGGCTATTCACTTTGGGCTGTGAAGCGTATCTTCTTCGGCAAATTGCCAGATGAGTTGAGTAATGTTACCGAGGCCCCGTGGACAGTAACCGGGCCACTTCTCGTGCTCGCTGCAATTTCACTTCTTCTGGGCGTATACCCAGACCTCGTGGAGAAGCTACTCCTACCCGTAGTGAAAGTGATCTTGGGAGGTTAGAGCTTGAACGAAATCTTTGGTTGGTTAACTTGGGCATTACCATTCGTCGGCGCTGTCCTGACTCCGTTGATGGCGCGCATACATCCGAAAGTCAGAGACTACGGTTCGGTTGCATTTGCGTTACTTGGGGCAGTCTCGGCGGCGCTACTGATTCCATCAGCCATGTTTGGCTCAGTGCAGGATGTTCAAGTCAATTGGATAACGAGTCTAAACATCAAAGCAGGAATTCTTCTTGACCCACTCAGCATAATCTTGGCGAACGTCGTCTCATGGGTCAGCTTTCTCATAATGGTCTACAGCCTCGCCTACATGAAAGGCGACGACGGCTTAACCCGGTATTGGTTTTTCATGAACTTCTTCATAGGCAGCATGCTACTCCTCGTAATGTCCGATAACCTCCTTCAACTCTTCTTCGGATGGGAAGGCGTAGGCCTCTGCTCGTACGCACTGATCGGGCATTGGTACAAGGATCCGCTTGACAAATGGGTTGGAACCGTTGGCGACAAATCGCTGAACGTGCCCATGGCCTATTCTCCAAGCCATGCCGGTATGAAAGCCCTTATCGTCACGAGAATCGGCGACATCGGCCTACTAATTGCAATGTTCATGATCTACGCTTATTCGGGCACATTGAATTTCGTTGACCTGTCCCAAAACGTCTCGTGGGCCTTGCCATTAAGCCGATTGGGCCTGCTGGTTCCTGTCGCCTTACTCTTCTTCTGGGGGCCGATTGGTAAATCGGCGCAGTTCCCGTTGCATGAATGGCTTCCCGATGCTATGGCTGGCCCAACCTCAGTTTCAGCACTCATCCATGCGGCCACGATGGTTACGGCAGGCGTGTATCTAGCGGGAAGGGCGGGCCCGATGTTCTACAACTCAGTTTTGCAGTACGGTCAGCCCACATACTTCTTCGAGGCTATTGCTTGGGTTGGCGCCTTCACATGTTTCATGGCGGCCACTCAAGCCGTGGTATCGAAGGAGTTGAAGAAACTTCTCGCATACTCCACAATCTCCCAAATCGGCTACATGATGCTCGGCATTGGAGCCGGAGGCTTAGCGTCAGAATTTCTCACAGGCCTAACGGCAGGCATCTTCCACCTGATGACCCACGCAATCTTCAAGGCGGCGGCGTTTCTCGCAGCGGGAGCAATCTTGCATGCCGTTGAATCACGGTACATGCATGATATGGGAGGGCTACGTCAATCAATGAAAATCACATTCGCCTCAATGGTAATTGCCCTGCTTGCACTTTCAGGAGTGCCCCCACTGAGCGGATTCTGGAGCAAAGACGCTGTAATCTCCGCGACCGTCTTGACCGGGCAAATGCCATTGATGCTGCTTGCGTGGGGAACGGTCGCCTTGACTTTTCTTTACAGCCTCAAAGTAATCGGCTTGGTCTTCATCGCGCCGAAGAGTGAACATGTCAAGAAGTTGGAAGAAGAGGGACACCACGTGCATGAAGCCCCACCGTTAATGTGGGCTCCATACTTGATTCTGGCAATCGCAACTGTAGCGATCGGTTTGGCGGGGCCGTTCGTCGAATCCGCGATTCACCCACGCCCTGGCCTTAACGACAACCCCATTGATGGCACCAAGCCTCTGAGCTCAACCCAGCGGTGGAGCAAAGCGCCGTCCTAACCGCGACGTCGGTTCCCTGATAATGTTGGCCGTCGGGGGAACATTCGGTTATCTAATCTACATTTCAGGTCGACTGAAATCGACTTCGATTGTTGGCGAGGGAGGCTTCGCGCGTGCACTCTACAATTTTCTCTGGAATCGCTGGTACATCAACCCACTATACTACCGCATCTTCGTCTACGGAACCCTATCCGCAGCAACCGCTTTGAGGAACACGATTGAGACCGGGTTCTTCGATAAAATCAGCGGCGCAGTGGCCCTAGCGTCCATCGATGTCTCGAAGGGCGGCCAGCGGAATAGACCTAGGGTTTATTGACGGATGGATCAACGGAACCGCTTCAACAGGCCGAAAATTATCATCCGCACTGAGGAGAATTCAAACTGGAGTCCCGCAAGAGTACGTTGCGGTCTTCGCGCTCGGATTGTTCGCGTTAGTAGTGGCGATACTGTTCTTCTTGACATGAGGAAAAAGCTTGTACCTACTATCTCTCCTAATCTTCATGCCCTTCATCGGGGCAATAGTCGTATATTTGCCGGGTATGTGGGGGACAAAGTCTCCAAAGCCCTAACAATCCTGATCTCCTCCGCCACAATCGTGGTGGTTCTCTTCATCTTCCTAACCTTCAACTGGAGCAGGCCGGGTTTCCAACTTACTGAAACCTACGATTGGGCCGCAAATTTCGGTTTGACGTACGTGGTTGGGATAGATGGCATCAGCCTACCCCTCCTAATCATCTCGTCGCTTTTGACAACCTTGTCTGCCGCCGGATCCTGGGAGCAGATTAAGTCAAAGGTGAAAGAGTACAATGCACTGCTCCTTCTCTTTGAAGGTGCAATTATCGGGGTCTTCACGTCCCTGAACCTTGTCGCCTTCTACGTGTTCTGGGAGCTCGTCCTAATCCCAATGTTCTTTTTCATCGGTGTGTGGGGCGGGCCGCATAAGAAATATGCGGCAATGAAATTTTTGATAATGACGCACGTAGGTAGTATTTTGCTGCTCCTGAGCTTCATAGCGCTCTTTGTGCTTTCAAACCCCCACACCTTCAACTTCATGGACCTTCTGAACCTCCATCTGCCCCTACCCGCTCAGATCCTGATTTCGCTCGGTTTCTTCATAGGGTTCGGTGTGAAACTCCCGATAGTTCCATTTCACACTTGGTTACCTGATGCTCACGTCGAGGCCCCCGCCCCGATCAGCGTCCTGCTGGCTGGCCTGCTTCTGAAAATGGGTGCGTATGGTTTCATCCGAATGAATCTCTTCCTTATGCCTGAAGCCTCCAAGTACCTCGCCCCTGTCTTCATCGGGTTTGGGCTTGTAACAATGTTTTACGGAGCCATCGTGGCGCTGGTTCAGCAGGATTTCAAGCGGATGGTCGCTTTTACGAGCATAAGCCACATGGGCTACATCCTCCTCGGCGCCTTCACTCTCACCACACCGGGAATTAGCGGCGCTGTCTTCCAAATGTTCAATCACGCCTTGGCCATCGGGGCATTATTTCTGATGTCAGGAGTAATTCACGAACATATGGGAACACGTACAATCCGAGAACTCGGTGGCCTCGGAAACTCCATGCCGAAGACGAGCTTTCTACTCGTACTAGCTTCATTGGCTGCGATGGGTTTTCCTGGGTTCAGCAACTTCATCAGTGAATACACAATAATCTTGGCTGGCATCTCCGTTAATCCATTCTACGCTGTTGCGGTGCTCGTTCCTGGTATAACTGCAGGTTACTTTGTGTGGATGCTGCGTCGAGTCCTGTTTGCGCCCCTGGTTAAGGCTATGGAATCTAGGGAGGCGCCTTACTATACCCTGATAACCCTGGCCATCTTCCTTGTTCCTTTGCTAATCCTTGGACTCTATCCGGCCCCATTGCTTAGTGTGATTCTTCCAGCCGTTCAGTCTATGCCACACTGATTGAGCTTCACCTACTTTCCAGCTGTTCAAAGAAGCTGTCCAAGTTAATTTCGTTGAGGGATTTCGAGGAAACTCCCATGTTCCCCATGACTTCCCTCTGCGCCGTTATCGCGTTTCCTTTCCATCCGCCGCCGTAGCCGTAAACCTGGAAGGATCGTATTACTCCAGCGTAGAAGAGTTCGTGGGTAGGTGGGGTCGGTGAATCAGAGAAAGCTTCTCCACCGAATTTATCACAAATACCAAACCTTCTTCTTGGTTCGCTAGGTTAGAATAATGGAGACCCAGCTTTGCCTCGAAGTGAAGAGCAAATCGGCCGTCCTCTTCCTTTGCCTTGAAATCAATTATCTCTGTATAGGGAGGCCCCAGCTTGTAAGCAAGGCCTTCGGCAAGATGGCCTAGAGCTCGGGTTGAGGCGGTTAGGGATTTTGTTTGTACGGCTTCCTTGAGTTCTGCGACACCCTTCATTGAACTCTAGATTCTCGAGTAGATGATGAAGAACATTGCCAGGCCATAGATTGCAATTGCTTCGATGAGCACGACGAACAGTAGCGTCCTGCCCAGCATTTCAGGTTTCTCGGCGATGGCTCCGATAGCTGCTGCGCTGGCGGTTCCGAGGCCTATGCCCGCACCACAGGAGGCTAACCCGGCTGCGATCCCTGCACCGACAAGGAACAGGCCTTTATCGCTCGCAACGGCTTGAGCGGCTTGGGTTGGGCCCTGGGAGAAAGCGAGAACCGCCATCGAAGAAATGGCGATAACGCCGACTAACATCATGAAGAAGCTCAAAATCAATCCGCGTTTGGGCTTCACTACTCAGCACCTATCGAGCCGCTAAGAACTTGATTGGCATTATAATCCTTTGCTCAATTAACTGCGCTGCAAAATCAACGATTCCAACACCCTTTCTGCGGGAACGTTGTTTGCCTTTCCGTTGATTACGCTAAAGAGGTCGTGCAGTTCATAGTTCTTGAGGAACAGGAAAGCCAACGCGAGCCCAACATTGAACGGCGACCCCGCAAAAGCGTTTAGGCAACTGATTGCATGGTCTCGCTTCAGCGCACGTTCAACCCCAATCGCCACGCCATCGATTGGTCCAACCAACTCGAGGGAATGGACGTAGGGCGTTTTGTCAAGCACACGCATAAGGTTCTGCGCATTCGAAGCCTCGCCGAGTTCGCTGAACGCGTGGCCCAGGGCGTAATTTACGGGTATCATCATGTCCGAAGTAGCTCTCGCGTCGAGACCGACCAAGCGTCGCGAAACGACAGAAGTATGTTCAGTTGGTCGATTGCTTCTCCGACCAAGCCCCTCGCGACTGCGCGTCCAATGGGTCGGGTAGATTGGTCGCAGACCACAACCGGTTGTAATAATATTGGTCCACCGCGAGGACTGCAAGGATTCCACCCCTCTCGGCCGTTAGCTTCGGCGTTACGAAGCGTTTGAGTGCCTCGTCACCTAAAGTTTCGACGACCCTGGTTGGGTTGTGTGATTCAATTAGCTCCTTGCACTTTTCAAGTGTGAATCTTCCAGCCGGCACAACATATCTCATTGCTTCCTCAGGTTCAACCTCGTCAGCAATTGACTTCAGTATGTCTTTAACGCACGAATACTCGTACGAAGCCGCGAACAATTTTATGAGGCCTCGGGAGTCGTGAGGAGCGTACGCTGCTAACCTATGCGTGATCTCTATGATCCTCTGAATTAGGTAAGACTCTACGGGTGTGAGGTCGGAGCTGTCGGCAGTCGTCACATGGCCCCCGGTCAGTATGTTAACGGTTTCGGAAAGAGAGCCAGCTTCGATAAGTCGTTCAATCTGGCTTGGGTGGATAATTTCGGCTTTGAAGGAGCGGACGGCGGCGGCTAGCTCCGCGTACCTTCCTGCTCCTGTCATTTGCACCTTTAGCTCGCTAGGGTGTACTCATTCCCCAAAGAGTAGCTTTCCGGCTTCGACGAGCATTTTGGACTCCAATGCCTCAAACCGTTCGTCCAAGGTGTTGACTATTCGAGTTCGGCCGTCGCTGCTAGATACGACCGCTCCGCCTAGGGCTTCAATCGGCTCATTTGACCATTCAATTTTTGCTGTCTTCCCCAACCGTATGACAATTTCGCGCTCAAGCTTGCCCCTATCAATTCGTTTCAGGTCAGCAGCATTAAGGTGGACGGTGACGTTTTCAAGACCAAGCTCGCGAATGCCGCTCTCAATATAAGCCGCCAAGTAAGGGAGGTATTTGCCCTCTTCATTCGCAATTTCAACGACGCGTTTCTTGGTCGCCTCCAGGACCTCTGTCAATATCTTGCTTTTCTCCCCTTGTTCCTGAAGTTTCACCCTGTGGCGAGCCTCACTCGTCTCGCGGCGCTTCACCGCCTCTGCCTCAGTTCGGGCATTGCGAACGATATCTTGAGCTTCCATTGAAATCTGAGCTTTTGCTTCTTCCAAAGCTCGCTGCGTCTCAGTCTCTGCCTCCGTGATTATGCTTTGGGATTTTTCCTTCGCGACTGCCAAAATGTCTTCCGTGAACTTACCGGTCTCGGACACTATGCGTTACCCTCCAAAACGATGCTAACGAGTTTGTCGACAGCACGCCCTTTTCTTGCGGAGGCTTTGGCAACAACTTCCTTTATTCTTGGTACAGCTTCTTTCTCGTAGGTCCCCGCTTCCAGCTTTCCATCACTTTCTGCACGCTCAACAATGGCATCAGCTTCCTTCTTAGCTGACTTCAAAGTCTCCTCCCGCTCCCCTCGAATGCGCGTGTCCAAGCCCTTACGAATCTGACTCGCCTTCGCTTGGGCCTTCTCGAGCATTTCCGCCGCTTGTTTCTCAGCGTCGACAATCATCTTGATCGGTTCTAACCCAGACATCGTTTAATCACAAGTTTCCGGAAGTCGCCATGGAACGCAGAGTCATCAAGAAAAACGTTTGGTCTCTCACTGCGAAACGTTATTTACGTGAAGGAATTTCACCTAGGGCATTCTTGGAAAGGCGAAGCTGATGCAGTTTACGACGGCCCTCCTCCTTTTCACACTCCCATTTTTCAGCATTCTTGTCCCTCTGGTTCAGGGCTTGTCGAATAGGATTCGTGTTCGCTCTCTTGTTCCCTACTGGTCTATTTTGGGGCTGTTCGTGACTCTTGGCGCAATAGCGGTAACGTTGACCCAAGGCTTTCCGCAGCCGCAGTTGATCCTCAAGGTTCTTTCCATCGACGGTTTTTCTGTTTACTTCGCCGCCGTCTTTGTTGGAATCACGTTGCTCATTGGCGTCGCTTCCATTTACTATATGCGTGCCAACAAGAACCTTGACACATACTTTGCCCTGCTATTGCTCGCGACCTTTGGAATGATTTTAGTCTCACTCTCAGTAGACCTGATCGCGCTGTTCCTCGCCTGGGAGCTAATGAACATCCCCAGCTACGTTCTGACTGGAATACAAAAGGACGACCCGATTTCGAATGAAGCTGCTTTGAAGTTCTTCATCCTGAGCGTGTTATCATCAGCTCTGATTGTTTACGCGATCTCCCTTACTTTCGGTATAACCGGGAGTACGAACATTTACCTCGTTGCTCAGGGTTTAGGAGTAGCTCTGCCTAGACTTGACCCCCTAGCACTTCTCGCAATGGTCCTTTTCGTAGCGGGATTTGGAATGAAGGTCGCGGCTGTGCCGTTCCACATGTGGATCCCTGACGCCTATGAAGGAGCACCTATCACTGTCGGGGCCTTCCTTGCGGCCGGAACCAAGAACGGGGGTTTCGCAGCTCTCATCAGAATCTTCACAGTTGCTTTGATTGCACTTCGCATGGATTGGTCCGGGACATTTGCAATCATAGCGATTCTGACAATGACACTCGGTAATATTGCCGCCTTAACGCAGAAGAGTTTCACGAGAATGCTTGCCTATTCGAGCATTGCCCAGGCTGGCTATATTCTCATTGGACTCGCCGCGCCGAACCCCATAGGGATAGCAGGCGCTCTGTTTCATATTCTGAACCACGGGGTAATGAAAACGGCTGCCTTCGTCGCGGCAGCTGCAGTCTACAGTCGAATGTCTACAACGTCGTTGGATTCCTATTCTGGCTTAGGGGAACGCATGCCTATAACGGCGTTCACGCTCACCATTTCGTTGTTTGCACTAGCCGGGGTCCCGCCGCTCAGCGGATTCATGAGCAAACTCGTTCTCTTTACCGCGGCTGTAGACGGGCAACTCTGGTGGCTCGTGTTGGCTGGGGTCTTGAACAGCGCATTCTCAATGGCCTACTACGGCTGGGTGGTCAAACGAATGTACTTCGATGAACCGTTAGCCTCTGGCAGGTTGCACGAACCAACTTTACTCGTCGCTGTGCTCTTGGCATGTACAGCAATTATTGTGGTCGTGGGGTTGTACCCAGGACCCATTCTCAACTACCTATTTCAGGTTGCAAACTACCTTTTACCCGCCTGAGCCCTTGAAATGTGACCGAACCATTTTATTGACGCCATCGCCCGTTCAATGAGCATAACCTTCGTGCGGCGGAAAACTTGCGAAAGGAAGTGGATCTACTTGTAGCTGGAGCTGGCCCAGGTGGCCTATACGCTGCCGTGCAAGCACTCAAACTCGGTCTAACGGTTCAAGTCTTCGACAAGAAGACGGTTGTGGGCGTACCGGTAAAGTGCGGTGAATACTTTCCAGTACGAAAGGAGATGGCATACCTGCTTCCTAGCGCCGGTGACTACATGCACGTCTTCGATGTTCCGCAGGAAGCCGTGGATAACGTTTGCAAAAGCATCCGTGTCATATCGCCCAAAGGTAGCGAATACGAGTTCGATTTCGAAGCATACATTCTCGACAGAACCAAACTAGAGCAACACATGGCGGAAGAAGTCCAAAAACTCGGGGGAACAGTTCAGTTACGGACCCCCGTTGACTTATTTTCTGAGGACGGCAACTTGATGGTAGGTAAAACTAGGGAGGATGCAGTCAAAGCCGAGGTGATCATCGCCGCAGATGGATTTCCTTCGAAAGTGGCTAAGTCAGCAGGCATTCTCACAGAGGATTACATGACGCCAAACAATGTTGCGATAAATTATGAATACTTAATGACCGACTTGTCCGTCGACCAATCCGTGACAGAGATGTATCTTGGGACTGAATTAGCCCCTGGGGGTTATGGCTGGATTATTCCAAAGGGTAACCGTTCTGCAAACGTGGGCATCGGGATACGAACCTCGTACTCTAAGCGACATGATGGTAGAAGCTACCTTCATTTCTTCCTCGATGAGTGTTCGCTGACGAAATTGAAACTTGAAGGTGGTAAAACCTGGGCCTATGATCGCTGATGTTCTCCCCGTTGATGGACCCTTGGCCAAGACCTATTCTGAGCATGTGATGGCTGTTGGCGACGCCGCGGGCATGGTGATGCCGACCAATGGGGGAGGCATTTCCACCGCGATGATTACGGGCGAGATTGCAGGGCAGGTCGCCGCGGACCACGTTCAGAAGGGGGTTCCGCTTTCAGAGTACGAAAGAAAATGGAAGCAAGTATTGGGGAAGGAGATGATTGTTTCTACTAATCTTAGAAGGCTAGCGGACCGGTTCATGGGGAATGACCTACTTTTCCACCTGTTGCTGCGCTTTCTTGGAACTCAGGGAATTAAGGATGTGATTACCTGCAGGACGCCAAGAGGCTTACACCCGTTCATGTCCTAAGGCTACACTGCGCGAATCAAGCTGTCAACTATCATTGCAAAGAATAAAGCGAAAAGGTAAGGGCTTGAAACCTTGAACGCCTTGTATGCCATCTCATTGTCTGGATGAAGAAACAGCTGGGCATTGATGTAGAGGACCCAGAGCCCGAATACTGTTGCAACAGCCAAGTAGAGCCATCCGAACTTTCCCACAACCCAAATCCAAAGTGAGAATGGAATCATCAGCACAACGGTTGAGACGATACATCTCAAAGCAGTCCGAAGCTTAGTCACCACCGGCAACATCGGAACCCGGGCACGTTTGTAATCCTCTTTGGTGAATATGGCTAGGCTCCAGATATGACCCGGAATCCAGAGCACGACCAACGCCGCCAGTAAGACTGGAAGCAGTTCCACTCCGTTGGTGACCGCGCTCCAGCCAAACATAACAGGTAACCCGCCGCTAACCCCCCCTAGGATTATGTTCAGGGGATTTCTCCGTTTCAATAATAGGCTGTAAACAACCACGTTGTCGAGCACGCCGAGTGCAATCCAAAGGAATGATAGCGGATTGATCCAGTAGGCCAATCCGAGCCCAATCGTCGGCCAAGAATAGACCCCAAAGGAGTGCGTTGGTTGGAGTAATCCTGCCGCTCGGAATGGGCCGGCGTCTAGTGCGGTGCATTATCGCATCAATATCCCTGTCAACATACGACGTGAGTGTGTCACAACCTGCACTTGCAGCGGTTATTGCGACTGTGGCAACGATAAGCAACTCGGGAGTTAGAGGTAGAAGGGTCTGCTTCCACGCGATGATCATAGTGGCTAAAGAGGTAAAGACAAGTAGGAAGACTATTGGCGGCTTCGTGACTTCAACATAGTTTTTCACTGTCTGCGTTGCGGTAATCTGCAATCCTCGGCGCTCCTAAGGAAGAACTTCTAGAAGCCCATGCATATCTCCATGCCCTGCGCCGCAAAAGATTGTGCAGATTATGGTATATTCACCAGGTTGGGTCGGAACGATGGTGACTGTTATGTCGTGATCTTTAGCAACTGTCACTGGGGTATCCATTAGGCCTTGAATGAAAAATCCGTGTTCGTTAAAGGACGGATCCTGTTGCCAGATTCCGTGAACATGAAATGTCACGTTATCTCCAACGTGAACAACGATCGGAACAGTGCGAGTGTCAATTGTCCCGTTAACCATGAACGCCCACTGTTGGGCGACGATGTTAATTGTGATATTCTGAGGCACATGCGGCGGACCGATCTGAGAGGGTAGAACGTAGTACTGGTAGTAGAACATGCCAGTCCCCATGAGGAGAAGCAGCAGTACGGCTGTCGCCCCAACCCATGGTCCCTGAACTGTCTGTGCTTGCGCCATTGCAGCATTCTCCTACCCTATTCAGCCCCAATTCGATAGAGGTGAACCAATATCCCGAACGCAATTAACCCTACGCCAATCTGCAAAAGAACCACGTTCTTGAAACTTGCCAGGAATGCTTGGAACGAGTAAATGTCGAAGAGTACTTGGAACCCGAGGAGCGAAATAACTACTGCCCGCCATTCGTTCTGGCTAAGTTTGTAGACTGGGAACTGTTTCCGCGCGTGCATGGGTCGTAAGCCAGGCGGAGGGGCTGTGGCTTTCAACCACAAGTAGACGATTGCGTATGCAGCGGCGCCGATGAAGATTACCGAGCCGAAGAAAATGAATGGGTCAATTTCGAGTTGGGGAATACTATCGAGGGGGAAGAAAATGTTGTTCGCCCTGAAGCCCCAGACCGTCGTCAATGCGAGTTGCCCCAGCCCAGCAACTCCCATCGCGGTATAGAAGGGGCGGTCGCGGACGAATAACTTTCTACTCGTGTCTATGAACGGGACGACCAAGAAGACGATGACAAAAATCATCGGAATGACTGCGCCCGCGAGGAATTTGTCTATTCCGGTCCGTATGATCGCATACATGCCGGTAAGGTACCATTCCGGCATTGTGATACCTGCCTCCGCCGTGGGGATGAACTTCGCTCCTAGCTCCACCGGAAACAAGCCGCCGATGACCATTATGGCGCCCGCTACCATTGAAACAACTGGGATGTCCAAGACCATGTAGCGTGGGAAGTGGACCATCATAATCAGTATCATTATCATCGGGAAGATGAAGACGTGGACTGCGTAAAATCTCAGGATTAGGTCGGCAAGTCCGGTTCCGGCCATGAGTCGAAAGGCCTCTGGTCCCATGAACGGTGTACTGCGCGCCAGGGCTCTGCCAATGTTGATTGCAAGCATGCCCCGCACGTTTAGCAGCAAGTCATATCCGGTGTAGGCTTCGATTATTGTGAGTATGCCGATGACAATTCCCGTCACCCATAGAACTTCATAGCGTAGCTTGTACCGACCTGAGAAATACTGGTAGAACATATGGGCGACGGCTAGAAGCACCATGGCGTTTGAGGCGTGGTAGTGAATGTTGCGCAGCGCTGAGCCGAAGGGTACAACGTTGTTGATGTTTTGTACACTGTCGAATGGCGACGTGACCGCGCCAGTTGCTGTGTTGAAAATAACCGTCGGACTGTAGTATAACATAAGTAAGGCACCAGAAATGCCAAGCAGCGCGAAGGTTGTGAAAGTCAGAAAGCCCAAGAATCCCAGCGGACTCACAAATTTCCTGGGAAGTGTGAACTTCAACCCCATGAATATCGTTCGCTCAAGTCGCTGGTTCAACCAGTCGATCAGGAGCTGGATAGGATTCTTCTCTTCACTAGGAGGGGGGCGTGTCGCTGCCATATCCAATCAAATCCAGGTTTACGGATTCGGCGTAAATATTATCACCATCAATTCGCAGTTTAACGCTCGGTAAGTAGCGCCCGATTTGGGCAGCCGGGCCTGCAACGGGCCACCCGTCTGTGGGCCTATATTCACTTCCATGGCATGGGCATCCAATGATTTCAGAATTCGAGAGGTAGGAGACGAGACATTGGAGGTGTATGCAGGTTCGGTTGTAGGCCACGAACTCTTGTCCCGTTTTGCGGCTAGGTCTGGTGGGAGATGTATCAACATGTTCGTGTAGGTCGGGTCTGTTGTAAACGGGAACCAGAAAACTGTTGACCCATTGACAGGCACGTCCTCTTTCTTCGCGATTAGGACTGGGTTGAATTTCGTGGAAATCGTAGGGATGAGGAATGAGCCTGCGGCTGCGAATGGTGCCAATGCGAGGGCTGCTGAAACACCACCCATAATCTTTAGGGCGTTACGCCTCGAGAGGCCTTTTTTCTTGGTCGGTGATGCCCCATCAAATTCAGTTCCGAACTCTGCTGTAGACTTGCTTCCACAGCAATTGGCAAAATCTGAGCAGGAAAGGCAAGCGCTCGAGAAATGTTGACCCCTATGCAAGAATATCCGTTTTTGCGGAGCGAATCCCTGAATGCCTTGGGTCATTATTCTCACCGTTTCTTTTGTTCGCTCTCAAATGTTTGTGCGAGTAACAAAAGACGTTTCAATTTAAGGTTTTCAGGAAAGTAGAGTTGCGAGAAAGCTAGGATTATTTTTGGTTCGGGTTGTTGTATAAGGACTCGGTTAGTTTCTCAAGACTTTGACTTAGTTTTACGGGTGGTTCCTCAGAAGTTCGGAGGTCTTTGTACTTAGCAGGCAGGCGGGCGATCTGCTTAGTCGCTCCATCCCGGATTTTATCGATCTTTGGCAGCCTGCGGATGAGTTTCCCATGGTGAATTATTTTGGTGAGGAGTGGCTCGGCCCCCAATGGTTTTTCTTCATCGTTGAGCGCTATTATATCCCCCTCAATTTCTCCCGTTGTTGAGTACGTTCTGTATACTTGTTTCGCTCCAGGGATTGTTCGTTTATCTTCGCTTGTTTTGACGCGATAACTCGTCTTGCCGTTCCGTTTAGTCGCAACAATCTTGTAGATTCCTTGGATAGCAGGGTCGTCGCGGGATGTCACGAGTTCCGTGCCTACTCCGAAACCATCAATCGGGGCCCCTCTGGAGGTTAGCTCGTCTATGACTAGTTCATTGAGGTCGCCGCTGACGAATATTTTGGTTTTCTTTAGACCTGCTTCGTCCAATATTCTCCTGACTTTGAGGCTTAGGTCGTAGCGGTCGCCGCTGTCAAGCCTGACGAGTGACGGCGCAACCGTCATGGAAGCAGCCCTTTTCGCCCCTTCAAGAGTATCGTAAGTGTCGACTAGAACAGCGGGGTTGGAGGGAAAGACCTTGGAGAACTTCTCAAAAGCCTCTTGCTCTGAGTCGTAGTTCATCACGAATGAATGGGCCATAGTACCATACGTTGGTATGCCAAACCTGTATCCCGCCAAAACATTTGATGTCCCGATGCAACCTCCTATGTAGCTAGCTCTAGCCGCCAGAAGCGCCGCCTCTGGGCCGTGGGCGCGCCGTCCACCAAACTCGACCACTCCTCTTCCTCTTGCACTCTGCACAACTCTTGAGGCTTTGGTGGCGATCAGAGTTTGGAAGTTGATGATAGATAAGAGGTAGGTTTCTACGATCTGGGCCTGTATGATTGGTGCGGTAACCCGCAATATGGGCTCGTTTGTGAAGAACACTGTTCCTTCAGGTAGAGCCCATACATCTCCGGTAAATTTCAGTTTCTTGAGGTAACGGAAGAAATCGTTGCTCACGTTTTTGAAATTCGGGTCTTTTCTCAGATATTTGATATGCTCGTCTCTAAATCGTAGTCGTTTTAGATAATCTACGGCTTGCTCCAGGCCCGCAGCGATGAGATATGAGCGATTCTTTGGAAAGTTCCTTACGAAGAGTTCGAAGGTCGCTTCTGCGGTTTCGCTATTCTCGAAATAGGCAGCAGCCATGGTTAGCTCATACAGATCGGTTGCTAGCGCAATATCGTTTGGAAACAAAGTGTTGACCTCCCTCTGCAATCGCCCTCAATGGTTTGTGGCGCAATAAGAACCGTCCTAACTTCACGATTCTCAACTTGGGTGGAAGGTCGGAAAGGGTTAATTACAGGCTGGTTTCAACGCTACCAAAATCCATCGCAAGGTCGAGAAGTGGTTCCTTGAAGCACACTGCTGCCGCGTTCACTCTGCTGTTGGGGCTGACGGCCGTGATGATTGGGCTATACATCAACGAATACAAGGCGCTTACTGACATTCTCCGCGGATACGTTTTCCTTTTCCCATGAGGCTTCATGTTTGGCTCAGACGCCTCAGACGCAACCCGTGGAAGACCTGAGAAGGTTCAAATTCAAATGGACTCTCCCAAGAATGATCGTTCAACTGCTTTCTTTGTTGGCGGTGAACGCGCTTGCCTTCAATGCGATTTTCCCTAACCTGAAGCTCCAAGCCATCTCCTTCGGCCTCCCAATCTTAGCTAGTGTGAACTCTCCATTTACCGCGGTTTACAGTTCTTTCGACCTCATTCAAGTTGAGTTGGCACAACCGGAATTTCCCTGGATCGTTCTTGGGACTGTGCTCCTGATAGGGGCCGTTTAAGGCACGCTTTCTGCGGTTGGGTCTGCCCGGTCGGCTTCATACAGGACATCATAACGAACCTGAAAGGACGGCTAGACTTCGTATCGCCGCGAACCCACCGCAGCGCAAAGAAACTCAAGTACCTACTATTCCTGGGAACGCTCCTAATCAGCGGCACACTTGGGCTCGCGCTTTACCTAGGAGCAGGAACAGATTACAAAACCGCCCTCGGAGTCCTAGCTTCAGGCCCGTTCATCGCCATATCACCGGACGGCACCTTGTTCGGGGTAGTTCCTACATTGATTAGTCTGGCTCGAGATAACTTCGCATCCTTCTTCACAAAGCCACCGACGATTCAGCAGTTCTGGGTTTATTTGACTCAAGTCCCGCCATTACTTGCGCTGAGAATACTGATACTCGTAGGATTCTTTGGGGCAGCTTGGAAGGTTCCACGGTTCTGGTGCCGCTACGCCTGCCCTACAGGAGCAATGATGGCGGTATTCCAGAAATACAGCTTGGCCGGAATCAAGAGGGACCCAGTAAAATGCCAAAAGTGCCCGCACTGTGAAGTCAAATGCCCCATGCAAATCAACATACTCGACTTGCCGTGGGAAAAATTCAACGACCCCGAATGCATTATGTGCATGGAATGCGTTGACGCCTGCCCGCACGGCTCGCTAAGCCCGAAGTTTCCCTGAACATCGCCTCGGCTTTTGCGGTATTTTCAACGTCGCATCCATAAGATGTGATGCCAAAAATCATCGCTATTGGGGTTTGAACCTATTCAATAGGAGTGAGTTGCTAACAACCGTCACGGAACTGGTAGCCATTGCCCCTGCAGCCAGGAAGGGTAGATAGTTATAGACTGCTGGGCCCAGGAATGGGACCAGGGCGCCTGCTGCGATAGGAATGAGCGCCACATTGTAACAGAACGCCCAGAATAGGTTCTGCTTAATCTTCCTGACTGTCGCCTTGCTGAGTTCGATCGCAGTCACGACATCTTCCAAGCTATCCCTGATTAGAACGATTCCTCCCGTTTCAACTGCTACGTCCGTCCCGCTTCCGATAGCTATTCCAATGTTTGAGGCTGCAAGAGCCGGCACGTCATTGATGCCGTCTCCGACCATCCCTACAACCTTTCCTTCGTTTTGCAAGTCTTTGATGAGTTTCTCCTTCTGTTCTGGGAGAACATCGGCCACGACTTTATCGATGCCAAGCTGGGCTGCCAAAGCCTTGGCAGTGCGCATGTTGTCGCCAGTCAGCATTACTACCTCGATTTTCATTCGCTTCAGTTTCCTTATTGTTTCAGCAGCGTCATCTTTGAGAGTGTCCGCAAGGCCGATGACACCGATCGGTTCCTTATCGTTCGCCAGTACCATGACGGTTTTTCCGCCTTCTTCAAGGTTCGATATCTCGGATTCAATAGCCTGGAGGTCAATTTCGAATTTTGCCATCAGTTTGCGATTTCCAAGGAGTATAGTGCGATTGCCATACTCAGCCACAACGCCTTGCCCGGGTACTGCTTTGAATGATGAGGCATCGGGGATACGGATGTGTTTCTTTTCTGCTGCTCGAATCACTGCCCGACCCAGAGGATGCTCAGACCCTCTTTCAGCTAGGGAAGCCAGCTCCAGCACCTCTAGATCTGTGTGGTTGCTGGCGGCTATCACGTCCGTTACAGAAGGTTTCCCAAGAGTGAGCGTGCCAGTCTTGTCGAAGACGATTGTTTGCAACTTGTGCGCTGTCTCAAGCTGCTCACCGCCTTTGATGAGGATGCCATTCTGAGCGCCCTTAGCCGTTCCAACTAAGATAGCGGCGGGAGTGGCGATTCCGAGAGCGCAAGGACATGCTATCACAATGACAGAAACGAAAGCCAAGACAGCGAAGTTCACGGGTAAACCTCCGAAGAAGTACCAGCCCAGCGCGGCTCCAGAGGCAATTAGGATGACTGCGGGGACGAAGTAGCTGGAAACCCTGTCGGCAATGCGTTGAATCGGCGCTTG
>CAWABQ010000035.1:0-46556 GCA_963780265.1 Candidatus Bathyarchaeota archaeon
CAGCGTTCGCATTCAACCATCGTAATAGACTCCAGTTGGTGCTAGTACGCCTGGAGGGTTGTCTTAAGTGGAGCGTACACAGTGAACTGCAGAGTCTTGCGTATGTTCAGAAACGAAAGAATACAATCTTAGTAAAAATTACCGCACGGTAATTCAAGGCTCAGGCGTATTTTGTGGGATTCTTGTCGAATTCTGCCTTGCAGGCAGCCGAGCAGAAATAGTATTTCTTATCGTTGTGGGAAGTGCTGTATTTCGCTTGTGTCTCCGAGACGTTCATCCTACAAACTGGGTCTACTGCCATCCGAATTTCACCATGCTGCATTATCTGGATTGAATATATGTAAGGGTTAGCCTAGAGGCGGCGAACGGTTTTTGTCAGACTGAATGACTGGGCATCTCGCTCCCAAACTGGCCGCCGATTCGCCTTCGAAGGTGTGCCGTAAGCTTAACATTCTCAAGAAGTTGTCTCGTTCTCTGACTCCCATGCCACCTAGAGCTGGCAAGAACAGAACTGTTCCGAAATCCTTCAGGATCGATGAACCGGCCCTTCAAGCTATAGATAAGGACGCAGAATCACAAAATGTAAGCTTGAACACTCTCGTTAATCAGATTTTCAAACAATACGCTGACTACGATCGATTCGCTCGGAAGATCAGCACTGTCAAATTGAGCAGCTCAACCTTCCGGGGCCTTCTCTCTGCCCTCGACGCCGACAAGGTAATTGAAGTGGCCAAGACGTCCGGCAGCGGGGTGCCGCAGGCATTCGCAACTGCTAAGAGCGGACGGGTCGACATGAAGGCTCTACTTGACCACCTGCGCTATCTTGCTACCTATGCTCACCTTTACGAGATGAGTGAAATGGTGGACGCGCAAGGACACAACCTGACTCTAATCCACGATTTTGGACTAAACTGGTCAATCTTCTTGGTACACTACGTGACGGCAATGTTCGGATTGATAGGGGTAACACCAAAGATAGAGATGAGTGACAGATCAGTATCCCTCACGATACCCAACATGTAACTGCAATACACTGTTCTTCTCTGTGCACGCCCCACTTAAGTTCTAAAGTCTGAGAACAGTTCATATGCGAAGTCTATGACAATAAGGACCAGTCAACAAAGTAAGGCCCAGGCAATCTTCTCGCTATTCAACCTAGGATGCATGTCCTGCACCAACATCGTCGAGCACAAATTAAGGAAATTTCACGGCATTAAGCGGGTCACGGTGAACTACGTCACTGATACAGTCCTAGTGGACTTTGATCCCGAAGTTGTGACGACTGAGGCGATTCGGACGTACATGACGAAACTAGGGCAAGCCACGTAGGGCAAAGGAGAATAGGGGCCATGTCAACGTCGGGATGGGTGGAAGACATATTTGTTGAAGATGGTTCCACAGCATAATGAGTTGTGCCGAGAGGGATGGCCGGATTGAAGTCTCTAAACTCTTTGCCAGTTTTGCTAGTCGCTATCGTTCTGTCAAGCCTTCTCGTTGGAGTATATGCACAAACCCAGACGATAACCATTGATAGCGCAGTGCAACTGTTCCAGAGCTACCTGACGAGACTTGGGAATAAGGACTTAGCACTTCACGAGGTTGAGGAGTACGAGAACAATTTCTACGGCACATACTACGAGAAGAGCACGGGCATCTTCGCATTTCAGATGCTCATCTGGAAACCCGGTTCTCCTTGGACTGGTGGAATGATGGGTAATGGGATGATGAGCGGCGTTGTGATGCCGGAACCGGGCCCTAACCTGATGTGGAATACGAAGTATGGTGTGATGGGGGGAATGATGGGTATCTACCGGCAGACGCTAACGAGCAGCATGACGGTTACGCCGGAACAGGCGAAGACGATAGCTCAACAGTATCTTGACACTAGCTTCAGGGGTACTTCAGCTGGAGATGTCGATACGTTCTACGGATACTACAATGTTGATGTATTGTCGAACGGGAAGCCGTTTGGCATGCTTAGCGTAAAGGGGGATAACGGTCAAGTGTGGTATCATAGCTGGCACGGAACATACATTCAAACCGTCACCATAAGCGAACCGACTCCCGTACCTGAATTCCCATATGCTCTTGTAATGCTAATGATCGGGCTAACATTGGCGAGCATCGTGAAAGTTTCGCCGAGAAAGCGAACGAGAATTCGAATTCAATTAAGCAGAGGTGATTTCTGACAATGTCAGGGGTAGAAAAACCAACGACCGCCTTCATACTTTCACTAATCGCAGGCATCTTCATCCTAGTAGGCGGAGGTGCGATGACTATGTTCGGTTCGTGGAGGGGCAATTACGGCTACGGGATGATGGGCGGCTATGGTGGCTATGGCGGCTATGGTGGATGGGGCGGTATGATGGGACCGGGTTTTGGAATGATGGGAGGTCTTGGCTACGGCTTCGGTTTCCTTGGGGTGCTGGGTCTGATTTTCGGACTCATAGTAGTCATCAGCGCTCTCATGTTGAACAACAAACCTGAACAGCACTCGACATGGGGTATATTGATCATAGTCTTCTCGGTGCTCAGCGTCTTCGGAAGCGCAATGGGTAGCTTCGGAATCGGCCTCATCTTGGGCGTTATTGGTGGTATCCTCGCTGTGACTTGGAAAACACCCACGTCCGGGCAGAAGTGACCTGACCCCCCCCTGGAGGGGGGGTAGTCCTCTCCCATCTTTTTCCTAATCGAGCCCGACTGCAAGGGTCAGTGCAAGGTTCAAGAACATCGCTTGAATCAGGACCCTGAAACAGGGTCCGAAACGTTGAGTTGGCACCCACATGTATGACTTGATCGTACTGGGCGCTGGTCCGGCGGGCGCAGCAGCTGCGAGAACCGCAGCCCAACTCGGGCTGACGACCCTCTTACTCGAGAAGGAAAAGCTACCGCGAAACAAACTCTGCGGCGGAGGCATAACGCCGAAGGTCCTCAAATTACTCGACTTCAGCTTACCCGATGAACTCATCGAATTTACTGCCCAGTCGACACGGATTCATGTTGGCGAGAGTTGCTTCAACTTCGAAACGAAACACCCACTTGTCTACATGACCTCTCGCACCAAGTTTGACTCATTCTTAGCTGACAAAGCTGTGGAGGCCGGCGTGGAACTCAGGGATGGAGCGCCCGCATACCAAATTGAAGAACTCGACTCTCACATCCAAGTCAAAACTTCCAATGGCTCATTTCAAGGCAAGATGCTTATCGGCGCTGACGGGATGGGCGGCCCAACGGCGAGCTGCGGGCGGTTCTATGACCGGTGGAAACCGCACCAAGTTGCGTACGCCATCGAAAGCGAGGTTCCCGTCGGAGAACGAGGCGTACAGGATTTCGCTGGCCCGGCATCCTACTTTGACATATACTTCGGAGTCTCCCCCGCCGGGTACGGCTGGATTTTTCCAAAGGATGACCACTTAACGGTCGGAGTGGGTTGCCGGCTTAGCAAGCTTCACAACGCACACGCGTTGTTCAACGGGTTTGTTAAGCAAATTCCTCAGCTCGCAGACCGAGAGATCCCGAAGCCGCAGGCTCACTTAATTCCGCTTGGAGGCGTTGCGAAGGTACCATTGGTTGCTGATAGGATGTTGCTTGCCGGGGATTCTGCGGGTTTCGCCGAGCCCCTGCTGGGGGAGGGAATTTACTTCGCAATCTTGGGCGCACAACTCGCCGCACAAACAGCCGCCGAAGCATGCGAGAACAATCGGTTCGACAAGCATTTTCTGAAGCGCTACGAGCAACGTTCCAGAAGAGCATTCGGAGTCGATTTCGACGTTGCCTACCGGGTAGCCTGCTTCAGCTACTTGGAACAATATGACATGAACCGAGTTGCTAAGTTCTTCTTCTCCGAAAGGAAAGTGCAGGAGTGCATGATTGGATTGATGGATGGGTCGTTACGGTATCGGGACGTCCAAGGGAAGTTGGCGTGGCCTTACCTCAAATACCGCCTCGCCAAGTTGGGGCTACCCTTCTACTCCTAATCCCGCCCATATACTGAAAGCCCACGCTAGCTATCCTAACCAAGAGCACAGAATGAAAACAAGCTTTGATCGAAATGAGTTCTACAGCCGACAGAGAGTGCTAAGTGAACTCGGCACGGAGGGCCAAGAGAAACTCAAAGACTCCGAGGTCGCCGTCGTAGGCATAGGCGGCCTAGGGAGTGTTTCTGCACTCTACCTTTCCCTAGCCGGGCTCGGCAAAATAACGCTCGTAGACCAAGATACGGTGGAAATGAACAACCTGCACAGGCAAGTTCTGTTTTCTCTCGACGACATCAGGTACCCCAAGGTGGAAGCAGCGGCACGCAGGATTAGCATGATCAACCCGGAGGTTAAAGTCAACGCCGTCCCAGAGAACTTGGAAGCTGAGAACGTTTCAGGGATTTTGGATGGCGCGGACTGCGTCGTCGACGGGCTTGACAATATGCAGACGAGGTACATAATCAACCGCTACTGCGTAGAGAGGAAGATACCATTCGTTTTTGGTGGCGCAATCGGAATGGAAGGAAACGTAGCCGTATTCAAGAGCCCTGAAACACCCTGCCTCCAATGCGTATTACCAGGTTTGAACGACGCGGACCTTCCAACCTGCGATACTGCGGAGTCCTGGGTGCAACGACGGGATCGTCGGCGCCATTCAAGCCTTAGAGGCTATCAAGGCCCTTGTAGGCATCGAACCGAAATCCAAAGGCAAACTGCTAATCTTCGATTTGCGCAATCAGAATATAGAACAGTGAACCTGAGTATCCGACCAGACTGTGAAATCTGCGGCGTAACGCCCACAAGCGCCCCAACTTTCGCCCGCCGGCTGGCCTGGCTGTGCGGCTCCGACACCGCCAACGTCAACCCCGAGACACCGTTATCGCTCGACTTAGAGAAACTAACCAAAACCATAAGTCAAAAACACAAAGTGCTCTTGACAACCCCTATGGTGATAGTGTTCGACTTCAACGGGCATGAAGTAAGTCTATTTAGGAAAGGGCGAATGCTCATCAAGAACGTGCGAGACGAAAAAGAAGCGCTCACGGTATCAAATGAAATGGCCAGGTTAATCGGTGTAACGTGAAAGAATTGACCGTTCAGACTTCTCAGACGTTAGCCCCAGAACTGCCGGACCTGAGGCTGTCTGGTCGGTCGGTATTTCTCATTTCGGGTGGAATCGATTCCCCCGTCGCGGCATGGCTGCTGATCCGAAAGGGCGTTGAACCAGTGTTCGCCTATTTCGACAATTATCCACTCTGCGACCAAGCAGCGGAGACCATAGCCTTAGAGACCATTCGAAAGGTCTGCGCAGAGAATGATGCTTCGAGATGCGCGCGTGTACGTTGATATCGCATTCACCAGATCTCCAGGAGATTTTATTGAAATGCCCAGCCAAGTTTGCGTGTATTCTTTCTAGGCGTGTGATGTTCCGGGTTGCCGAGCGGATAGCTGAGCGTGAGAACTGTTCTGCGATTGTTACAGGTGACGCGGTGGGCCAGAAAGCGAGCCAGACACTTCAAAACATCGTTGCGGCGGACTGCGTTCTTAGCAAAGTGCGCAGTGCTTAGGCCACTGGTGGGGATGAATAAATTGCAAATCGTGAAATATGCTAAGGAGATTGGAACGTATGAGATTTCGATACGCCCCGGAGTCGCCAGCTGCGGAGTCCCCACAAACAATCCCAGCACCTCTGCGAGGCGGGATCGACTAGAAGAAGTAGAAGTGGCTCTGGACATAGAAGCGATGGTTGTGAGAGACGTGGAGAACGCCCGCGTTATCTCTATCTAGAGTCTAACTTTGGTAATCCTTCAAGACCAGGCTCATAACATCCGTGGCTGCAGCTCGCGCAACCTCTTCCGAACTAGCCTGCCGAACTACCATGCGCCCATCTCTTCTAAGAGTGATTTCCTGTCCATTCTTATTCTTCAGCACAACGAAATGCGGAGTCCACATCATCACTTCGTGCTTGGGGAGTGGCTGGCCCTTCATTCCTTCAAGGTCAATGGCTAGAGGCTTCCTCGGGATGGCTTCAATGGAAAGGTGATCCGAGCATAGTTTGAAGAACAGTGGCATTTGCCTATCCTGAAAATCGGTCACTAGGATCACCACAACTCAAAGCGACTCGTTGACCCCTGGTTCATCTGCAGGTTTATTAGAGCTATGTGCCCCAACGATTCAATCGCCGGGGAAAATGCCGGGGTTGGCCTATGGATCTGATGCCCATGGCCACCGAAGGCCGAAAGGTTCAGGCGGCGGGCTGCAGTAGACTCAAGCTTGCCGCAACCCGCAGTATAGAAATCGAAAATCGCTGATGTGGGTTCGATTCCCATCCCCGGCTCCAAACAAAATGTCCAATTCCAGAAGGTTAGCGTATTGGTTTCGGTCAAGACTGTGCGGCGAATTGGTGCGGCTGCTCTGATTGCCCCAGGCGTCGACCACTTGGTCTCGCCCATCCTCACGATGGTATTCGCGCCAATGATCATGGAGACGATGTTTGGTCAAGGTTTTGTCGCTGCCACGATTTTCTTCATCACCCTTGGCCTATTCCAACTCATTTGGATTGGGGTGCTTCTCAAATCGAACAATCCGCCGCTCTTGGCGCTTGGAGTCCTTGGCAACTTGGTCTCCATTTTGATCTACTTCGTTTCGATAAGTGGAGTAACGATTTTTGGCGTACCGCCACAGCAACTCGTCCCGTTCGCCGTCCTCATCAAGGCACTGGAGGCTGTCTTTGTCCTCGCGTCAGTTTACATACTGAGATTGGCTCACTCGACTGATACTACGAAATTAGGGACTTGAAGTCCTATCACGCGCTGGCGGTACGTAGGGGGAGGCAATTCCGACCATGTAGTTGGTCGCCGGGAACCAACTACTTGGTCACGAAGGGTAACTGCTGGTAGAAGTTCTTTACGCTATAGGAAACATGAGGAAACATGAAGACTTCAAGGTGAGTGACACCTACACTATTCTACCGCAATTTCACGGCTTTAGAGGGGTCCATAAAATCGTGATCATTTTTTCTTCGTTGCCTTCGTGTTCCTTTGGGTTGCAGACATAAACGTCCCCGGGCGGTCCAGCAAATTCACCCGCGTTTGAAGCTTGGGCTTTCTTCATGAACTCGCCCCAACCTTCGGGCAGCTTGCTATATGGGCCCTCGAAGACATACCAAGCAACCTTTCCATTAACATGCATCCATGCCGGAAGTTGCCCACCTGCACCTTAGCGTTGGCGTAACGATCGTATTCCTCGTGAATCTTATCGCACATCAAGGTTTAGATCACGACACTCGTACAAACGAGCTGAGAGATATGCATTATCGTGTGCGTGCACTCAGCAACTCAGTCAATTTATATTCGGTTGTCACCTTCGGGTTATCGGTGCCCGATTTTGTTTTCGCAGCCTGAGATTGAGTATATGAAGGGTCAGCGCTTGTGCAGGTTTGCGACGGCCTCCCCGGACGGTCAGCCTGACGTTGTTCCCGTAGCCTTCGAGTTCGACGGCAAATACTTCTACGTTGGAAGCCACAGCCAAGACGTCTTCCTCAGGACACGAAAATACAGGAATGTCAGAGACGGCAAAAACAAGGTGGCTTTCGCTATCGACGACTTGCTGTCCGTTGACCCGTGGAGACCCAGAGCAATCAGGGTATATGGAACCGCGGAGATTGTGGAACACAAGGGAATGTTTGGTCCTGGAAAGTACCTGCAGATAACCCCGAAAGTTTCTTGGAGCATTGGCATCGAAGGCCTAAAACTGAAGAAAGGACAATGGAGCCTCAAGACACTTCATTAACGGAATATTACAGACCTAGCTAATGGTCTCGAAAGCCGCAAAGACATTCCCAAGTTCCCACAAGTGTTTTACGCATGGCTGCTAGGGTAAGCCGTATGAAAGTTGACGAATCACATCTGGTTCAGCTAAAGATCGACGACAAGAAGAAGTACGAAGACGCAATCACCTACATGTACGCGGGAACCGACCCAGCCGCCGTTCACAAGCCCATAACCATCTACAAGGAAAAGAATGCCAACGCATACTTGGTCGCAGGCCGTTATACGGGCGCCACAGAAACTCACCTAAAATACAAACCATTGAATGAGGAGGATAGGAAAGTCGTCGTCGAGAAACTTGGCTCAGGTAAGGTCATCAAGTTTCTTTCAAACGAGGCTACCCCGCCTCCGTAACACCGTATTTGACGGTTCGATTTCCAATATGGGTTAGCGCTACCGAGGCGCATAGCGGGCGGAACTGATGTCCTGACTTGACCGTTCGTACCTTTGTTCAAAGCACCGTTGCTTTGGTTGTTTTCGCCTCCGCATACGCCCTGATACGAATTGCCCTAACAGAACTACCACCGCTCACCGTGGCGGCCCTCCGCTTCATTTTGGCATCATCACTAATCGTTCCACTAACTCTGTTTCATTATCGCGGAAGCTCCTCGGGCATAACCAGGCGAGACTGGCCCATTCTGTTTGGCCTATCAATCGTTCAGATATTCATGCCCAATCTACTCCAAAACATTGGGCTCGAGTACACGACCGCTTCGGTAAGCAGCGTCCTTCAGTCAACAACGCCAGTCTTCACTTTGCTACTCTCCTTCACCTTCCTAAAGGAAAAGTTCGGCCTGAAAGAAGTGGCAGGCGTCACGGTTGCGATGCTTGGCGTGATCCTTCTATCCACTGGAGGGAACGTGGGAAGCCTGGCTGGGTCGGTTTTTCTCGGAAACTTACTCCAAGTAGGAGTTGCAGCTTCCTACGCTTTATCCGGAATCGTGGGGAAGGCTTTGCTGAAGAAGTATCAACCGATGCTCGTAGTAACGTTGACATTTGTTTTCGGTGCCGTGTTGCTCACGTTTTTCGCGGTCGTCTTCGAGAGAAACTTATGGCCCGCTAAATTGTCAAGCGAGGTTATGGTGGCACTGTTGCTTCTTTCTTTCATGTACTGTCTTGGGCTTGTATGCTGGTACGATGTGCTTCAGCATACCGGAGTATTCCGCCTCTACGTTCTTCTCTTCACGATGCCAGTTCTGGCTGTTTTGATTTCGGTCGTCGTCTTGAGGGAAAGTTTCACAGCCCTCGATATTGTGTTTTCCGGGTTAACGCTGTTGGGCGTTGGTATAACGCAGCTCGGCAACACCAATTAAGTAGTTTAGTATCACAGCAGCCCAACACATATGGGAACGGTGCTGCAGGTGAGCTATGATTCATTCGAAAGCACTGCCGAAAAGCTGGAGCTGAGTGAGGATGAAAAGCGAACCGCCGCTACGTTTGTCCTGCTTAATCCAGACTTGCTCAAGGCGCAGTATCCTGACAGCAAGACGCTTGCTACTATGGCTGAGGGCTTTCTCAAGAATGGGAATTCAGTTGTGGCAAAGAATCGTTTTGCAAGCGCGGCCAAACTTGCGCTTTACGAAGGCGACCTAGCTTCAGCTAGGACGTATCTTGAGAAAGCGGTTTCTATAGATGAGGGCTCATCGTATGGCCTCGTTCTGAGCAACTTTGACAAGCTTTCGAAGTTTGTGGTCGAATTCTACAGGAGTAAGACTAGTCGCACGACCTAACCTAGAGAAGCTTTCACGCAGGCTAGCTGCGTCCGGTTGAGTACGTCATTGCCATAACAATGACTCCCACTAGGAAGAGGACTATCCCCACCATAAGCCAGGCCAGCCAACTAGGCATCAACATCGCTAGCCACTTGACTATACCAACGGCCAGAAACGCAATTCCGAGAACAGAAATTACAATCCCGGCCAGTATAAGCCCAACGACTCGGGCAACGCGTTTTGCTAGCCTCTCCGCAGGCTTGGCGATACCGCCCAAGGCTTCCCGCAGCACTAGTCGCGCAAGCCTCTCCAACAACGAAGAGCTGTCTTTGTCTGGCAATTTTGCTCGCCTACTCACCGGACCTCGATAACGCGACCCCGAACGCCATACCGGCCACGAAAGCGACGGCAAGAGCCAGCAGGGGCTGGTCGGTCACTTTCTGAGCCGCTCTCTCTTGAAGACGATCCATTTGCACTTTGAGTTCGCTCAACCGTGTGTCCATATCCTTTCGGAGTTCCTTGACGTACACCTCTACCTTCTCGGCTTCCCGGTTCTCCTTTTTCGACAACTGATTGCGCCTCACAATATGCATGTTAACGATTTCTCTTGTTTCCATTGGACAGTGAAACGCCAACAAGCAAGCCAAACACAAAGGCTAATCCAGTCACGAGCAGAGGATTATCATGCGCTGCTTTCCGGAATTCACGCAGTAGGTCCTTGGGCGCCTGCATGTCCAATATGTTTTCGACTTCCTCGTCGGAAAAATCATCTTTCTTTTGTTCCGGCTTTGACATGTAACTCTGTTCTGTTAACGAGTGTTCAACCAAATATGTATTTGCGTCTCGCATCATATCTGCATTCAGCCTCACGATGGCGGAGAGCTAAAGAGCATTGAGGCACCCTTTACCGGAATCATAAAGGTATTCAACGCCATTCTGCCGGGACCACGGCGTACTCCTCGCTTGGAAAAGAAGTCCTTTTTCGTGTGTGAATGTATTGGCCAGCGTACACATTCAGCGATTGGGCGTGACTTACTTTGGATGTCTGCGCCTGCGAGTAGGGTCGAGACGTAAGACCAACCAACTCGGCGAGGGAAAAACCCCTCGACATGGGCCGGGCCTGTAAATCGTCGCGTATGAGGGGATTGAGGCGTAAAATGAGGCGAGGGTTACCTTCGTTTGGCACCGTTCGGCACCACCCCTTGAAGGGTGTCACCACCCTATTCTCGGACCCTTTCTTGGTGGCAGCCACCCACGCATCGGGTGTGGGACACCCGACCACTTGGCATGTCTGCGCCGGAGCAAATCGTGGGTTGATTTGGATGAATCAGCCCACAATTCAATGACTGGGTGTGATACACCCTAAAGATGGTCGGTTTAGGCGTATGCTTCGCCGTGCTGGGTCGTGTAAGCCAGCGTCCTCCTTCTTCGGGCTGACCTTTTGGTGCGCTTCGATTCGCAACTTGCCTATGACGACTTTGTCTTCAAGCGTTGCTTCGTGCTCGGTCGGCTATGGCGTCCGCCATTTCTGATAGGCGGGCATTGCCGCCCAGATCGTAAGTTACTTTCTTTCCTTCTGCGATAACGTCTTGTGTCGCTTTGAATATGGCTTCAGCTTTTTTCTTTTCGCCCACGTACTCCAGCAACCAAGCTCCAGCTAAGACTGTTGCTGTGGGATTTACCTTGTCTTGGCCCTTGTATTGCGGTGCGCTTCCATGGGCCGGCTCAAACATCGCATAATCATCTCCGAAGTTCGCGGAATATATGCACCCAATACTACCTACTAAAGCCGAAACTTCTTCTGAGATTATGTCCATGAAAAGATTCGTTCCGAAAATGATACTCTGATTGAATCGCTGCGGGTTCTTGATAAGTTGCTGAGCAAAATTGTCAATGAAATATTCTTCCAAGCTGATGTCGGAATAATTCTTGTGGACGATTCTCACCGCATCCATGAAAAGCCCATCCGTCTCCTTCAAGATATTCTGCTTTGTAATGGCGTAGCACCTCTTCCATCCGCGGCGCTTCGCTTCTTCGAAAGCTCGCTTCGCAAGCTTCGTGCTTGGTTCACGTGTGATCTTTCGAAATGCGATGGCAACGTCATTCGATAGTCTGTGCTCTAGTCCTGAGTAGAGGCCTTCAGTCGCCTCCCGAACGCAAACCAGCTCCACGTCGCCAAGCGGCCGCTTGGTGCCCTCAAAGGTTTTCACGGGACGAATATTCGCGTAAAGATTCTTCCGTTGACGGATACTCACCGCTACGCTGCGCGGGGTATTGGGGCCAGCGGGAGTTGTGGTTGGGCCTTTCAAACATGCATCTGCGGAGTCGATTATCTTCCAGCTCTCGTCTGGAATTAGCGTTGTTCCGCCGTGGGTTTGCCACCACTCGAATCCTGCATCACATGAACGAAACTCCACAGTTGTGCCAACAGCTTTGAGGATCTTCAGGGTGGCATCAATAAGTTCAGGGCCCGTTCCATCCCCTTTTATCAGAGCAACGGTTCGAGGCAAAGATCATCGGTGCGCAACGAGCGGGGATGATAGTTAAGTGTTGTTTTGCAAGCCATGTAATTGTGCTGGCGGGCGGGGAGTGTTGGGTTTGTGGGTTCAAATCCCAACGGAACCGCTTTCGAGGGCTCCCTTATTCATTAGCAATCAAGGCTTACGAAGCGGATAATCATTCACAGTGACATTCCTCCGCAGAAGACACAGAATTTACGGGCCGTCAAAATCCATACACAGTCTATGCCAATCTCAGGGGCTGTGTGGACCTCACGGTTTGTAAAGGAATGTTTTTTGATTTTGTTACTCCGATTAGATAAAGTTCCGCTAATGGTGTCTCGTATATGTGTACTAGTAAATTGGGCAGAATCCCATTCTTACACGTGCTGGCGATCAGGTTTTCTCATGTACCTGTAAGCGCATAGGGCAACCAGCACCGCAACGATTACGATCGCGGTAGCAGTCAACAGAAAATTCTGAGAATGCAGGTCAAAGAAACTTAGTCCGCCTTGAGCGGGAATTGTCTGATTTTCTTGAATTGAACTTCTTGAGGTCGTTACTAGCGTCGTTAATTGACTTGTAGTCGTTGTTTGACTTAGATATGAAGAATAAACTTCCGCCCATGTAGAAGATTGTACATGGTAAAGATTTGATGGAAAGTATGCATTATAACCTTCACCATGGTTATTAACCGAAGTAAAATCAGCAATCCAAAAACCTAGACCAAATGGATTTTGAATATTAAAATTATCATAGGATTTTGATAATTCAAGAAAGTAGACAAGATGAGGTTGCTCAAAAATAGAGGTTGATATAAATGAATCTCCGCTTTTGGCGAATGTGATATCTGAAATCTTCTTTGGAGGGTCGCTCCAGCCAGAATAACCCTGATTAAGATTTCCCATACCTTGTGAATACGTTAAACCCTTTATCACATATCGGTTATTTTCAAGATTAGAAACTACTCCAAATTTGTAATCTTCTTTTTGCGGGACTGAATTCTTGTGATCCATAGTATCTACATAAACAACGAGACCGGCTGGCTTATCAGTAACCGAACCAGAATCGCTAGGAATGATATACTCTCCAAGAAAATAATACTTGTTTGGATCGCACATTATCCTAACAATAGCATTATTATCAGTATTAGCATATTTGTAGTCTTTCACTCCAGGGTCAGTTACGAGTTTTATTTTGTATCCATTAGCAAAGGCCTGATCCCAAGCATTTGGGTATGCAGAAATGCTAAAAGGCTTGTCAGAACAGACTAAATTGATCTGTGGAACCCGTGCCTCTACATGAGAGTGACCGTATGCTTGCGGAATTGCTACAGCGTCACTCATCGTTAAACTGACGGCTGTGACTAGTCCGCTTGCTGATGGAATGATCAGGATCGCTAGAATAACTGCGACTATGACTTTGCCCATCACGCTCTGAAAGGACAGCACGAAGTTTCCACTTCTGCCAGATTGCATTCAAGTGTTCAGTTGCGTGTCCTTATCACGCTTTTCGAGGGCCACTTATTGTACGAGTAAATTGAGGTCAGAATCTCCTTCCCAACGATTCGACTTTCTCCGTCCACTAATCAGCGTGGTTAGAGTGCGTTGGATTTGATGAAGCTTTCCCACTCTTGAACACATTTCGTTGCAAGATCAAATGCGTCTGTTGGACCACTTGTTGTTAGGATCTGATACTCGACTGCCATACTAGACTTGGCGCCCAATTCTGCTTTGAAAAGACGCCTTCCCCACTTAGCGCCAGTCTGGGGTGGACTGCTCAATATCAGATGTTTGAGGGAGTTACAGATGTCTCGGCAAACGGACAGGTTCTGACTCTTGCCGACGAAACGCTCCACGGAATTTCTCATATTCTGCGGAGCGTTAGCGTCATTCAGTATCCAATCCTTCAGGTGAAAGCAGTTCAAGAAGAAAGTATAGACTTCATCATGGAAATACTCCGTGTTTTTTTCATGAGACGTGCCTTCATTAATTCTCTTGAATCTCTCATACCACCGGTTCACACGTTCAAATTGCTCTTGGTATTTCTCCAAAATATCGCCCTAAGCGATTATCTGCCGCTAGTCCAAAGGCATTGTGGGAATTATGAAAGATAGAGGTTTGAATTGCGTGTCTACTGGATCTGCAAGCAAATTTGAACCATCTACCTCCCGGTGCTAATTCCATGCAGCTGCATCACGATGGTCGAAGTCCCGATCCAAGTTGAAAACTTTGAGGGAATGTTAAGTAGCAGGAATCGGTTTTTGAGAGTTCATGGGGTGTGTTGATTGAACAAGGCCAAGGTCGTGGCCCTTGCCTTATTCTCGCCCTAAACGTACCACCCTTAGTCCTTGACGCATTTGCAACCATTCGTTCTGAACCTGTTGCTGTCACGACACAGCCCCACTCTATTCAACTTCCATCAGCGACATACTCCCGTTCGAAGGATGTTGACGATACACGCAACATCCATTGGTTTGAAACGGTATACGATTCAATGGCGTTTACAGAAACAGTAAGTTACGTTCAACGCATTTACCTGTTCGGCATAATAGCGGATCGATTTCGTCTGCTCGACACCGTGAGTACTGCCCGTGACATTTTTGACATCGTGATGCTGCCATTCCTCCTGGTATTCAGCTTTCGCTCTATCCCAAAACCACGAATCACAGTTCATTTTGAGGTGAAAAAGGCTCAAAATGATCCGATTAGTCTGGTGATGTGAACCCATTCAGGGATACATCCCACCGGCCCCACCAATTGTGGGACTATTGGAACTTCTGTTTAAGAAGACCCTCCCATTTCCGCTCGAGAACCTTGCCCTACAAGAATCTTGAGCGCTCCCATCCTACAGTTCTTTACCGAATTCTTGACTCTTAGATTCGTCGTTTCAGCCGTCCGCAGCGTAGCAGAACCATAGACGTAGTCAATGCCAGCAAAATTAGAGTTGAGACCGTCGGGAACTCAGGGATCTGATTAGCACTTTGGCCTATGTTAACGAGGAACGCTCCGCTACTGGAACCACCAGCAGGTGGGCCCAGGTAGCAGCCACGCGCTGACTTGCGAATATGGGCCTAGGTGATTCGGCCCCATGCTGTGTCCGATGAAGATCCCGCTCAACGCGGCGTCCTCAGTGTAGCTGATACCTGATCTCGCAGTCGTGCCTGGCACAACATGATATGATTCTCCAAGGAGCAAGCCGTCGGGTGGAGGATAATAGGTAGCGCTGCTACTGTGCCAGTTGACCATGTCGATCTCAATGGTCCATCCGCCCACATAGGTGGGGCTGCCGAGTATCCCTGCATTCGTAAAGTAAGGGTACGCCATCTCGTCCACCTCGAAGTTAAATCCCCACATTTTTCGGTAGGACAGGCCCGGTGGCCTAAAGACAGGGTCGCCGTAGTAGAGATGCGTAATCTTGGATCCAGTCGGAGGGACGAGAGGTAGACCGGCCATAGTAACGTGCAGCAATGTTGACCCTGCTGGGATGTAATTTGTCGACGTAGACGATGAACTACTGTCTCCAGCTCCAAAGGGAGCACCACTGGTCCCATCTGCTGCCTGGACGATTCCGCCTCCAGTAGCGTAAACGCCTTCGCTGGACATCCATTCTGCTACCAGTCTTCCTGACTCGTCGAAGACCCTGAGCCGGGCTGACGCGTCAGCCTCGAGTGGAGTTGCCAACTGCTCTTTCGCGAAGGTGACATCAATGGTCAAAGATACTCCGATGACGAGACCGACTCTCGCGTTGGCCACTTGACCCTGTTGAGCGTAAAGTGAGACAGGAATCGCTTGAACATAACCGTAAGTCCAAGCTCTCAAATCATACTGGCCCGAAGTGAACGCTGTGGGCAGATACCTGAACGAGGGTTTGGAAATTGTGTTGAAGGGCGCTAGCACAAAGTCCGTATATCCTCCAACGTTCTGGTATTCCCCTTCCTCTCCGAAGAAGGCTTTGCTGGCGCCATCGTTCGAAGCGAAGTTCTGTCCTCCGCCATTTGCTGACACTAGGCTTGTGGCACTGTTCTGGAACAAGTGCGACCCGCCCCGTGCCACGTTCGCCATGAAGGCCGGTTCATCTCCCATTACGCTTACGAGTACATTGTTTTGGTAGAATCCTATGTCGATCTCCTGTCCGTTCCACGCCCAGTTCCTAGGAGCCGCGGGGCTTTCCGAGTCGGTACTGGAGACGGATAATTGGAAGCCAGCGGCCCGAACTAGGTGGTCGCTGATACTCAGTAGGATTCCCGCTCAATGTCACGGAAACTTGCGGTGGAGCCAGCTGTAGGTAGCCTGTTGCCCAGAGGATCGGATTGTACGTACCCGGTTGAATCCCATAATTCTCGCCATTCCAAGTATCGTTTATGCCATAAAATTGAATGCTGGCGCGACCAGTCTGAAGAGCCATGCCGGTTCAAGCCAGCCGGATCATTGGGATCGCGAAAGGTGGGCTGCTTCTTTAGCACTGTTGAGTAACCATTATGTCGATATGTTCCAGTACTGTTGGTGAACCCTAGCGAGGTTACGTTAAAGGACCATGCCTCATGGTTCGGATCTTCAAGCGCCCCGTAGATGTAGCCTGCGCCCGTGTTAATCGTGCTTACTGTCTGAGTGTCAGGTAGGTTATGGAAATAGACGGTCTCGTTCACCGAGCTGCTTAGCAGTAGGTCTACCGGTATTGAGACATCTCCGGCCCACTTGTTCGCTGCAACGTTGAATGAGTATTCCTGAAATGTAGATTCATCAATACCGACCTGAACGTATCTGAACACCCAAGCCCGGAGGTAATACCGACCGGCTGTTAGGCCATTGATCCAAGTTGCGTATACCTGCTGAACGTGACCGTCCAGATTACTCGGCGTACCGTAATCGCCCGCGGAACCAAATTGGAAATGGAACGGATTAATTGAACCCCCGACCACAAACCAGTGTTGAGCTGGACCAACCCCCTGTGGGTCTGTTGTGAGGTCCGTGAACGTTGAATCTGAAACTCCGCTGCCGGTGAACCCAGCGCCAGGCCCATAAGCATGCCATGGAAAAGCAATCTTACTGCCTAGCCGCGGGTCTCCACAAGAACCAGCATGTGAGCCGCCTACGTAGCCGTTCTGACCTCCCGCGATGCAAGGTAGGGGAGACCATGAAACCGGGGGGACGTTAGGGTTCACTACGTTACCGTTCATTGGTTGATCATACAATTCGATCTTGATGTAGGAGTTTTCAGGCCAGGGCTGGTCGCCAAACTGATGTTTGCTGTACACGTCTCCGGATACTTCGACGCCGGGGCTCAGATGCGCGTCCAAGTGCAATGATTGTCCCGCTGAAACCTTGACGCCTGAGCTGACAAGTTCAGTTGGATAACCTGCTGCTTCAGCATAGAAATCGTAAGTGCCAGCAGCGACGCCTTCAATATCAAACTGGCCGTGAGCTGTGGCGTTGAAATAGCCGGCTGCGTCTACGCAACCCGGTCGGAAAGGTGCATTGAGCTGCGGACAAGAATACAGGGCGGCTCCTGTGAAGGGATCAAGTTTAGTGGTCATGTGCACAAGCACTTTACCAGCTTCTTGAACCGGTGCGCCATTCAAACTAGAGTAACTACCATACCTAACCGTTCCACTAATTGAAGCTGGATCAATTTCCCCTCTCACAACCAGCGTAGGCCAATTCTGTGCTGCGACCCAACTACTCGGCAACTCGCCCGGTGAACCCAAGCTCGAGAACAATTGCATCTTAAAGAAGTACTTGCCTGCAATTGGAGGCGCGATGACAGCGTTTATCCTAACATAGTACCATTCGCTTCCAGTCGTGAAGTTGATGAATTGTTTACGGGTGTTTCCGTCCGCGGCCACCAAGACAATCGTCCATCCCGGACCATACCTATCCGTCTCAGAGAGCGTCCTCACCACAATGTTCGCATAATTGTTCGTCAGCGTTGATATGACCTGCTCGGGGCGTATGTTGTGGAATTCTGGTGGGATCAAGATCGAAAATATCTCCCAGCCGTGAGCATTCGAGAACCCGGACGAGGAAAGCCCGAAAATGAGGTCTCCAACCGAACCTGCAAGAACGTCGGTGGGCCAAACAGTGCCCACCAAACCAGGAACCTGCGGGTCATTACCCAGAGGTGTAAGTCCGGCTACATTCTTCGGAAAACTGGCGTAGCCAAGACTCGACGCCGAGACACTCATCAAGAGCATCAGGGTGATGGCCCATGCGAATGTCGATGCACGCATGAGTATCATTGAAGATCAGCAGGGACCTAGCCCTCTTATATGTGGCTCCCTAAACAATCCTAGACGCATTCTCAAACAATACGTCAATCCAGAACGCGTCGAACATTCCTTAGGTCGACGGGGGTAGCTATTGGCGGGCGGGGAGGGATTCGAACCCCCGACCTCAGGCTCCGGAGGCCTGTGCCCTATCCAGGCTAGGCTACCCGCCCGCGAAAAATGAAGACTCTCTATCCATGTATAAGCATGGCACAACAAGGATCACGTCTCCGAAAATCAATTTTAAGGCGCACGACCCCTTAGCGATAGACTGAGGACATGCCAAAACCGGAAAATTGGTTGCCTTGGTGAACGTTCTCCAACAATTTAACGATGAATGCGAGACAACCCTACGCGCCGGGTTGGAGAAGACATTCCCTGAATGGGCAGGAAAGATTCCTCGCCTGACTACACCCCCATCTCTTGAATTCGGGGAATTGACGTCTTCAATTGCACATGAAATTGCTCGGCAGAAGCGGGTTCCGCCACAACAGGTTGCCCAAGAAATCTGCAACTCTTTGACAATAAGAAAGAATTCGCTCTTAGCGAGCGTCGCCAGCGTTTCAGGATACGTGAATTTCAAAATAGATTACAAAACCGCCGCGCAGCAAATTCTAGGAAATGCACTACGTGAAGACGCGGTATTTGGCCTCGAAAAATCAGAGCATCCGGAGAAGGTGACTGTCGAACATACGAGCGCTAACCCAAGCGGGCCACTTACTATGGGCCATGCTCGAAACGCTATACTTGGAGATGTGCTTGCACGCCTGCTGAGGGCGAGAGGACATTCAGTCAACAGGAGGTTCTACATCGACGACATGGGACGGCAAGTATCTATTCTCGCATACGGCTACAGTCTCCTCAAGGAACCTGATGCTCAAGGCAAGGTAGACCACTGGTTCGGCCGCCTCTACGCCTGCACGAACTGTGCAGTCCAAATCGAAGGCACGAAGATGAAGTTGAAACAAATTGGAGACGATCCAAACCACAGCGAAGAAAGAACTAAGCTTCAGCGGAACCTCGACGAATATGTAGGTATCGCGGCAGAACTCGAAGCAACTGACCAAGAACTCTTGGCACGAGTTGTGAAAGCGGTTCGAGCAGAGCCAGACCCTGAGAAAGCCATCCAGAATATCGGACGCAAATACGAGCAAAATGAGAAAGAAACCGTTGCTTTGGTCAGAAAAGTTGCTGAACTATGCCTAAACGGAATCAAGGCTACCTTAACCGAGATGGACATCACATTTGACACATGGGACTGGGAAAGTGAGCTACTTTGGAACGGTTACGTCGAGAAAACACTCGCTAAGCTAGTCAAGCTCCCTTTCGCTAAGAAGGAGGGTGCCTCCGTAGCGTTGGACGTTAACGCCATTCTCGACGCCTATTCGCTACGAAAAGAATTCAACCTGTCCGAGAGTTATGAGGTCCCATCATTGACACTTATTCGTAGTGACGGCACAACCCTTTACCCAACGAGGGATATCGCATATTCAATTGTGAAGTCCAGCGATTCTGAGAAGGTGATAAACGTAATCGCAACGGAACAAACATTGCCTCAACTCCAAATCCGCCTAGCATTATACGCCCTCGGCGAACAAAGAGCCGCACATAACCAGATTCATTATGCGTACGGGTTGGTCGAGCTACCAGGCGGGATCAAGGCGTCGAAACGCAGAGCACATTACGTAGCCCTTGACGACGTAATCGAACAGACTAAAGCCCGAGTTCAACAAACAATGGCACAGAGAAAAGAAGAACTCGGGGCGGACGAATCTAACAGAACAATTCAAAACATAGCGCTCGGCGCGATCAGGTTCACTTTGCTCAACATTAACAGCGCCAAAAACATGACATTCACGTGGGACCGAGTACTCAGCCTGGAGAGCAACAGCGCCCCTTTCATCAATTATGCCTACACTAGAGCTGGAAGCATTCTTCGAAAACTAGGCGAATTCCCGAAAAGTGCCGACTGCTCCCGTCTCACTCATCCCGTTGAACTCCTACTCATATTCAAAATCGGACAAATGACTAATGTGTTCTGCGAAGCTGCAGATCAGCTCAAACCGGAGGAATTGTCCGGGTACGCGAATTCCATCGCCGAAAAGTTTCACGAATACTACGAAAAGGTAGACGTCATCCACGCAGACGCAGATGTTAAGAACGCAAGAGCATGGTTAGTTAGGGCCATACAGGTTGTGCTCCGTAACTCGATGGAGTTACTGGGAATTAGCGTAAGTGAAAGGATGTAACCGTCTTGAGCAGAAGTTTGCCGAGACTTAGTTGGCAAGGGGCGAAAAGCTACCTCACATTCGATTTGAGCCTTCGAAGCCTATACGACAAACTATTCTTGGTACTATTCGTCGTGGACGTTATCCTTCGCGTAATCTGGCTTGACAGGCCGACAGGTTCGCTAATCTTCGATGAGTGGTACTACGTAAATGTTGCACGTGTCATACTCGGTCTCAAACAGAGCGTGGGCTCCAATTCGCGGCCACCCTATGTCAATGCGCCACTAGGCTTCGACCCGAACCACGAGCATCCCCCTTTGGCCAAATTGCTGATTGCATTCTCAATGTACTTGCTGGGTGACAATGGTTACGGCTGGCGTATACCGAGCGTCATCTTCGGTTCAATCGCCGTCCTCGTCTTCTACCTACTAATGAAGAGGCTTGCAACCTACAAGATGGTCCCCCTCGTCGCCACTTTCCTATTTTCCTTCGATAACCTCGTCTTCGTTCAGAGTCGAATCGGAATCCTCGACATCTTCGCGCTAACGTTCATGCTGCTAGGACTCTACTGGTACTTCTCCGGCCACTCATACTTGAGCGCGATTGGGATGGCGCTCAGCGCTTTGACCAAAATCACAGGCGTAGCAGGATTCCTCATAATCGTGATTGTGCACGCAGTAAGATTCACCACGGGCCGGTCAGAACACAGGAATTGGAGTGAATTCTTTTCGTGGTTTGAGAAGTACCTTGCTATTTGGCTGGCCTGCTTTCTATTGTTGCTCACAATCATGGATCGCTTGTGGGTGGGTTATTCCAACCCCTTCGACCATATCAAATACATTCTGGACTACTCGGCAGGGTTGGTATCTCAATGCCCGAATGGAATCATAAGCTGTCCTTGGCAGTGGCTGCTTAATCAAATTCAGATTCCATACCTAGTGGTGAATGTTCAGGTTACCTCTGGTGGCGCTTCAAACAGTTACACTTCGGTCAAGTTCCTAGGAGCGATGAATCCTGCTATCCTATACCTGACCATTCCTGCAATGATTTACACGGCGTACAGCTATTACCAGAAGAAGAGCGATCTAACCCTGCTTGCACTGGTCTGGTTCGCGGTCACATACCTACCATTCTATCCTGCCGTAATATTCGGACAACGAGTCACTTACATCTTCTACTTCTTGGCCACGGTTCCCGCTATCTGCGCGGCCATCGCCCAAATGATTGCGGACCAAAACCCTCCAAAACTCGTTCTCATCTTCTATCTCGGGGTAGTCTTGCTTGCTTTCTTCTTTATGTTCCCCTTTAAGATCATACCAACCTAAGAGCGGAGCTTGTACTCAAGTCAACACGGTCCCAACCGAAATTGACAAATACGGAGCTTGGAGCTTAGACTCTTTCACACGAGAAATTCAGCAAACCGTAGTGCATGAAAGGACTTTGCATAACCAGGAGGTGACTAAGGCATGGCACAAGAGAAGGCAGCTCCATCCCCGCCAAGACCGGAAGCCCGGGCCCGAGAACCTATTCCGCCGGACACAATTCTGATCGGAAAGAAACCGATAATGGCCTATGCGACCGCCGTTATGATGCATTTCCAGTCAGGTGCTCAAACTTTGACAATAAAGGCCAGAGGACGAGCGATCAGCACAGCCGTTGACGTCGTCGAAGTTGTGCGTCGCAGATTCTTCGCTGGCAAACTAGCGATTCAAGAAATAAGCATCGGAACCCAAGTGCTCGGTGAAGGTGGCGACATGAGAAACGTTTCAACAATCGACATCAAGGTAAAGAAGACGGGATGACATGGAAGCCAACCCCAGAACTGACCTACTGGACTGAAAATCCAACTTTTTTTTGGAACTCTTTGGTTTGCAACAGGTTTCCCAGGATTATATGTTGAATCCTCGAAATAATTATTGAAATCAACAAAACTGGACCAGCGTGTCCTCGTTTAGTCCAGATTGGTTGAATATCGTATTCTGCGCAACATCAGAATAGGGCACATCCCTAGTTCCTGAACGGTGATTGTGAGAAACCCGTTTCGGTGGCTCGCTGAATCTTGACAGTTTTCTTGCATGAAATTTGAATAGCATTCATTCGTGTACGCAGAACAAACACGAAGAATTGTTGTAAGCACAAAACGGTGATTTGGATGAATCAAGGATTCCTCAAGGACTGGGATAGGGACTCGAAGGAGCCCGTTTTTTCAAGAGTGGGTGATAGGCTACACCATAAGCCGGATGTCAAGGAGCAAATCTCTTCGGCGCTCTACAGGTTGAGTACTCAGAAGAATAAGCTCGAATCCGCCGCAATGCGTATGCAACAGCACGATAAGGAGATTTTCGCCAAATGCGTCAATTCTCAAATGACCCATGACAACGCTCGAGCGATGATGTATGCGAATGAGTGCGCAGAAGTGCGGAAGATGGCTAAAGTGACGTTGCAATGCCAGATGGCGTTGGAACAGGTCTACCTGCGCCTTGAAACGATCAAGGAATTCGGCGATGTAGCCAAAATGATGGCTCCCGTAGCGAGCGTGGTCCATTCAATAAAGAACCAGATATCCGGTGTCATGCCTGAGGTAGGCTTCGAACTCGGTCAAATAGGAGAGGTTCTAAGCGGCGTGGTTGATGAAGCAGGCGAGGTCAATGGTTCAGGTTACGAAGTGAATGCTTCTGGGGAAGAGGCTCAAAGAATACTCGGCGAAGCAAATACTATCGCAGACCAACACATGAAGGACAAATTCCCAGATCTGCCGACCAACGGGTTGGCGTCGCGCCAGAGAGCTGGCGAACCAGGAATTTCTCAGTAGGGGACAAATTCGCCTTGACACTCACAGTGGAGCAACTTGGAAAGTATCTCGGGCAGGAACTTGAGGATCCGATGGGACGGCCCTCGGGTAGGTTGGTTGGCCTTTCGGCTGACGTCAAGGACGAAGTACAAGCCGTCCAAATAGCCCTGAGCAGTGGCGAAATTACAGAATACCCAATCAGTTCCGTTAGAGTCATCAACGGACATCCCATTCTACTAGAGGCGTGGCGCGTCGAGGCCGAGGATCTGAAAAGGGAACATGACATCATCAAGAGACGGAGACAAGCGCTCGACCTGCTCCTGAAAGACGGAGACATCGACCAGACTGAATACAACCAGTTGCGGAACAGCTACGAGGACATAAACAAGGAAATCATTGGAAAACCAGAAAAGGTTGTCGAGACCCTAAAGGAAGAAGAAACAAAACTCGAACAGCAGATAAAGGACCTTCAAACGGCCCTAACGAACAACAAGATGCTCTACACAGCAGCTGAGATCGACGAAAACACGTACCACTCAGTGACCGAATCCATTCGGGCGGGACTCGAAATCGCCCGAAAAGACCGGAAAGACCTTGATAACACCAGAGACTCACTACAGGCAATCGGAGACCTAGACGCCTCAACAACAACTGCAGAAACCTCGGCCTCTACAAAAATTCCCGATGTAGTAGTAATCAGGATGAAGGATTCAACCTAACCACGATAGGATGTGGTTACCTTCTCCATCTTCAGAAAAGTTGAAGACAAACTTCACCCCGTGCCGCTAAAGGAACGAATCGAGCATGCTTCTTTCAAGCTGAACATACAGCTCGAAAAACTAGAACAAATGTATGCTCGCCTCCACCAACGTGACACTGAACTGTTCCAACGCTGTGTAGGTGCACAGCTAGCCAACGACCCAGGACACGCAAGAATCTACGCCAACGAATGTGCCGAACTCAGAAAAATCGCAAAAGTGGTTCTCGGCAGTCAGCTTGCCCTAGAAAAAGTAATCCTCAGGCTCGAAACCGTCGAAGAATTCGGTACGATCATGACGCAGATGGCTCCTGTCATGAGTATAGTGAAGGAAACAAAATCGAAAATTGCTGGCATCGTCCCCCAAGTCGCCACCGGCCTTGAAGAAGTCAACAACTTGCTGGGAGACCTAACATCCGAAACCGGCGAAGTCACGGCAAACAGCCTTCCCATAGAAACAACGGACATAGAAGCACGACATGTCCTTGAGGAGACAGGGCTGATCGCGGAACAGAAGTTACGTGATCATTTCCCGGAGCTCCCAACCATTCAACCCACCCAAGTTGACGGAATCCCAGAACCCGCAAACGCGATTCCTAACATGGAAAGGGACATTGATGAACAAGTCTACGAGTACGCTAGAAAACACGATGAACAAATGAGCGTAGAATCCTGCGCACGTGAGCTAGGCGCTTCGCCCAGTGATGTCAAGACCGCCATCCAGAGACTCCGTGATAACGGAAAGGTCGTAGTCGAATAATCATAGCTGATGTGAGTGTTCATTCATGCAGCTTTCGGCTTCTGAGGAACTCGAACAGATGGCGGCGAGATTTGCCAACGAAGCCGTTCAGTTTGACAAGCAAGGCGCGAAATCGAACGCAATTTCAAGATACGAGCGAACAGCAGAGCTTCTTCTGAAGCTATGCACGCTCTATCCCGAAGCACCCCAAACCCGACTGTATATGCAACAGGTGGAGAATTGTAAGCGCAGGATCAAGGAGCTGAAGGACCAGAATGGGCATTTTGAAGGGGATGAGCACGCAGGCGTAGCCCATCCGGCAAGACTTGAGCAACTCGTCTTGACCGAAAAGCCGAACATTAAGTGGGGTGAGATAGCTAACCTCCACGACGCCAAGAAGGCTATCGAAGAATCCATCGTTTTTCCAGTAAAGCGACCAGACCTTTTCCCCTTAGGTTGGCCAAGAGGGATTTTGTTCTTCGGCCCTCCGGGTTGTGGCAAAACCCTTCTCGCTGCAGCTATCGCTACGGAAATTGATGCCGTATTCTACAGCGTTGATGCCGCTGCAATTATGTCGAAGTGGCTCGGAGAGTCTGAGAAAAATGTGGCTGAGCTCTTTGGTTCGGCGCACAAAGCATCGACGGGAGGCCACCCTGTCATAATCTTCGTTGACGAGGTTGACTCGCTTGTAGGAATTAGAGGAGACGAAGTAGGCGGGGAGGTTAGAACTCGCAACCAGTTTCTCAAGGAGATGGACAACATTCTGGACAAGAAGCACCCAAGCCATGTTTACATGATTGGCGCCACAAACAAGCCTTGGGCACTCGATGAGCCATTCATACGCAGGTTCCAGAAACGAATCTACGTTCCGCTGCCTGGCGCTGAAGCCAGGCGAGAAATGTTTAGCATCTATGCGAAGGACCTGCGACTAGACCACGACATAGACCAAGAGACCATCATTCTGAAGACCGACGGGTATTCTGGTAGTGATGTACGGGACATATTCCAAGGCGTTCAAACGAGGGTTGTGCGTGAATTCTTCGAAGGCAGCACGCCGAAGACCCAAGGTCAAGCACGACCCATTAAGATGGATGATTTCAGAGAGGTCTTGAGAAAACGAAAACCAAGCGTTTCGTCCCAGATGCTGAGTCTTTACGATAAGTGGTTTGAAACCTACAAAGCACTTTGAGGCAAAAATGAAATGATAGATGCAGTAGACTACAAGATCCTAGCGGAACTTGTCGCGAACGCCAAGTCTTCGTTTGCGGAAATCGGCCGCAAGTTAAGCCTACACCCAAACGTTGTCGCCTATAGGGTAAACAAGCTAGAGAAGAACGGAATAATCAAAGACTACACAGCAGACCTAGACCTGGAGAAACTTGGAGTTGCCGAACAGATTTTGGTTGGCGCCAGTTTTCCGCGAGACACTGAAAGGGACGCCATCATTGAAAAAATCGCCGCAATCCCACAAACGGTCAAAGTTGTAAGTTCGTTGGGGGAACCTGAAGGGCTCGTTTTCCTCGTAGGCAAGAATAAGTCAGAAATCGAGAAGCTGATGACGAAACTGCGGTCCCTAGACGTCAAGATCGAGTACACTGGATCAATAATACGAACTCTCGAGGAAGGCAGGCTCGGCAACTTCCTGAAAATCTTGGCCAACGAACACGAAACGGCCGAGAACCAAAGAAACGTGAATGGAACACTTACACAGGGGGGATAGATAGAATGTTCAAAGAAAGAACTACGTGGAGCAAGAAAATCAAAGAAGCAATCCACCCAACCCCTATGAAGCAACGCATCAGCGCATGCCTTTTCAAACTCAAAGTTCAACAACGTAAACTTGAGAGAACATCATACCATATGCAGGAACGTGACCAAGCGCTGTACGGGAAATGCGTTTTGGCCGTTCAAGGAAAGAACACTGAACTCGCCTCAATCTACGCCAACGAATGCGCCGAACTAAGAAAGATGGCGAAGGTCGTTTTGCACAGTGAACTGGCGCTTGAGCAGGTCACATTGAGATTGGAAGCTGTGAACGAGTTTGGCCAACTGGCCTACACTATGCTTCCGGTCGCAGGCGTTATAAGAACGCTAAAGTCGCAACTAGAAGGCGTAATGCCCGAGGTCTCATCAGAACTCTCCAGCGTGAACGAGACCCTAGAAGAACTGAACTTGGAAGTTGGAGAAACCACTGAGAGCACCTTCGACCTATCATCATCCAGCGCAGAGTCACAGAAAATCATTCAGGAAGCTAACTTGGTAGCTGAACAGAAAATGAAAGAACGCTTCCCAGAGCTCCCACCCATTCCGACAAGCGAAGCTCGAATGTAGTCGAGCTTCTTCCCCCTCCCTTTTTCAATCTCCTCCACTTCTAACTGCACCTCGATTGAGGTGCAGCTTAACGGTCGTCATTAACAGGCTTTTGACCCTGAGATCATCTGAAAGAAGGCAACTTATCGACATAACATCTCAAGTGATGAACTTCGTTGAAACTGCAGGAGTAAAGAACGGAACGTGCATTATCAGCGTACCTCATGCGACTGCCGCCATAATCGCGAACGAGCATGAAAGCGGCCTCATCCAAGACATGCTTGGGAAGGTTGAAGACATCTTCCCGAAGTCATCGCGCTACGGTCACAACGCCATCGACGATAACGCTGACTCCCACTTAGCTGCGGCGTTTCTAGGGCATTCCCGAATGTTCCCAATCGTAGATGGCCGACTCATAAGGGGCACATGGCAGAATGTCTTCATGGTTGAACTTGACGGCCCACGTTCAAGACGGGAAATATGGCTGCAGATCATAGGTGAAAACTAATGGGTGGATATGAGATGCCTGTATGTCGTACTAGACTCAAACGAAACCCTGAGAAGACTTGAGGGTGAAGTTTTATTGCTCGTAAAACCTAATAGCGATGCAAACGGAGCAAATGTCGGAAGGAATAGAAGCTGCCGGAAGAAAACAACCTTACTTGGGTTATAGGGGGCCCTCAGGGAAGCGGAATTAACTCTGTCGCAGAAACCTTCGCAAAGGCCTGCGCCCGTGGAGGGCTACATGTCTTCGCCAATATCGAGTACCACTCAAACATCAAAGGAGAGCACAGTTACTACCGAGTACGTGCCTCGGACAGGGAAGTCCGATCCCATGTCGACTGGATCGACCTTCTCGTAGCGCTTGACAAGGAAACGCTGTTTGGAGACCTCCATAAGGAATTCTCATCACATAACGGCCACAGGAATGAAGTTAGCCCAGGCGGGGCTATTGTATTCGATTCTGCACTGAAGTTGAAGCCAGAAGAAATTGGGCGCCCAGACGTCAACCTATATCCGATCCCGTACATGCTTGTCTTGATCGAGGCTTTGAAGGAAACAGGCCACGAGCATGAACTAAGCAAATATCAGGTCATGACCAACACCGTTGCCTTCGGCGCTTCAATGGCATTGATCGACTATGACTTCGACGTAGTCTCTTCAGCGATCAAAGAAGGCTTCACGGGCAGAAAGGCCGCCCTAGGTGAACTCAACGTCAAGGCAGCACGCTACGGATATGACTATGTCAAGAAGAATTTCCAGGATGGTTTCGCATACAAGCTTCATCCCATACCATCACAGGAGAAGCGAATGGTGATTAGAGGAGTTGCAGCTGTTGGAATCGGAAAGTTCAGGGCAGGCTGCGGCTTTCAAACTTACTACCCTATCACCCCTGCGACCGATGAAAGTGAGTACTTAGAGAACCACCAGAAGGACTTCAACATCGTCGTTGTCCAAACCGAAGATGAAATTTCCGCAGTACTAATGGCAACAGGCGCCGCCCACGCAGGCGTTCGTGCGTCGACCTCGACATCCGGTCCAGGTTTCTCGCTGATGGCTGAAGGACTCGGTTGGGCTAGCCACACTGAAGCCCCAGGCCCCGTCATAATCCTATACCAGCGCACCGGCCCCTCAACAGGTCTTCCGACCCGAACTGAACAAGGAGACCTCCAATTCGTATTACATGCAGGCCACGGAGAGTTCCCAAGAATAGTCGTGACACCAGGTGACGTTGTTGAATGCTTCACCGACACATTTGACGCATTCAATTACGCTGAGAAATTCCAAATGCCGGTTATACTAATTGCTGACAAGTTTCTCGCCTCAAGCTACCGAACAGTCCCAATATTCGACACAAAGGACCTGAAAATTGACCGCGGGCAGATACTTACCGAAGCAGACCTCGCAGGCAAGGGTCCATACAAGCGCTACGAATTCACGCCGCTTGGCATTTCGCCCAGAACTTTACCTGGAACAGTTGGAGGAATATTCCATACAACCGGCGATGAACATGATGAATATGGGTCCATTACCGAGAACTCAGAAAACCGTATCAAGATGATGCAAAAACGTATGCACAAACTTCAACTGGCTGACGAGTTAATTCCCAAAGAGAAAAAAGTCAACTTCTTCGGCCCCGAGAAGGCAGACATAACCCTCGTAGGTTGGGGGTCAACGAAAGGGTCAATTCTTGACGGAATGCAGGATCTAGAGGCGGACGCAATTCGATGCAATTTCCTCCAAATCCGATACATGAGCCCATTCCCCACGGAATTAGTGACGAAATATCTCTCGACTGCAAAGAAGAAAGTGCTAATCGAGAATAATTACAGTGGGCAGTTGGGGGCATTGATTAGGGAACATACAGGCATAGCTATGGACTTCAAGGTTCTGAAGTACAATGGCAGACCGTTCTCGCAGAATGAAGTGTACGAAGGGGTTAAAGACGCAATTAAGAACGGCGTAAAGGAGGTCGTAATGGCCCATGCTTGAACTCAAAGACTACAGAACCAAGGTACACAACGACTGGTGCCCAGGTTGCGGCGATTTCGGCATATTGAACGCAATACAGATGACACTATTCGAACTCAAACTAGAACCACGTAACGTCGCCATAGTCTCTGGCATAGGCTGTTCCGGCAAGACACCACACTTCGTCAACACCTACGGTTTCCACACGCTGCACGGACGATCTTTGCCAATAGCAACAGGTGTAAAACTTGCAAACACGGCACTAACCGTCGTAGCCGTCGGCGGCGATGGCGACGGTTATGGAATAGGCGCAGGCCACTTCCTTAACACTGGCAGGCGAAACCTTGACTTCACTTACGTCGTACATGACAACCAAGTGTACGGGTTGACCAAAGGCCAAGCCTCTCCAACTCTACCAAAAGGGCTGAGAACCAAGTCTATGCCGGCCCCTTCAATGATTGAAGGAATAAACCCGCTCGCTACCGCTATCAGCGCCGGCTACACCTTCGTCTGCGCAGCTATGCGCTCGACGTCAGGCACCTTAAGGAAATTCTGAAAGCAGCCATCCTTCACAAGGGCAGCGCACTGGTCGATGTATTGCAGACCTGCCCCACATACAATGACATAAACACAAAGGAATGGTATGCAGGCGCCGACTTGACCACTAAGGCACCGCGGTTGTACAAACTGGAGGAAACTGGCTACGACGGAAATGTCAAGGACCCGAGCGACCCGAACGAAGTGAACCAGAAGAAAGGGCAAGCAATCACCCGGTCCTTCGAGTGGGGCGAGAAAGTGCCAATCGGGCTGTTCTACAGAATACAAGAACCAACTTACGAGGACATGATAGCAAACAGAATGCCCTCGTACAAAGAAGTACCACTGATTAAGCAGGACCTGTACAACAGGGACATTACTCCGCTATTCGAAGCCCTAGTTTAGAGCATCCTTACTTTTTCTTCTCTTTCTCGTGGACCCCGGGCGTCGTCATGGCGTAAGGGTCCAATATTTCATCCAGTTGCTGAGCGGAAAGCAAACCCATCTTCAACACTACCTCGCGTAGCGGGACACCCGTTGCCAGTGCTTCCTTTGCAACCTCAGCCGCCTTCTCATAGCCAATAAAGGGATTGAGGGCTAGGGCTATGCCCGCGCTTTTCTCGAGCAAATCTGTGCACCTTTCTTCATTCGCCCGAATGCCCTTCACAAGTCGGTCGCTGAACACATGCACAGCGTTAGTGAGAATCATTAGCGATTGGGTTAGGTCGTGTGCAATCACGGGCATCATCACGTCGAGTTCCAACTGGCTCGCTTGGGCGGCCATCATGATAGTTACGTCGTTCCCGATGACCTCAAAGCAAACCATGTTTAGCATTTCAGCGATGCTCGGATTTACTTTGCCTGGCATAATCGAGGACCCAGGTTGAACAGCAGGCAGCACTATTTCCCCGATTCCGGTGACCGGCCCAGAACTCAATAGCCGCAGGTCATTAGCGACCTTCGTCAAATCGACGCTCAAAGTACGTAGAGCAGCCGAGAATTCTACGAAGTCTGCCATCGATTGCATCAACGCCGCATAGTTGCGTGCAACCCTGAACTTGAGACCCGTGTATTTGGAGAGGTTCTCGACTGCAAGTTTAACATACCTAGGGTCTGCGTTCAAGCCAGTTCCCACGGCCGTACCGCCCAAATTAAGTTCCAGTAATCTGTCCGCAGAATGTTCAACTGTTAGGAGGTCAACTTCAATGATGGCCGCCCATGCTGCAAACTCTTGGCCTAGGCGAATTGCTCCTGCGTCCTGTAAGTGTGTGCGCCCGGACTTCACTATGTGATCAAATTCCTTCGCTTTCTCGTCCAATGTTTGCTTTAGCGAAGCCACCACCTCAATGAGAGGCTTAGCCATCAATACGCTCGCTACTCGAATGAAAGTTGGATAGGCATCGTTAGTGGACTGTCCCATGTTCACTTGGTCGTGTGGACTCACGAGTTTGTAGTCGCCCTTTCGGCCACCCAGAAGTTCAATGGCACGGTTCGCCAGGACTTCGTTGGCGTTCATGTTGTGAGAGGTCCCTGCACCAGCTTGGAAAACATCGACGACAAATTGGTCCTGAAGGGACCCATTAAGAATTTCATCAGCAGCGGAAATAACTGCCTGCCCCACTCTCTTATCCAACAGGCCCAGTGAAACGTTCGCGTCCGCCGCAGCTTTCTTGACCAGGACTGTTGCCTTGATGAATTCTGGTAGCGGCTTTATACCGCTAATTGGGAAGTTTTCAACAGCCCTTGCAGTCTCAGGGCCGTAGTAGGCTTTCGCCGGCACTTGCACGGAACCAAGCGAATCGCGTTCGGTTCGAACATCCCCATTTCTCAGCATAAAACGGACGCCGTGCGCACTTTATTGCCCCGATAATAAAGGCCTTAGGCCCAACAATTCGAGATTGAGAGGAGAAGCAAATGGTCCACATGTCAATAGAGTGTTGCACGATTGACGTTTTAGGGCTCATTCAGAAACGCAAACAAATACATTGAGAAGCGAGTGCAAGCTGCACCTATAAGAAACGTTCCTAGCTACACATCGCAAATTCGAGCAAACACTAAATATGCTAACGCACACTCACTAACTCGTTGAGGCAATGGTGCACTTGGAAAGCTCCGGTGTTTTCCTTCCAGAAACCTAAACAAACTCTTTCGTTAGTCGGTATGCTGCATTATTCTCGAGAGCGAACCGACCTTGAGTAAGGAAATTGGCATTACTGTGAAAAAGGCGGATGACCTTTCGGAATGGTATACGCAGATAGTGACCAAAGCTGAACTTGCAGATTACGCCCCGATGAAGGGGTTCATGGTTCTTCGGCCTTACGGCTATTCAATATGGGAGAACATCAAGGAATGGTTGGACCGCAGGCTGAAGGAAAGCGGTCATTCGAACGCGTACTTCCCTCTTTTCATTCCGGAGAGCTACCTCAAGAAAGAGGCTGAGCACTTCAAGGGGTTCACACCTGAAGTCTTCTGGGTAACGGAAGCAGGGGAGAATAAGCTCTCAGAACGGCTCGCGGTTCGCCCCACATCGGAAACCATCGTGAATGACGCGTACTCAAAATGGGTTCGAAGCTGGCGAGACCTACCCTTGTTGATCAACCTTTGGAATTCGGTACTGCGGTCTGAAATCACTGCGACTCGACCCTTCATCCGGACTTCAGAATTTCTGTGGCAGGAAGGCCACACCGTACACGCCACAAAGGAAGATGCAGACAAAGAGGTCATGATGATATTAGAATTCTACCGTCAACTGGTAGAGGAACAGATGGCAACTCCAGTACTACTCGGGTACAAGAGTGAGAAAGAGAAATTTGTCGGAGCCCTCTACACGACGACTCTCGAAGCAATGATGCCGGACGGCAAAGCAATGCAGATGGGAACGTCACACAATCTTGGGCAGAACTTTTCCAAACCCTTCGAGATCAAATACTTGGGGCAAGATGAACAGACACATTACGCCTGGACAACCTCGTGGGGCGTTTCATGGCGACTTATCAGCGCTATGATCATGCTCCACAGTGACGATAAGGGATTGGTTGTCCCGCCTCGAATAGCCCCAATTCAAGCAATCATCGTCCCCATATACTACAAAACTGAACGGACCGAAGCCGTCGGAGAGAAGGCTCGATCAACGGCTGAAATGTTAACGGGAGCAGGGATAGCGGTGCGGGTGGACTCCCGGGAACAATACACGCCTGGGTGGAAGTTCAACGAATGGGAACTCAAGGGAGTTCCGCTTCGGATCGAAATCGGACCGAAAGACGTTGCGAAGAACCAAGTCACATTGGTTCGGCGCGACAACTCACAGAAGCTCGCCGTAAAAGATGACGCCATAGTCGGTGAGGTGAAGAGATGCCTCGACGAGATACAGAAGGCCCTGTTCTCTAAGGCTAAGTCAGCACTCAACGATTCCATAAGCCAAGCAAGCGACTATGAGCAATTCAAGAACACGCTGAATGATCACGGTGGATTCGTAAAGGCATGCTGGTGTGGGCGAAGCGAATGCGAGGAGGCCATAAAGAATGAGACAGGAGCAACTATACGCACAATTCCTCTCAGCGACGAAAAGCTATTCTCAAAATGCATATACTGCGGAAATCCTGCGGCGAAGGTCACATACTTCGCGAAGTCCTACTAACGGCTCCAAAACACGCCTACAGCCCATAACAATGTTTAAGCACCGCCCAGGCGAATTTATGGTAGCTGATAAGGTTTGACTAAGAAGAGAAAGTCTCGCGGACGAAGTAAGGGCGGGAAGGGCGCCGCCGTAATGATTCAATGCTCACACTGTGGTAGGCCCGTTCCAAGAGACAAGGCGAAACGTGAAACGAGATGGACGAGTCTGGTGGAGCCTTCGTTGGCTCGCGAGCTGCGCTCGCACGGCACATACATCGCTCGAGAGAGAGTGGTTAAGTTCTATTGCATTTCCTGTGCAGTTCACTTCGGACTCTCGAAAGTGAGATCTGCCGACGAGAGGCACTATTACTGAGTCAAAGTTTGCACGGTCAAATCGTCGCAGATAGTTTCCTTTCTTTCTTGCACATCTTTCAGGGTTAAACGAAAATCTGGTCCAATTTGCTCTACCATGATTGAGGCTGCGGCTGATGCGAATAGGGCTGCCTCAGAGAGGTTTCCTGTTCGAGTGTATTCTGTGATGAAGGAACCAGCGTAGACGTCTCCCGCCCCCGTGGGATCAATCGCGTGCGTTGTTGCGAAAGGTGGAACTCGATATAACTTGTCGCCATCCAGCAACAGAGAGCCTCGTTCTGCCAGCGTGACAATCGGAACAGCAGAACCCATAGACCGTAACCGTTGAAGTCCAACGAGCGGGTCCTTTTCGCCAGTTATTGTCTCAATCTCTTGCTCATTCGGCTTAACGAAGTCCACGACCTCGATAATCCTCCTAATTACGTCCCGGTCACACGAGTGAACAATACGACCATTGTCTCCAATCTTTCGCACTAACCCCTGCGGGTCCAGGAAGATTTTTGCTGACGATTTGGACCGTAGAAATTGAATTAGTTCTATGTCAACTTCACCTAGAATTGGCCCAATTAGGATGAAACTGCTGTCCAAGAACTCTTTCGGGAAACTGCTTGGCCCAATTTTGCCAGCAACTCCCAGAACATCTAGGGTTCTATTGCCCTTTTCGTCATATATGAGGTGGAATCCACCCGTCTCTGCCCTACTCATATCCATATTGGCTTCGATATCATGGCGTTTCATGTCAAGCGAAAATGTTTGCGCAAAGTCTTTGCCAACGCATCCCACCAAGCCGACTTTTTTCACGCCGAGCTTCTTGGCCGCTAAACAGGCGTTTGTGCTACATCCAGACAGGACCCGGCCGTTTGTCTTTGACCACGGCGTCACGATGAGATCATAAACGGGATTGCCTACCCCGACTATGTCAAACCTCAACACTCGACCCTCGCGCATGTTTGAAAGTGTACCAAAGCCTCTGAACGACGGTCACATGGGACAAAAAGCCTGCAATAACAACAGCCACCGTAAGTGCCACGCCGACAACAGGCTGAAGTAAAGAACCGATTAGCAACAATGTTATTTTTTCTTGGCGCTCGGCGACACCAACTGTGCAGCTCGAGAGCCCTCCAACCGATTCGGCTTTAGCCCTTGTGTAGCTGGCCATTATCATTCCAAAGAGGCCGAAGACTACCCACGGCCAGTCCACTAGTCCTCCAAGGCCGATGCCGAGGAGGACAGCGAACTCCGCATATCTATCCAATACGTGGTCATAAACAGCCCCAAATCTGCTTGCCAAGCCTGTAGCCCGCGCGACAGCTCCATCGAGCATGTCAATCAAGCCGGCTGCCGCAAGACCAACGGCTCCAACCACAGGCGATTTCAAGAAATAGGCGGCAGCGGCCAAAAGGGAAACCAGAAGGCTGAAAGTGGTGATAGTGTTTGGCGTCGCACCAGCCTTACCTAGTCTCCTACCGACAGGTTGCATCGCTGCCTCGTATTTCGCTCTCAGCTTCCCAAGCATTAGAAACATCAAATTCAGACTTGCGTTCACACTTTATGGACGTTTCGTAGAAATCCAACAGGACTAGTTTTCTCGCCAGAAAGCGCGGACAGCCCGATGGCGGACCAAGCGGCGTTAAGGATAGGGGAAGACGTACAACCTGTTTCTGACCCCTATGGTATCCCTTATCCCATCCAGTCTGTAGCCAAAACCAAGTTTTTCAAGCACGGTTCTTCTTTTCTTGGGGCAGGTTTCCATGGGTAAAGTAGCCAAGGGGCAACAGTGCAGCGTAGTAGGTTGCGGCGCTGCAGCTATTCGATCAATATCCACCGAGAAGGTGTCGCACAGCGGTCTTAACATTGGCAGTTCTCGCAGAGCTTATCTTTGTAAGAAACATTACCAGGAATTCAAGAAGCTCACACGCAAAGACCGACAGCTCGAGAAGTGGCGATTCTCAACCTAATGCAACTTTATCGAACAGGGCTTAATGCTCATATTTTGATGTGAGTGCCGGATCCCATGAGACTCCTACTGCTTCATTGCGATTCATTTGAGTACGAAGTCCGCCAAACGGCTGTCAAGAACGCTGAACCTCTAGAGGACAACCGAATGGGCAGGTTTGAGAATGTTCTCGTGGCCTTCTCAACCATAGAGAAGGAAGATGAACAGAATCCCGCTGAGGTTGTCAGGAAAACAACCGAGTCAATCGCTGAAGTGGCAAGGTCCGTAAAGACGAACCGCATCCTAGTATACCCTTACGCCCACCTCTCAAGCAGCCTTGCTTCGGCTACCGTCGCGATTTCAATTCTGCGACAATGCAGCGGATCTCTGAAGGAAATGAACTTCGAGGTTCACCGCAGCCCCTTCGGATACTACAAGAGCTTTAGCCTTCACTGTCTAGGCCATCCCCTATCCGAATTATCCAGAACGATAAGGCCTGAGCAGGCTAAGGCAGAACCTGCACCGATCCGAACTTACTATAAGGTCCTGGCACTCGACGGCAACCTCTACGAACCAGAGGAGTACACCTACAAGCCCGGCGAAGAAGAGTTTCGCATCCTTGTAGAAAAGGAAGCCCTCAAGAAAGGGTTGCCAGGGGGAGAACCGCGTTACCTCGAATACTGTAAGAAGTTCGGCATCGAATGGGAAGACCTCTCCGATGTAGGCCACATGCGTTACAGCCCTGAGGGCGTAATGCTCTTTGACCTCATCAGCGAATATTCATGGACCGCAGTCAACTCTGTCGGGTTGCCGATTCTCCAGGTTAAAGGCACGAACATGTTCGACCTGGCAGTCCCAGCCGTCAAGGAACACGCGGACCTCTTCGGCTCCAGGCTCTATAGGCTTGAAGTGGAAAACAAGAGTTTAGTCATGAGATACGCCGCATGCCACCAGCAGTTTGCAGCCGTACGGAACTGGGCATTGAGCTACAGGCACCTGCCTTTCGGAACATTCGAAGTGGCCGATTCATACCGTTTAGAGCAGAGCGGGGAATTGCTTCTCTCGTTTAGGCTAAGAAAATTACACATGCCTGATTGCCACATTTATTGCCGAAACCTCGAAGAGGCGAAAAGCGTCACGCTCAAGTTGCACGGTAAAATCTACGAGGAAATTGGAAAACTTGCGAGGGACTACGTTTCAGTCTATAACATAACCCACAGCTTTCTTGACTCACACAAGGATTACGTGATGAAGCTGGTGAAGCGGGAGGGAAAACCGGTCCTCCTGAACTTTGTTCCTGAAGGCATCTACTACTGGGTTCTCAACATAGAGTATCACATAATTGACGAACTTGAAAGGCCGAGGGAGATAGCGACTTTTCAAATCGATATGGGCAACGCAAAACGTTTCGCCATCTCGTATGTCGATGACAAGGGTGCCAAAGAGTTTCCGCCGATAATCCACACTGCCATCATTGGCTCGGTCGAACGTTACCTGTTCACAGTGCTAGATCAGTGTGCGAGAACAGAAAAACGGGGTGGCAAACCGAGCCTGCCGATGTGGCTGTCGCCGACCCAGGTCCGACTCATTCCCGTCAAGCCCGAGTTCCTAGAGTATTCCCAGAAACTCGTTGACCAGTTGACTGCTTCGCACGTCAGAGCCGATATCGATGACCGGGACGAAAGCGTCGACAAGCGTGTGCGTGATGCTGAACTAAACTGGATACCGTACGTTGCCGTCGTAGGCAAGCGAGAGGTCGACGCAAATTCAGTTGCCCTTCGCCGCCGGGAAGACGGGAAACAATACAATGCAAATCTCTCCGACCTAGAGAAGGAAATAATTGCTTTCACTGCGGGTTACCCAACAATCCCGTTGAAGCTGCCCGTCAAAGTCAGTCAAAGGCCAGGATACAAGCAACTCAATTGACTCCCGGCTTTATCAAAGCTTATATTGGGTTCGGCGGCTACATGCGGCTAAAGGTTGTGAATTTCGATGAGTAAGGATCAAGGCTACGGGTTTGCGATATTCATAATATCAATTATCGTGGCCATCGCATATCTGGTCGCATTCTTCGCTCCTTACGTAGGACTTCCGGCCTACTGGCAGCAATGGGCAATCGGAATACCAGTGCTACTCTTCGTCCTGCTCGTTCTCGTAATATCTGCCTGGATAGGGTGGACAATGCTAACCACACCGCCACCCGCCCCACTCGAGGCCGAACCATACAGCCCTAACACTAAGGGCAACTCCAGTACAAGTCGGAGCAGAAAAAGGAAAAAGTAAACTCTCCAACTAATCAGCCGGACTACTTCTCATAGTCTCTCGGCTGAACTTTGTCTGTCAAATTTCAAAATCGAGAGGTACAGGAAACACCTCGCTTGAAACCCATCCCACCTGAGAATCTTGACCCTAATTCAATTCTCACAAGATTGCAAACGCGTCAGCTCGGCCGAACGCTGCGAATCCTTGACAAGTGCACTTCGACAAGTGACGCGGCAGCCCAACTTGCCAGTTATGGAGCCTCACACGGTTACACAGTCCTCGCGGAGGAGCAGACAGCGGGCCGAGGCCGCCAAGACAGGATGTGGCTATCACCGAGGGGCGGAATTTGGATGACGCTTATCCTTCGGCCTCCGTTCGTTTTCAATCCCCTTGACACCCTCCCTCTACTTGGGGCCCTGGCCGTAGCTAGAACCGTCAATTCGAGCCTAGGCATCAAGGCGAACGTCCGGTGGCCTAACGACATCGTTGTAGGTCGCCAAAAGCTCGCAGGGGTTCTCGCAGAAACAACGTTCATAGGAAATCAACTGCAATACACACTGCTAGGTATTGGGATAAACGCGAATTTCCACCCCAGTGAGATAAAGGAAATATCCCCTACCCCGACAACACTCCTCGAACTTCTCGGCTCACCTATCGACAGGGAGGAATTGATTTGCGTGCTACTACTGGAAACGGAACACATGTACGAACTAGCGTCATCCAAACTGGATGAGGATCTATTGAATTTGCTGCGCGAATTAGATTGCTCGCGTGAAAAACATGTGAAGATTGGGATAGGGACTGAAGAGGTCTCGGGAGTTCTGGAGGACTATGACACGTTTACGAAAATTCGGATCAGAACAGTCCAGGGCTCTCGTGTGGATCTCGAAACGAGTTCGGTCGCCAGCGTAGAGTACATAGACTTCTGACCTAAAGTAACGATCAACCCGTGCAGGGAGTGCGAGGGTGCGCTCTGCTACAGGCTAATAAGCGATGACTCGGCTGAATAGTAGGTTCCGAACGAATACTTGGTCGATAGATGTTGAAAGAAGCAGATTCGGATGTTAGGAAAAAAACCGATCATCTACGGGAACTGAGAGAGAAAGCTGCCCTCGGAGGTGGAAAGGAACGTATTGATGAACAACACGCGAAGGGAAAGCTGACCGCTCGCGAAAGAATAGACCTCCTGTTGGATTCGGGAAGTTTTGTTGAAATGGACCGTTTCGCTATAACGCCGACCGTCGCGCCTGGATTGGAAGATCGCAGGATTCTTGGGGACGGCGTTGTCACTGGCCATGGGACAATAGACGGCCGCCAGGTCTACGTGTTCGCCCACGATTTCACAGTATTTGGAGGATCTCTAGGCGAGACATTCGCAATGAAAGTGTGCAAGGTTCTAGACCATGCCCTGAAAGTCGGCGTCCCGGTAATCGGATTGAACGATTCTGGTGGAGCGAGGATTCAGGAAGGGGTCGTAAGCCTTGGAGGATATGCAGAGATCTTCTACAGAAATGTACTGGCAAGCGGGGTGATACCGCAGATCTCAGCGATAATGGGCCCTTGCGCTGGTGGGGCAGTTTATTCCCCTGCACTTACCGACTTTGTAATCATGGTCGACAAAACCAGCTACATGTTTGTTACTGGTCCTGACGTGGTCAAGTCGGTGCTCAATGAAGACGTGACCTTCGAGGCTCTAGGCGGTGCATCTGCCCACAGCCAAGTTTCGGGTGTTTCTCATTTCTTTGCCGCTGATGAATCTGCGGCAATGCAAATGGTCAAAGCAGTGCTCTCCTATCTACCCCAAAATAACCTCGAAGACCCACCCATCGTTAAGACGGGCGATGATCCGAACAGAATGGACAATGAACTCGCCTCAATCGTTCCATCAGATCGCGACCGTCCATACGACATGAAAGAAATTATTCAGAGAGTCATCGATTCGAGAACGTTCTTGGAGGTGCAGGCACAGTGGGCCCTGAACATCGTTGTAGGATTCGGACGCCTGGACGGCCGGAGTGTTGGTGTCGTTGCAAACCAACCTAAGCATTATGCCGGTGCATTGGATAACAACTCCTCTGTGAAGGCAGCTCGATTCATACGATTCTGTGACGCATTTAACATTCCAATTCTGACGTTCGTCGATGTGCCAGGGTTTCTTCCGGGCACCGATCAAGAACATTCAGGCATCATCAAGAACGGAGCTAAACTGCTGTACGCATACTGTGAAGCCACTGTTCCGAAACTCACCGTCATCATACGCAAAGCCTACGGAGGTGCGTATGATGTTCTTGGAAGCAAGCACATTCGAGCAGATTTCAATTTCGCTTGGCCGACTGCTGAGATAGCCGTCATGGGTCCTGAAGGCGCCATCAAGATCATCTACAGGAAGAAAATTGCAGACGACGCAGACCCGCGAGTGGTCAAAGGGCTATTGGAGGATTATCGTGAGAAGTTTGCTAACCCGTACGTGGCCGCGGAACGTGGGTATATCGATGACGTAATCGAGCCCCAAGAAACGCGCCCGCGGCTTATACGCGCGTTGGAAGCGTCTCTGAACAAACGCGAACTCAGACCACCCAAGAAACACGGCAACCCCCCCTTATAACTCGACGAAGTATTTTTTGAGTGACCCGTTCACACGTTCTCCAATTGGAAGGGTTGCTAGGCCTTTGAAGATGAAATTGCTCATTGCCAACAGGGGCGAGATAGCGCTTAGAATTATCAGAACGTGCCGCAAGCTCGGCGTTCGCACAGTTCAGGCCTACTCGGACCCAGACCGGGATTCACTGCCTCTGCGCTACGCTGATGAAAGATACGCCCTTGGAGGAGCGACCCCCGCCGATAGTTACTTGAATATCGAAAAGCTTGTTCGCGCGGCCCTTCATACCAATTGTGATGCGGTTCATCCGGGGTACGGCTTCCTAGCCGAAGAAGGCTCCTTCGTTAAAGCGTGCGAAGAGAACAACCTCAACTTCATCGGCCCCTCAAGCACCGCTCTGGAGAAACTCGGAAACAAATTATCGGCGAGGAGAACCATGCGAGAAGCCGGAGTCCCCGTCATACCTGCTTCCGAGGGACCCGTGAAGGACGAGGATGAGGCAGCAACCGTCGCTGAAAAAATCGGATACCCAGTCATACTAAAGGCCGTCTATGGCGGTGGCGGCAGAGGGATGAGAATTGCAAAGACGAGCGATGAAGCACGCCGATTCTTTGCGTGACAAAACTCGAATCCCTCTCAGCATTCGGAAGAGGAGAGATCTACATCGAGAAACAATTAGTCAATCCCAGACATGTTGAGATTCAAACAGTTTGCGACAAACATGGAAAAGTCGTCAGCCTAGGCGAACGGGAATGCAGCATACAGCGTCGGCACCAGAAGCTCCTTGAAGAAGCCCCATCCGTGGCAGTTAACGAAAACCTTAGGCACCAGCTTAATGACGCGGCCAAGAAGGGCCTATCCGCGGCCGGATACACAAATGCAGGTACGGTTGAGTTTCTAATCGACAAGTCCGGAAAATTCTATTTCCTCGAAGTCAACAAACGACTTCAAGTTGAACATCTCGTGACCGAGATGACGACTGGAATCGACCTCGTGGAAGAGCAAATGAAGATTGCAACCTCATCCACGCTCGGGCTCTCACAGGACGAAGTGCATATCAACGGGTGGGCGATCAATTGCCGAATAAATGCTGAGGATAGTAGAAGTTTCGCTCCTTCACCGGGCACGGTTATCCATTATCACCCTCCTTCAGGTCCAGGTGTTCGTTGTGATTCAGCTCTATTTTCAGGTTATACCATCCCCGAGTATTATGACTCAATGGTTGCGAAGCTGGCTACTTGGGGACGCAACCCGCGGAAGCAATCCAGCGTATGAAAGTCGCACTAGACGAGGTCGAGATCGTTGGTGTGCCCACGACAATACCTTTGCACAGGCTACTCATGCGCGACGAAGGGTTCATCCAAGGGAATTTCAACACAACCTACCTCAACACCATATTGCCACAAATGAACTCAAACCTACTCAGGTTAGAAAGATACGCCGTCGCAGCCGCAGCCACGAGCAGACTAAGGAACTCCACGCCAACTACGGCACATAGGATGGGCGAGACGTCAAGATGGCGAATGTCCGCGAGAACGCAACAAATGACAGCCAAGCCAGGTTGGTGAGATGCGCACATACAGAATCCAGCTCAATGAAAGGGCGTATACTGCTTCAGTAGAGCAAACTGGGGAAGACGTTTTCAAGGTGACAATAGACGGAGAGGTCTTCGAAAGCGAGTCGTTGAGAAGAGATAGCATCTCTACTTGGCTAGTGCGATCGACTAACGACGAAATCCGTGCCCAAACGAGGGTTCTACCCGCCGACAAGGTGGACGTTTGGCTTGCTGGAACCCCATTCCAAGCCTCTGTGCAAGTCGTTGGAACAGGGGGCTATACAATTCCAACCCCTGGAATAGGTGAACAACGTATCAGTGGCGATATTCGGGCTCCGATGCCGGGCCGCATAACCAGCATTCTAATCCGGGAAGGCGAATCAGTAGACCTGGGAACCCCACTTCTGATTCTAGAAGCAATGAAAATGCAGAACGAGCTGACGTCTCCGACAGCAGGCCATGTCAAATCCATTCACGTTCAAGAAGGCGCCACAGTCAAGAAGGACTCGCTCCTCATAGTTGTCGAGTGAACTAGACCGGTGGATCGATGATTGTACTAGTCTCTTAGATGGTTGATGATTTCCCGAGTGGCCTTTGACTTATTCAAAGTGTAAAAGTGGATTCCCGGAACTCCATGAGCAATAAGTTCCTCGCATTGCTGGATAGCATGTCTAATGCCGTATTGCTGCACTGCCTCGAGGTCGTTCTGAATACGTTCAAGATCCATCACTAGCCTATCAGGAATGGTTGCCCCGCATATGCGAGTAAATCGCAGTATTTGATTATAGTTTGTAATCGGCATGATACCTGGGATGATGGGCACCTTCAATCCTTTCTCGCGCATTCTTTTCTCAAAAGCGAAGAAATGGCGGTTGTCAAAGAAGAGCTGAGTAATGACAACATCTGCTCCAGCTTCGACCTTTTCTTGAAGATGGTTCCAATCCGTTTCCTTGTTCGGCGATTCAATATGCCCCTCAGGATAACCAGCAACGGCGACACATAGAGAATAAGCACTGCGGATGAACTCCGTCAATTCGCTTGCATACCTAAATCCATCAGGGTCAGGGACAAATCTTGCTTCCCCTTTTGGTGGATCCCCACGTAGGGCAACCACGTTTTCAATTCCCGAGGCCACTATTTCGTCAAGAATTTTCTTTATTTCCTGTTTTGAATGTCCAACGCAGGTGAGGTGTGCCATGCTTTCTAAACCGATTTCTCTCTTTGCCCGTTTAACTATCTCAATCGTCCTGTCCTGTGTCCCGCCGCTAGCTCCATAGGTAACCGAGATAAATCCGGGGTGCAACCTTTTGACATCCGTCAGAGTTTCAAAAAGCTCACTAATTCCCTCCTCTGTTTTCGGTGGAAAAAACTCCAGAGAAAACATTGGCCGGCTGCTTTTTAGTATCTCGGTTATTTTCATGAAAGGGCTTGCTCTCTTACTAAACTAAGTTTCCTTAGCATTTGTGTCTTGGAGCCACGATTGAGGAGCTGAAAACATGTTCGATGTCTTGCGTTAGAGGCACTGAGACCTTAAGCATTCCACAATCATTCATTTAGGAAACTTGTTGCCTGGCCAAAGCCGCGCCTTTCACAATGCTGGAAAGCTTTGCGTGTGCGACATCCCATGACCGTGTCCGTAGTCCACAATCAGGGTTTACGTAGATTCGCATTGGGTCTCCAAGAATTTTCGTTGCGTATTCTATCCGGTCCCTTACCAGCTCGGGGCTCTCAATCTCATCAACATGCACGTCCGCAACACCCAAGCCGATTTCTCTGTCGTCCCCATACTCCGTAAGGAGCTTGAGTTGGTCATACGCTTCTCTCTTACGATCGTCACGGTTGGCGAATTCCAGAGCCAGCTGGCTGCAGTTCTTTAGTCCCATAATGTGTGGGTAGAGAAGGCGGTAGTCACTGAAGCATACGTGAACGCTGAACTTGCATCCAATCCCCTCGGTACATAGGTTGAATGCTTCAACGAAGAATGGGACCTCCGCCGGTTTAGTTGTGAGAGCAGGTTCGTCTATCTGAATCCATTCCGCGCCCGCGTTAAAAAGCGCCTGGAGGTTCGGCCGAATGATTTCCTTCGCTACGCTAAGTACGAATTCTCTTTTCGCCTCAAACTTCAGCTTCTGTAAGTCCGCGTACTTCCCGGCGAGTTGCTTTTGATAGTATTCGTTGAACGACCATTCTGCTATCGTGTACGGTCCGGTAACGGGGACTTTGATCTTGCGTTTCGCGTGTTGTTTTACAAAGACGAATTCTTTCAGGTGGTATGGTTCACGGAATCCAAGTTTGCGTACACATGCAGCTTTCCTGTAGTATCTGTTGTCGAAGGACCTCACGTGCCCGTAGAATTCGAATCCTTCCGAATTTCGGACTGGGTGCTCATACATCTCGATTCGGTTTGCTTCGCCATCATACACGTATTCGAGGCCAGCTGACTCAAGAAACCTGATACCGAATAAGGAAGCAAGTGCTCGGATATTCTCCTCTGATTCAGGAGCCTTTGGGTGGGATAGTATGTTTCTCACTTGCGATTCATTTTCAAAGCCTGTGACCTTTGACCACTTCGCTAGGTGCGCCAAATCGGATTGCTCAAGCTTCCTTCCGCGAAGGTATGAGATTAGCCACGGGGCTTTGGGGAGGCTCCCAATTTCTTGTACGGGAAACATCGTGTTCCCCATTTAGGCTACCAGCTCTGCCTTAGTTTCTGCAAGCAGCCGGACCTTCCGCTCCGCTACGTTTTGTGGGAGAAAATCCAAGTCGCAATTGGGGCCAAGGAGTATGCTCTTCGGGGTTAAGCGTTCGTTGATATCTGCAACAAACTTGCTTAGCCCCGTTGCTGTTTCAAGTAACGAATTTCTCCCGTCGATGCAACCGCATCCTAAGTCCTTATTGAAATCATGTTGCGTCAGAGAGTCAAGTGATGTGGCGTAAAAGTCCAAGCCGATGCAATTTACAGGGTAATCCAACAAGTCATCAATCACGGCTCCTGCGTCGCCGAAGTATGTTTGTAACGTTGTATGGCCGGCCACTCCTTTCGCGCAAACCTCGAATGCGTGCTTTGCCACCTCTAGATTGCGTTTTCCTTTTTCCGTCTGCAGTGAGGGCCGGTTCATTGAATTGGAAGTATGTGTAACCGACCTTCTGTAGCTCAGCGACAGTTTGCCTCAACGCATGCGCGAGGTCGTCAGCAAGGTCCGCCAGCGACTGGTAGGCGGAGTTTTGCGCAAGTGCGGCGAAGGTAAATGGGCCAGGAAGAATTGCCTTCTTACGGGCGGTTCGGGGTAGCAGGTTATGCCTGAAGTATCGCCCTAAGTCAGTGCCCTTGTAACTTACTTTCTGAACTATTGTCGGTTTTCGATAGAAGGTGTTGTTGTCGAACCATCTTGTCAGCGCTCCCAATTGAATACCCGTGAACAATTCGGAGAAGGGGCTGAAGAGGTCCTGCCAATTCAACTGGCCGTCAACTAACGTGTCCAAAGAGGCGCTGCTTTGCAGTTCAACTAAAGAAGTTAGGTTGCGGTCGAAGAGCGCATCCACTTCGGGCTGCGAGATCTTCCCACGGGCTGCAGCCCGTGTGGCCTCCACAAGTTTCTCGCTGCGCGGGAAAACTCCAGCTAAATGCGCCTCTACCACACTCAGTCCTCCGTCAACATGTGATTTGGAGCCTTTCGGGCATATTCCAATATTAATATTCTAGGCCTATGATAATTCTAATAGGAATAAGGGCATTTTCAATGCCAAGCATCATAGTCTGCCCTGAAACTAAGCCGCTCCACCTTCGAACTCAAAGGTAACGAGCAATCCATCCTCCCCTAGTTGAATATTCTAGACGTCCGTTTTGAATCTAACTTGCAGGTTTGAAGAAATACCGTGGCCACCGCGGCCACTCCTTAGGTACCGTACTCTCGAAATCAATTTCAAGGTCCATTCCAATCCGTAGCTCTTCAAGCTTAACGTTCCTTATCATTCCGGGTAGCTGAGGCCCCTGCTCCAATCTGAGGATGCCCACTGCGTACGGGGCTAATGCTTGGAATTGGCTTGGTGGAAAATGGATGATCGTGTAGGTAAGAAGCTTCCCCTTACCTTTGAGTTCGG
>CAWABQ010000036.1:0-13541 GCA_963780265.1 Candidatus Bathyarchaeota archaeon
GCAGGTCGGGAGGTTTGCCTGTGGTGGCTTGTTGGTAGGTTGCGAGTATCAGTTCGGAGGTCCAGCGCTTGTTTCCGAGTCCGCCGTGGATACCGTGTTCAAGGGTTGGCAGGACTTTGAGGCCGTAGTGGATTAGTTCAGAGTGTTTCTGAACGATCATTTCACGTTGCATGTTCGATATCGGCAAACGCCTCCTTTTCTAAATCCTCGTTGAACATTGCCCGGCCCACGTCACCCCTCAACCGTCTAACGTCACGCATCCCCATCGCACTCAAGATCTCGATGAGTTGGTCATGCCACGAAGCGAGTAGGTTAGTTAACCGCTGTTCACCCCATCTCGCGTCGAACTTCTCCTGAGCCATGTGGCCAGTTTCAGGGGACTTGCACTCGCCCAGGAATTGGGCTTGAAGGGCGACGAGTACGGTTGTGTCGATGGCTACGAGGTCTGCGCCACAGATTATTGCCTTAGGAACATGTTCAGCGAGCGTGATTCCGCCGCTTACAATTAGTGTGACGTCGTCTCGGAGAGATTCTTTCACAAGTTTGCCATGGACTGAACGGACAAGGTCGCTGACGAATATTGGGTTGTCCTTGTCCCATCCTCGGCCGTGGTAATCTGCATGGAGATGAATTATGTCCACCCCAGCCTGAACCAACTCTAGAGCGGTCTCGGGCGCGTCGTTTGACAGTGGGACGCGAACGGATACGGGAGCCCTAGGGTTGATTTCCCTAATACCAGTGAGCGCTTCGGACTGGTATTTTGTTAGCTCGATGGCTTGGGTTGCAAATATCGAATCATGGTCTTCGTTGATGCTCGCGGGTGAGATCATGGGGATTAATTGTTGTCGCTGTGCGCTGGAGAGTTGTTGAGCTTGACTTGGGGTTGCGATGAATCGGGTGCCTGTTCTTGCGGCGGCCCCGGCGATTGATTGCAAGATTGATTGGCCGTTTAGGTTTGGTGGGAGATAGTCGAAGATTATTGGTAATGAAATTTCGACGAGGCTGGTTGACTGGCTTGGTTTCCGGTTGAAGAAATCTAGAAATCTCTGTTTTCTTCCCACATCGACTAGGGTGGAGATGTATTCCCTTCCGTAAACGCCATCACGTGTGGGCCGGACTATCTCTGACATATCGGTCCACATTGAGTCCCAGCCTGGGCCGGCGAAGGCCCCCTTGTATCCCATTCCCTTGATGGGAATCTTTCCCGTCTCAGCCTCGTACGAGACGGTGGCTACCGGTGAGCCGCTTGCAGTGGCTGGATCCTCAGGTATCCAATATGAGTCTGCGAATTTGTAGAATTCCGGGTTGCGGTCGACGGTGCAGAAGGTTGGGTACTCTTGAACGCACCGCATGCACCCCGTACATTTTTCCCTGATGGGATGAAAACCACCGAACCGGCTGCCAAATACTCCGTAAATGCATGGCCGAGTCATTAGGGCGGCGCGGTACTCTTTTCGCCTCAACTTGAAACCGTACTCGAAGACCTCTCGAAGCAGCAAGCTAGCGAGGCCAACTTTGCCCACTCTCGGATAGAAGGGATGGGGCTGTTTCCGCCGGGGTAGTGCAGGCTTGGCCTCAATCTTGTAGCGGACGTATCTGCCCGGTTTTTCTCCCTGCAAAGTCGGGTCGACGTTTATGCTACTCGCCTGCTCCTGCAAATCCCGCGCTCCATCGCTGCAACGAACTATAGAACCGCACGGAATACGCTGAACAAATATATCCATATGGGCAAAAGGAATAGACAAATGTACCTCAAATGGGCGTATTTGGAGATGAACGCGCAAAATATAGGTGTGAAATTTGTCTTCTGCTGAACGTTTGCACATCGATGATGTTGACCGAAAGATTCTGAGCGAGCTTCTTCGTGATTGTAGGCGATCTTACCGGTCGCTCGCTCGTCGGGCAGGTGTATCTGTTGGGACGGTTCTCAGCCGCATCCGTAAGCTGGAAAAAGCTGGTGTCATTAGAGGCTATTCGGCCCTGCTCGACCATGAAAAACTCGGTTACCAGCTCACCGTTGTAGCAGAGATCACCGTATTGAAGGGAAAATTGCTTGAGATGGAAGAAGCAATCGGTAAGCTCTCCAATACCTGTGCTGTGTACGACGTTACAGGGCTCACGGACGCCCTTGTGATAGCGAAGTTCCATACTCGAGAGGAATTGAGTAAGTTCACCAAGAACCTTCTGAGCATGCCCTTCGTGGACCGAACCAACACCCACGTTGTCTTGACAACAGTTAAGGAAGATTTACGGCTCCTGTAATCCTGACAGGTCGCTTGGAAATTTGGCGTACACGTCGAGGCGGTCAAGCTACTTAGTCGGAAGCATGGGAGCCTTTCTCCAAGTCTTCGCAGTTTGGTGGGACAGTTACTCTCCACATCAAGTCGGCACATTTGATTCTTGGTGGAACCCAACTTACATTGCGCTCTATGTGGGGTTCACTGTAGTCGTTTGGGCGATATGGAGCGGCCTGCGGGTTCCTCGGATTCGACCACCCTCCACCGTGCCGATTCGATTTGTGAATTTGACCGGGCTGAAGTTGGCTGCTGCCGGGTTAGTACTTGAGGTCGCCGTTTGGATATGGACCGACATTACTCGGCAATTCTTCTTCAGTGAACCCAACATTGCGTCCGCCTTCTCGCTTTGGACTGTGGGCATGTTGATCGTCGCGCTTGGGATGATCATCGGGTTAACGATCGAGTTGGGGATGATTAGGCATGAAATGGTCGCCGCTTCAACATACAAACGGTGGCTAACGCTCCTCTGCGTTGCGTTGGCGTTCGCTTCAATCTGGCTTACGACAAGTGGAGCTTTCCTGTATTTCGCGGAGGCGTTCCAAACCTCTTCCCTCAATTTGGTAGCCGCAGTCTTCCTCTCCCTAGTTGCGCCGCTTGTTCTGGTTCCCGCAAAAAGAGTGTTGCCGAAATTTGGTGCAGCGCTCGCGATAGGCGTCATATTCAATGCTGTGACTGGTTTCGTTCTCGTAGTGGTCGCGCGAACCCCTGCCTACGTACCGTGGGGGCTGCTTCCACTCGGTTTGTTTGAGATCTTGATTGTGGGTTTGAAGCGGGTGATGAATATCACGTGGGCTGGTCCAGTCGCCTCGATAGTAATTGGACTGTTTTTTTGGGCTACGTACTATCCGTTCACTTTGCTCTTATTTCCTTGGTCGTCTTCACCGCAGCTCTCGCTAACCGCGGTGGTTCTGGGTAGTCTCGCGGGAGCGATTCTGGGAAATTTGACCTATGCGGGGCTTACTTCAGCAGTGCTCGGTGACGTTACGGGCTGAATGGGGCGTCTACTTTTCTTTGTTCACGTAAATGCCTGCGGCGACGTCCAAGCTTAAGGGGTACGAGTTTGCTCCTACCTTCACCATCATTGGGCCTTTGAAGGGGGCCTTCTCCTCAACCTTTACCTCAACGCCCGGAATCATACCTAGGTTGGCGAGGTATCGAAGCAGTTCAGTGTTCTCGTCCGGGATCTCGGTCACGACAGCATGTTGGCCTGCGCCAAGATTGGATAGAGCTTCGCTTTTTGATGGTGCCAAGTAGCCTTTTTCGTCTGGGATTGGATTCCCATGCGGGCAGGTTTGTGGATTTCCAAGTGTCTTTTCGATGGACGCTGCTAGGTTATCGCTTACCGCGTGTTCAAGCCTGCAGGCTTCTTCGTGTGAATCTGTCCAATCGTAGTGTAAAACGTCCGTTAGTAATCTCTCCGCGAGCCTGTGCCGTCTAAATACTGAGATGGCAAGGACTCTTCCCTGCTCTGTTAACTTGACGCCTTTGTATGGTTCCCGTTCAACGAGGCCTTTCCCTTCCAAAACTTCCAGAGTGTTCGTCACGCTACCCGGCGTGATGTTCAGTATCTTGGCGATATCCCCGGTTCGTGCAGTTCCCGTCTTCGTCTCGAGGTTATAGATGGTCTTTAGGTACATTTCAGGGGCGACTGAGAATTCGTGACTCAAATGCAAAACCTAACCTAACTTTTGTCACTCGTATTCATAACTAAGGCTTGTCGAACAAAGATTCTTTGCATGTAGTATAAGTGTGGTATAGGCCGACAACTTGAGCCTACATACGGTACAAACAGAGGATGAAAATGCCATGGTGGGTAAGAAACCCGACAAGAAACCTTTCGGGCGTGAAGGCCCGCCGAAGGGCTATCCGAAGGACCAGTCGGTTTACGCCGATCCTGAGAACTGGCGATACCCGCTCCATACGCCGTGGCATGCGAGAACCGCACGCCGCTATTTCGATGAATCCTCGAACCGAAGCAAATACACCACGGAAGAACAGGTGTACATCGACTGGCGGATCAATCAAGCCGTTCAGAAATTCGGAAAGTCCGCACCTTCGACAGCCAGGAGACCACCTCCGCAAAACGCGCCTTCCCGCAGGGTCGAAGAACTATCCTTAGAACAACTGCTTCGTTTATTCTTGGGTGCAGCGCTTCCAGCGTGCGAAGGAAATTGATGATTCACTTGTCTCAGTTTCTGATTCGACATCGGGACATATGGCAGGTAGGGTCAAGGACTACCTAGTTGAGATTGACGTCAAGAAGCGGACGATTCTGCACGACTGCCAAGATTGGTCCAAGAACTTGGATTCAAAGAACATGTGCAAACATCTAGGAAAGTTCCTGCTATCCCTAGATGAAGCAAGGGCAACCGCCTTGCTACGGCAAGTGCTGCTAAACATGGAACAATGGACTTTCTCCGCGCCTGAAAAGGCAAAATCATAGCTCGATGGCTAACTAGCCAGTTTTTTCAACTTCTTCAGGATTTCGTGCCCATGCTGTATGGTTCCGAGCTTCCCTCTCCTGCCACACGTTTCTGTGAATCGCATTGATCCGTCTGGTTTGACATTTAATCCGGTTACGAGTATTGGCACTGGGTCATCGCTGTGGCCCTTTGTAATGCAGGGAGTCGAGTGGTCGGCGGTGACGCAGAGTAACTTCGACTCTACTTTTTTGAGTCCGGCAAAGAAACCCGCGTCGATGTCATCGATCGCTTTCTTCTTTCCGTCGAAATCCCCATCATGCCCAGGTTCATCTGGGCCTTTTAGGTGGACGTAGACTAGGTCGTACTTGGTGGCGAGTTGCAATGCTTTCTCTGCTCGCTTGGAGTACCCTTCGAGTGACCGGTCGGGTGGCAATACTTCTGCGTCCATTCCAATTACTTTCGCGATTCCAAGTTCCACGGGCATATCAGCCACCGCCACTGACTTGAAACCAAATTTCTCTTTGAGCGTCTTCACTTTGGGCGTCTTGGTTCCGGCGTCACGCATCAAGAGAAAGTTTGCAGGTAAATCACCCCGTTCCATTCTTTTCACATTGATTGGGTGATCCTTCAGAACCTCGTAAACTTGGGTAGCGAACTGGTTCAGAAGATGTGCCGTATCCCCAGCTGCTTTCGATTTGTTCAGCGGGACACATTTGGGAATGGGGGTTGGAAGGGTGACGCCCGATTTCGCGATTGTAACCTTACCCCTACGGGCGTAGGCGGGATCCAGGTTGGAGACAGACCCTGAAAAATTCCTTCCATCGCTGCGGAAGACTAGGACACAACGATGCCCAATGGTTGCCTTAACCTCGAAATCAGCTAAACCCCTCAGGTTCGAGTCTTTGTTGACTGCTGCTACGAGTTCACGTGCCTCATCCGTGGAGACGTTTCTGCCCGCACGCCGGTCTGTGATTTGCCCGCCTTGAACGGTAGCAAAATTGCACCTCAAGGCGAGGTCTCCGTTCTTGAACTCCATCCCAGAGCCCAGTGCCTCAACAACGCCTCTTGAAAGGTCGAGCTTGGCTGGGTCGTAGCTAAGTAGGGAGAAAACGCCCGCATCACTCTCCGGCGCAATTCCCCGTTTAACGGTGTAAACAGTCCCCATCATCCCCTTTGCAGTCAACATGTCGAGGTGGGGAGTTTTAGCTGCCTCCAAGGGAGTTTGGTTTCCGCGTTCTGGGAACGGCAGGTCACCCACACCGTCCAGGATGACGTAGATTATTGGGTTACGCAAGTCTGGGACACTTGGCCGCTAACGTGACGCCCTCAATATATTGATTAGAGCTGGGGTTTGCATGTCGTGACGAAGTGGTTACAGTGGGTTCTGAGAAAACGAAGACCAAGATTGTTTGCACCATCGGCCCGTCAACGTCTTCGAAGGCGATGCTGCGACGATTGACCCGTGCGGGAATGAATGTTGCTAGGCTGAACCTATCCCATGGAACGTTAGACGAGCACGTCGCCCGAATTCGCTTGATACGTACGGTCTCGAGAGAGTTGAAGACCTCGCTCGGAATATTACTTGACCTGCCGGGGCCTAAGATCAGGGTTGGCAGGATATTCCCGGAACCTATGGAGCTACGGGAAGGTGCCCAGCTCACCCTCACGTCGAGGAGGATTATCGGCAATCAAAGGAAGAGGATGGTATCAATTAGCCATCCATCAATCCTGAAAGAGCTTAGGAAAGGCGACCGAGTCTTCCTTGAAGACGGCATAGTCGAACTCACCGTTATGCAGGCGAACAAGGATCAAGCCACCTGCCGGATTGTGAGGGGAGGTCACATCTCCTCGGGAAAGGGCGTCAATTTACCGGGAAAGAAGTTGAGACTTGGCGCTCTGACCAAGCAGGACATTAACCTCATCGGGTTCGCCGTTGAAAATGGGGTGGATTTTGTCGCCTTATCTTTCGTAACAACTGCGGCTGAAGTTGCCAAGGCCAAACGACTTGTCAAAGATGCTGGATCCAAGGCATGGATTATTGCAAAAATCGAAAAGCGCCAAGCGGTCGAAAACTTTGATGAAATTGTGCAGAAGGCCCATGGGGTAATGGTCGCTCGGGGAGACCTTGGCGTCGAGATGGAGATTGAGGAGATCCCTACTCTTCAGAAGGAAATAATTACCAAGGCTAACGCAGCGGGAAAACCTGTGATTACAGCCACCCAAATGTTGGAATCCATGGTCAATAACCCCGTACCAACACGCGCGGAAGTAACCGACATCGCGAACGCAATAATTGACGGGACGGACGCGATTATGCTTTCGGAGGAGACTGCGGTCGGAAGCTATCCCGTTGAGGCCGTGAACGTGATGAAGCGAGTTGCTTCCGCTACAGAAAAGAACCTGCCCTACAGTACACTTCTCGACAGTAGGCGCGAACATCTAAGGCCGATTGTTCAAGATTTGATCAGTTACTCGGCTTGCGTAGTTGCATACCGAGTGGGTGCAGGTTGCATAGTGGCCCATACGAGAACGGGCCTTACGGCGCATAGGGTGTCGAAGTTTCGGTCACCGGTCCCTATCATTGCGCTAACATACAACGTCCCAGTGATGAACAAGCTTTCGCTGCTTTGGGGCGCGTACCCTACCGCGTGAAGAAGCTCTCGACCACAGCTGAAATATTCTCCGCCGCAAAAGTTGCAGCCAGACATAGCGGAACAGTTAGCGAGAATGGCAAGATTGTTGTGGTTTGCGGAGACCCATCCACGCCCAGCGGAACAACCGACCTACTGAGAGTCCAAACGGTTTAAGCCGCGCTATACGGATGAAGTCTGCGTGGAATGGGGTGAGGTTCTCTTCTCGAAGCCTGCGGACTAAATCGGACCTGACTAAGCACTTTGACGTTGCCGAAGTGGTGATCGACCCAGAAGCTTTTTCTGATTATTCTAGGCTCAAGAAAAACATTCTCGGATGCTGGTTGAGAATGAGTTTCGTGGGACAAATACTTAATACGTGGGAAACTCGATTGCCTTAGTGTTAATCCTTGGGTGAAGTCGCATTAGACGACAAGTATAGGATAGTTCTCGACCGGAGAATCAGAGCTGTCGCTGGGATCAAGAAAGGTGATAGACTCGTCGCCATTCCTTTCAAAGGCGGAGTCATCCTGGTAGCGCCTCATGGCCGAAGGTTCGCTGGCAGCCTGAGAGGGCTCGGTTTCTTGGAAGAACGACATGAAGCATCACGATTCATATTTCGAAGGAAAAGCTAGTTGCCCCTTCTGGACACTGTGGTGCTCTTCGGAACAGCTGATTCGAAAGACAAGTACCATGAGCAGGCCAAGAAACACCTGCGGGAGATAAGCAAGCCAGAGATGTACTTAGGTGCTTTTGCACTGTTCGAATTCGATGTCACACTAAAGAGCAGAGGCTTCTCATTTGAGCAGAGAATGGAAACCTATGCTCTGCTCCTGCGGGACTACCCTGACTTAGAACGAAAGGTGGCCCAACTCACCCCTTCGGTCTTGTATGTTACCTCGCGTCTTGAAGAAGAGTTGCAGCTAGAATACTTCGATGCAGGCATCGCTGCCGAGGCTCTACAATTGGATGGATCAGTCGTATCCACGGACAGAGCGTTTGATCGAGTTGAAGGCCTTACGAGGAGCTGGTAGAGTCAGGTTTTTGTTCAACCGTAGGGGTGAGAATGGTTGATTCTACGGCAGGTTTATTCTAAAGCCGCCGCCAAATCCTAGTGAGAAATAGTTCAGATGGATTTCCGTTCAAGCAGGCATCTGGGTGCGTTGCGGTGGCGGCCTTGACTGTGGGCAAAGAGGCAACATTATACCAACAGCTCCCCGGTGGCAGGGTTAGATGCACGGCCTGCGCCCGATACTGCAACATTGGAGAAGGACAAGTCGGGCTCTGTGGAATCCGAGGAAACGCTAACGGAAAACTCTGGCTCTACGTCTACGGCAAGATCATAGCAGGCCACGTAGACCCAATTGAAAAGAAACCCGTCACTCACTACATGCCTGGAACTAAGATATTCTCAATCGCCACGACCGGATGCAATTGGTTATGTCATCCTGCGGGCACTCAAATCTTATTGTCAAACGGGCAGAAGAGGAACGTTGAGGACTTGTTGCCAGGGGACAGTGTGTGGTCCTATGACGTCGAGAATGCAATGAAGATTACTCCCGATGTAGTCACACATCTTGGGCGCCGCCGGGCCCGTCTATGGGAAGTGCGCTACGGCGCAGGGCGTGGCAGGCTACTAATCACAAAAGAACACCCTATTCTTACCAGGCGCGGGTGGAAGACCGTTGGAGAACTTCGCTCCGGAGATAAGATACTGAAAGTTTGGTATCAAAATACTCAAGCCTGGAAACGCCACAGGGCCGCGTCGATCGGCACCGCCAACTTTACTTGCGGAAAATGTGGAGCCGAAGTGAAGGGGCTCGACGAATGGAATCGCCATCGTGGCGGATGTTACACCCGCGAACTTGAAATCAGCCCCGAAGTTCGAGCGCGATATAGCGAGAGAATGAAGCTCAACAACCCGATGAAGGATCCCGAGGTCGTAGCCCGGGTTGTACGGACTAGTACAGAGAGATTTCGAGCAGATCCCAACCACATATGGCACAAGAATGCGGAGCGACTTCGGACGTGGCTGCATCGCCATCCCTCGGTTAGTCAGCTGCGATTGTATGAGTTATTGGATGAGCTCGGCGTCAAGTATGAGAAAGAATACAGGATTCGTCCGGACAAGGGGATACCGGGTTCACAGACCTCCTACCTAGCAGACGCAGCATTTCCTGAAATCAACCTCGACATAGAAGTCGACGGGTGGTGGCACGATCACAACGAAAGGGTTCAGGAGAGAGACAAAATCAGAGACAAAGTACTTCGATTCAATGGCTGGAACGTACTAGGGATCTCAGGAGGTTACGTGTACAATCATCCCCAGGAAGTCAAGTCGCTCATAGCGGAAAACCTGCAGCAACCAATTCTTACCAATAAGCGTGAATGGGTCACCGTCAAAAAGGCCGGCCCCACCTCAAAGTTCGAGCAAGTCTACAGCTTCGAATGTATACCCAAGCATAACTACGTGGCAGACGGCATTGTCTGTCACAATTGTTCTTACTGCCAGAACAGTGACATTAGTCAGCGGCGGAAGATTGAGGGTATAGATGCAACGCCTGAAAGCGTCGTTGAGATGACGAAGCGTTATGGTTGTGAGGGGTTGGCGTATACTTACAATGAGCCGTCGATCTTCATTGAGTTTGCGCATGATATTGGTGTCCAAGCGCGGAAGGCGGGGCTGATTAACATATTCGTCTCGAACGGGTACGATACGCCTGATACTGTGGGTTTGATGCGGGATTTCTTGGATTGTATCACGGTGGATTTCAAGGGAAGCGGGGAAACCGGGTTTGTGCGGAAGTATATCACCATCGCCAACGCCGACCCCATCTTCCAGACTCTACTAGAGATTCGTGATAAGACGAAGGTTCACATTGAAATCACGGACCTAATTGTCCCAGAGGTTGGAGACGACCTGGGGGCAGCGAAGAAACTTTCTAGTTGGGTGTATGATAACCTGGGCCCTGACACGCCAATTCACTTCCTACGCTTCCACCCAGACTACAAAATGATGAACCTACCACCAACGCCGGTCGGAACATTGGAGAAGCATCATGCAGTCGCTAAGGAGGTTGGGTTGAATTATGTGTATTTGGGCAACGTGCCGGGGCACCCGCTAGAACACACCTACTGCCCAGAATGCAAGGCCATAGTTGTGGAACGCCTAGGTTTCGACATTACAGGCTGGCACCTCGACAACCAAAACCGTTGCTCAAACTGCGGAAACGAAATCCCCATCGTGGGCGGCTTGAGTAAGTCAATAAACGAAGAACGCTTCATACCCATAATAATGTAAGCCGCGGAAGCATCAGGGGACTCGGCGTGACGAGTAGACACTAAAGGCGGGGTTGATTGGCTTCAGTTTTGCTCTAATGTTTTCCTTTGATACCATGTCTTGAAGTTCTTCATCCTCAGATACCAGAGCATCAGCTGTAATGGCAGCCGAGCATAGTATTAGGCAGTCAATAAAATCTTTGAGCTCAGTTCGTATCGCCATTGCCCGTGCCAAGACCCCTGGCTCTTGAAACTGCACTTGGCTGATAGCTTCGTCATTAAGAATAGCTTGAAGGCCTTCACGTACCCCGTCCTCCTTCAGTTTTCCATCGCGGACAAACTTTGCTCCTTTGGCAGCCAACTCAAAGATCGTTATTGTACAAATTGAAATATTGTGCCCTCTTCCACGGAGGTCCCGCACGACAGTTCGGGGAAGATTTCGAACTGCGACGCCAATTGCGGGCAAGAGGTATGTTGTGTCAAGAAGAAGTTTCAAGCCTCTGCCCGCTTGGTTAATTCATGGCGAGAACGCTTGAACTCCGCTAAGGATATCTCTACGCTCGGACGCTTGGCCAGAAGCTCATCGAGGCTTGGGATACGTTCGACTATTAGGCGACCGCCTTCCACCCGATAACTAACCCTAGAGGACGGTTCAAGTCCCGCTTGCTCTCGGAGTTGCTTCGGTGGGAAGAGTTCACCCTTTGTCCCTACGCGCCCTTCTGGCAAAGCCATTCACGCCAGATAAATTCATTTCACCAGATATTTAGCCTTACTTCTGGACAGACGCATTCAGGATGATCGAGTCCAGTTCGAATGATTTCGACTTTGTGCACATTGTGACGAGTCATTTCAGCTCACGTGCTAGCTTCTTTCGTACGCATTTGAATCTTTGTTGAAGGAAGCTGGATTCTCTTTTCAAGAAATCCTCAATTGCCGACTTCAATCTAGTCACTTTCGTCCTTCAATCGGTATTTCTCAATTGCGTCCAAGTCTATTTCAATTCCTAGACCTGGTTCGTCAGGAACGGCCATTGCCCCTCTACTGATTTTGAAGGGGTGTTTGATTATTTCGGAGACTAATGGGTTCGGTTCCTGCTTGAACTCCATTAGGAACCCTGCGGGCGAGCTTGCAGCTAGGTTGAGTGATGCGGCGCTGTTAATGGCTGTGCTCCAGTTGTGTGGCACATACGCTACCTTGTTCTTGTAGGCGAAGTCAATGATTCTTTTCGCTTCCGACATGCCTCCCACTTTGCTCACATCAGGCTGCACCGAATCTAGTGCGTGTCTTTGGATTACGTCGAAGAAGTCGTATGCTGTGTAGAGGCATTCTCCAGCGGCAACCCCGAGGAAGAACCGCGACCCAGCCGGCGATCCGCCTCATCGTTCGCCTCCTTCCGAGAGCCGCACGCGCGCGGCCTCCGAGACGAGCAGCCCCGACCAGGCCGTCGCGGAGCGATCTCCGCCCCCGCCTCCGCCCCCGCCCTAGCCACCAGGGCGCGCCCGGAAGAGGCCGACAATCTCGACCGTCCCGCCGTGCGCGAGAATCTCGTGGTCGCGCGCGGCGTAGCGGACCATCCGCGAAAGCCCGCCCCCCGGCGGGAGCCGGACCGGCGCGGCTAGGGGCGTTTCCCCCCGTCCTCCCCGAGCGGGTCCCCGCGCAGAATCTCACTGCGAGAGGCGCGGGGCCGCTCCCGCCCCGTGCCCCTTCCGCTTTCGCTCCCTCTCCCTCCGGGGGAGGGCCGGGTGAGGGCGTGCCCGCCCCGTTCCCTCGCCGGGCGGCGCCTCCCGCTCGCGCCGGACGCGGATGAAGCGGCCGCGCCCGGAGGCGTCGGGGACGAGGAGGTCCGTCTCCCCCGCGTTCGTCAGGCGGAAGGCGACCTCGAGCGGCCGCCCCGTCGAGGGGTCCGGCGGCGGAGGCTGGAACCGCGAGCGAGAGGCCCCCGACCGCGCCCCCGGAGGCGCCCGCCGAGAGGAGAAGCCGCTCCTCCTCCTTGCGCGCGAGCGCCTCCGCGCGCTCGGCGTCCCGGGCGAGAGCCAGACCGTAAATTCAAAAATCCTGAACCGGAACAAGAAGCTATGCGTGTTGGAGGGGCTTTCCATACACTTATTTTAGAACCAGATAAATTTTATAATGAATACTTTTTAATAGATAGAAAAGTATTTGGAGAAAGCTTATAAAAAAACAGAGAGACGGTTCGCCTAATATGCGAAATAAGTATAATAAGTTGAAATTAAAAGAAGATAGAAAACGAAAATTCCGATAAAATATGTTTAGATTCGAAAAATCTGGAATGAATACTTATATAAAGGACGGCTTATGAAATATATACCAAATATATATAAAATTATAGATTTAGGAAGTAATATGGATAAAGCTGAACAGAGTTTATACTGTTTGCAAAATTTAAAGAAGTGGGTGTTTTTGAAAAAATGGTTCGTTTTAGCCTGAATTGGTTTAAAACCCTTCCCTGAAGAAAAAACTATTGCTTTTGCCAACTAAAACAAGACCCGATTACTATTATTTTAATGGTAAGTGCGATATGCTTTAGATTTAAAAAGTTGCATTGATGCAAGTTATGAGAGTTTTTCTAAAGATATAAAAAGTTACGGTTATCACGTTCAAGCACCATTTATTTTAGATTGTCTTAATGCCTATTAGTTCACCCCTTTATTGGAACTTCACCTGAGCCCTAAATCACAAGCACTAAAATCAATTAGTTCGTTCAATATAATATGCGTAGAAAAAACACCTCCTTTTTTGGTGCTAATTATCGTTGTACAGGCGAAATGTTACAGTTAGGGCGTGAAATTTATGTTGAAAGATTGGAATTTATTCATAAAATCCTTTATGAAATCAAAACTAAAAAGATTCCCAAAGCGAATACCATAAACATTTTAAGGGATATGAGATAT
>CAWABQ010000037.1:0-18314 GCA_963780265.1 Candidatus Bathyarchaeota archaeon
GTTAGTTTGGTTAGTTTGGTTATTTTAACCCCAGGCAAGTGTCGGGCTCATTCTCCAGCTACGGTCATGTCATTGACCTGCGTGGTCGGTGCATACACTGGTCCTGCGCTGTCAAGGTCGTTTGCGCGCAAGTCCATTTTGCCTTTGAGAATATCAAAGAAGTTCGCCGAGAGTATTACTCCCTTCACGGCCTTTGTGAGTTCTCCCTTCTCGATTAGGAAGCCGCTGCTCAGCGTCGCGCTCAGCTCTCCGCTAATTGAATTTGACAGCCACTCCCCTATGGTTTCCACAACATAGAGACCATTCCCCGTTTCCTTGATGACTTCTTCGGGGGTGGCGTCTCCGGGTTTGACTAAGAGGTTGTTCGGGTAAGGTGTCGGAGTCTTCATATAATTTGGTTGTGAGCTGAAGGTTCCAACGTCCCGGTGGGCATTTCCTGTTGATAGGCGGTTCTCCTTGCTCGCTGTATAGTTATCATATAGGAAACCTCGTAGAATCCCTTTCTCAATAACTGGGGTGCGTGTCTGAGGGAGTCCGTCGTCGTCAAACGGCCTTGTCCCGTTACCACACTCTAGATTACCCTCGTCGACAATTGTCACGCCCTGGCTTGCCACTGATTGACCAATTTTCCCAACCCAAGGCGACCGGTTCTTTTGGACAGCGTCAGCTGTAATTGTGCGAGTGAGCATTGCGTCGACTATGCCCGCGAAGGCGTTGTTTCGCCAGACTGTGTTCACCTTTCCGTTCGAAATCTGAGTCGCGTGCACCATTTTGAGCGCCCTTTGAGCTACAGCTCGTGCCACCTGTTTCGTTTTGAGTCCTTTCCATAAGCGTGATACACTGAATTCGTTGCTAACTCCTTTCCTGTCGGCTGTGCCCGCTTTTGCTGCAAGCGATAGTGCGGCTAGTGTTTCTTTCCTTTCCAGTTTGCAGCCATGGGAATTTGCAATCGCGTTCGATAGCACGCTTGTTAAGAGAAATCCTCGCGTAATGTCCACGGAGGAAGCTACGTCATGGACGGTGTCGATTGCAAGCCGCACTTCGTCAACAAGGTCCTTCCCTGTGGCTTGCTCAATGTTCTTGTCCATGGTTTTCCGAACGATGGCTTTTCCATATTTTGCGGCAGTGATTTCCATTCGGGGTCTTCGCTGTTCGCTCTTGCGATCCTGAAGGATTCGTCAACCGCCTTCTCAATGCCCGAATGTTCCAGTGATGATATGGAGAAAAAGCCAATGCGCTTGTCAACAATACCCCTAACACTCAGTCCGGTATTCGTACTGCTTTTTGTTGCTTCGATTGTGTTGCGGTAAATGATATCACGTCTTGTAAGCTCGGTTGCGAAGGCTTCAGCTTCGTCGAACCCCTTCTTCACTGCGAGCCTTACCGCGGTCTCGGCCGCTGATAGAATTTCGGTCAATCAGCCCTTCCGCCTATGATGACCTTGCCAAGACGCACATGCGGGCCACCGTCTCCGACCTTCGCCAGTTGGCCGTCTTTTCCGCACCCGCCAAAAACGCTTGTTGAAACGGCAAAGTCCTTCCCGACTGCATCAATGGTTTTCAGGGTTTCCAGAACATTCCCTGCAAAGTTTACTGCTCGAACCATGTGCTTCAATTCCCCTTTCTCGATTAGGTATGATGGGCCGGCTCGGAACGTGAAAGTCCCTCCCCCAACATCAACCTGGCCGCCGAGGCTACCTCTTCCCCGAAGGTAGAATCCGTAGTCAATACCCTTGACAAGTTCATCGAAAGATAGGTCACCGGGCTGCATGTATACGTTCGTCATACGCACTATGGGTTTATTCTCGAAATTCTGGGCCCTAGCGTTTCCCGTTGGTTCAAGGCCCAATTCGGCTGCTGTGTCCCTCGACAGAAGGAAACCTTGCAGCGTACCTTTCTCAACAACAGTTGTTTTGCTCTTTGGTACTCCCTCATCATCAAATGGGACCATGTACCCTCCTGTGATTCCACCGTCATCATAAACCGTGACGATTTCGCTTGCAATCGAAGAACCGAGCCTTCCTTCCAGAACTGATTCTTTGGTGGCGACGAGGTCTCCCTCGGACGCATGACCAAGAGCCTCGTGGAGGAAGAGCCCTATGAGTTCAGGGTCGACTATCGCTGGGTAGGTTCCAGGTGGAGGCATAGGTGCCACGACGACTTTGGATGCAAGCTGGGAAACCTCAGCGGCGAATGTATTCCAATCCGAACCCTCAATGAACTCGTAACCGGCACATAGAGATCGTTGCTCGGGTATGTGTTCCATAGAACCGTTCGCAGCCGCGACGCTAAGCTGGCTGAACCCAGAAGTGGTCACATCGGTTCTTACCTCTGCTCCCTCAGATGAAACGAACACTCGGACATCGTGCAAAAAGCCTAGCCGCGAAGATGAGTTCTTGACATTAGCTCCCGTGAGCGCTGCTTTGTTAGCCTCCAAGAGGCGCTTAACTTTCACATCAGGCGGAACATCGTCAGGGTTGGTTCTAACGGGAATCTCCACAGTTGCTTCTAAGGGCTTGACTTGAGCGAGTTGTATGGTAGTGGAAAATTTCTTAGTAACTTTCGCCATTCTAACGGCTTCTGACGCCATCTTCCGCAGATGCCCTTTCTCTAGAATGGTTGATGATGCGAGGCCCCAAGACCCTCCAGCCAGAACTCTGACTCCTATCCCAGTGGAGCGGTCCGATTCGTAGCTTCGGAGAGAACCATTCTCCGCCACTATGAGGGTCTGCCTTAGGTCTTGAAACCGTGCGTCTGCATATTGAGCGCCGAGGTCTCGAGCTCGGTCGACTGTAAACTTCAAAAGGTGATCCATGACGAGAGGCTTCCGGTCCGAAGCGCTTATCGCATTTAAGCGGCAATATATACTCTTGTCAGGAAACTTATGAGATTACTTCTTTTGCCGCAGTTTCCAGATTCCGAATTCGCCGACCGTTTGAGTGGTTTCAACGGGGTTGTACCATTTCCTCTTGGTACCTACGATCGAGCGCATCTTCCAACCTGTGCTTTTCGGCTCGTTCTCCATAGTTTGCACGAGTTGGTCTATCTTCGAGTTAAGGTCCTGCATCTCCTCATCGGTGAGATTCTGAGCGGCTCGAACGTACTCCGTCAGGCCACTCAAGTTTGTTGTTACTGTGTACCAGAATCCCCAATCCGAGGCAAGTTTCGCGGCGATGAACTTTGCGTTTATTCTGTTCTTCTCCTCCTTTGTTGAAATCTCATGCGCCCTGAGGACTAAGAGCAGATCCTTGACGTCCTTCTCGTCGGGGAATACAATCTGTAATTTTTCAAGTAGCAAATCCGCGGGCGTTATAGTAGGCGAATCTAGCCCTAATCGTCCCCTGAAGTCCAACGGGTGGTTGGCAGCAAGCAACTTGTCATAAAAGACATCGACGTAAAACCAACCTTTCGGGTGGAAGTAGATCTGCCTCTGGGTGGCAGCGCTCGACATCGTTGTCGGCCTCTTCTCATAACCCATCTCTTCGAAGAATTCTCTCATCTTGTTTTTTCGGAATCTCACGTATGACATAAAGTCCAAGTCTGTATACTCTTGCTGGCCTTCCCCCAGTCGCATGAGTTTCCTCGCAAAATCCAGGGATTCTAGACAGTGGATGCGAATCGCCACGCCTCCCAGAAGTCTAAGCGGTATTTCTCGTTTCGCAGCTTCGTCAACTAGTCGCTTGCCTTCGTCAATGAAGACTTGGGTCGGGATAATACCGCCCCATTCGTTGGGCATCTCGACTTTACGCTCTTCCAAAAGAACATCCCCGCATTGGTTATCTCAAGTGCGCAGGAGATTTGTCCTTTCCGTTTAGGGAAACCTCTTAACCCAATAGCAATCACAAGCCATTTTGGATGAAATGGATTTGGTTCGCGACGAAGCGAAGCTCAAACGTGTTTGGGAACTTATGCGCGCGAAAAGCCTTGCCGCCTTGGTTGTGCGCCTACCCGAGAATGTCACGTACCTTTCGGATGCTTGGTGCGGTAGGGGCCTAACTTACTTAGTTTTCCCGCTCGAGAAAGACCCGGTCCTAATACACCCCGCGGGAGAGACCTTGCCACCTACTTGGGTCTCGGATGTCAGGTTGTACAATTGGGAGACATTCGAACATCTAGGCAGCGCCATTAACGTCGGCTCGGAAAACGTTCTCAAGGCACTATCGGACCTCGGAATCAGTTCCGGCGCCATTGGAGTTGAGGAGTCCTGGGAACTCATCCTCTCGTCGCCGTTGAGGTATGAGCTGAATGTGATCGGCCAAAAGACGCTTATGATACTCAAAGAGAAACTCACGGCGTATGAATTGAAGGATGCTTCTGGGCTCCTGAGTCAAGCACGCGGGATAAAGACTAAGGAGGAAGTGAAAGCCCTCAGAAAGGCGAATCGTATCGCACGCATCGGGCTGCAAACGTTCGAGCGAAACCTGAAACCCGGCCTATCCGAAATTGAGTTATCAACCAAGATTGAGCATGAGATAATCACGCAAGGTGTACTGAAGCGTCGAGCCAATCGAGTTATCGCATGTGCCTTCGTGGCTTCAGGGCCGTCAACGGCGGAAGCGTACAAGTACGTTGTCGGGAATACCCGACATAAGATGAGGCACGGCGACCTCGTAATGCTGGAACTTGATGTTGTAGCAGACGGCTATAGTTCCGACACCACGAGAACATTCGTCGTGGGGAAACCTAACAAAAAACAGGGGTCGCTTCTTGAGGCGGTTCTTGATTCGGAAAGCACTGCTATATCATCAATAAAGCCTGAGGTTAGTGCAGCAAAAATTGCTCGAATATCGATAGAGGTTATACGACGGCACGGGCTCGGGGGGTATTTGATGCATCGGCTTGGACATGGGATTGGGGTGGGAGTTCACGAACCTATCCCGGCATTGCATGTCGAGTCAAGTGACATCCTGAAACCGGGAATGGTGCATAGTGTTGAGCCCGGGATTTACGGTCCGAAGATTGGGGGAATCAGAATAGAAGACGACGTGCTCGATACGGAAAGAGGCTGCGAATATTTATCAAACTTCCCCCGAATCCAAGAGTAGCGCATACGAATCAAGACCGGAACAGGACGTTAGTGGCGTGGAACACGATGAGCATGTCTAACAGACCATTTCATGTTGCGTTCGTTCGCCCTCCGTCGGACAGTTACATCAACTGCGTTTCCACAAACCCAAGTAAAGGCGATATCGACATCACGCTAGCAAGGGAACAGCATCGGACATATGTCTCAGTCCTGAAAGAAGCCGGCGTTGATGTAATCAGACTTCAGCCTTTGGAAGCGTATCCAGATTCGGTCTTCATGCAAGACCCGGCTCTATTGGGGAAAAATCGCTCGATAATAGGCCGGTTCGGAGAGGAGACCCGCAGAGGTGAGGCGAAAGCTCTCATCGACAATCTAACAAGTCAAAGAGCCCTAGTTGGCGCACTGAACGTCGTGAACGCACCTGGCACTTTGGAAGGAGGTGATGTAGTTGTTACTGACAGAGGCATCTTTGTTGGTGAATCTAAACGAACTAACCCGAGTGGCATTAAGCAACTGAACGATTTCCTGGGCAATCAGGACGCGATAGGAGTAAGGACGGAGCTTATGCATCTCCTATGCGGATGCTCGTACCTAAACAATGGGACAATGATAATAGCGCCTGACCGAGTAAACCCCGACTCATTCCCGGGATTCAGGTTCGTCAAAATACCTGAACATGAAGCTTATGCTGCCGACACGTTATACCTCGGTGTAGACAAAGTCCTCATACCATTCGGGTTTCCGAGAACTATTGCTAAACTGAAGGATGCGGGTTACAAACCGATCGAAATCGATGTCTCAGAATTTCGCAAAGGCGATGGTGGCGTGACTTGCCTCAGCTCACCTGTCTATGAATTGTTCTAATCAGACTCGAAATAGTAGATGTATGAGCTACCAATGTTCATAGTGGACGACCTCTTTCAGGGGCCTTCGGCCCCGCTTGAGTGACGGGGACTTCACATCCTCTGCAGCGTAGCCTATGGATATGACCCCGACTGGATGGAAGTGGTTCGGGATCCCGAGAAGATGCTTCATCTGGTCGACGCGAAAGACCCCCGTGAAAGCTGCCGCTAGGCCTTGGTCGACAGCTGCGAGGAAGATCAGCATGCATGCACACCCGACGTCGAAAAACCAGTAAGGGGTTGGCCACTCAATCTCGGTCCCATCTTCTTTCAGCTTATCGGGTTCTCGATATCGGTCGTGATAGATCTTCTCGCTGGCGCACGCCACGATTAGCGCTGGTGCCTCAGAAACGAACTTATGAAAACGGCTAGAGGCGTAGTAGTCAGCCTCTCCTTGAAGCTCACCAATCTTCTTCTTCAGTTCCCCTTCGGTAACTATGACGAAGGCCCAGCCTTGGCTAAATCCCGCACTTGGGGCATGAAGCGCCAACCCAAGCAGGCTATTGATGTCGCCTGCCCGAACAGGTTCAGGCCGAAAGTTGCGGACCATTCTGCGTTTTCGAACTAACTTAACGAATTCCATTTCGAGTCAGGGACTTACTGCTCACGTTGTAATTTGAACTATTGCAAAAATGCAAATGAAAATTCGGAAAGGAAAGGGGAAGACGATCACTGCAGGTTTAGAACCTAGTATTGTCTGTGCTTTTGGTAACAGGCCCTACAATAGACCGGTCGGCCTTGTGTTGGCTTGAACGGCACTTCAGTTTCAGCGCCGCAGTCAGAACATGTAACTTTGTACATGGTTCGGCCGCCGTATCCTTCTTGACTCATAATCCACTTACACCACTTTACAGGTTAGTTACGCCCAAGATAATACTCAAAAGTACAATCCGCAGCATACCGAACCACAGGAAGCGGCTAATCGTAATTAAAGCTATACCACAAACCCTTGTTAATGCTCAGCCTTGACGAAATCAGCCTTATTTCCCGGAAAACGGTGTCTTCTGCTTTGGTCGACGCCCAAAATAGGGAATTTCTAGTGAAAACCGAGAAGATTACATTCTCCATCACGTGTATAGCGTATCATATCATGGAAGCGGGCTTGCGGTGGTGAATACTTTGAAAAGCAGTTACTGGTATTGGCGACGTGAAGGCAATCAACGACCGGAGGAGAAGAAGGAACGGGACGGCAAAAGCTGAAAGTCATCGTTCGCCTCAATGCGGATTTCAACTCACGATTCGCGGATGTTGAGGTCAAATGAGAATTGAAGACATTCGGAACGGTATGAGGAACATCCACATCGAGGGCAAGATCGTTGACATGAACCAATTCATGCTCGTTCTTGAAGATGAGACAGGCCGTACTTTTGTCAGATACAACTACAGAAACTTGGTAAAGCCTGTTCAGAAAGGCGATTACGTCAAGGTCGACAATGGTGTGGCGGTCAACTACTCTGGAATCCTACAAATCAAACTGCCGCGCAACGGCCAAATTACACCTTCTCAGTGATAACTTGGTCCGACGGCTAGTCAGCGTCGGTCGGACAAGCGGGTAGAATTGATCGTGTCCACAGCTTCGAAAATCTTCAGATTGAGCCGCGCCCAGTTCCTGCCGGTCATCCTTTCTCCGATTCTTGTTGGTACGACTCTTGCGTGGTGGGCCAATCGAATCTTCAGTTCATACCTGTTTGGGTTAGTTGTTTTAGGGAGCATTTCGTTTCACCTTGCGGCAAACACGATCGATGATGTTTACGATTTTGACAGCGGCGTCGATGTTGTGTCAAACAATATGTTTCCACCTGATTTTGGTGGTTGGAAGCCTTTGCCGCGAGGGTTGATGACCTTCGGCCAGGCGAAATCTACAGCCTACCTATTTTTCATGCTGACCATAATTGTCGGCCTCTACTTGACCCTTCTGACAGGTCCGATTGATTCTTTTCAGAGGCCTAGTTTCTTGCACCGGAAAGACCTTCACGCCGAGTTTAGGTAACCATGGAAATCCACCTAGGCCTATACCCATGATTACTCTCCCTCCTGAGATGTCATTCAGGGACACAAACGTACTAGTCGTCAGTAAGGGATGACGAGTCACCACGCTTACACATCCTGAACCGAGCTTGATCTTACTCGTTACTGATATCGCGCTTGAGAGAAGTGAGATTGCGTCTTTGATGAAGGGATTCTCGTGGACCCAGAGAGATTCATAACCGTGCACCTCAGCAGCTTGCGCGTACTCCGCTGCCTCTTTTCCCGATATAGTCGGATTGAAGCCTATCGCGATTCTTTCCAAAGCGGGTTCCACCCGCACTGTTTCTTGGCGAATTTATCATTATCTGGGCGCCGGAGCCAACTCTCACGAACTTTTACACATTGCCGTCCTCAAGAATCAACGAATTCGCTTATCTGGCCGCCTTGGTTGAACATGTCGAACGAAAAATGCCGAACATTGATAGGATGCTTAATCCGAGGACCGTGGCTGCAATTGGTGCCTCTGAAAAGGAAGGCTCCGTCGGCCAATCTTTGATGAAGAATCTTCTCCTAGGTAAGGATCGAAGAAAGATCTATCCAGTGAACGTTAAGCGGGATGTCGTGATGGGCCTGAAGTGTTACGCTAGTATTGCTGAAATCCCAGAACCTGTTGACCTAGCCGTTATAGCTACACCAGCGAAGACGGTCCCTGCCCTAGTCGAAGATTGCGCCAAGGCCGGAGTTCAAGGCGTGGTGATAATTTCAGCTGGATTTCGCGAGATTGGCCAAGACGGAGCCAAACTAGAAGAAGAGATCAAGCGCATTCAGGCAAAGCATACCATCCGAGTCTTAGGACCCAACTGCGTCGGCCTCATAAGACCTCAGATCGAACTGAATGCAACTTTCCTAAGAGATAACCCCCAGCCGGGCCAGATAGCCCTAGTTTCGCAGAGCGGGGCGCTCGGTTCCGCGATGCTCAATTGGGCCGTCAGTGCTGGAATTGGCTTTAGCATGTTCGCCTCCCTTGGGTCGACACTAGACATCGACTACGGAGACATGATTGACTACTTGGGTGAAGATCCACAGACCAGAAGCATAATCATCTACATGGAGGGCGTCGGAAACGCCAGGAAGTTCATGAGCGCTGCTCGTGGCTTCGCGCAACAAACCAATTATCGTCATCAAAGCGGGAAAACACGCAGCAGGCGCCTCTGCAGCTTCTTCCCACACGGGCGCATTAGCAGGTGACTACGCCGTTTACGACGCAGCCTTCAAGCGAGCCGGTGTCGTAATGGTTGACGAGATAGGGGAACTTTTTGATTGTGCGAGTGTCCTGGACTCAAGATTCCTGCCTCAAGGTCCCAAGCTGGCAATCGTCACGAATGCTGGTGGACCAGCTGTGCTGGCAGCAGACTCAATTATTACGCATGGAGGCGAGTTAGCTAAGTTCTCGGATAGCACCATTCGCACAATGGATGCGGCACTCCCACCGTACTGGAGCCACGGAAACCCCATGGACATACTGGGGGACGCAGACATCAAACGATTCGAGCTGGCAGTAAGAACATGCATTGCCGACCCTAACGTGGACGGCCTATTAGTCATCTACACTCCCCAAGGAACAACTCAACCTACGTTTACCGCAGAAGCAGTGGCGAAGATAGCCGCTGACCGTCGTAAACCAATGCTCACCGTCTGGATGGGGGAGCAAAGTGTCATTGAAGCTAGACAAGTGTTCTACAGGAACAACATTCCCACTTACCCAACCCCGGAAGAAGCGATCAAGAGCTACATGTACATGTACCGATATAGACAGAACCTCGATCTTCTGTACCAAACCCCAGAGGAACTCCCGGTCGATTTCTCACCCCCAAAGAGCCATCTCAAAGTCTTGGTCCGTAAAGCCGCCAAGGAAAGGATGGCGCTGACGCAACCCGAAGTGGACAGATTCCTCGACGCCTATGACATCCCACGAGCAAAAGGTTCACTGACGAAGAGCCCTGAACAGGCTGCCATGGTTGCGTCAGACATCGGCTATCCGGTTGTTCTGAAGATTGCATCAGAAGATATTTTGCATAAGACAGACATCGGGGGCGTCATCCCGGACATTGATTCCGCGCAAGCGCTGAAGGACGCGTATAAGACTCTCATAGAACGAGCGCGAAAAGCGAAGCCCGATGCGAAGTTAGATGGCGTGTACGTCCAGAAGATGATAAAGAATCTCGACTACGAATTGATACTTGGGGCGAAGAAAGACCGAGATTTTGGTTCGGTCATCTTATTCGGAATGGGGGGAATCGGCGTTGAACTTTTGAACGACGTTTCAATCGGCCTCCCTCCGTTGAACCAAGTCCTGGCTCGGCGTGTTCTTGAGGAAACGAAGATCTACAAAGCCCTTTCAAAAGGTCTCAGAAACAAGCCGCCAATAGACATCCGTTCGCTGGAAGAGATCATGGTCCGCTTCTCAAACCTAATCGTAGATTTTCCCGAGATTGGCGAAATGGACATCAACCCGCTCGTGGCTTCCGAGGGGAAACTGTACGTTCTAGACGCCAGGATTATCCTAGATAAGAATGCCCTTGATCGAACTGAAGCGTATCCTCACCTGGTGGTCATGCCGTACCCAACGAAGTGGGTTACCCCCTGGAGAACAAAGGATGGAACTGAGGTAACCCTTCGACCTATCAGGCCTGAGGACGAACCAATAGAACTAGAGTTCATTCGAGGCTTGTCGACTGAGACTAGCCGGTTCAGGTTCTTTCAAATCATCAAGGACCTGCCGCACGAGGCGCTTGTCCGCTTCTGCAATATCGACTACGACAGGGAGATGGCTTTCATCGCCGAAACACGAGATGGCGATCGCAGGATAGAGATCGGTGTAAGCCGCCTGATCCTTGAGGCCAACAAGAAGAAAGGAGAATTCGCCGTGGTTGTGGCGGACAAATATCAAGCAAAAGGGCTTGGAATCAAGCTGGTTGACATGCTGATCGAGGTCGCCAAAGAGAAAGGCGTGGAGAGCATTTATGGCATAATCATGGCAGAGAATCTGAAGATGATACGCCTCTGCGAAAAACTTGGATTTACCACAAAAAGGGAACAGGAAAACGTCATCGCAGAACTCAAGCTCAAATGACTTTGAGAGTTTGGTGGTGGGCCCGCCCGGGTTCGAACCGGGGATCTCCGCCGTTCCCATACTAACGCTAATGTGAGGGCGACGTCTTACCAGCTGGACTACGGGCCCACATGATATCCAACTCATCGGGTTGGCTGCCTAAATTCGTTTGCGAAAGGTCTTCAATTCAAACTAGCCTATGTAACCTCTTTCGTCCTTCTTCTCATGCTCTTTCATCGTCCCGATTGACTTCACCAATTGATCCGACTCCTTGGTTTTCAAATTAAGTTCTGTAAGGTCTATAGGGATGCCAAGTTTTCTGCTCAGCACTCGCAGGACGGCGCTCGCTGCCCTTGCATCAACAATGTATCCTGACGTTTCACCCGAAATGAAGATGGCTTTCATGTTGCGTAGTTTCGATAAACCCACCAGTAACCCGTTCATCCAAGTGACGCTACCCTCGTTAATCTGAGATACACCGATTGCTTCAAACTCTCTGAGCAATTCCTTGTCGGTTCCAGTTACGAATACTTTGGGGTCATCTGAGAATTCCCCTGTTATGTAAGCTCCAACCGTTAGGACTGTGTCGGCTCCAAGGGATTGGCCGATCTCGAGTGCCTTATCGGCGAGGGCGTAGGCGGCTTCTGGATTGGCGGGCTGAGCATCTCCAGTGTAAAGAACGATTTCCTTTCCGTCTCCATCATTCCAATAGAACATTGAATGCTTCATCACCTCAACAGTTCCATTCTCAAGAATCCTAACCCTTGGAGGTAATGAGTTTGAATAAATCTCGGCGAATTTCTTCGCTTTCAACTGCTTCACCAATTGTTCGATGACCAGCTTCGCGACTTTTCCGCTGTCGGGAAGCCCGCAAACCATTATCGGGTTGCGTAGTTTCGGGGCATTCTCAATGTAAACGCGAAGTTTTGACGCCAACGACCGGGCATCTTCCCCTGGAACAGATGGCGTTAGTTGATAAGACAGGGCTATAGGCTTTTGAATGAACATTGGTGAGTAGAACGGTGAAGGCAGCGGTAATTTCTGGCAAGGGGATCGTCGAAATCAAAGACTCACCCACACCCAAAATTGGCCCAGGCGACATTCTTGTTCGCATGCGGGCCTGCGGCGTATGCGGGACAGACCTCGAGAAAATACACGGTGAAAACATCACACCGCCAATCCTCGGACATGAAGTGGCTGGCGACGTTGAACAGACAGGGGAGCAGGTACGGGAATTCAAAAAAGGTGAAAGAGTCCTAGTTCACCATCATGCGTCCTGCAAAAGTTGCTTCTACTGCAAGAACGGACTTGAGACACTCTGCGAGGCTTATCCCAAGAGTAACCTCGACCCTTGCGGTTTCGCAGAGTACTTTCGCGTGCCGTCAACACTGGTCGAAGGGGGCACGGTGCATAGACTTCCCGAATCGATGAGCTACGAAGAAGGTTCGCAGGTAGAACCAACCGCTTGCTGCATAAGGGCCCTAAGGAAGGCAGGAGTGAAGGCCGGAAACAGCGTAGCCATTTTCGGTGTCGGCCCCGTCGGCCTAATACACGTGCAGTTAACTAAGACCTATGGGGCTGCGCCTATCATCGCAATTGATGTCCTTGAGAAACGCAGAGAGCTTGCGACTAAGCTTGGGGCATACATGACACTCAACCCTACAATCGACGATGCCCCAAAGAGGATTTCTTCGATGACCCAAGGTCTCGGTGTAGACTACGCTATCGTTGCAACTGGGAATTTGAGAGCCATCGAACAAGCTTTCAGCTCCATACGCAAAGGCGGAAAGGTCGTTCTATTCGGAGCCCCACCTAGAGGTGCACAACTTCCCCTAGACATGAGCCGCCTTTTCATACGTGAAATCAATTTCGAATCAAGTTACTCAACCTCTGAGACCGAGATGAGAATGGCCCTCGACTTGATCGAGAAAAAGCGGATCAGTCCGTCGAAACTTATCACACACCGGTTGCCACTAGCAAAAACCCTAGAGGCATTCAGACTTGCTGAGCAGGGTGGGGACGCCGTCAAGGTTGTAGTCGAGAACGGGTAAGCATGTGACAGGTCGGCTTAGAAGCCAATTTAATAGCACTACGTAAGCTCTGTTTTCTCATGCCAAACTCAATGCTCGCAATCCGCTTCTATAAACCCGGGGAATTGAAAGCAGAACAGGTTCCCATCCCAAACCCCGGCCCCGGCGAGCTGATTGTCAAGAGCCATGTCGCCCTGACTTGTGGGACGGACGTGAAGATGTTCAAACGTCGGCCACCCGTTAGCCAAACCACCTCAAATAATGGGGCATGAATTTGCTGGGACCGTATCGGAAATCGGAACCGGCGCTGGGAACTTTAGGGTGGGCATGAAGGTTGTTTCGGCCAATTCTGCACCATGCAACAAATGCTTCTACTGCTTGATGCATCAACCGAACCTTTGTGAGCGTTTAGATGAGAGCATGATAGGATTCACTTGGCCAGGTTCGTATGCGGAATACGTTAGGATTCCCGAAAGAATCGTCCGACAGAACACTTTCCAAGTTCCTGATGGCGTGCCATTAGAAAGTGTCGCCAGCTTAGAGCCGTTGGCATGCGTCGTTCATGGTTGGGACTTGGTTGGCCAGGTGCCAGGCGGCACGGCAATCATCATCGGCGGTGGACCCATCGGGTTACTTCATGCGCAGCTCGCACGTCTTAACGGCGCACGGCAAGTAGCATTATGCGATGTGGTTCCGGAAAGGCTCCGGGAAGCCGAGAAAATCGGAGTCGACACGACGATAGATTCTGCGAACGAAAATGTAGTTGAGCGGATGTCGAGTCTCACGGATGGTAGGGGCGCTGATATTGTAGTCGAGGCTGTTGGGCGTGGTGAAACTTGGGAATCGACCATCGGCCTCGTTAGGAAAGGTGGAGCGATTCTTCTTTTCGGCGGTTGCCCGTCAGGGACGATGGTGTCCTTCAAGGCTGAGAAGATCCATTACGGTGAACTGCATGTTCAGGGTGCGTTCCACCACACCCCCGCTGCCGTTGAACGCGCCTTCCGCTTGATAGTTTCTGGACAGGTTTCGATTAAATCACTAATTTCTCATGAAATGCCGCTGGAGAAGACTGAGGAAGCTTTACGTTTGATGGGTGAGGGCAAAGCGTTGAAGGTTGCGCTTCGCCCACCGGGATGAAAGAGCATTTCTTACAACAGAGACTCGGGATCTTCGAGGTATCGTTTCAAATCCTGCAGGAATTTCGCTGCTGGCACACCGTCGACGATGCGGTGGTCAAAGACCAAGGTCAACATAGTTGCAGGCCTTGCTGACACACTTCCGCCCAGCGCAAATGGTTTGTAAACGATGCGCCCCAGCCCGAGAATTGCACATTGTGGAGGGTTGATGACAGGCGCGAAGGACTCTATGTCGTAAGCACCAAGATTCGTTACTGTGAAAGTCCCGCCGGTCAATTCTTCTATCGTTAACCGCTTCTCCGCAGCCTTTTGCGACAAAACATCGATCGCCGAGTTGATCCCATTCAGCGGTTTCCTGTTCGCGTTCTGAATGACTGGAGCAACGAGCCCTTCTTCAGTGTTGATGGCCACTGCAACATTCACGTCCGAGTAAGTTGTGATTTCATCTCCTTCAATCGTTGAGTTGATGGCAGTGTGCTTCTCGAGTGCTTTTGCGGCTGCTTTCACCGCGAAAGCCGTGAAGGAGATGTGGCTTTCCTTCTCCTTCATCGCGACAAGTCGTGTTGCATCTGCCTCCATCGTGATCGTTACTGGCACGGCTGTTCTAGCGCTGAAGGACAGCCTTTCAGCCACAGCTTTCCTGATGCCCTCAAGCTTGACTTTTCTCAGAACTGTCGGCTGAAGTACCTTGGAGAATACCTGCGCAGCTTTCGGAGCCTGCTCGACTGCAGCAAGGACATCTTCCCGCGATATGCGGCCGCCGGGCCCTGTGCCGCTAAGAGTGGTGAGGTCTACGTGATGCTCTTGTGCTAGCCTTCGGGCTGCTGGGGATGCTACTATGCGGTCACCCGAGGGACTCTTAGCAGTGAAGGGTGTGGGGCTGGTGTAACTTTGTGGGGAAGCCCTACTACCTTGAACGCCTTCTTGTTGAACGGTTTCTCGTCGTGTAACTGACTGAGAACCTGTGCTAGATTCGCCGATGATTGCGACTGGGTCGGCAACTTGGACGTCGCTTCCAACCTCAACCAAGAGCTTGCTTAGTACACCGCCCTCCGGAGCTTCTATTTCGAAAGTTGTTTTCTCGCCTTCTACCACAAGGATTGGCTCGCCTTTCCGGACTAAATCGCCTTCTTTCTTGAGCCATTCGACGATTTTTCCCGTCTGCATCCCAGGGTCCAACCGCGGCATAACAACTTCAGGCATTCGCGCTCACCGGCCCATTATCCCGTCTACCGCTTGCACGATTTTGTCGGCGTTTGGCATGTACATTTGTTCCAGGCTAGGGGAGAAGGGAACGGGAATTTCAGGGCATCCAACACGCATTATCGGTGCGTCTAGATAATCGAATGAGGCTTCCAGAACCGCTGCTGAAATCTCCGAGCCAACGCCGCCTGATTTCACATCATCGGACGCAATAACCAATCTCGAGGTTCGCTTAACGGATTCAACAATGGTGTCGAGGTCAAGCGGCTGGATGGTGCGTACGTCGATGACCTCTGCTGAAACGCCTTTCTCCTCCAGTTTTTTCGCTGCTGAAAGCGCTTCGCCGACAAGCCTTGAAACTCCGATGATTGTTACGTCGTCTCCCTTCCTCTTCACTTCCGCCTGTCCGAGGGGTACGGTATACTCCTCTTCAGGAACGAGGCCTTTGGTTCGGTAGAGTAAACCGCACTCGATGAATAACACAGGGTTCTCGTCGCGGATCGCAGACTTCAGAAGGCTTTTCGCATCGTAGGGTGTTCCTGGAAGAACGACCTTTAAGCCTGGAACTTGGAAAAACAGTGCAGGAAAGAACTGCGAGTGCTGGGAGCCGTGCTGGCGTCCCAAACTGTACTGGGTCCTTAACACCATCGGTACCTTGAGTTGCCCGCCGCTCATGAACCTTATTTTTGCAGCTTGCGTTGCAAGCTGATCGAGGCAAATCGGTAGGAAATCCATGTACATTATTTCCGCAACAGGTTTCAGCCCTGTCAAGGCTAAGCCGACTGCTGCGCCGGCAATGGCTATTTCGGATATGGGTGTGTCCATTACCCGCTCTGGTCCGAATTCCTCCAGTAAACCACGAGTGATTTTGTATGCTCCGCCGAAGACCCCGATCTCTTCGCCTAGCAGGATTACGTCCGGGTTTCTTTGCATCTCCTCGCGGAGGGCTTCACGCAAGGCTTCGGCGTAGGTAATCTCACGCAACTTCATGAGCCTCCGGCGTAGACGTAATTCTTCAAGTCATCGAAGGGTAGGGGTGAACCTTGACTGGCGAAGGCTACGGCGTCTTCAACATCTTGCCGGGCGGTTGCATCGGCCTTGTCGATATCCGCCTTTGTTAGTAGCTTGCTTTCCTGTAAACGCCTCTCGAAGGCGACAATTGGGTCACGCTCAAGCCATTTTGCAACTTCATCCTTCGGCCGATATTCTCCCTTATCGTATACCCCGTGGCCCTTCATTTTGTAGGTAACACATTCAAGGAACGTTGGCTCACAAACACGCCTCGCTCTCTCCGCCGCGGCTTTTGTCGCTACAAAAACCGAGATCACATCGTTCCCATTCACAATCATGGTTTCTATTCCGTAAGACCTTCCCCTTTCAGCGATTGAGGGGCTGGAGACCTGCGGTTTACGGGAGTAGACATGGCGTATTGATTGTTCTCGCAGAAGAGTAAGACGGGCAGTTTCCAAAGTGCGATCAAGTTGAGGGCTTCGTGAAACTCGCCTGTATTGACGGCACCATCTCCGAAGAAGCATGCAGCAACCTGCCGACCCTTCTTGTGTTCAATCCGAGCCCGACTCCGGCCGCGATGGGTAAGCCACTTCCAACTATCGCCGTTGCATAGAGCGAACCTGTTTTCGGGTAGATGGCAACGTGCATAGACCCCCCGAGACCCTTGCAGGTACCCGTGGACTTGCCAAACAGCTCGGCCATACAGAGTTTAGCGGGAACATCTTTTGCCAATGCGTGGCCATGGCCACGGTAGGTTGTGATGGTCAGGTCGTCGGGTTGCAGGGCCGCCATTGCACCTACAGCTATTGCTTCTTCACCGAGATAGAGATGGATGGGCCAATTAGCGCCCCCTTTACGAGGAAGAGTTCTTCGATCTTCTCCTCGAAACGGCGCAGGAGGAACATTTTCTGGAGCATCTGGAGTAGCTTTTCCTTTGTTAGCCCGTGCTTGGCAAACTCGCCTTCTGGAACATCTTGGATTGTTGTTAGGGTCGTCAATGCGAAATCAGGCGCTGTGCTACGCGCACACTCAGCCTTTAGTTCTTCCAACCAGCCGGCTAAGTCTGAGTGAAGGATTATACTGCGAACCGTACCAAACGATTGACGGGGCGACTCAGCTAGATGGGCGAGACAAGGACTCTCTACGCAATTGCTGAGAGTTGCCCATTCCATGCGTTACTCGTTAGAAATATGAGACGCGCCGTCAACGCCCTATTGCAACTAAACCTGAAAAGATTTAGAGTCCCCCAGAAGGAGCTTGCAAAGTATTCGGCCTTAGACGTTGTCAACAAGCCTTAGAGCTTCTGTTTGAATTCTCACCTTCCGAAAAAAATTACCGCGAAGCAATGCGGACGATTCAAGTCTACTCAGAGGGGGATGAGGAGATGTCGCGTACACTGCGGGACAGCTTTCGTTTAATTGCGAATGCCGTGTACAACGCATATACCGGTCAACGCCACGCTGAGTCTCTTGCCCCCGAGATACTCTTCCTACAAGGCGTTCCATTCGAACCAAATGAACTTCAACAATCCTTTAGATTCGTTGGCGTTCGGCCGCCCGATATAAGCCCGCCAAGTGTCAAGCGCACGACCTTTCTCGATGAAGACTTCGAACCTTACAATTTACTCTTGGAAGGAAAGATAACTCCTGAGAAAGCCCAAAAGGGTCGGGAAGAGCGTTGGGCAAGGACCATCAAAGCCACATTGAACAATAGTGGCACCGCCCTAATTCGTGTCGGCGCCGAACACGTGAGCTTACCGAAATCTGCAATAATGAAAATCTTCAGCGGAATTCGACGCTCAGCTACAGGAAACTTGCCGAAGATTCTTCAACAAGAAGGGATAGGAATCACGATCATCCATTGTATTCCAGATGTCAATGAGGTTTATGGAAAGAAGTAGCAACGACGGCGATGGGCGTTCGTCCTA
>CAWABQ010000038.1:0-5755 GCA_963780265.1 Candidatus Bathyarchaeota archaeon
TCCCGCTAGATCACACAGATCTCTGATGCGTTGGTTACAGGGATGATGGATGTTGGATTTTGCTTTTGAATATCGAAGGCATAGCAAATTCCATGGCACTTTGCCTTGGCAAACGTTTTCCCCTCGGCCGCGAACCCTTATTTGCAGAGAAGGTATTTTCGTGAACTGCTTGCGGCCGTAGTCTAGCCTGGTCTAGGACATTGCGTTTACGCTGTCCATTGGCCTTCCAAGCCAACGACCCGGGTCCGAATCCCGGCGGCCGCACCATCTAGACATTAATTTCTAGACATTATCAACGTCAGAGGGTTCAAATTCCGGCGCTCGCACTATTAGACCCACACACACTAAAACCAATCTGAATTAGTTCGGATTGAGGGATGAGACATCTCGCAATTGAAGCGATATCGTTCCGAGAATATCAGCGCCTCTATGCACCGTAAAGGCATATTAATTGTGGTGAACACTCATTGGACTCGGTTATGAGTTTGGCAAGAACGAAGTTTCTACTTCTCGGCCTAATCCTACTCTTGGGAGGCCTTGCGGTAATCGGACATGTTAACGCAGATATGATTGCGGTGACGCTTACTGCTTCGGGTAACATAGAGGTCGTTGCGGGCGCTTCAGGCTCTAACACTATCACATTTGGAGGGATTGGGGTGGGGAGTATTTTTAATGTTTTGATAAGTTGTACTGGTCTTCCTACTGGTGCAAGCTTCTCCATCAGTCCGTATCCGAATCCTCTACCTGGGCCTGTTTCTGACGGCAACTCTTTCATTCTGACCGTTACCACGTCACTGGCCACGCCTCCTGGAACTTACCCTATAACATGTGTGTCATCTTTCACTGAGGATATTATCGCTCCGAGCTTCGCAATCTCCCCAATCAATTTATCCAACGGTGCTGGTTCGCTGGGGCCTGACTCGATTTCAATCCAGCAACAGCCCCCTCCAACATTCATTTTGATTGTTGATCCGGCAACATTCCCGCCTGTGCATCCAACTCCGGTTGGCGGAGTAATGCTTCCAAGCGTCGGGTTCACGGTCCTTCTACCCTGGGCCGTTGCATTATCTATGCTAGGAGTTCTCTCGGTAGAAGCGTTCCTCGTTAAACGCCGCGCAAAGCGACGTTAGTCAACCAAATAATCAAGCAACACTTTCCGTGAAGCCTCCGGTCATATTTCGCTCTAGTTTTCGTGTTACAATTGACTCTTCTTCTTGGTAGCCTCTAAGCTCACCGAGAGGTCTTCAGCCACGCGAAGAATGTGCTTCGATGTATCCACAGGTGCCCCTTTGAAAGCTCGGGCTCGCAACGTGTTTTCCATTTGACCTTCGATCTCTTCTGTTCTCAGTTCAAAGACTCCGTCGGCGCTTGTCATCACTGATGTGTACAAGGCATCAGAATGGGCCCCGCGGACAAATCCGTCAATTACAATTCTTCCCTTTGAAACAAACCTAGAAATCCATGTTCGATAGAACTTGAGGAAACTCTTTTCATCAGAGGCCTCCGCAACCTCGGAAACATTGTCAAAAAGTCTAACGCTTCCCGGCGCCCACTGGTCGAGAGACTTACTCGAGATTAGGCTAATGTCGGCTATGTTGAGGGATGGGAAGTGGTATTTCTCAGTTGATTGGCGGCCGGTTTTGAAGGTGAATGCGTCAGAAAGAACCAAGCGCTCATCCGTCTCGAAAGGAGACGTGTCCAAACCACGCCTGCGAAAATTTTCACGAATATCTGATAATTGTCTTGAGGTTGATATGTATAGAACCTCCGTTCCCTTTCGAAGCATTTCGGCCACCATATTCAAAATGAGCATCAACCATTGCGAGTCCGCGTCGAATATGAACACAAGAACCTGTCCAGCTTTCACAGGGCGGTGCAGCAGTTGCCCAATGACGGGCAATTCAACTTGCACGGTATTCTCAGACTCGGCGGTCAAACAGGCGCTCAACTGCCTCGTAGATTGGGGGCTCTTCAGTAACACCTAGAGATTTGGTGAGTGCATGTAACGCTTCCGGTGCATAAAGGGCACTCTTCGAAGCGTGAATCTATATTGGCGCGTTGTCGAAGGCTGCGCTCCATTCGCTCATGGTTGAATAGAAGTGTGGGTGCGAAATGGCGATAGCCTCTATTCCTCCGTTGTGACGGATCGTCTGAATGGTTTCCTCATCCAAGTAAGCTATGCAATCCCATAGCAGATTCCCATGCTGAGTCTTGACCAAGTGAGCTTGCTGGCCTATCGCAAACTCGGGCCTCGTAATGATGCTCATCAACCCCGGCTCTTCTTCTCGGATCAGATTTCGGTAACCTTTAGTTTTCATCTCCTCCAAGCTCGTCCATTCTTGACCGTTCCAGCCGAGAAATTCGCGCTCGTCGTCTGATATGGGGCAATTACTAGGAGGATCTTTAGACTCAGGGAACTGCGTGCCGCGTTGTGTACAGATGAACTTAGTCGTGTTTCAACACAGTTTTGGATACCGTTGTAAAACATTTACTTCCCACCGAATCACGTTCTCGTTTCCCGAAAGACTTAAACTAAATCATCTTTCAGCTATTCTCGGCTCTAGATGACCCGCCAAGTCTCCCTTCAGCGTAATACCCCCGCCGCAAGTATTCGTTTCAGATTAAATGGAAAGCCCGTTTCAATCCGGGCGCCTCGGGCGAAAACCCTTCTTCGCCTGCTGCGCGAGGATTTCGACCTGACGGGGGCAAAGCCCGGTTGTGAAGCTGGCGAATGCGGAGCGTGCACTGTTCTTCTAGATGGTAAACCCGTAACCTCATGCATGGTCCTCGCCGCTCAAGCAGAAGGACGCGAGGTGACGACCGTTGAAGGGCTGTCGAGCGGACGGCGCGTTGATCCAATAATTAAAGAGTTGGTGGCCCAAGGCGCGGTGCAATGCGGATATTGCATCCCAGGTTTCGTGGTCGCGGCCAGAGGATTGCTCAACGAGAATGCTCACCCTACCCTTGACATGATCCGCATCGCTCTTTCGGGGAATATTTGCAGATGCGGCGGCTACTCAAAAATCGCAGATGCCGTCGCCAGAGTCGCTCACAAAGATAGGTAACGGGAGGGCTTCATATTCTCTACTCTCACGTGGAAGTCATCTCTCCCGAGTCGGTCGTAGATGCGATTGAAGCGCTAGATCGTTACGGCGACGCCATACGGATAGTTGCGGGGTCTACGGATATTTCCGTCATGTTGAAGGATGCGCACATACGGGAAAGCAAATTTCTCGACCTTTCACACCTTGACGACCTCCAGTACATCAAAGTCGGAAAAGATGGGATGATCCATATCGGCGCATTAGCAACCTACGGAGATTGTGTCAGGAGCCGCGTTCTGCGGAAGCGGGCTCGAATATTGCTTGACTCAATCGAGACAATCGGGTCACCGCAGATCCGAAATCTTGCGACGGTGGCTGGGAATTTGGGAAATGCTTCTCCAGCAGGAGATGCTATCCCTCCCCTATTCGTCTTAGACGCGAAAGTAATCCTCGAGAGCAAGTCTGAAGAACGAGAAATCCCAATTGAGCAGTTCTTCTCGGGATACCGCAAAACCGTTCGTAAACCAAACGAGCTAATCCGCGAAGTCATCTTTCGTCCCGTAAAACAAGGAGAACTCACATTCTTCAGGAAGCTTGGGCTTCGCCGCGCGAATGCGATAGCGGTCGCCAGTGTCGCCTTCTGGGGAAAGAGAGGCGGGCACACATTTAGCCAAGCAAGGATTGCGCTGGGCGCCGTAGCTCCGACGGTAACACGAGCTAGGCGAACCGAAGAGATGCTGGTGGGAGCAACGCTGACGCCCGAGAAAATCAGCGAAGTTGCCAAAACCTGCGCAGAGGAATCCTCTCCGATATCAGACATCAGAGGAAGCGCCGTCTACCGACGGAAAGCAGTCGAAGCGTTAACATACATAGGTCTCATGGACACAGCTCGCACGCTGTGAGACTGAGCAAACTCGCATTACGTCCGAAGTCACGATGAGTGAACACCATGAGAATGCTCATTGACGGGGGAACCATCATCACGATGAACCCCACTCAAACAATCATCAAAAACGGCGGAATACTGGTCGAGGGTGACAGAATATCTGACGTGGGGCCTTCTGAAAGATTCCACAACGCTGAAGCAGACTCGACCATCGATGCCCACGGGAGAATCATCATTCCCGGTCTTGTCAATGCTCACACCCACCTGTTTCAAAGCCTGCTCCGAGGGTTGGGAGACGACAGGACGCTTCTCGATTGGCTTCGTAACGTAATCTGGCCTATTGCAGAGCACATAGGACCGCGAGAATGTTACGACGGAGCAAGACTGGGATTGCTGGAGAACATCAAATCGGGCGTAACCACGGTCATAGATAATCACTACATTCACACCCATTCTAGCAACATGGACAGAGTTGCTCGCGCAGCCTTCGAGAGTGGTCTACGGGTGATTCTGGCTAGAGGATTCTATGACACGAATGCCATCGAACCCTTCGTCGAGGACGCCGACACAGTTCTGCGCGAAACAAAACGACTCCACAAAATGTGCCTCGAAGAGTACAAGGACTTCGTGCAAGCGTGGTTTGGTCCTATGACGCCATGGACAGTAACCCCGAACCTGTTTCGAGAATGCAAAGCAGTTGCTGATGAGTTAGGCATTGGCATACACATCCATGTGGCAGAGAACAAGGAAGAAGTCGTTATGATCCGCAAACAATACAACGCGTCCCACGTTGGGTTCTTGGATTCGCTCGGGGTATTGTCACGAAAGCTTCATGCGGTCCACGGGGTCTGGCTCACAGAGTCTGACCTCCAAATATTAAGTCGAGCTGGAAGCCACCTCGTTTACAATCCAGTCAGCAACATGTACCTAGCCTCTGGAATTGCTCCGATTGTCAAGGCACGGAACGTGGGCGTGAACACCGCACTCGGAACGGACGGTCCGGCGAGCAACAACAACCAGGACATGTTCGAAAGTATGAAAACTGGGGTGCTACTTCAGAAAGTCGCCCTTTTGGATCCCACTTGTTTGACGGCCTACCAGATACTGGAAATGGCGACATTGGGCGGGGCGAGAGCGTTGGGGTTGGAGAAGGAAATCGGCTCCATAGAGAAGGGCAAGAAGGCCGACCTATCCATCATTGACGCTCAAGCACCACACATTCAGCCTCTCCACAACCCAGTATCCGCCTTGGTCTATTGCGCAAACGCCAGCGACGTCGACACGGTCATCGCGAGCGGTGAAATGGTCATGAAGAACCGCGTGGTATTGAGTTACGACGAGCGAGAGGTCTTACAGGCTGCAAGTGAGAGTGGGACTCGGTTTACCGAATCCAAACGTTAACTGCGCCTCATCGGTTCAATAGTCTCACGCGCAAAGAAGTGAGAGCCTTCTCAGGATCGGGGCCGTAGGGCGAACTCACGATGAACTGGTCGATCCCGGTGGCGAAACACTCCCGCACCTTCTCAATGCATCTTGCTGAAGAACCGACTATCGCAAGCGAATCAACCGTGTCGTCCGAGATCAACGCGGCGGTCGATTCCGGTCCTTCGGATGCTAATCTCTTTCGAACCGCTGCCTGATCCTGTTCAGTGACGCGGATATCGGCCAGAATTTCGCTGGGACAATCGGCTACTGAGAAAGTTAGGTATGGTTTGACCAGCTTTCTCGCTCTACTCTCGCTTGCTATACATACTCTCGAGATGTAGGCAGCGTCGAACTGCCGTTTGTTATGCGATTTGGCTAACTCCACCGAACGCCTGAGTTG
>CAWABQ010000039.1:0-6240 GCA_963780265.1 Candidatus Bathyarchaeota archaeon
GAGGCCGCGGAGCAGATGCCGGACAGAAGCGGATACTTGGTACTGGCTAAAACGGATCCCGCAAAGGGAACTAGGGGGATGTCGTTCTTCTATGTGCCGTTCAATAACACAAAAGGTCTCTCGCCGAGCTACTTGGAGGAAATGGGCAGGAGAGGCATGTCAGCTGGAGGCTTCCTAATGAAGGACGTTCACGTCCCTGCCGAGCATATGCTAGGCGAAGAGAACAAAGGATTCTACTACGCAATGGAAGGATTTGATTACGCTCGTGCAATAATAGCCGTGGTCTGCATGGGAGCAGCCCAAGCATCGCTCGAAACAGGCATTGAGTACATAAAGCAACGCAAAGCGTTCACCCAACCAATTGCCCGATACGAGGGAGTTCAATTCAAACTTGCAGAAGATTACGCACGAGTTGACGCTGTCCGGTTATTGGCTTACAAGGCACTTTGGATGTACGAACAGGAGCAACGGAACCGCTCAATCGATCGATTTGAAGTTAGCAGAACAATTGCAGAAGCAAAGATGCTGGCCCCTGTGGTTGCATTCGAAACAATAAATGACGTATTACAATGGTTTGGAGCCTTCGGCTACACGTTAGATTGCCCAATCGAAATGGGCTTACGCGGTGTGCGCTCGTATATGCTGGCAGAAGGATCTACTGAAATAATGAAGATAATTGTGGCGCGAGAACTGCTCGGAAAGGATTTCATGGCTCACCACTGATGCCTTTGTTTGAACCTTAAATAGTAAGCGCCTTTTGATTGCGCTACAACCCAACAATGACGAGCAGTGCTGAATATTGCGCCCCGCGGCAATTCTAATCTTATTCGTAATAATGGCTTCCCTATTCGTTGTCCCAGCCTATTCATCTGATGTTACGATCGCCATCGAGAACGAACAAGTGCAGGCGAGACTTTCGCTTTCACTTCAGCAGAACATTACGCAGCTGCCCGTCCAGTCAAATACGTTGAGCATGGCCTCGAACGACCAGCTGTCATCTGCTTTCACAAAAGCTTTGACGGACGCGTCTCCAGGCACCGCACCAGCCGGCCTGACGCTGAACCTTGATTCAGCCGGAATGTGGTTAAACATTAGCGCAACAATGATAGTCTCAGGCGTTTCAGTGCGAAGTGCGGACGTACTTTCAGCGAATATGACGTGGAAAGATTTCAAAATCTCTTCAGACCTGCGCGATGGCAATCTCAGCTTTAACACTGTAGGAAACCAGTACTTCAGGCCCGTTGGAGCATTCTACTCAAACGCCAGCCGGTTCGTGGGTCGACCAAACTCAACAATTACTGGAGTAAATTTCTTCATTAACGGAACAAGTGTTAGCGGCCCGGTGGCGGAGAACTATCTGGGGAACTTTACAGTTTTCGATTTCGGGGCTCTCAGCGTCCCAGTTGAGGATTGGACACGTACCTATACATTGAGCAATAATACGACAACATGGCGATATACCCCGCCTCAACTCCTAGACATTTCAATCGGCGTTCAACGGTTGAATGCGACCACGAGCTTTTTCGCACGTTATTGGTACGAGGCTGAAGTTACTGTTCAAGGGATAGTTCGAGCTCGTGGAGATACTCTCGTTCTGGACGTAGGCACGGGCCAGAAGGAATGGGTTATGGCGGGGCTAATTGCCTTAACGATCATTCTTGCCCTGGTTACGCAATTGTCGTTTAGAGCAAAGAAGAAGAGAATCAAGTTAGGGCGATGGTAGTCTTCAACCTCGAATTCTTTCCTTCGCCATCTTCTCTAGTTCAGCGGGATCAAATATTCCCTTGAAATGCTCCTTCAGTATCCCTGAATATAACGCAACTTCGTCGTCGCTCATGTATTGGAACATGTAGTCCCCATGATAGGGGGACGGTTCGCCTTCCCTTGATATGTATTCGATGTGCATCAAGGGATCCCCGCGTTTGATGGTTATCGGCTGCCGTGTGTTGTTCAAGTTGACAAGTTCCAGGGCAAGCCGCCCCACAAAGCCGCTGTGCACCTTGGCAGCGTTCAGGAAAGATAGGCCCATTCTCCCGTACTTACTTTTGGCGCTCAGATGTGAAACATAGTTCGGTGGTGTGAACACTACTTCGTACGACACGACGTTTCGATGCTCAAGGTAGTGGAGAGTCGTTTCATCTCGCACAGTAAGGACGTAGCCATCACCGTCCAGCAGTGCGTAATCGAATGGGTGTATGCATTTGTAAGCGGAGATCAATTTGGTGATTTGATCTCTTCCAGCGACCGCCAATATTCAATCCCCACACTCTAAAGCTACGTTTGCTATTTTTGACTTGGGATTCGTTAAGTTAGGAGACTTCGGTCACATTTACGGTCATGTTGGTCTGGAAGAACTTTGATGGTCCAATCACTTCTTGGTGACCCCCCAGAAGGATGTTAATTGTTAGCTGTCTGCCGGCCACCAGCGTGAATTCGAGGTTCGCGTCCAAGGTAGGCGAAGCGGTCAGCAATCTGGTGGTCGTCTTGTTGAAAACCCAAGTAACGTTCGATAGGCCGATGCGGACAGCATCATAACGTGCTACGGAAATCTGACTTGTTGCCAGTGGCTTTGTTAAGTTTTCAAGGGAGATTAGGTCAACAGTTTGTGATTGGTTGTACACTGACTTCCATCCGGTCGAATTTGACTGGCCTCTCTCGTGAACCCATACTCCGCCAACTATAACGTAGACGTGATCTGCCTTATCGATCCTTATCCCACCTATAGTTACTGAAATATTTCCAGTTGAGACGGCAGGATAAATTAGAATGACCATTAAGAGGACGACAGAAAACGCCGCAACGGTCTGTTTCGAATTCACAGTCCATCAGCGCTGCCCTATACCTAACGTTTCCTTAAAAGCCTCATGACTGAAGGTAAAGTGCATTGCCATTTCGGGTGCCCAACTTGAACCTTAACGAAATAGCGTCGGGAGTCAACAGGACCGAGCTCACCTACTTGAGGGAGATGAATAAGGGTCGCGACGAGGCTCAGATCATTAAGATTGTCCCCGAAAAAGGCACTCACGTGTATCTAATTCTCGACCGAACAATTTTTCACCCTAAAGGTGGTGGACAGCCATCGGACCACGGTATTATACGCTCCGCCAATTTTGAACTAAACGTAAAGAAAGCGCTCTACCACCAGGGCGTCGTTGTCCTTTGGACGAAGATCATGGGCGGAGAACCCTTGGTTGGGTCAGTCACATGTGAGATAGACTGGCCGTTCAGGGAGTTGGTTACGCGTAGGCATACTGCGGCTCATTTGATCGACCACTGCTTGGCATTAGAAACCTCGAGCCGGGTTGAAACCACTGACTCTTGGCTAGACGACCCATGTTACGTTGGTTACGCCGGGAATGCTCCCAACGAAGAAACCTTGCGACGTGTTGAGAGTCACCGCGAATAGGATGGTTTCGAATGGAGGCGAAGTGAGAATCGATTACCTTACGTCAGAACAAGGAAGAGCGCTTCTTCAAGCAGCGCCAAATTTTGAAAGACTTCCTGAACTCGATGAGATCAGGACGGTGACGATTTCGGGTTGTGCCCCAATCCCGTGTGGTGGCACTCACGTCGCAGATATCGCACAGATTGGTAGAATTTCAATAATTCGGGCGGAACCGATGCCGAACCTCACTTTCCGCCTACACTTTTCACTCTAGTGTCAACGCTTTCGCAGTTTGGGGCGGCGACGACGACTGGGCAATCGCCCAAACCGCCTTAGAACGGTATTGGGCGCCCGTTCGACCACGAGCCTCTTACCGGCGACTCTCACGTACAGCTTCAATGAACCTTTCGTGAACGGAAAGTTCGAATCCGTTGTCAGCTTCGTGGGCAGGTAAATTCGCGGCGACTCGTAGGTTCGCCCGTTCTGCATTCTTTTTTTCGTTACGACAAAACTTGCAACGGCTTCTTTCACTTACGATCACTTCGGGTTCAAATTCGGATTCGTTTTCTGACGGAAAGTACCTATAGTAGTTACAGGCATCAATCAGTCAATTTTGGCCTCGTGTTTGGCACGTCTGCAGCCTTCTGGTGACAATGTTTAAAGAGGAAATGACAATCCGGATGAAATTTGTCGTGCCCGAACCATGATACATGTCACCATTTTTGTGACGAGCATGTCGGCGGAACGTTTCTGGGAAGTTGATAGACCAATGCCCCCTCAGGTCCAGATTGGGGTCAACATAAACATGCTAGACATTGAACAACGGCCTGATGGCACACTAGATGCCCCCTTCCTTTTCACCATAAGTTACACCCCTTCAATCGCGCAAATCAGCATCAAGGGAAAAGCGAGAATTTCGGGTGAGAGCGAGGATACCAAAAAGATCGTGGAGGATCATAAGGCACAGAAACCTCCTCCCGTTCAATTAGTTCAAGCAGTTTCAAACGCAGCAATTGCGGACGCAATTTTGATTTCGAGGAGCCTCAATATTCCGCCGCCCTTACCGCCGATTCCGCAGCCACAGGTTGCTCCCCCCCAACCGAGCAAGGGAGACACGAGATACACAGCCTGATCCAAAAAATTGGAGGGTTACGAGACACTCCAAAAAACTGGAGCGCTTAGTTCGCTTGTTTCGCGACTAGGTAATTGTCCCAGTATGAGGCAAGGTCTCTTAGTCGATTTGCGAATTGTACGCTGAGTTTTGTCGGTTCATTCCGGTATTTCTTCTCAAGGAGGCCGCTCCTGAGCATCGCCTTGTAAGTGTCGCTAAGCGTCTGAGCGCTGACCTTGATTCGTTCCAATACTTTGTGGTGCAGATCTCTCAGGTACATCGCCCGTTTCTCTTCAATTAGGATCTGAATTATCGCTTTTGCAACGCCTTGCTTTTTGATGCTGTGAGGGAAGAGTATTGTGCAGAAGCTGTCGAGGTCAACAATTTGGTTTAGCGTAGAATGCTTATCGATCTTGGGGAAGATCCATACCCAACGCTTTTGCCGTTCAGCATAGTAATCCTCCCTAGCGATTCTTCCGATTCGCGGACGCTCGAGAACATCGAATTGTTTTAGGCGATTTGCCATTGGAAATCAACGTGGCCAAGTCCTCCGGAGAAGAAAGCAGTTCAGAACACAAAGCGTGGCAGAAGCAGGATGATTAATCCGTGGAATTCGCTCAAACGGTTCAATTCTGATACATATCGGGTGAGGCGAATTTCTCATCGCCTTGACCAATCTCTGAACGCTCTCAGAATTGGCAGGTCCTTGCGGTAAAGAATCAGGGTTGCGCACGGAATAGCTTTGACAAGAGATGAATTCTATATAGCATAAGAATTAGAGGAAAACGCCTCTGATTCATTGAAGCGGATTTTCGTCGTATTAGTTTTTGCTAAACGCCTTTTCGCAAACCACTCTAAAGTAGGCCATGAGGGAAAACAGCCGCGTAGATGATGAACAAAGATATGCAACCGTTCCCCCACCAGCACGGTATACAGTGGGCATGAGTTACACAACAAGAAACCTAAACCACAGCGTGCAGAACGAAATCAATGAAGAACAAACCTTCCCAAACCAATCAAATCTCTGATCGAGGAAAGGTGATACGTGAGAAGCGAACGGATAGCCTCATCCTAACTGGGGTTCAAATCCCTCCCCTTGCATCAAATACACCCGCGTATAACAAATGCTAGACAAGAAGAAACGCGGATTAGTCGGAGAATTCGTTTAAGAAACGGTTCCGATTCACGCCTTGTCCGCCTTTCGAAGTGGGTTTTGAGTTGTTCCGCCAAAAAAAGTTGACCTGCAACTTGGGTTCGAACGCCGCTGACGGCACCACTCACACTGGTTCGCATAGTCAGCCAGTACTCTTGGTACCGTTTGGCACCACCCTTCAATGGGTGGATCCATCCGCTGAGGTGGAGGGAGATGGTGTAAATTTGCGGGGAACCAATGTTACTCTGAGGCAAACACACTAGGCAATTAGTGTCCCCATTTTAATTTGATTCCTGCCGGAATGCGATTTCTTTCCACGTTGCATTTCCGGGGCATTTTCGGGCTCTGTTGCATCAGGCGGCATGTAGCTGTCTGGGGCCGTCATACTTGGCAAACCGTCGAATCCGCGTGCTCAATGTGTTAGCGTCAATCAGAGGATGAGGTAGGAATCTGACTAGTTGGCGCTTGAGCCCTCTACGTGGTAGCTTTAGGTGACCAGCGTAAAAGAAGAATACTGAATATTGTGGCGGCGACTAAATTCCCAGCAAGATCGATAACAAGGATGTCGTGTTAAATAGTAAACGTACACAA
>CAWABQ010000040.1:0-5800 GCA_963780265.1 Candidatus Bathyarchaeota archaeon
TGCTTGTGCCCATACCTGACCATACTGAACAATACGGTAACGCACGCCGCGCCGCGTCCCTTCACGTCGCCGAAATGATTGACCAAAACAGGTTGACCCAAGACACCCTGAATTCTAAGGTCGAGAAAGTGCTCGAATCCCACAAATACATCACGAATGCGTCGCGAATTAGCAGAGAAACTGCAGCAATGGACGCAGTTGCAATGGCCTGCGATATCGTTGAGGGTTTAGCGACCCGGTCCTAGAGAAATATCTGCTCCACCTGAACTTGGTTAAGATGCTTCGATGCCTCGGCTGCCGAGGGCTGTATCCAAGGTTCGGAACCTTCCTCAAGTAATAACTCTCGAGTTGAGATGCCTGCCAAACTAGCCATCTCCGATAGGTCTTCTTTTGTCAAACCTATTAGTGGGGTGAAAACGGCAACGTTTGGCGCTGCGGCCCTTAGCGTTTCAGCTAGTGCGATTTCGCCGGCCACGTCTGCGAAGATTATTCCTTTGAATCTTTTTTCTTCGGCAAACTTGGCGGCCGCCAACCTTACGAGGAATTTCGCGGTCGTTGACGGACTCTGTTGCTCTTTGGGGATGTCTTCGATGAGCTGGTCACAGTTGAAAGTGTATGCCTTGTAATTTGGGCGAGTTACAAACCGTCGCAGATTTCGGGCAAGGGCTAGTTGATTCTCAGTCGCGAAGGCTGGGTTGACGCTTGAAAGAGGGATAATTAAATGCGCCACGCACCCTCTCCTCATCATTGCGTAGGCTGCGAGGAGCGTAAGCGGCCCCGAGTCCAAAACTGCCAGCATCTTCCATTGCGAAGACAGAGGGAGCCCGCCAGGACCCTCCAATCTCTCAGCATAGACATAGGCATCTTCGCCCACGAGGTCAACATGGATCGTAACATCGGGAGCCTCCAGGTCAACTGTGACACCTTTGCCCTTCAAGGCAAGGAGGACTTCAGACCCACCCTTGAGTTCAACCTCACGACGAGACAAGGACCCTGACTCTGATCGGTGAGCCCGAATCGCGAATGACTGCCCCGATTGTAATTGTTCGTCCGCGAGTCCCACAACCGATTGGAGCACGGACTCCATTGAAGCGGACAGGAGGGTCGCGGGTGCAGAGTAAGCTACACCGAAGACTCCGCTGCATAACTTGGCGGCATCCTTCGCCTCTCTCATCGTCTTTAAGCCGTGTATGACTAGTCTGGCGGCGTGTTTCTCAAGCCGGATACCTGTGAACCCTGCGCGAGAGAGGGCGAATCTAAGGTCATCGACTAGTCGTTGCTCTAAGGTGCGCCTGACGTGGGAACTCTTCAACGTGAATTCGGCTGAAGCTACGAGTATAACTGGTTCCGCCGGATGGGACAAGTAGACTTTCCCCAAATAGGGAAAGTGGACGATAGCGTTCGTCCTACTTAGGTTGACTGAGATGGAAGAAAAATGCGAGGAAGTGGTCTAGTACTCGTCTCCGCCAGGCATTCCACCAGGCATGCCGCCTGGCATTCCGCCGCCTGGGGGCATGGGTGGCCCGCCTCCCTTGCCTCCCTTGGAGGACACGACATCATCAATGCGCAGAATCATTGATGCTGCTTCAGTAGCGGACTTGATAACTTGCAGTTTCACCGGAGCGGCTCGATTACGTTTAGGCTGCGCATGTCTTTGACTTCGCCGGAGAAGACGTCGACTCCGTACCAGCGGTTCTCAGGGTTCTCATGCTTGGCGCGCAAAGCAACCATAATGTCGATTGGGTCTAGGCCAGCGTTCTCAGCGAGGGCTAGGGGTACGCTTTCGACGGCATCTGCGAAGGCCTCTACGGCCAGTTGCTCACGGCCACCGACCTTGACTGCGTAGTCGCGTAGTTGCTTGGCTGTCTCGGCTTCAGCCGCGCCTCCGCCAGCCACTATCTTCCCATCCTCGATTGCGTCCCGAATAACGCATAGGGCGTCGTGGAGGGACCGTTCAGCCTCGTCCACAACATGCTCAGTTCCCCCTCGAATAACAATCGTCACAGCCATCGGGTTCTTGGCATCCCTTACGTAGGTTAGTTTGTCGTCCCCTATCTTGGTCTCATCGATTACCTTGGCTTGACCAAGGGATTCCTTTCCTACGTCCTTGACGTTCGCTACGATTTTGGCGCCCGTAGCCTTGGAGAGCTTCTCCATATCACCGCTGCTCACATTTTTGACCGCTGCAATTCCCTTCTTTGAGAGAAAGTGAAGCGCCATATCGTCGATGGATTTTTCGCAGAATACGAAGTTAGCGCCGCTCTTTACGACGTCATCAACCATTTCCTTGAGCATACGTTCCTCTTCATCAAGGAAAAGCTTCATTTGATCCGGACTGTCGATGTTGATCTTCGCGTCGAACTCGGTTTTCTCGATTTCGAGCTTCGCGTTGAGTAAGGCGATCTTGGCGTTTTCGGTGCGCTTGGGCATCTGGGGATGAGCGACTTCCTTGTCGATCACTATGCCGCGAACAAGCTCCGTTTCTTCCAGGCTCTTGCCGTGTTTCTTCAATACCTTGACGAGGTCAACATCAACCTTGACCTTGCCGTCTTTCGTTTCCTTGATTTGAAGTGCTGCATTGACTGCTATCTTTGCTAGATGGTCCTTCGCACCCGTTACCCCCTTGGTGCTCATCGCCGTCATTGCAATCTTTGTGAGGGTTTCTGCATCCTCCGTGTTGATCTTCTCGCTGAGGCCCTCGAGAATATCTTTCGCGTGTTCTGCTGCCTTCTTGTAGCCTTCAACAATCACAGTGGGGTGCACGTCTTTGTCTAGGAGTTTCTCGGCCTTGTCGAGTAGTTCGCCGGTCAGGAGTACTGCAGTTGTGGTTCCATCGCCCACTTCATTATCTTGTGTTTTGGCAACTTCGACCAGCATCTTCGCCGCGGGGTGCTGGATATCGAGTTCTTTCATGATCGTGGCGCCGTCATTTGTTATGACAACGTCTCCGATCCCGCTGACGAGCATCTTGTCCATTCCGCGTGGGCCGAGAGTTGTCCTGACTGTTTGAGCAACGACCTTGGCTGCGAGGATGTTGTTTCGTTGCGCGTCTCTACCTTGAGTTCGTTGAGTTCCTTCCTTCAATATTATGACAGGTACACCTTGTTCCGACATCATAGCACACCGATTTTGTTACTGCAGGTAAAAAACCCCTATATAAAATTTCTGAAAAGGGTGCTGTTACCTCTTCGGTTGGTCATTTTCTGTCGGTTTGTGGGTTTTGCCTGTTACTTTTCGGTTGACGGTTATGAGCCGCCCAGTTCTTGGCTCTAGCCCAAGCCTTTCTAGGTGATTATCTTGCTCCTAGTCTGGTCGTTGCTGGAATCTAATTTCTTTAGCTGAGGAGGAACAATTACTCTGACTACAGGTTGGGAGTTTACGAAGTAGATTGGATTGCGGTCTTGTCCAAAGAATGGGGTCCTTTCTACGCTTGTTGTGACTAGTTTAATTCGGATAATTGTTCCGTCAACCAATTTGTATTCATTCCACTCATCCTTTTTCGCATGAAACTCGACTTCCGTTTTCGACGAGCGATTAATGTCATCTTGTGAGGGTGGCGGAACAGTAGGATTATTCTGAATCTTCGCGGGAGAGGTGGTAATGTACATGTTCTGTGTTCCAGTCGCGTAGACCGGTTCACCTCTATCGTTATACTGTTTCGTTTTGTATACTTTGGCAAGAATTATGCGAGCCCGCAGTATTGTTTCGTCGGAAAGTTCAAAGATACTCCAATTCTCTTTGGCAATCTCGAAATCTACTGGTTCTCCGATTGGTGCTGGATTGGACATTTTAGACCACATTGATTTTAGAGATTGCTGTATCAGCCAGTTGAAGTGAATCTTGAACAATCTTAAGGTTAATTTGTGCGTTCAATTTGTAGTCGGCCTTTATTCTTCTGCGGTGTAGTCCATACAACATGTTAGTGATGCTGCCTTTGCCCAGTCTTGCGAACGCATCTTGGACTCGTTTATGCCATTCCTTTGATGGGTAGACAGTAAGGAGAGAAGGGTTGATTCTCAATATCTTTTCTCTCCCGTGCAAGTACGCAGCGTAATAGGCACGACCAATTGCGGTACGTGCCTTTGCCTCATCAAACATCGTTACAATGTTAGTTTCGAGTTCCCTTGCGATCCTCATGAACTCAATTTGATTGAAGGTAGGCATAGAATTTCAGACACGACTATGCTGGTTCAAGAATCAACCGCACTTTCTCTTTGACTTGCTCGTCCAAGGGCGCGTAGTATTTCTCGGTAAGATTCTCCCAGGCGGTCAATAATTTGGCGTAGGGAATACTCCGAACTTTGAACTCAATCACGAGTGTATTCCAAGATGGGTCCTCTTCATCAACTTCTATAATCATTTGCCCTTGTTGGTCAAAGCCCTTTTCCCTCAATTCCGCATCCACCTTACTGAAAGCTTCAACAGCGGGCCATAGATTATTTGCAATAACGAATTGCTGAACTCCGGGTTCTAGACTCAATATCGTAGGCTTGCCAAATACAATCGGAGTTATCTGGCCGAGCTTCAACTGCTGGTCCATCAGAATGAGATTCTCTATTACAGTAAGGCCATGTCCATTTTCAAACGGGAAAAGTGTAGAATCCAATGTCGAACACTAGTAGACAGGTGCAGTAACTAAAGCATTTGGATATAAAGTAAGACCTAGAGTCCACCTATCTACCGCGTAGATACATCAAGTCAACATTATCCTGACGGTCTTTTATGGGTCTTCTAAGCAATTCCTAAGGTTGCCTGAAAATGTCTTCAGGCCGTTTGGGTAGCTTGATTTCCCCAAACCTCGCCTCGACAGCTCTGACTCCTTCGTCTAACGCATTTCGCAGTTCCTTGAGTGCCCTGAAGGAAAGGATGACTTCGCCCTTATACTCTCCTTCAGCTTTCGCTGCGGTAGTAGGGTCTTGTTGCAAGACAGTGTTGACTACGCCAAACGTAATTTTGTAATCGTAGTCCCCTGCGATGCCGAATGCATTGGTTGCGTAGAGGCGCTTGAAGTCTTCCGCATATTTCCAGTCTACATGAATAGTGATTTCCTTTGAACCGCTCAACATTCATCCCTAGGTTAGGTGACATGTCGGACTACTTTTGACTTGCGTTTTGGATTAGGGTTAGCCACTTGTCTTTTCCCTTAACTTTGATTCCGGCAACTTCGGCCGGTGTTTTGCCATTTAAGCCCATGTGTGGTCGTATGCAGTTGTGAAAGATTTGGTAGCCGGTGAAGATTGGTGTATCTTCTTTCTTTAAAGAACGCATTACTTTCTCGCGGTCTCGGATTTCCCCGTTCATCCTTTCCATTTTGTTATTGTTATTGTCGCCGCTCATTCGCACATGGCGTACATGTTGAATCATCAGAGCCTTGTTTTCCCTCCAGAACGCTTTCTCGTAGGCTGAACTGAAGTTGAAGGCTCCGTCTGTGATGAGCGTGTTTGGTGCTTTCTCTGCGAACTTCTTTCCTTCAAGGAACATCGGTGTTATGTCCGCTGTGTATTTCGAGTCGGCTACTTGTTGGGTAATCCAAAAAAGGGTTTTATCGCTTCACTACTGATGGGCAAAGTACAAGGTGACAAGGTTAGGGGCGACTTTGTCCACCCTGCAGAAACCAAACCTAACGAATTGGATGACGGACCCAACGGGTTCGGAGCCGAAGCCGCTCTCAACGAAACCGCTCTTAGTGGACGTATCAGGCATTACGACGTTAGCTGGTAAGGTTTATTCCGCGGCAACCCACTGTAAGATTGGAATGCTTTCGGAACCTCCGACCTTTTCGCCAAGAAACTTGGCATTG
>CAWABQ010000041.1:0-35973 GCA_963780265.1 Candidatus Bathyarchaeota archaeon
GAAAAGGTTGATGTTCGCGCAGACCCTCGTCAAAGTGGCGAATAGCGAGGATGAAGCAGCGAAAGCGGAGTCCGCGTTCTTCTGAGCATTTCGAAACTAAGCGAATCTCGATTGCCTCATAAAATCAGTCGTTAATCACGCCTGGGCGAAGACGTGACTTGCAGCATGTTTCCGTTCACTTCACAGACCTAGAATGCGAACTCATACCTATATCGACGACAGGTTCTGGATTCGACACGCCGTGAAAACTGTCACCGAGACTGTCGATTGTAAGGGACAGCAAGGCTATTCCTTGATTTAGTCTAAGATTCGGCTTGATGTATGCTAGGGAGAAGTCAATTAGGCAGGTGAAAAAGGTGGTATTGAAAGTTAGGCCCGTTAGGCTGAAGCAAACTGTCTACCTCAGGATTCCCAATGACATTGCCGATCTCATTGGAATACAACCCAACGCAGAACTGACACTAAATCTAAAGGAACAACAGGACGCATTTCTTCTCACATACTCTGTAGCAAAATCGGATCAGCGAGAGTCACGGCGCCAAGGCGTCATTGTCCAAGCCTACCGCGTTGGGCCTCGACCCGAACGTGGGAGGAATAGTTCACAGGAATAGGTGATTTGGAGTGCAAGCGGAAATTGAGCGACCACGTGGAAAGGAGTCCGAAGAGGTTCGATGCCGCACTTTCAGAAGGCTAAGTCGCCGTGGAGTTGAACTCATCATTGCTTCGTTGCTTTTGATTATGATAACCGTAGCAGCGTGTGTGTCTTTCTACGTCTACTCCACGAAGTTATTGGGAGGCTTAGAAGCGGTTAATCCGCCGGTCACGATGGACAACGTGAAGATTGAGGCCTACAATTGGAACAACTTAACCAGCCTGATATTGAATGTTCGAAATGTTGGCACCAACGTTCTGAATTTTGGTTCGGCGCATTGGTTCGTGGGTGGAGTGCAAATGAGCGCCACGGTTACGAACCCTGCAGGGGGAACGTGTACAACGATTACAGCTATTGCCCCTGGTACTGTGTGCGTCGCAAAATTGACCATCTCCGGGCTGGCAGCGAACGCTGGGATCGTATACGTTGCTAAGATGGTTCTCAGCGACGGCGCAGCATTCTCTACCTTAGCGATTGCTGGCCAAGTTACAGGACAAACAGGTGTACCCTAGGCCGGCTTCTCGGCCGAGTGTGCACTACTGTTAAACTAGATTCTCTTCGAGTTTGTCCAGGAACCTGTATTCTCTGAGAAAGCGTCGTCCTAGGTCTGTGAGCTGGTAAGTAACCCCTTCACCGGTCCTGCTTATCACCACAAGACCCTTCTGGGCTAACTCTGCCTCGTATTCCCTGCGCCGTGTGGTCGAGTGGGCTGTTTTGAGGTTGGCGCTGTATGTGAGGCCTACGGCTCCCCCTGTTGCCGTTCCGAAGACCAATGATAGCATTGCAACTGTGGCCAGCGATTTCACGAGGCCTGTTACATCGGTCGTGAAGTCCACTTTCCCGTTCGTGTAATAGTTGAGGGTGACCTGTTCGAAATGAAACGTATAACTATGGAGAGACATGAATGCCATTATCAGGGTTGCAAAACCGAACAAGAAAGCGAATTCCACAACAAGAAGCCCTTTCTCCTTCACACCTAACATTCCCTTACAGACCGCCTAGCTAAAGAACAGTCTCAACCGGTGTGCGTTTAAGCTTAACCTACAACCTCTGCCATTCGTGGACGCGGCACATACGGAGTTGCTGACTACGCAAGACAAACAGACAGCCAAAATTGAACGAAGAGTTACGCCGGAGCTGAATTCCTTTAAACTACGTCGCGCAGGGCAACCTAGCCATAAATAACGCGATTAAGCATCTTCCAACGGTCAATCAAGGCTTGGATACCGAGGATGACTGTCCATCGTGTCGGAAAAACCGTGAAGCTCTTTTGAAATTGTGGTCCGAAGTTTCAGACCGTCCTCACCCTACGGTATTCAGTTGGAACTGTCCTGTCTGTGGCAAGGAACGCCGACTAATCTTGGAATAAACCGTTTTTCTCAGTCTTCAGACGGAACATGCTAACCATTGCTTCCGGAGATTTGTGCAATCTGAAGGGGTGGCGATGTGCTACTAGGGTCTATGTTTCCTTTTCCTTGTCGAGATCGTAGCGACTGCCCATATCAGAAGTCCTATCGGTATGAGTGCGCCGATGATGCCTGCGATAATCAAGCGTTGGGTTATAGGCCCAGGAGGGGGAGAAACCTTGAGGTTGTATGCGTCCGCAGTCATTCCCATGTTCCCGAAGCGATCGTTGGCGTTGAAGGAGAATGTTACGTTTCCCTGTTCGGGCACAAGAAAGAACATGTGCCAGGTTCCGTTGGTGTCGTTGTATGCGAGTGGCAAGGTGAATACGGCTCCCGTGGCGTTCCTGTAAGAGCCGGTAACATTGCCAAAGCTGTTCGTCAGGGATGTGCCGTTAGGGTATGTGACGATTACGGGTAGGTCTAGATTGGTGAAGGCATCAGCCGTTGAACTATGCGATTTCAGCGTAAATCTAAACTGCGCTAGCATAACGAGCGTCGTGGAGTTGAGGTTCCCCGCATTTCCATAGCTATCACGTGCAGCCCAGGTAATATTGTATGGACCGAGAGTTGCGTTCTGAACAAGATAATACGAACTTGACCAGACCAAGGTTGTGGAGTTGAAGTTGAGTTTAGGAGTCCAAGTTTGATTCCCGCTGGAAATTGCAAGGCTAATCGTCGAGTTGAATGGTGTCCCATCTGGGTAGGAAACTGTGCTCGTGAGGTTGAGAAATGTAGTGCGCTCGGCGGCTGTTGGTGTCTGTAATTGAAATATCGGCGACGCTTGCAGGACTCGAACGATAACCTTTCCCGTCCCTGAGTTACCCCAGGCGTCTTGGATGCTGTAGTTGACAGTCCAATTTCCAAGCGTCGCGTTCACAGGGATCTTGAAGCGTGCCAACGTTTGAGTTCCATTCAATGAGGGAACAAGTTTGAATTTTCCCCCGGCGCTCTCAGCAACGCTAACGTTAGCTTGCGTTACATTGGCAAAGCCCGCTCCGTTAGGGTACATCGCTGAGATAGTGAGGATGGATTCTTGGGTTCGCTGCAACGTCTGATTTGGTTGAACTAAGGGTTGGAGGCTCACAGGGGTCACTTTGAAGTCCGACGACGCCAAGGGAGGGCCCTGCCCCTTGTTACCATAAGAATCGGTGAGATTTGTTGGGTCAAACTGGAAATGATAGGTTGCGTTATTCGCGGAAGGTGAGGGCGTCCAAGTCGCCTTCCATTCGCCTGAACTTGAATTGATGAGGACCAGAGGGACGCTGGACAGCCTCTGGCCAGCCGAAATAACGCCGGCGGTAGCGTTTGCTGCAGTTACAGGGCTGCCGTCAGGGTACGAGAGTCGGTAGGTGGTATTCACCGCCGCGGTTCTCTCGACTTGGGCCGCTGGTGCCTTGAAAGCTTTGGCGCTTATCGTCGCCGGTCTCACTACGAATAGAGAGTTCACCGTTTGGGGTTGGCGCGCATCGTAAGTCAGCCCCGCTACGGTTGCGGTGAGGCTACCGGTTAGCGCTGAGGGGGGCAGTTTGAGATCATAACTGAATTCCCCATTACGTTGCGCAGTGAGGTTAAGTGGAAACCCTGAAAACGTCCCGTTTGCCGAATTAATCCTCAGGACGATCGTGGAATTCGGTGCGAAGCCTCCCCCGGCTATCGTGGCCGTCTCTGTTCTTTCGTACGTCCGTGAATTCGTTCCTATCACTCCGAAGTGTGCAACTGCTTCGTGCGTGTCACTTGCTTCGGACCTTGACAAACTAAGTAGGTAAGTTCCTGGAGGGTCGACTGGAGGTATGACTAGTAGGGTTGAAGTTGAGCTACCGATGGTAGAGCTAATGGAGAGCTTAGTGAAATTGGAAACGAATTGCTTTGGACCTTGCAACCAAAAGTAGTAGGTTACGTTCGGTGTCAGGTTTTGGGCCGTAATCCTAACCGTTCCCCCGATCCCCCAGATAGGGTAAAAGGCCTGATCCGTGGAAACGGTCACCGAAACTGCATGGACAGTGTTACTATTCGCGAGAAAGATTGTAGCACAGACTAATGCAAGAAGGCATACGATCGCTGGTCTGCATGTCTTCATAGAGGTGACAACATAGCCGGAGGAGTGAAGGACTACTTATATTTGACGTGACTGCTTCGAATTAAAGAGAATACCGCGAATGCCCACAACTGCGCCCTCATCCGATCCTTTGGGCGAGATCGAGACATTAACTCGTGAGCTTGCTAGCCTCAACGCTGTTTTTTCAGCTAAGAAAGTAACTGCAGAAGAATTTGAGTCCTTATCGAAGCAGCTCAAGGTGCGCATTTCAAACGCGGAATCAAGAGCCTACATGATGGCGAAAACAGACGAATCCATTGCGAAAAGGTTGAGGGCAGGAAGTTATATTGAGCCAGATGTTCAACAAGTTTGCTACCATTTCATTACCGGTTCTAAGAAAACATTAGAACCGATGTTTGAGGCAGATCGTATTCCACGTTACTTCATAGAGCCCGAGAAAGGGGGGAAGTTACCCGTTGACACCGCGCTTTTGCGACGCCTCGCGGGCATCGGCATTCTAAACGCCTCGCTTTTCGAGAAAATCTTCCTCTGCCCGAAATGCGAGACCCCGACCAATGTTTATGCTCGACTCAAGTGCACTCAATGCGAATCAACAGACATCACGATCGATCGTATGATCGAACATGTCGCTTGTGGGACAATCCATGAGGAACGAGTATTACGCATAGGTAATAGCCTGGTTTGTCCGAGTTGCAAGAAGACTCTGCAGAAACCGAACGAACAACGTTTGATCGGCCTTGTATGCTCCTGCTCTAAGTGTGGGGCTCATTTCGAAGACCCATCTCAGAGCTTCTTCTGCAGAAAATGCGAAGTCGACTTCAACCTTACAAGAGCCATCATATCGGACATCTACACTTACAACATCAACGAAAAAACGTTAGCTGAGATTCGGTCTCAAGTAGGCCTCCCGGCGATCGCAAAGGTTCTACAGAACGATGGATTCGAGGTAAGCATGCCAGGAACCATCTCGGGTGGAGTAGGCCAGTTTTCGATGGTCGCACGTAAACAGCAGAGAACGATCGCAATAGATGTTGGTTCAGGCGAGGTTGAAGTTGACGTTGAGCCAGTCCTAGAGCTGTTCGTGAAACTCCTTGAGGCCAAACCTGACATCGCGGTTTTCGGTGCGCTACCGCGGCTATCGAGTAGAGCCCGAGACGTGGCGGCGATGCATGGGATCAAAGTAGCTGAAGGGGTAACTCCAGGCGAAGTCGCCCGCAAGATCCTGGAAATAGCTAGTGGCAATCTGCCAAAGACTGTTCAGACCTAGGAGCGACTGGGTGCATATCGAAGTCCATTGGTGGATGCCTGGTAGGATTATGACATGTTCCTATGTTGACAAGCACCTTTCTGAAGGTTAGGTTCATCCCAAATCGTTAGACCTAAAGCGCCTGAATTTCATTCTAATGGGTGTTGCTTCCGGCAATGAGAGTGAAGGTGAAGATTGCACCGTCGCTGGCGACAAATTTCACCGGGTACGTTATGCCAGAAGTGATAGTTAGGCCTGTGGGAACCGGAAATGTCACAGTGCATGACTGTTGCACGGGAAGCACATTCGGCTTCGAGTAGCAGTTGGTAAATGTTAGGGAAGTTGTGTTTCTCATGCCTTGCATGAAGAAGTCAACCAAAGTTATGGTTGCAGCACCGTCATTTCTGATGATTAGCTGCGGAGCATTCGCAGTGTTCAACCAATTATAATATTCCAGGGTGAGTTGTTCCGTGTAGGGTTGGGTTACTCTAGTTTGGAGGCTTCCCATCAGCCCGCTAGCATAAGCCGCGAGTAAGGTTGCGGCAGAGACGGTTATGCAGATTACAAGCAATGCTGAGAGGATTTCTGATATTCCTCTGCGGGATAATAGCTGCCTCATCAGTCACACACCTCAATCAATTAGTGCTCCACGTACGACTTCACGTCACTTTTGCTCTGAAAGACTTGCATCGCTTCGAGCAAAGTTGGTCCTGCTGCATGTGATAGATTCAAATTGTGAATCAACTTGGCCGCCTCAGTATCTAGGCCGGGAACCGTAATCAGCCAGCTTTCAGCGTGCTTAACATCCTTCACTTTCCCGTTGAACTTCTTCACGGCTTCAATTCCGACCGGCTCCTTGCCAATTAATATGTCAATGACGATGGTCTTCTCGTCGCCCCTCCATCCCTTCTTTCCCTGCTTCACGACAATGTCGAAGGGTTGGGTTAGGCCAGATTTTCCCAGCAAGGAGTGTGGGGCAAGTACTGTTAGCCCCAGGCTCTCCAGTTGAGTGATCGCTTCAGCATAGACTAGCACCTTCAGTTTGATCTGTTCCGCAGTTTCTGGGTTGATTCGGTATTGGAAGAGCGGCACTAACTGAACCGCATCGGAAGTAAACTCGTGATGCTTCGGCCTACAGAAATGCGAATGGGGTGGACTATTGAACGAGTGGTTGCATCGGTTGCACTTGTACCATGCTCCGACAGAACGATATTCGACCCCGAAGTCGTGTAGAACGGTCTGGCACTTTGGGCACATAACCTTTTGATCTTTGGCGAATTCGTCGCTGCTCCCCACTTTTCCGCACTTCAAATGTTCGAAGAGGAACGTTTGGGTTACGTCGAAGGTGAAACATTGAGGGCAAATATACCTAGTACTCACTTGCTTCGAACCACACATTGGACAACTCGGAACTTTGTCGACCAACTCCGCTACAAGCACGTTAGCTTGCGTCATGGTCTTCAGCAGTTGAATGTGACCGTCCGTTGCTGACGTTTTCTTTTCAAGGATTGATTCGACCTGTGGGTAGGCGATTTCGTCGGTCGGAAGGATGGTAGGTGACAGGGTTGTTCCTGCGTTCCAGATCAGGAATGAGAGGACGTTTCTCGCTTCGGGGTTGGTGTAGATATCCTGAGTGGAAGTGGTCGTAGGTTCTTGGATCACAGTCATGGTCTTGATTTCACTGTTCCTGCGCTTTCACTTCGAAGCCGCTCTGAGTGATCTTGTAGGGCATCAGTCTCCTCTGTACCTTCACACTGCGCATCTTTGGAATCTCCAATACCTGGTTCACCACATCTTTCTCATTGATTGTGTGGAGCAGGAAAGTTCCGTTCGTCAAGATCGAGTCAAGGCCGTGCTCATGAATGACGGGTGTTGGCGATTCGGTGAGGATTAGTGTTGTAAGTTCCAGTTCTGAGAGGGCTCGCAGAAAATGTAGGAGCCTAACCCTGAAGCCCGCCTGATGCGGGTATACGGCTGCTATTGACATTAATGAGTCGATGACGCATCGCTTTGCTGCTACGTTCTTTCGCGCATGTGCTACTGCGCCCAACAAGCCATCTAAATCGAACTTTTCGGTTCCAACTGAGCCTCCGCGGATTTTCAATTCCGCGTTGGGTTGGTCCTGATGCGGTGATGCGTCCAGCAGCACTAGTTTGCCTTGACTCTCTAAGTCGAACAAATTCCAATTGAACCGCAGCATCGTGTTTGCAATGGAGTGAGTCGGTTCCTCAAGAGAAACGTAGACTCCGTTATCTCCGTATTGTGTAGCCCCCCTGTAAAGGAATTGGGCTCCCATCACGGTTTTTCCGCTGCCTGGAGCTCCCACGACCGCATACGCGTAGTTTCGTGGCAGTCCACCTTCCAGTACTTCGTCGAGGCCTGGTATGCCGCTTTTGATTCTTGCAATCTCACTCAATTTAGATCCCACATATCTCCTTAAGCGATTGTGAACTCACCCGAATTCAACCTTTAGCCTCTTCGACCTGTTAGGTCGAACCTGAGCGATTATGGCGTGTTCAAGTGCAGGTGAAGCGATTAAGGCTTCTCCCCGCCCTAGAGATGATAGTGAGTTCCAGAGAGATTCGGGGACGTTCCCGGTGGAGTCTCGTAAGACTTCAAGGTTCGGGAGGGACCCGAGTTTATGCACGATACGGGTGTTGCACAGCTCAATCAGCTCACCGGGAAGTAGGGCTGGTTGTTGAGAAACTATTCCTAGGCTCAATCCTCTCTTTCTTCCCTGTCTGGCCATCTCGGTTAGCATCGTGAGGGTAGCGAGCATTTTCCTGCTCTTCCCCTTGCTGATGAAGGTATGAATTTCCTCAACGAAGACGGTGAGGGGAGTTGTTGTCGGGTTCCGGCTCTTATATCGGAAAATCTCATTGAGAAAGTGAGCGACGCAAATGTTTCGAAGTATATCAGACGACTCGCTCAGATCGATCACAGACACCCTCCCCGGTGCGCAGAATTCTTCAGGCAGAATTCGCTCATAGCTAGTATCTATTACTCCGGCCCTCTTGGCTACAGACAACTTCGTGAACAGGCTCATGTGGGCTTCGGCAACCATTTGAGGGATCTTTGAAGTAGTATCCATCTGAGATTCCACGCGCTTCCGGAGAGAACTCATTATGCTGTCTAGCGAGTAGACATGAAGGCCACCAGCCGAATCTCTGATCTTTGCGGCCATTTCGCTCAAGTAGAATCGTTCGAATGCGTTAAGGGCGAGCACGTCGCTGAAAACTTCAAGATCGAGGTTTTCAAGGGGAATCCCAAACTTTTTCGCATCCGGGTTTACGCTGCTCTTTGAGGCTGGTACGTAGGCCCGAAAATCAGTTATTCCTTGAGGTTTTTCCCCAAATTCGGAAAGTGTCGGAATAAGATCTTCTGTTGGCTCATTCATCTTCACGTATTCGCCTTCAACATCGAAGATCAGAATCGCACGGTGTGCTTGACTCGATTCTTCTGCCAAGACCTGTAGGGTATTTGATTTCCCGCTGCCGGTCGTTCCGAAGAGCCCCATGTGCCTAGTGAGAATTCGTGAATCCAGGGCGACCTTCACCTCAGGTTGACCAGCCAACCTGCCGAGTAGAATGTCACCTATCGAACCGAGGTAGGCCTGAGCGCTTTCGGAGTCAAGCAGCATAACCGCACTTCCCGGTCTCGGCGTGCTGGTTACTCCCTGCTTACGCCCACGAATTATCATCGCGGTCAGCTCAAGCTTGTAAACGCTGAGCCTAGAGTCCTTGCCGAAGAACGGTCCGTCGAAAACTCGAGCGATAAACAGCTCGTGATTATCGTCGATCTGCACGTAAACCCCGCGTGGTATTTTCTCGCCTTCGCTGAGCATCATACAGAAGTTGCCTTCGGAGCCTTCAGGAGCGATGTGTCCTACAGGTACCTGAATCGGCACTTTTTGCGTGCTGATTGCCACTTCCAAACTATTCACAACTCCTTAGCATGTATACCTCACCCATAGGCCGGACATGAGAGCGACACCGCCGACGAAACTTGCGTCCTTCGTACTGTCTGTTAGTGAGGCGGAGCCCCAGAACATGACTGACGTAGTCGGCATGTTCCCCAATTGCAAATAGTAGACTTCGAATATAGCGAGCAGACTCTTACCCACCACCACCTTTTGCGCTGAACCTGCAGCGTAGAACTGTCCCGGAGCGGGACCGTAGTAAAAGCCAATGAGCACCGCATTGATGTGATCAGAACCGAACCATGTCAGGTCTATCGAGCCGCCCGCTATGGTATAGTTAGTGTTCCCAGTATTCGTGATATTGACATAGAGATAGAGCCTCGTCTGATTATAGTTAGCGCCATTATCAGTTTGCGCATTCTTGAGAATTGTTAGAGTGACCCATGGGCTGACGAACCACAAAGTCCCTCCGCCCCCAACGCCGACTCCACTCATTCCCGTAAGCTTTTCAGCATAACTTGCCCCAGCTGGATAATTTTGCGCGGGTTCATTGTGGCAGTATCCAGATGTCTGCGTGCCTCCGCTTCCCGGTTCGCGTGCACTGGCCCATACTCATTCTTGCTATCGTATCCTGAACTTGTTCCTTGATATGCAACCTTCACTATCCCAGCAGAAAATGCTGATTGACTCTGGCCGCCAATTTGAATCTGAAATGGCCATTGAAACGAGAACACAGCCCCTCTGCTGGTAATGATGCTTATGGTGTTCGGAGGAGGTAAAGCGTATGGCAGATAAACGGTGCTTGGCAAGAATAGTAACACCACATGTTGTGTCTCACCAGGGTTAAGGAACTGTGTTGATGGCCTGAATGCGTTATAAGTGGATGAACTGGATGGGTTGAGTATGCAGAGGGATGTGCAACCTGACCCCGTGGATGTGATGTAGATTCTTGCAATCTGAACCCCAACGCCTCCCAAGTTGCTTAAGCTCATATTGTACATGTTGCACCCCCCGCAGCCACTCCAAGCCGCGTTAACTGTCAGCCCTGGGGGGTTGGCTACTATATTCTCTGACTGCATTTGGTCCCTGTATTGCCCCATTTTGTAGGCTGTTTGTTGGTATTGGTCGTATTGCTGTGAAACGAAAACCATCGTGCCGAGTGCCGTGAGCAGCAGCGACAGTATTATCATCCCTCCGATTATCGTACTGACTGCGCGCCTACGGCTAAGACTGAAGATTAAGAGCTTAAGCATCGGGGTTCCTCCCACTGCGAATTCCAAGCGCTACTCCCATGCGCGCAGCCCCTCAGCAATTCGCCCGCATCCATAATCCGGACAGCAGGATTGTTCCGGAGAAGTAATTCTGGTTTTCGTAGTTGCTTCCCAGGCCATTTGTTAGTGACGCGGCACCCCAGAACATGACCGAACTCATGCCCCCTCGGGGGGGAGGTAAGTCTAGGTAAGATTGGCTGGTGTTCAATTGGTATATGGCGTAGTAACTCGTACCCGCTTTAATGCTCGGGATGCTAGTGGCTGAGTAGAATGCTCCATTGTAGTACACACCGAAAAGAGCACCATCAAGGTGATTCTGACCGTACCACGTTAGATCTATTGTACCCGAATTAATTGTATAAGCTGTCTGTCCCGTGTTTATCACAATTACGTAGAAATACAACTTCGTATTCCCGCTGACTGCGGAATTCAGAATCGTCTGCGTAATCCAGGGGTTTACGAAGTACAATGTGTTACCGGTGACCCCAGCTATGTTTGTGAGTTTTTCCGCATAATTGGACGCGGCTGGATAGTTTTGAAGGGTTTCATTATGACAATATGTTCCTGCCGTGTGACCAGTTGCGCCACTGTAATCACGGCTGCTATCGTAGCTGCTGCCTTGATATGCAATTTTCATTATTCCTGACGAGAATGCTGATTGACTTTGGCCGAATATTTGAAGTTGGAACGGCCACTGAAATGAGAAGATGCTTCCTCTCGTCGTAGCGATTTCAATCGTGTTTTGCGGAACGGCGGGGTTCGGCCTCGGCAGAATGACAGCGACTGGTAACGTCAGCACCAGAGCATGATTTACTTCGCCCGCATTGAGGAATGCGTTTGCCTGCTTGAAGGCGTAGGGGGCTATTGCAGGCGTTGGGTTGATGATGCATGGTTGGGGGTTAGGTGATGAGCATCCCGACCCCGCGGGACCTGTAGAATTAATGTAAATCCTTGCGATTTGAACTCCTACTCCTCCCAAATTGCTGATGCTAACGTTGTAGCAGCTGTATGTGGTGGTGCAACCGCTTCCCCACCCGGGAATGGCTGTGGAGGTTAGCATCGCCAGTCCAGGGGAGTTTATCACAAGTTTCTCTGAAATCTGTTGGCTATCGTATTGGCTCATCTGCCTGACCAGTTGTTGGTATTGGTCGTATTGCTGTGAAACGAAAACCATTGTACCAAGCGCTGTTAGTAGGAGTGACAGTACTATCAGCCCGCCGATTATTGTGCTGACCGCGCGGCGTCGACGAAATCGGAAGTTTAGAAGCTTGAATATCATCGTGACCTCGCCTCGTGAGCTGTGATTGGTAACTCCAATCTACGCGCAACTCCCAGTCGACGATTCATACCGAATCCATAATCCGGACAGAAGGAGTGTGCCGGAGAAGTAAGTCTGGTCTTCGGAGTTGCTTCCTAAGCCATTTGTGAGTGACGCGGCACCCCAGAGCATAACTGACGAGGACGGTGGGTTTCCTATTTCGAATATGGTGATTTTGAATATTGCGTAGTAACTCATGCCCGGGGCAATGCTGGCCATACTCGATGTGGTGTAGAATTGGTTATTGTAGTAAACCCCAAGGAGATACCCGTCGATGTGGTTGGAGCCATACCAGGTCAGGTCTATCGTGCCAGCCTTGGGGCTATAGGCCGTGTTTCCAGTGTTTACCACAACCACGTAGATGTAGACCTGTGTGTAGCCCTGTACGGCCGTGTCCATGATTGCCTTACTATTGCCACCGGTAAACCATGGGTTGACGAACCATAATGTACTGCCGGACTGTAATCCGCTTAGTCCTGTGAGTTTTTCCGCATAACCGACACCAGCCGGATAAGTTTGGTTTTTCTCTGTGTGGCAATATCCTGTTCCCCCGGATCCTCCCAGGCCAGGTTCAATGCTGCTATCGAAGCCACTGCTCGACATTTTTTGGTAAGCTACTTTCATTATCCCCATTGAAAATGCTGACTGACTCTGACCGAAAACCTGAGGCTGAAACGGCCACTGAAAGGTGAACACGTTTCCCCGACTCGTGACGATGAGGATTGTATTTTCAGGAAAACCAGGATTGGGGTTCGGTAGGCTTACTGCGAACGGCAACGCAAAAAGTAGAATATGGTTGGCTTCACCAGGGTTGACGAAGCCGTTTGCTTGGTTGAAAGAGTAGGAAGCGATGGTCGGTGTTGGGTTGAGGATGCAAGGCTGGGGGTTAGGCGATGAACATCCTATTCCTGCGGGACCTGTGGAATTAATGTAAATCCTCGTAATTTGGACTCCGACTGTTCCCAAGTTGTTTATCGTGGCATTGTAGCAGTTGTAGGTGGTCCCACATCCACTCCCCCAACCAGGGGCAGACGCTACAACTGTTAGGGCCGGGGAGTTGACTACTAGGTACTCTGACGACTGCTGATTTCGGTATTGAGCCATCCTGTTCGCTGTTTGTTGGTATTGATCGTATTGCTGTGAAACGAAAACCATCGTGCCAAGCGCAGTGAGTAGGAGGGATAGGACGATCACTCCGCCAATCATCGTACTGACTGCACGACGACGCCGAAGTCTAACGATGAGTTTCATGCCCATTATGGGGCCCTCGCCGTATACGCCACCTGGTTGCCTCTCGAGGAGGCAACGACAATGTAGAAGATGTTACCCGTAGCCCACGGGCATTTGTTAGGGGGACAGGCGGTGCTAGGCCAGTTCAAGCTAAAGTCACAGACTGACCCCACTCCGAGACTGACTGAGTTTCCGGAGAATGCGCACCATCCGTGGGACGCGCCCGCAACAGGCGTGAGTGATGTGCCGTTAACATAGATGGCGACAATGTTGATGTTTATGAGGCCGACGTTTCTGACGAACACGAAGATCTGGTCGGGGTTGGCGGTCGTGTTGAAGAAGACTTCCTCAATGACGAAATTCTCTTGCAGCGCTTGGCCACGTTGCTGGTAGAAGAGCTGTGAACCACCGGCGAATGCGCCGTAGCTTTGCCCCGCCCACGCGACTAGAATTGCCGCTAGTGAGAGCGTGATGCCGATCATCATCATATTAGCGACTACTGTGCTGATGCCTCTCTTACTCCACAACTTCCTTCTTCTTTGCTTCAAATCTCTTTTCAACTCCAAACGAACAGGAAAAAGGAAAAGAAGGTTATGAGGAGCAACATGAGCGAATGCTTCAAACCTGCGCCTAAGTGCGCCTCACTCATCTTCCCCGCAATCAGACCGCCCAGTATTCCTTCAACGATTGTAGCGTGGAAGAGGGTTCTATCGAGGGATACCATATCCAAACCAGGACCTCCGAAGATTCCTCCTCCGCCGGAGACCAATGCTTGGGCATGAATCGCGGCCATTGGTTCGAAGAACGTGCGTATCAGGATGATGTCTGCGAACAGGAATACTCCGAACGCCACGTAGACGACAACTGCGTACGGGCGCATCTGAGCATATCGCTCCCTATCGATCGTCTGGAGCTCATTCACATGTCTGTTGACCTGCTCCATGATTTCTTGGGTGTCGCCTCCTGAACGCGCAACCTCAATGATTAATGTGGAAACTCTTTGCGCAAGTTTGGTTCGTGCCCTCTGCGCGAACGCCTTCAAAGCATCCTCTAATGTTGCCCCCCAAGAGATTCTGGCCAATAGTCTCTTCAGCTCAGGAGTTAGCGGGCCGTAATCTCTATCCGCGGACACTTCGATGGCCCGGATCAACGTGAGGCCGGTTCGTCCTGATTCTGCGATCTCTCGTAGGAGCCGAGGAATGTTGTTATCGATTCCTCTCTGCCAGCGCAGATCTAGGTATTCAACGGTCGCAGGCGGGAATAGCGCGATCATTAATCCGACTATAATCAGCTGATCCCAGGATAATGGGAGATTCCAACGAAGGATGAATGCCCCCGTTATGGCGGCTAAGGTCATCGAGATACCGATGCCCGCGGATGTCGCTGCAACAATCTGCTTTTCTTTTGGTTCAATCCTGGGCATTTCTAATCCTCCACGAGCATTGTGTCGAGCATTACGATGACCGCTAGGCCAGAGGCGGGAATGATCAGGTAGGTGACCACCGTCATCATGGCTGTGGTTGAGAAGCCTCCTAGGCCTCCGCCGATAATTGACATAACCGAGAACATTACGATCACGAGTAGAGGAAAAACAACCATGAGAGTCACGTAAACCTCCGCGAAGGTTGCTAGGCTTTCCACCAGTTGCTTGGCAGCCACCCTCCTCAAATCCATCACGACCCGCGTCGCATCTTGCAGATACCCCGTTAGGTTACCCCCGGAGCGAATTGTTGCTACGAATCCTTCGAGGATTTCCGCAAATGTCTTTGAAGGGGAGCGAACCCTTTCAGCTTCAAGCGCGGTGATGATGTCTTCCCCTAGAACTTCGACGTCTCGGGTAACCTCGTTAGCTTCGGAAGCAACCTGAGGTGTCGTTGCGGAGTCTTCGAGCAGTTTGAACATGCGCGCCGGAGGCAGGCCTGCAGTGGCTAGAATTGACAGGTGGCTTGCAACGTACGGTAACTCTAGGTCCATTCTCTTCCGTCGGTTGGTGGCCAAGAAACTCGGAAACCCGTAGATCAACCCAAACGTAGCTGCTCCGGAAAGTGTGCCGACCCCGAACGCGAACAGCATCGTAATCAGTATTGGCACGCCTAACACGCCTGCTATTGCGAAGGTGACCCCGAACGTGGTGAAGAATGACAGGCCAGTCACGAATAGCGTTAAGCTAACGTAACCCTGTAGGCTGATCTTTATCCCTGCCTTCTGGAGCGATGGGCCCATGTCTTGGAAGTAGGGCATCACCTTCGGTAGTTGGGCGCTGAGGTATCGGAATGCCAGCAGCCAAGGTTCTCTGAGGACTGAGAAATCTTTCTTCGAATCCTTACTGTTGATCTTGGCTGGCTTCGACATTTCTAATCACTCAATCCGAGACTCAGCAGCGACAGCCTCGCCCTTTCGAATGTCTTGACCGGTTCCGCGTAATACGAGCGGATCAGATTTCCCACGTCTTTGTAACGGCGAATATTCCTCTGGACCATATAGTCGAGTACAGTCTTTCGCCGCTGCAGTTCGCTCCTAACATCCTCAACTGCAACGCCGGATTTCTGAGCCAGCACGTCGATGATCCTACTGTGCCCCGAGTAGGTGAAAGCATCAGTCTTCGGATCCCAACGGAAGATTTCATTCAACTCCACCTCACCCGAACTCGGGTCAATGCCAAGTACTTCGGTCAACTCGACCAGTCTTCGGGCAGGTCTGTCACCAACCCTCATCCTTGACAGTACGCCTACGACGTTCAGTGTAGGTAACAGTGAACGCGGGATATTCAACGGGGCAGATTCGAGTCGTCGAAGGGTAGCTCCAACGGAGTCTGCGTGTAGGCTTGACAAACCGCCGTGCCCAGTGGCCATTGCTTGGAAGAGGGTAAACGCTTCTTCACCTCTCACCTCGCCGACGATCACGTAATCAGGCCGCTGGCGCATCGCTGCCTTGAGCAAATCGAAGGTTGAAATCTCAGCGGAACTTCCCCTCGCCCCGAACCCGACCCTTGCGATTGAGGCGATCCAGTTTTGGTGGGGGATGTTCATTTCAGGCGTATCTTCGATCGTGACAACCTTATCGTCTGGAAGTATGAACATTGAAATGCAGTTGAGGAGTGTCGTCTTGCCTGAGGCTGTTCCTCCGGAGGTCAGGATGCAGCTTTTCTTCTCGATCAGATACCAGAAGTAGGCGGCCATCTCGGCGGTTATTGTGTTGAAGGTGATGAGGTCGGTGATCGTGAGGGGATCTGCCTTGAAGCGTCTAACCGTGAAGCTACTCCCATGCCGAGTCACTTCCTTCGAGTAGGTCAGCTGGATTCGGCTTCCGTCGGGGAGGCCCCCGTCAACGATGGGCGACGCTATTGACACGTGCTTGTTGCACAAGTAGGCTAATTTGACGACGAAGCTGTCAAGCTCCTTGCCGCTCTCGAACTTGACGTTCGTAGGGATAGATTCGTACTGCCGATGCCAAACGTAAAGAGGGACATCAGGCCCGTCGCAACTTATGTCTTCGAGCATGTGGTCCCGCATGAGGGGTTCGATGCGCCCGAAGTTTATGAGGTCCCTGGTCAGGTAGTACATGAGTTTGTCGAGTGTTTCAGTCTCAATCTTCAGCTTGTATGACTTGACGATGGTATCAACGTGCTCCCTCAACAGTTTCTCAGCGGCCGCTTTGGTTTCGATTTTGCGTACGTCAACATCAAGCTCTTCGGTCAGAATGCTACGAAGCTTGGCGTAGTATTGCTTGTCTTGCTCGCTGAGCGTAGGTTCGATCACGTAATACAGCATGCCGCCAGTTTTCGGGTCATGCGTGATCGCGGCGTACGCGTAGGGTTCAACTAACGGGTACACTTCCTTGAAGCTCGTGGGGGCTTCATTGGCGTCCGGTGTAGGTTTTTCCACAACAACCTGAGCTGCGGCGGGAGAAGCTTTGTTCCTAGGGAACCCCTTTAGTTTCAATCTCAGCTCCATTTTCACCCCTCCCTAGGCAGGTTCGGGGGGCTTGACTTTGCGGCTTGGTTCCGATCACTGATTTCGCGTTCACCGCTGGACTGATGATTCTCAAGTTTTGACTTGTTGAGTGAGTAGATGAGACGAAGCTCGTTGCCGATGTCTTCGAAACTGAAGCTCACTTCGACCTGGTTGTCTAAACCTATGATGTGGGCTATGTCGTTCGGCACCCGAACATAGATTGACTTGTTCATCTTCACCGGTCGAATGAGCAGAGGCATCCGAGTTCAATCCATAATCGAATGTTAGGCCAATGTTTGGCATAGCCTTGGTGTATCCCAAGTTTCCAAAACAGGGTGACAACACAACCCCACCACAGACGAGAGCAAGGGCGTCCGACACTATGAAACACATCTCAAAGGCATACGATGAATATGCGATGAGTACGACAGGAATGCACGACATCTTCACGATGACGCACAATCTCCACACAGTGTTTCACAAAGAATTAACGAAGATTTACAGACTGTCACGACATTTTACAACGATTTCAAACGAAACGAAACAAAACACAACGAAACCAAACGTGGAAACAGTTTTGGACGTCCCTCTGCTAGACCGGGATGTTAGGGAGCAGATTCGTACCCTATGTGAATAAACGGGGTAGTTTCAGACTCGGAGGGAAAATAGAAAGAAAAAAGGGGGAGGGCGCAGGAGATCATTCTAACCGGAAGTGCCGTATACAGCTGAGTAGCTCATCACGCCACCGTCGGCAAGACCGATTTTGATTACGTATGCTACTCCGCTTGTGGGGGTGGGACAAAGTTACGCTGAGAGGTTCAGCACCTGAACATCCTGGTGCGAAGGCGGTCGGTGTGCATCCGGTACTTAACCCGGTCATAGCTACGTATGTCTGGCTTACTCCGCCTACGTAGAAGGTGGCCTTGCTCATGTCGAGTGTAGTTGCTCCGGTGTTGCGCAAGTTCAGCGTAAGCGCGGTACCAGGAGGCCATTGGTATGCTTCCATGATTACCTGGTCTTTTGTTTGTTGTCCGCCGCTCCCTTGTAGGCTTCCGATTAATCCTATTGAGAAGACGTAGAGTAGTACTCCTGCGGCGATTGCTATGGCGATAAGGAGTAGTGCGGCTATGATGGTTGAAATGCCTCGGTTGGTGAAACGTTTGCCCATTATTGTCATCATCTTGATGTTTCACCTCCTGCGATTTGCTGAACTATTGTTAGGCGGAACCCTAACCAAAGCTTGACGTTACCAAAGCTTCGAATCCAGGGTAACAGCCATTTGAAATCGGCTTTCACCAATACCTGACGCGGTATACGCCACAAGTGGCTGCTACAATGATGCCTCTAGCTTCGGCTGCGGAAGAAACTAAGGAATCCCTAAGTCGACCAGTCTTACATGTCAATTCTGAGAAGCTCAGACTACCTCCCCCCATCTATGTAATTGTCCCAGCCCTAAACGAAGAAGAATCCATAGGCGACGTAATACAAGGAATTCAACACGCTCTAGCAGACTTCGAATATGAGGTAGTAGTGGTTGACGGTTCTTCAATCGACAAGTCTGGGCAAATAGCTGAGCGTCTCGGCGCAACAGTACTCGCCGAGAAGATGCACGGTTACGGTGGCGCGTACTTAACTGGGTTCGGATACGTCATGGCAAAGAGCAAGAACTTCATAGCGGTCATGATAGACGCCGACTCAACCTACGCTGTCCGAAGACATTCCCGCCCTCCTTGAACCGATCCTTGAAGGAAAAGCGGACATGACGCTAGCGAACAGGTTCCATGGTATGGCACCCGATGCGATGTCCCTCCGAAATCGCATTGGGAACAAGTTGATCTCGGAAATTGTAAGTAAGCTCTACGGATTAGAGATCCACGACTCGCAATCCGGGTTCAGAGCAATATCCGCAGACTGCCTCCGAAGAATGTACCTTGAGGCAAACGGTATGCCCCTAGCCACCGAGATGCTCATCGAAGCGCTAAAAATCAAGGCAAGAGTTACTGAGGTTCCAAGTCGCTACCGGAGAAGGGCTGGGGAATCAAAGATTCGCCCAGTTCACGACGGGTATGACATCTTGCTGACTGCGCTGAGGTTATGCTCGGAGTTCAACCCATTCATCATATACGGCACACTAGGAACCCTGTTTCTTCTAGTCGGGGCTGGATTTGGGGCCTACGCATTTATCGGTTGGTATCAATGGCAGTTCTTCGGGCTCACGACGTGGCCTCGTTTAGGTTCAGCACTCCTCTCAGTTCTTTTCCTAGTGGGCGGGACAGTGGTGTTTTCTTTGGGTATCTTACTCGATACTCTGTTGCGCCATTTGAGGTCAACATTCTACAGGGAATTCAAAGCGGGCAATCACGGGTGAGGTATGATTCACGAACATCTTGCTTGCAACGGATCACTTCCCGCCTCATGTTGGCGGCGTTGAGCAAGTGACGTATAATGTAGCCAAGGAATTGGTTAGGCTAGGTAACCAGGTCGCCGTCGTGACTCTGAATACCTGCAACGCAAGTCTCATGGAAGACCTCAATGGAATTCACGTATACCGCGCCCCGTCACTGGAGTTCACTAGCACACTTGGAGTCCAGAGCGCAATCTCAACCGGGGTGGTGCGGCTGATGCGTGACGTTTGCCGAAAAGAACAGTCGGATGTCTTGCATGCTAACAACCTCTACTTCTTCACGACGATTGCCTCTTGCCTCAACCTGAAAGTCCTCAGAAAACCTCTAGTCACCACCCTGCATGTGGGATCAATCTCAGACTTGGATGGCCATGCCGGCTACCTTGCAAGACTCTACGAGAGGTTGATTGGCAGCTGGATACTGAGAAAAAGTAGACATATCGTGGCAGTAAGCCAAGCTGTCAAGAGACACGCTGAATCTCTTGGAGCCGAACCTTCAAAGGTTTCTGTTGTTCCGAACACGGTGGACACTCTTAGATTTCGACCCACTCCGGCTTCAGAGAAGCACGATGGAATCGTGCGTGTTGGTTTCATTGGTAGATTAATGGCTAATAAAGGTCCACAGTACTTGGTCGGGGCTGCGCCCCGAATCCTGCACGAATTCTCGAATGTCCAATTTCAAGTAGCGGGAGATGGTCCGATGCTCTCAGAGCTAAAGCGGAAGGCGCAACAGCTGGGTGTGGACGGCGCGTTCCATTTCTTGGGCATGGTCTCTAGTAATGCGGATTTTCTGAGATCCTGCGACATCGTGGTTAGGCCGTCTCTGACAGACGGTATGCCACTCACAATTCTGGAGGCGATGGCATGCGGAATTCCTACTGTCGCATCGAGAGTCGGCGGCACTCCTGAGATAATTCGGAACGGCGATACAGGTTTCCTCGTTGAACCAAGAGGTCAAGATGAATTAGTTTCTCAAATTTCTAGGCTAGTGGGCAATCCAACACTTCGAGTAGAGATGGGCAATCGCGCACGGAAGTTTGTCGAGAAACATCACAATTGGAGCCACGTTGCGGCCCAAATGTGTGCAATCTATCAGGATGTGTTAAACAATTAGACCTCGAGGGTTCCCCATGACCCTAGAACCCTTCAGGGTCAATCGAGCCTGGGTCGGCTGAGAACTCATGGGGCGAGCCCGAGAGGAAATCTTCTAAGAGACAAGAAGGTCGATAGTTCACATGGTGGCTGACCGGGGATACAGACAGTTTTACGATGAAATCTACAAAGACTTGAGCGAATCAGAATCCTATTTGAAGCCCGGTCCAAACTGGTATACTTTCCTAACGCGTTTTCGAGCTATTTCAGGGGAAATTTCGTCTGAGAACCCCCGTGACCTCTTGGACATAGGTTGTGGGGATGGACTCTACTGCATTCTCGCAACCAGGCGTGGGATTGCCTATTATGGCATCGATATAGCGCTAGCAAATCTTGAGAGGCTGAAGAAGTGGACGAAGCAAGAAGGTCTAAGCGCTTTAGTGAATACGGTTCTCTGTGATGCAAGCCGGTTACCATTTCGACATAATTCATTCGAAGCAGGGTTGTGCAGCGAAGTTCTTGAACACGTCTTGGACATGGACACCGTGATTGATGAGATTTCCAGAAGCGTGCAGCGAACAATCATAATCAGCACGCCTTGCATAGGGAGTCTTCTCTTTGATTTCGTATTGGATCGTTTCGCTGATAAACGCTCCACAATGTATAGCGAGCAAATGCGAGCTCAGGGGACTTGCACTGTACTGTCCAAGCTTCTACGGGAGAAAGGCAGCGCGCATGTGCGTTACTTAACGATGAATCGTCTGCTTGGAGTCCTTGGCAAACATAGCCTGACCGCCATCAGAGTCCTGGGTGCCGGGTTCGATATGCCGTTACTGACCAACAAGAACAGGTACAAACATCCTCTCATTGCTCGCTTGTTGATCCGGCTGGAAGAAAGATGGGTCAAACATTTGCTTCTCTTCGACGTGCCGAAACTTCACATCGGTCACGAGCACATCGTAGTTGTTGCGCGACATTCCAGCTAGGAAAGCGGGGTTTAGAATTGCTCGTTCGCATAGCTCCTTTCTGTTGTGGGCATGCGCTGCTAGGGCCCATAACGGCCGCTGAACGGACGGGTCTCGACCACCTTCTCCACGTCGATTCTTCGGTTACCAAATTTGCGACGCTGTTTCATTATCCAACGACGGGCCTTCCACTTTGCGATTAGGGGGTCAACGCCCCCTTCTATGGGGTAACCCAAGTGCCAACAGAACGACTCGGTGTCGAAAAAATACTCTCGCATTGCTAAGGTCGCAAGATTTGCGAATCCTGTGCAACCATTTGGCGTCGCACCAGAGCTCTGAGGTCAAATCAAAATCAAACACTAGTTTGCGTCGAACAATAGCGCAAGTGTACGTGCGGAAGTACTCGCCACATACGACATAACCTTGCGGGTCTAGGAGCGTCGGCTGGAAGACCTTTGTCTCTCCCTGCACGTTCTGGTTTGCTCGATCAAACAAGTTGTTGCTGAGCAGCATATCGTCCGCGACGATGACTATCCACTCTCCTCGTGCAACTTCAGCAGCTGGTCTCCACATGAAGTACATGTTCCTCCCAGCTCGGTTCCAAACCCGATCCCAGATGGAATCCTTCGTTACGGGCTTCTCCAGATAGATCGTGCGTCCCGGTCCCTCCAGCCTAAACTCAGAGTTCGTGGTCGCCACTATCAATTCGATATCGTCTCGACCCAAGAAACCCTGGAAGTTGCTGAGAGCTGCGTCAACGTTTGGCGTACTCCGGTTGTCGACAATAGGAGGCTGTACTTCACATAGCCTCACCGCGTTTGAGAAGAGATTGCAACCGCTTAGTGAATTCATCGTCCAAATGCGATTCTGAAAACAGATTTTTCTTCTCAGAGAGGCCGAAATCTTGTGTGAATGATTTTACGACTCCAGCCGATGTGACAACATGTAGGTCGATGAATTGGTCATATCTCGCGCTTAGTTCAGCATTATCAGGAAGTTGATTCGGAAGGATGTCCACGACCGGAACTGGGGCACGGGCTTTGATGGTCTGCACCCATTCGTATGCCAATGGGGAATGCGATATCAGAACCAGCAATGCAGATCTTGTTTCGATAAGATTGAGAAGGAAATCTAGCCAGCAATATCTATCCAGAAACAGGGACAGTGCATAGTGATTGAATAAACCGCTCTTTCGATGCTCATCATGCCGCGAAGCGATGCCAGTCGTTACCAGAATCTGACTCATCTTCGATGCCCGTGGCATGAGCGCTGTAGCTTCGGCTGGCGAAGGGGCGATTACAATTATCTGATGCTCGGTTTTTCGATATTGAGTCTTCGAACTGAGGTTCAGAAATGGTTTGCGCGCTCTAACATCACGGTAAGACTTCTGAATCTCGACTATCGCTTTGGGATTGGCAAAGAGTTCGGCGCTGGTCGACCGTATATGTCGGATGAGATCCCGCGATTTCCTATCCGCCTTAATGTTGAGAGAGGCTCGATGTCGTCTGTAATTGAATAGGATTTCAGGAATTAATCTCCCTCGGAATCCCGCTTTGCCCGCCCGGATCCAAAAATCCCAATCCTCGTATCCATCCAGCCACACATCAAACCCACCAACTTTTTCCCAGACTACTTTCTTGAATACCGCAGTTCCGCAGATGTGATTATACCCTAGCAACACTCTGAGATCGAAAGGCTCGGTCAACCAGATTCGTTTTTCATCACCAAATGTCCTCGCAAGCGGGTATGCAAAATCAACTCCGGAATTAGACTCTAGAAGGCATAGGCATTTCTCAAAGTACGTGGGTTCAAGTTTGTCGTCTGCAGCAAAACAGCAAACGTATCGGCCACGCGTGGCCGCAATACCCCGATTGAAAGCTGCGGCTGCGTTGAGTTTTTGCTGGCGGAGTATTCGAAAGCCCTCACGTTGGAGATCGTCTAGCGTCTTAAGCGTGAACGGGTCATCAGACCCGTCGTCGACAAGAATTGTCTCGAAGTCACTGAAAGTCTGCACTTCGAGACTCCGAAGGCCTTCGCGTATGTACCGGCCGTAATTGTGACAGGGGATTATTACGCTGAGTATCGGCTTCTCCTGCTCCCATGGACACACATCACCTTCGACTGAGGGAAGCACGAGTGGAACCGTAACGAGTCTGCGATAAAATCTCTTGATGGACCGTCTCATCCATTGAGGACAAAATCTGGCAATGAACCCAAAACTATCAAACCGAGACGAAATTTCCAGAACCGCAGAGCTCAGGACTCTACCGAGTTTTCGTCCGACCACTATGTTCAACTCCTGCTACTGCTAGGCGATCCGAGGATGACGTGATACTCTGCTGTCCGCCCCTCAGCTTGCCCTAACTTTCCTGTCCGTGATGATGGTCAAAATGCGCAAACTCAATTGATGAATATCCTAAGTTCAGCCAAAAACCCCGCATGCTCGTACCTGCGTATTTCACGGCCCCCGTTACTTATCCTATCCTTCCAAGCCCGTTGCAGTATCAGACTCCAATTTCGGTTGTGTTTACAATGTTACAGAACGGATTCACCGTCCTTCGCCAAGATGGGGACCCGAACGCAACCACATTCGCCGATGGTTCCCACAATTAAGCTGGTGTCAAGAATAGTTATGAGGTAGACGGGGTGTGAGTGTGTTACCTAAGGGTGTCGCTTCTGATTCTGTGGTCGCTCGTAGCGATCGCCAAGGCAATCATACTCGGCCTTGCTGGGTACGCATGGGTCAATCTGTTACGAATCGACCGCAGGGGCAACGCGCGCTGGAAAGAATGGTACTAAGCTTGTGCCTGAGCCTCTCGTGTGCTGTCATTTCAGCCTCTTTGATTATCGTCGCTAGGTTACCATTTGAATTCGCGGGTCCTGTAGTGGTAGCACTCGCTGTTGGTCTAATCGGACTCTGTTTCCTTACAAAACCCAAGTTAACCATATCAGCCGAGAAACTGCGAGGAGCCCCCAGGTATTGGCTTCCTGTTGCTCTCTCCTTGTTCCATCTGACGCTCTGGGCAATCTATCTGGTTGACTATCCATATTTCCCGAACACTGAACCCCCGGACGCTCTCTGGCATGCTGGGATTACCCTTTCGATTCTTCAAGGGGCTTTCACGACGCCGTTTAGTCAATCTGGTTTCGCGGGTGGAGCCCATATTTTGTTCGCCTTCGCTTCCTCCTATTTCGACGTTGGCGTGATTTTTGCCGAGAGGGTGACGGCGGCTATTGTGGAATCCCTCTCAGTGCTAGTTGCGTACTGTCTGTTCCATAGAATTCTACCATCGAAGCAAGCTGCGAACTACGCTTCAGTTGCATTCGCCATTATTGTTCCGGCTGGGTTTGTTTACTACGCAAGCGTCGGAGCGTACCCAAATATAGTGGGTGATTTTTTCGTGTTAACCTCACTGTTGGTTGCGGTGGCGATTTCGGCAAGGATTACCATTGGTTCCCTTGTCACAGCCGTTGTGGTTGAAACCATAACCTTGATCTCGCACGTAAGCGCGCTAATCTTCTTACTGGTTGTTGTATGCTTCTCCCTGGCGGTCTTCAACAACTATCGGTCAAAGTTCCGCGGGTATATGCTCTCTAACCTAGGGTTCTTCTTCGTACCCCTCGGCGCGGTTCTCGCGGCACCGTTTCTGGTAATGCGGGAATTCTCCTACGTCACAGGCTTCTACTTGGATTTGCATAACGATTTGGCTGTGGTTTTGGGAGCGTGGGTTCACAATTACCTTTTCCTAGCGGGTTCTATCAACTGCATGTTTCTCATGGCTGCATTCGTCTGGGCTATGATGAAGATGAGGAGCAGTATTTGGCCGATGTTTCTTACGTCTTGGTTTGGCCTACTGATTATTCTGGTTTTCATTGGAACCGAAGATTGGCGGATGGTTCTCCTTTCATTCGTTCCGGGAGCGGGGCTGCTTGGAATTCTGCTGTCGAAAGTGCAAAAGGTTCTCGAGAGAGCAATTGCTCGAAAGATCCGCGCCTTGCGTACTCGAAGAGTTACGATAGTTGCGTTGATGCTGGTTTTGATTGTGATACTGTCTGCTGGCGGGCCTTCTGCTTATGCGCTAAGCCACGCATTTAGCAACGGGCAATCTACCAGACAGAGAAACATCTACGATTCGATGGTTTGGCTTCAGTCCAACACTCCTCCTAACACTACTGTAGCTAGCGTCGGCTTTCCACTGGAGTACCGCTACCTACTCATAGTAACGACCCGAGGCTACGCAGGAGATTTTCAACTTAACGCAGCTGAGATTCTGAAACATCAATCTCCCGTGCAATTTAGCTACGTTGCAGTTTCATCAGGTTTCATTGGTCTAAACACGTTCTATGCTTCCAACTCATATCGCGTCGAGTATCAAAACGCTGATGTCGTTATCTTTCGTATCGTAGCGTAGCTACTACGAGGCCCACTTGAATCGGCTCGTACTAAGTGCCTCTTCCCTTTCATCCATGACGCCGGGGATGAACACGATATGGATATGCTGTAACCACTCGCCTTGTTCTCGTGGCACATCAGCCTATTCTGCGCTGGCTTGATGGTTCACGGGCAGAAGGGTCCCATAAGTATCAGAGTTAGAGTTGTCGAGCGAGATTTGGCCCTTCGTCTTAGGTACTCGGTCGTGCAGCCACCAGGCTTCATGAGCGGCCTACTACAGGCCTGCGAAGGCTTCGATTGCTGCCGAAGCAAGGAGGCCGATTAAGCATATGAAGAGCAAGTTCAAGTCTGCTCGCAGAAGTTCAACGAATCGTTCGCGGTCTACGTTTCGTAATCCCAGCCTTAGTGGTTCTGCGACGCACAAAAGAACGAACAAGAATTCCATAGGGCCATGGACCACCGAGGTCACCAAAAATCGGCTAACCACGGCTGGGCCTCTGAGTTCTTCGACAAGCATCAGGGTGGCGCCGAGGCTGAAGAACCCAACTAAGCTTCCTGTTAGTAATGAACAAGCCATGAGTAGTCGGTTCGCCGTAGCCTTGCGAAGGGGCGGTTCCCATCGAAACTTGCCTATTATCCAAGGGTACAGGAAAGAGAGAGCAACCGGGACGCAGTTGTTCAAGAAGATAAGCAACATGACCGCTATCCCTCCGAGGGCTGTTGCTGCCCGTACGGGGGCAATGACCCGCGAATTGATGAGGAGCACAAGAAAATCTCGAAATGTGAATGAGTACGCTGTTAGCGCAGCTCCGGCCAAGGAACCTAGACCGAAAGCTACAAGGGTGGCTCCGAATGCTATATCAATGAATTTCATGTGCAGCAGCTCGGTTTTTATCCTGTTTCGTGGGGGAGTATAGTATGGTGTTGGATGTTCTCCTTGAATCGGTAAATGTGCTCTCCGCCCTTGCTACCGCCGCCTTAGTAGTTCTAACCAGCAAGCCAACCCGCGCCTCTGGCGTACCGTACTTACTTGCAATCCCAGCGGGTTTCGGTCTTATCACAGTTGCTTTCGCCGTCCAAATCTTTCAGCCATTCCTCGTATCCGGTTCACCATTGCTCGGGTCACCTGTGCAGGCTATTTGGCTGCTGACGCAGACTTATGGCATGTTATTCATCGCGTTCGCCTACGCCAAGCGGACGAGGCTTCGCCTAATCGGCGAATCGACAACCGCTGACTTGCTAACCGCCGCCCTAGTTACCATCGTTTTTCTGACGGTCATGTTCGCGACCCGTGCCTTTGGAACAGTTGAGGCTGCGTCAACAAACGCAGAATTATTCCTGAGGGCGGTAATCATGGTCGCAACGGTCTACATCATCTACGAAACTCTCCGGAATTGGTCTCAGACTCGCAAGGCGTCGCTAGGTTTCGTCACAATCGGCTTCACGTTTTTCCTCATCGAACAAGTAGGCTTCATCTTGGCTCTAGGTGCTTTAGGTTCGGTCGCAGTCTTCCTGGCGTATGAAGGGAGAATAGTGGGTCTCTTCGTGCTCAACACTCTCCTCATCGTCGGTGTGAGGAGGGGGGATCTCGTAAGCGTCATGAAGAGACTGGGCCTTGCAGCGCCAGCCCACTATCGAGCCACACCATATCTACCCTAACAGTAAGGGATTTGTAGAATCCAGCGGCCGCGTCGAATCACCGTAGAAGATGGAGGATCCCACCGAACACGGGATCGCCAAGTGCCAATACGATTACGACAGCAATCAGTATGAAGACTAACAGCGGTAGCCCAGGGGAAACCCAAACGATGTCTGGTGAACCCACCTTTCTCATCGAGTCAACGAACTCGTTGAGAATCGGTTCCCGGTCAACATCCGCGTTGGCGTAGAGTTGGAAGGTTCGATGTGCTCCATTCTGGTCCTCTACAACTTTCTCCATGGGGAATAGGTAGAAGGTTGATTGCAGTTGCCTAACGCTGGTTGGAAAGCCCGTGATGAACGCCAAGGCTTTCTTCCAAGCTGGTTCGCTTTCCAATCCCTTGAACATTCCAGATCTGAGCCGCGTTAGTAGAGCCAAGTTCTTAGCCAGCATCCAGACCACGACTGAGAGTGTGCAAAAGTAACCGGTGACTAAGACCACAATTGGAAAGAAAGGGAAAACGTAACCGAGTAATGGGCTCAATATTGTTGGCGGCAGAGGGAGGGTTAGGCTTAGGCAGATAAGGCCCTTCGCATCGGCTCCTCCAGACAGACCAAAAAATACAATCCCGAACGCTAGCAAGATTGAGAAGCCGATTGAGATTACGGTGAACAGCAGTTGTGAGGGGTCGACGTATGTCCGATAGATTGTGAGGGCAAGGCCGACTGGCCCGTAGATTAACCAAATCTTGTCCGGGACCTCGCGAGTTCTAATGTCGTAGACAGACGCAATCGTCAGGATGGCTAGAGTGATGGAGACCGACATGTACTCGGATATTTGAAGAAAGTTCACAATTAATCCATCCGAGATTCCTCTTCGCTGATACCAACTTAACTATGCTTCTAGGGGGCCTGTTCTGCGGTTCTGATTCGGGCGGCTGCACAGGTTGGTGCCAAACCCACAGTCTCATTGTGAATCGTTTTTCATTGAAGGGTGACACCAGCCTCTTCTCTTGGGCGCACTTATTTAGCGAGCGGAGGAGCAAATTTCGTTGCGGAAATCTCACGAAAATCGCACGACCAACTCTACGATAGAGATTGGAATGCGCTCCCGAAAGCAAAGTTTAGGGAAATTAAACAAACAGCTTAAAGCACATTCTCGTGACTGTTCGAGTTACGGCAATCCGGCCTGATTGTAAGAGGAGCCAAGAGTGCGCAACAGGTTGTCAAATTACCGCGATCTGTCGATAAAGGCGTCACTTGTAGCTCTCTTTTTGGCCGCTTTGATCACTGCTTCAAGCTTCGAAGGAATACCCCCTAACTATCTTCCCGTTGTCCGCGGCCAAGACACATCTGCTTCAGCTACGATTGCGCCTTCTACAGTCTGGGGCCCTTTTCTTGGAACTATGGGCGATGTTCAAATCAACATAAACCGGACCGGAATCGCGGCCCGCAGTCGAGATTCCCAGAGAATTCCTACTGGGAGTGATTTCTATCGAGAACGACACTCATTTTATTCAAACGAACATTAGGAATGACTACTATTACGTTAGTGTAATCGATGAGTCTAGACATTGGACATATTCCTGGCATGGGGCCCCGAGTGATGGGCCATGTTTCAAACCCGATTTCTCCCTCCTCGACACCAATGCTCCTTGGTGCGTAGAAATTTGGAACTACTTGAACGGAACCTTTCGAACCTTCACCCCGCCAAAGTTCATTCGATTCCATGACTTGAACGCACCTACAATCGCGGGTAGATACAATTTCACTCTCTTCGTTGCAGATCACACAAACTCCTTGGGCTTCCCCGATTTCGTTCACGCCTGGAACACGACGTTATTCGTTCCGATCAGCATGCGCGACCGGCCAGCAAGCATAGCGGGTGAAATTTGTGACTCATGGTTCAGCGTTCCCGGCGGTCCCTGTGGAATCCCAGACCACCCGATCTTAGGGACTAAGGGAATTGCATATGCCAAAGATGTTTCAAGCGGGACAATTGTGGGCAGAAGTTACGTGAATGAGACTACTGGGCGATTCAACATAACTGGGCTAGCCCCGGATAGCTCTACCGATCATCATCAATACCAAATATTAGCGTCTGCCGGTTTCGACCCAACCTATGACACAGCTTATTCACTCACCTCCTACCCTGTCTCACCGACGCCGTCGCCGGGCGAGAATTTGCAATTATCTGCGCTGGTTCCACTCACCAGGGCCCCGCAGGTGTGCGGCACCATAGAATATGAGTGGAACGGTGCACAGTTACTTCATTCGCTCACAACTCACCCATACCTACCGAAAATTGGCCTCAAGGTTCTGAATGTTACCGTAGAGGCGGTTGACTCGCAACAACATGTATACCGGAGCATAACCCTTTCACAGAACACTGGCTCCGACGATTTCAAGCTCATCACGGGTTCAAACGTGACTTATGTTGGAACGGATCCTTATGGTACAGAATTCGCGGGCCTTCCGCCCGGTAGTTCCAGTAGCCCCTACGTTTTGACTTTGAACGTATGGGTTACGGGCTATACGCAGGTTTTTCTTAATGGGTCCCCTGAAAACGTAACGGTCACGGTTAGCTCTTCACCACTCCCCGGCACCTCAACCACTTGCTTCGCACCCTTTCCTAGCCCTATAGTAATGCAAGTGGGTGGCGTAATATCTGGAACAATTCAACTCTGGAACGGCCAGACGTTTGAAACTCCCGATCAAGCAGAAAGGTCACTGTCTCTACCACTCCCGCCCACGGAGGCGCTCTTCGGCGGGAATATTCTGATTGAAGCCTACGATCACTCAGGCATCCTTCGAGCCGTCGACGTCATTAATGGAACCTACGCGGACGGGACAACTACTTACAGGGACAGTTCGTCAATACCGTTTATTCTCTTCGGGTTCAATGAATATTTCAATCATACATGGTCAGGGGTGTGGGATGAGCATGATTACGGCCTTACAGCAGACTCCGTTGGATATTCGATTCGGATATTCATTAGGGGCTATGAACTTCAGACTATGAGTGCAATTTCAGTTTTCCTGGGCGCGAATGCGACCGCTACGGCAAAGATGCTTAGGGGAGGGGCGTTTGGTGTCGGAGTCTTCTCCTACGATAACCGAATCGGAACAAGGGGGGTACAGGCGCTGCTGCCTTTCAGGTTTCTAAATCTCCCTATCCCTGTGAGGGCGCGAACATATTTCTACGATTCTGGCGGCTTTACGGTTGGGTACGTGGAATGCCTTATCAGAATAGGGGTCCCGCAGCCAGATAGACTGTGTCGTATGGGAGAAACAACCTTCACAGTCCTCTTTGCAGGCCAAAATTGGAGTGCCCGCGAGATATGGTTCTACGGCGACGACCCCACTCACATAACGAACGACACTTACACAGTAAAGGCATACACCCTTGGGTATGTGTGGCAATACGGTCCTTCGCAAGCTCCAAACCTTCCCTTGGGTCTCGTAGAGTTAGCCATACCGCTGCTGTTTGGAGATGAACTAGATATTACAGGACCAGTGTTCATAGACAACCAAATTCTGGGTGCGTTGCCTGAGAACGACTACGTGATCGGGCAGGTATTCAACGGCGCTTTGATGGGGGCAATCCCAGCGAACTTAACTGAAGGAACACGTACTCTCTTGTTATCGATTTTCGGTTTCGGTGGTATGACTAACAGCCCCGTAAAGCTAGAAGGCCAGGGTCACTTTTTCTACGTTGCACCGGACGGAGGCCTGTACTTCGATTATGGCCTTGAGAATGCCAATTACACGGCCCAGGTACCGGAGTTCGGTTTTAACAGCCATTTCATGCAACCATTCGCACCTTCAACAGTAACCTTCCGCGACCTATACCTTCAAATCGGTGTCGTGATGGACGATTTTGAAATGGCTACAGTTTACTCGAATGCAGTAGTTGCGGGTGACGATTCCTCTTGTACTCCCCAATGCCCTGATCCCGCCCCACTGTCATGGGTACAAGTCACTGCATCTAACTCGACGTTCCAGTCACAACCAGTCACAACCTTGGACGGGCAGTATGGGGGCGTTGGCGCGCTTTTTCTCCCTGCGGGAACCTACAGTATCACATATTCCCTACCTGCGTACTACACATCTCAGAATCAATCCCTTCAAGTTCAATGGGGTGGGATTCAGGGTTCCAGCCCACCCAGCGGTTCACTATGTCCAATCCTTCCTCCTTCAACAGCATGCGACCCTCCAACGAATTCTCTATTCTCAATGTCCCAACCGTTAGTTAGTAATTCAAACATGAGTACGGCCATTGTGGTCGTCGGCGCCAGAGCCGTGACACACGCCATCTTCCTAAACGGCACACATGGCGTGGAGTTGGCTGAAATCGCCATCAACGCTAGCTCGAACGGACAAATGATACACGACGTGGCCTTCAATGAGAGCGTGGTTCAGATAGACTTCGATCATGGCGGCGCCGTTGAACTAAGCGTTAACTCATCAGCAAAACCAACCGCAGTGTTTGCGGATGTCAGGGAACTCCCGGAATCACAATCCTCTGCAGGTCTAAATCCAAATAGCAATGCCTGGGTTTACGACCAAAACACACACATGTTGACCGTCTTCGCTGACTCGTCTTCCGTCACAATCTTCTATGGTTCAGCGCCGACACCAGTACCAGAATTTCCATTCGCTTCCGCTCCTCTCGTCTTCCTTGCGGCCCTCGCTGCAACGATCCTCATCGCTAGAAAGACTGAACCCCGAGTAGATTCATAAAATTCTCTCATTCGGGATGAGTAACATGTTGTCCCCACAAAACTAAGCCTCCCCACACTCCCATACTGAAACTCACACCCGCATCCGTTCCAGAAGGCTTGGACAGGTTGATGCCAAATCCTTTACCCATCGGAGAATCGCCTTTAATCGAGAATGACAGCAGCTTCTTTTTCGAAGCGCATCTATTTAGGCAGCGGAGAAGCTGATTTGGCAAGGAAATATCGGCTAATCGGTGAACTGCCGGCTTGTCAGTCGAAGAACGGGAAATCACGGCATTACGGCGCTTGGGCCTCACAGAGTACGAGTCCCGCATATACTTGGTGCTGATAAAAATGGGTCCCATTAAAGCGAGTGAGCTCAGCTTCTTCGGCCAGATCCCCAGAACCAAGACTTATGGCGCAATTAAGGAACTCGAACGAAAGGGCCTCCTGCGCATAATACCCGGCAAACCTGAGGCATATGCTCCGTCGTCTCCAAGCGAGGTCTTAATGCCCATGGTTACGAAACTCAGCCGTGAGCTGACTGATGCCGAAGGTGTAGTTGAGAGTCTCGCTTTGGTGCACGAATCGAGCAAGTACGTAAGGAGTGAAGTTCCAAAGGAATCTGATGAATTCTGGGAGATCCGGGGCAGGCCAAGTATAATCAACAAGCTAAACCAGATTCTTAACGATGCCTCAAAGACCATCAACTATTGCACAAGCGCTACGGGTCTCATCCGATTCTACAAGGCACATTGTGAGACAATGGAGAAGGTCCGGAAACAAGGGACGGGCGTTCGAATCCTTTCACCCATCACCGCAGAAAACTCGGGAGTAGCCCGCGAAATATCAGAAGTGCTTGAATTCAAAGTCTTAGACAAGCCCTTCGGAGAGACCTTTGTCACAGTAGATTCACATGAATTAGTTGTCATAGAGACTAAACCTGAGGATCTTCGAACCGACCGCGGTGTCGATAATGCGATCTGGACCACTAATAGGATTCTCGTCGAATTGCACGATCAACTTTTCGAAAGAGTTTGGAATACTTTTCCTCCGGTAAAGTTCCCGAAGTGATGTAAAGTCACTTATTGCGGTCACAAATCAAGAAGGTTGATTAGCAAATCCAGAGGGTTGATTGGCCCAGCCAAGAATAATCATGGGGCCGGTGTGATGTCTACCCTAATGGGCATACATCCGTCGGGTGGATAAGGGGATTCTGACCCCAATTTACTGGTACATATAACTAACTGGTGGGGCCAGTGGGATTTGAACCCACGAATATGGTGGGGTCAATCGGCTTTCTCCAAGTAAAGCCGAGTTCTATCTGTTTTGCCTGCGCCTTTAGAAAAATGACCTCGTCCTAGAAGAACGGCCCAGTAACTCGTGGTCTAACCTGAGTCATTGCCAAGCAAACCAAGTATAATGCAAAATTCACTCTAAGTCGTCCACCACTAAGCTGACCGCTTTCTTTCCAGCCATGTCTCGACGTTGTACAAGCTCACTAGTTTTTCTCCATCCATGTCTACCTGCTTTGATCATGTTGTTGGAGCACGGTCTTTTTCTTTTTCAACCAGTTTAGGAACTGGGATAAGGCGTCGTTGTCCTTCTCAATCGAAACGTCTAGAATCTGAGAACCAAGACGAGCAAAGACGTGAATTACGAGACCGTAATGCACCACGACATCTTCGACTCCATTCAAGTATTTGGAATATTTCTCGGCCACTCCTAACACTGTGAGTGGAGATAACGTAACGAACTCTTCATCAATCTGGGTTGTCGTATACGTGCTCACACCCGGGCGCATGTGATTGACTAGTACGCCTCCATTCGCCGTTGTCAATCCCACCCAACGTATCTTGTCGTTTACTGCGAAGACCTCTTCAGCAGTCAAAACAGGCATTGTAGAAGTCAATAGAATCACCTCACCGCAATCTGGCACTTCAGCTCGTTCTTTTCTTCGTCGTAGGCAACGTGTTTCAGATCGAACTCTTTATCATGTAATGCGGTCAGTGCGCCAGCCCACCATGAGAAGAGAAACGCCTTTGCGGCCCCCGTCGTCCCCTTAACACTCGGGTTAGAAACCTCAACTAGTATTGGGTTCTCTGGATTCTCCGGTAACGTCACTTTCGTTATTCCTGCCCCTGACAGGCGATCTGATTTGATAAGATGTTCGACTAGTTCTCTTACGGTGGCCTTCGGATTCTCGACTCTGAGCCTCGCCGCATCCGACTTGCCTAGGCGAAATTCAAGGTTATGCATGATGACCTCAGCCACTTGGACCCCGACCAAGGAATCAAGATGATTGCAAAGTGTCTGCGCGTCAATAGCAGTGTAGCGTTGGCCTCGGATTCGAAGTTCACCCTTCTCAGTATCCCAAACCGCATCCTCACTCAATCAGCTTCCTCTCTCAGATTGAATTTCAAATCGTCACGTCGCCGTTCGTTTCTCTTGCGTGTCTAATTCTTCAACCCGCGTTTCGATGAACTCCTTAATCTTCTGTTCCCCCTACTGCTTCGCCTCCAAAGCTTTTGCAAGACTTCTTCCTGAATACCTGCCCCTGTGCCCGTGAAATTAACTTCAAGGCCGCCGTTTGACACGTTGCTGCTTATCGTGAGTCCGCCGCCCCTTGGCATTGCGTCGATAGCATTGACGATCAGGTTAACGAAGACGCGCTCAATCTTGGCCACATCGACTCGTATCTTTGGGCCGTCAGCGTCAAATCCGACACCTTGATGATCTCTGGTATCTTCACTCGGAGGAGTGTATCTATTGCCAGGGATTTGGGAGTCGTTTCTGACAGTTCCAACCTGATGTCTTCTGAATACTCCAATGGGTCGTCAACGATTCTGTTCGAGTACCCGACGCTGTTCTTTCTCGTAGACTCTCAAGGCGACTCTCTCTGCATGTTGCGGGGCTGGCCCTGCGCTGCTTGAACCAACAGGGATGTGGGAAAAAAATGCCTCACACCGCAAACTTGCAACCCGCTGAGCGCTGAAGAAAGTTCGACCAAGAAAGTTCATGAGAAGGATACTGTGTAAAAAAAGAAAACCAAGGAGAGAGCGGGACAAACATCCCGCAAATTGGCGTGCGCTTATGCTACGTATTCGCTTTGACCGGTCTCAGATTTAACGTGACCACTTTCTGCAAGCTTCATCTTGACCTTGCGTTTCTTCGCCATCTCAATTCACCTCCAACGATCAACGCTAAACAATAGCCGTGTAAGTATTTAACGCGGCTTGGAGAAATAATCTAAAAGGGAGAATGTTCTACCTTTCTACCAGGAAGAATTTACAGTTCTTAAGGGGAGTGCGGGAACTAGGTGCGGATTATTAGTGCAAGCCAATGCGGATTCGATGTGAGTGGAAAGTTTGCGCCCAAAGATAAGCCGAAAGGTCCTGTGAAACCTGTCTGGGTCCCGAGGAGGCGGAGTGAAGTTGGGGGCGTCTAATACTCGTTATGCGGATTCGCAGCGGCGTAGGAAAAGGGTTCAGGCATTGTGTGGGGCGGTAGACTGGGGCCCCAGACCATCCCTCTAACCAAATCAACCGGTACCAAATGGAAAGAAAACCTTAATCATAGTCCACGAAATGGCTAGCACTCGCATAGGAGAGCGATCAAGGTTGGCTAGTCGCCCGGAAAAAGAAAAACGAAAGAGTGACCGCGTACGGCTGAGCAAGGCCGAGAAAATAGCCATACCCATCATACTAAT
>CAWABQ010000042.1:0-61928 GCA_963780265.1 Candidatus Bathyarchaeota archaeon
CTTGGCGTAAACCATAATGCTCAGACGTTTCAACAATAGCCAATGCTGTCCACCTGTTCAACATGCAAGTGTGAGGAAGCGTCATGCGAGAATTGTCAGAATCCTGACGAGTGTAGAAATTGTATTTCATGTTGCTGTGCAGAGACTCACTTGTCATGGCGACGACTAAGGATTCATCAGGGGCTTATCGTGGAATATGTCAGTCTCGGTTGGATGACTGTTGAAGTTATCGGTTCGATCGGTATCGGGTTGCTCTCAGGGAGTCTTGCTCTAATCGCTTTTGGAAGCGATAGTCTTGTCGAAATGATTTCTGGAATAGTGGTATTAATGCATCTGAAAAGTGACTCTGCCGGTTCGAGCGACCTCGGCGAATTGACGGAGAAACTTACGAAGCTGCTTCTTGTTGCGTTGATTCCAATAATCGGAGCTGGTGCTGTCTACTCTTACTTGACGGGTCTAAAGCCTGAATCCTCACTTTTGGGGATAGGTGTGGCTATCGGGGCTGTGATAGTCATGCCTGTTCTATGGATTCAAAAGAAGAGGATAGGACGTGAGACGAACTGTACGCCTCTTTCAATCGATGCCGTAGAATCGGTTACGTGTTTCCTCATGGCTCTGGCTTTGCTTGGAGGTTTGCTTGTTAACTATTTCTTTAGGATAAGTTGGGTCGATTATGTTGCCACTGCCATAATTTTGGCGTTTGTGGCAAAAGAGAGTATCGAGGCATTCAACGAATAGACCATGATTCGCCAAACGTTTTGCCGCACCCCTCTCGACCAAACGAGGACTACGCGATACCGGAAATTCTCTGTTAGGCTTGCATGATTCTTCGGCGACGAATCAAGATAATTATTGCCGTCCCGAAAACGGCGGCGAGTAAGAAGTCTGGATTAGGTAGTTCTGGAATCGGGTTCAGAGTTGATACTCGTAAGATAGTTCCTTGGCTGCCTGCAGCCTGCGACGCGCCCACGATGAAACCGAAACCGTTCGACGAGATGTAGATGGAATTCAAGTTGGGATTGCCGGAGAGTGAAGGGGAAGGCGTTGTCTGGTACCAGCTTACTCCATCCCAGTGCAGGATTGTAGCAGAATCGCCTACTGCCCATGCTTCCTGCGGGTTCACCTGTGCCACAGAGTTCAGGTTTGCTGAACTTCCGGTGGCAACGGAACTCCACACTAAGCCATCGTAATGGAGGATCGTGCCTCCAGAACCTACAGCCCATCCGTGACTTGAGTCAAGGAGGTAGACGGAGTTCAAACGTGCGCTTGTTGCGCTGGGGTAGGTTGACCATTGGCCATTCTGGTATCGAAGTATCGTTCCTCCATCACCCACAGCCCAACCATCAGTGGAGCCAACCATGAAGACACTCCGCAACGTGTTTGGTGTGGGAGCGGAGACTGTTCCCCATGAACCTCCAGCGTATCGAAGGATCGCGCCGTTATCTCCCACGGCCCAACCGTTGCTCGCATCAATCATGAACACTGAGCGTAAGATCCCATTCACGGGTGGCCCGGGGATTTGTTCCCATGCCCCTCCATTGTAATGCAACATCCGGGGCTGCTTCCCAAACCGCCCACAGCCCACCCGTCAGAAGGGTTCGCCATAGAGACAGAGTAAAGGTCCGTTGTGGTCGCGAGAGCAGTTCCTATCGTTAATGAATTGCCGTTCCAATGCAGCAGCGTGAGGTCGCCTGCACCGGTTCCGCAACCTCCGGTGGAACACCCAACAATCCATCCATCACTACTGCTGGACAGGTAGATTGACTCAAACGTTGATCCGGGAATACCTTGGGGAGGTGTTTGCGCGCCCAACAGGGCTATTGTTCCTAAATCACCCACAGCCCAACCATTTCCGCCGAAGAAGGAGACTGCGTTCAAATTCTGGGTTATTCCAGACTGATTCGATTCCAACAACCAAATGCCGTTCAAGTAATGCAAAACCGTTCCGGAGGCGCCCACTGCCCAACCTTCCGTTTGACTAATCATGAAGACAGCCTTGAGGTTCTGGTTCGTGGGCGAGGGTGAGAAGGAGCCTGTCCATGTCCCCGACGAGTAATGGAAAATCGTTCCGCTATTGCCAACGGCCCATCCCTCGTTTTGATTCACCATGAACACGGAGTTCAGCGTCATTCCAACCGTCGTGTATGATGTCCATGCCCCGCCGGCGTAGTGGTAGATGATTCCGCCAGCTCCAACTGCCCAACCATCTGAGGCGCTGGTCATGAAAATGGAATTGAGCCCGCCCGAAGCCGACGAAATCTCATTCCATCCACCCCCCAAACCCACGACCCCAGACCAATGCCAGAAAGCACCCGATACAGAATCGACCGCCCACGCATCGCTGGAGTCGACCTCGGAGACAGAATCCAAGCTTCTTTGCGTCCGGTCCGGAGAGCCCAGTCGTAATGAGCTGCCACGAGACTGGGTTCCGGAAGAGTGCGACAGCCGTCCCGCCGCTCCCACCCACTGCGAAGCCTGAATCTGAATTGGGAGCCACTGGCGGCCCGAATGAGACTCCAAGGAGGTCTGAGCTCGTCCCCGAAGGAATCAGGCTCCAAGATGAGCCGTCGAAATGCTCGATTGTCCCCGCGTTCCCAACAGCCCAACCATTGTTGGACGCCAAAACAGCTACATCGTTTAGGTTGTCCGCAGTCGAGGCCAACGGATTAGTTTGCGCCGTGGATAATGGAAGTGCCACTAAGAGCAAGAACCCTAGCAAAACCACCCGGTAAATTATTGGACGCAAGTTTGAGGGATGCACCTCTCCGAGATCAATCATGTGTATTTCTTCTGTATCTATTAGTACTTCGCAAAGATTGTTATGTCACGTACGTTTTCCCATGCCTTGATGTTTGCGATTGCCCAGTCAGTTCAAGATAACGAAGGTGAGCGGTCGGGAAATCCTAGACTCAAGAGGAAACCCAACCGTTGAGGCAACCGTTTACTCTGATGACATAGGCGAGAAGGCTGCAGTCCCCTCAGGCGCTTCGACGGGAACGCACGAGGCCCTGGAGCTCCGGGACGGGGATCAGAAGCGTTACTCAGGATTGGGCGTGCTCAAAGCGGTAAGAAACATTGAGGAAGTGATTGCCCCGAAACTCAAAGGCCTCAACCCACGGCAACAATCGAACATTGACCATGCAATGATCGAACTAGACGGAACTCCGAACAAATCTCGGCTAGGCGCGAATGCCATCTTAGCCGTCTCGTTGGCTGTGGCGAAGCTTGCCTCTCGGCTTGAGGGAAAACCCCTCTACGCCTATCTGAGTGATGGAAACGGCAGGACCCTACCCGTACCTGCCATGAATGTAATCAATGGTGGCAAGCATGCTGGGACGGAACTGAAAGTCCAAGAATTCATGGTCCTACCCGCGGGGGCGAAGAGCTTCACAGAAGCCCTACGCTTTGGCACAGAAATCTATCATAAACTCAAACACGTCATCGAATCCAAACATGGAAAACTAGCAATCAACGTTGGCGATGAGGGGGGATTCGCGCTGCCGCTTAACCGAACGCTCGAGGCGCTAGAGATTCTATCGCAAGCCATATCCGAAGCCGGCTACGCCGCTGGAAAGGATGTTTTCTTAGGGTTTGACGCTGCCTCCTCAGAATTTTACCGAAACGGAACATACCAAATCGATGGAAAAGAGCTGTCCCCGGAACAGCTGGCAGATTTCTATGAACAGTTGATAGATCGTTTCCCAATCCGGTACATCGAAGACCCCTTCGAGCAGGAGGATTTCGAACATACGGCGCAGTTCACGCGGAAGATGGGCAATCGGGTTCAGGTTGTGGGCGATGACATCTTTGTCACTAACGTTTCACGATTTCAGAAGGGAATCGACGCAGGTGCCGCGAATGCGCTCTTGCTGAAGGTCAACCAGATTGGCACATTGACCGAGGCTTTGGATGCCGCGAAGCTGGCGTTCGCTAACCATTACAGGGTTGTGGTAAGTCACAGGTCGGGGGAAACGTGGGATACAACAATCTCAGACCTCGCTGTAGCCTTGAACTCGGGGCAAATCAAGACGGGGGCCCCTTGCCGAGGTGAACGAGTTAACAAGTACAACAGGCTCCTTAGCATCGAGAGAGAGCTTGGCAGCAAGGCCCGCTTTGCAGGGTTAAGTGCCCTTCAACCCGGCTAACGTATCCTATGTTTATCTCTTGATTTTGTTCCAATAAGGGCGAGGATGAGTTAGATGGATGCGTATGAATGCGTTGCAGCCAAACTGGACATACGTGAATTCGACCCTAGAAACGTTCCAGCAGACGTGAAGCTGAAAGTGCTGGAGGCCGCCCGACTTACGGGCTCTGGTATCAACAACCAGCATTGGCGTTTCATTCTAGTTCAAGGGCGCGATCGTCTCAAACGTTTAGCGGAAGACAGCACGACGGGCAGTTGGGTTGCTCAAGCCAACTTCGCGGTGGTCGTTCTGACCAACCCGAAATTTGGTTTCCACTTGATCGACGGGGAGAGCGGTTCAAGATATGCAAATCGCCGCATGGAACTTTGGCGTAGTCTCCTGCCTGTATACGGGGTTGAGCGTTGAGGGCTTGCGAAAGGACTTTGGTATCCCTAAGGATTTGAATCCCAGTGCCGTCGTTGGGTTCGGCTACCCAACCAGAAAGGTCACGGGCAAGAGGAAGAGCCGTAAACCGCTTAGTGACCTCGTCTTTCTAAACAGCTACGAAAACCGCTTCGAAGCAGGTAAGCTTCAAGACTAGCCGTGAGAGGGGAAAGTTGCCATTATCTAAGATCGAACTCGAAAAATTCTTGCAAGAGCCACGATTGGCTCATCTCGCTACCGCGTCAAAGAAAGGGAAGCCACGTGTGAATGCTATTTGGTACGCGTACCAGGATGGAATATTCTACTTCACAACCCGCCTCGGCCGCTTGAAGGGACAGCATATGAAGCGTAATCCCGCGGTTGCTTTGAGTATCGCAACGGACATCCAACCCTATGTGGCGGTATGCGCGTTCGGCAACGCTCAGGTCCTCAAGGAGAATCGCGATGACTGGTTGAAGAAAATTTCCTTCCGCTACGGGGAAGAGGATGCAAAGGAATGGTTAGCTGAAGCCGTTAAACAACCTGACCGAGTCGTTATGGTGCTGAAACCCGACCGCGTCCTATCATGGGATTATGGGCGCGGAGATTCTGAGCGGCAGGAAAAGGGCGAGTCAATGGCAACGCCCACGTAACAATGCGTAGCTATCCTCTCCGACTGAACTTTCGCTTTCTTTTCGCTACGATTCTCCTTCTGAGCTGGCCAAAGTATTGTTCACGTTCTTTCATTTGGGCTTCAAAGAAATCAATAGCTTCCTCACACGCCGCAGGGTCAAAGCGGGCGTTGGCAGCGAGAAATGGGATAAGAGACCTGTAGGTTCGCTCCCTTAGCTGCGGCTCAGTTATTTCACCGGCCACCGCACCTGCAACCGACGAGGCTAAGGTTTCTTTCAACTCAACAAGACTCTGCGTTGAATCGGCAACGTAACCGGTGCCTTCTTTGAAGAAGGTAAAGACGAAGTCCCCAACAAAGGCCCCGATTTGCATGGCGTGAAAAGTTGTGGTGTAAGGGCGAATGGGGTCCTGGTAAAGTAGGCCGTCGGGGTGAAGCGTGAAACCAGCCTTCGCGGCTCCGGTTATGAAGCTTGCCACAACTCGTATGTCTCTACTGTTGAAGGTGGAGACGAGGCAACGGCCTGGTTTGAGAACCCTGTAGCATTCTTTCAATACGGCGGAAAGTAGGGATTCATACTCTTCAACTCCCTTCCCCTGAGTTTTGTTAATTATTACCTCGCTGCTCTTGTCGATGGTTTTTCCTTCGCTCAGCCAGGTATGCCAGTAATCCGAGAGTTCAGCATAGTTCACGTTACCGCCGTATGGTGGGTCTGTGATGATGGTATCGACGGAGTTCTCAGGGAATGGGAGTTTGGTGGAGTTCTGGTTGAGGACGAGGCAAGAAGCGTTTCCGGTAACCAGATCGTTGAAGTTTCCTGCAGGTGTGAAGAATTTTCCTATTTGTTCATTACTATACCTCTTCCCCGAAGAATCGCCTGTGCTCGTCTTCGAAAAGTGTTCCAGACGTTGATTTCGAGGCTTTTCGGATAAACCCAGTAGGCGTGCATGGCCCAGCCCTCAACTATTTCCCCTCGAAGGTGAGATTGCTTGCTTGCCCACTTCAATGAACTACTGAACGCAAACTTCAGAAAATCCCTGCACTCTCTGTCCTCCACCCGATTAATCTCAGCTAGAAGAATGGAGAGCCCAAGTAGATTTCTCTTCGTGAAGAGCTCGTAGAAGAAATTGATGTTCTTGCTCAGAAGTGAATTAGTTTTGTCACCGCTTGGTATTCGAGTCTTTGGGTACCACAGCTTCTTCTGTCTAACGTTTTGGGCAAAGTTTTCGTTGATTTGTTTTGCAAGCTTGAGATCATGCGGTTTAGGTATTCTCTTGCCGCTTGTCCCGCATTTCTGGCAATTATATTTCACACGAAGTATTCGTCCTGTTGCCTCATCCCATTCAATCCAATCGGCAACTGCTTCAGACCCGCATCTAGCACATTTGGTTCGATAAAGCTGCGAGATTTCCAATTCGACCTTTTGACTTAGGTCGAGGAGCGCTTGTTGGAAAGAATGCAGGCTTAGGGGTTTACATTCCATTTCCGTTACGTACGTGGCCAGCGGGTTAGCGTCAACTCCAACCGCCTTCCTGCCAAGTTTGAGAGACTCAACGACCGTGACCCCGCCGCCACAAAATGGGTCTAGAACAATATCTCCCGCCGTGGAATAGTGTGAGATGAGTTCGTTGAAGACGTTCCAAGGCCTTCGCGCGAAATATTTGTGCATGGTGTAAACTGGGGTGTGGGGTTTTGCTTCCACGACTTGCGAGAATGCGGAGGTCAAGGTTCCAATCTTGGAGGTTTGCGTTCAATTCTTATATTGTGAGCGGGTCGTAGCTTTGCGCCGTTGTTCGTAATGATCAAGAAAGCGCTGTTCATGGAAGGGCATGTGCCGAAGGGTGGTGCATGCATTTCTGTCTTCCTCGTTCTGAAGGGAAAGGGTGGTATCCTTGTTGGGAAGATGGCTAAACCTGAGGTGTGGGTCGAAAAATTCTACGTTGGCGAAATGTTCGCACCAAAGTACGCCTCCTCCAACAAGTGGATTCTCCCTGCGTCCCATCTGGAGTACGGCGAAAAGCCTGGCGATGCTGCCATGCGAGTTCTTACGCAGCAAGTTGGAGTTGGCCAAGGTAAGCTAACGTTTCGGGAGGTCCAGTCCCATCTTTCCCAGGATCCGAAGGACCCCGAGGCCGCCCATTGGGACCTTTGCTTCGTATACGAGGGGACATTGAAGGATAGGGTGGAGCGGCCAGACTGGTTCTCTGACCTAGAATTCGTGAACCCCAAGGAATTGAGTAGCGAGGATTTCACGCGTGGGCACGGAGACGTTCTGAAGGACTCCGGCATAATAGCACGATAGCCTCGTCTCGGCGATTATCGATTTCAAGCACGTGCTGTTTGACTAGAACGTCTTCTCTCTGTCCAAGACGGCTTCCGTATCTAGGAAACTCCATTGGAACATTTTGCGAATGTGTAGAACTCTCTTCATGTTTCCTTCAATTTCTCTCTCGCTGAGTTCAACGTGACCGTCAAACATTTCGAGGATGGCTTGAATGTCCGAAGGCGTGTGAATTTGCGGGTTCAGGGTAGCTACGACTGTAAAGCCGAGAGACTTGACCCTGCGGAGGGTTTCCGTCAGCCACTTTCGCGTGACCACGCTCTTGTGAATAAGCAGCATATCGTCAAGGACATCGATGCATAGCCGCTTGGAATCGACCACTGCCTCTGACGAGGAGCCCTGCAGGAGGGCCATTAGGTCGATATTGATGGCCGTGAGGTTTTCCAATTTAGTGCTGAAGCGAACGTTTGGAAGCTTTTGCGCTTGGTCCTCACTCCTTGTAACTACAGCCGAGAGGCTCGAGGGATAGGAGGTCAGTAGGTCGGTGACCTTTGAGAAATCCCTCGTCAAGTAGACGTTCCGCCCTCCCATCTTGGCTCCAGCCTCTAGGAATCTGCGGATTATGTTTTCCCGTTCGTCACTGGCCGGAGAGGTGAGTAGAGTTGCGCTTGCTTTTGGCAATCCGCCTTTCAACAGGTAGTCTAGGACCGGAAGACCGGTGGGTACTGTTTCGCCGGGCGCTTGCGCAGCAAGCTCTTTCGCTTTACTTTCCAGCACTACCTCTGGTTCGACGCGGCGTTTCTTGGACGCTTGGAATCTTCTGAATCCATACAATCCAAGGCCGGCGAATGCTGCGACCGCCCCAGCGTATGGCAATAGGCTTGCCGGGTTGTACACCGAAGGGGTAGATTCCGCGTTGAATCCCAGTGCGAGCCCAACAGATGGTATCCCTGACAGGTTTGTTCCGGTCCAGATTACGTAGCTCCTACCGTCCTGTTCCTGAGTTACCGCTGCTGAAGTTGGTTGTACACCGGTTGGGCTGTAACCGATGGGCAGTTTGATCGTCACGGTCAGTGATTGAATGAGGATTTGAGACGAGTCGAGGGTTTCGCTCCAGGTGAATGAATCTTGGTCCGAGGCAACATCATAAGCGTAGGTGAAATTGTAAACTTCGCCGCTCATGAAAGCCTTGGGGAAGAGAATTCGCAGGACAGGTTGGTCAGATGGGGAACCAGGTGCCGGATAGACAAATCCCAAGCTTCCTCCGTTGTCAAAGACCTTGTTTATCGCCACTGTCTTTCCTTGGTACCACAGCCCCCAATCGAGGTAGGTCCAATTTCCCGATTGGAAAAGCATAGACACCTGCCTAGTTACGTGCGCCAGTCTTGGAGAGACTATGTCCACGGTAACGTTAATCGAGTTGAACTGAAAGTTAGCCCCTGATTGTGCACGTGCGGGCGCATAGGAAACTGCCATACTAACTAAAGCGAAAAATACGGCGACAAAGCACAAGCGTTTTCCAAGCGACATGAACTGAATCTACCTTAGCCGTATTCCGCAATCGGGGCAGTTCTTGGATCCGCGCGCAATGCTCGTGCCGCAGTGTATGCAAAATTCTGACGTACGCGGCCCTATCAACGGGCCTGGCTGAATTTGCCTCCGTCCAACCTGAGCGCTTTTGGACAGGCCGGGGCCGATGCTCGTGTGAGTCCCTGGGCCGACTTTGGCAACGACTTGCTCGGACCCGGGCGTTACAGAAGGTTGTGAAGTGGTCCCCGGGCCGAGAGAGGGCGGTTTAGATGAGTCCTTTGGAATTTTTCCCTTAAGCGACAATGCTGCGCCCACGGCCACGCCTGATACAACTGCAACTGACACCTCAGCAAGGTTCAGCTTTGGTATCACTTTGAGCTCCTGCACCGCACTCTGTGATGGCTTAAACCCACTGCGTGTGGCATTCGCTAAGATGCTGTATAAACCAGGTTTAATCGAGCTGTCCATTCGAATCGCGCCTGTCTTGAAGGTGCCATTGCTACCGGTGAGTACGCTGTATTGTTTACTCAGAAAGAAGATTGTTACATTGGCTCCAGCAACAGTCTTCCCCGTTCCGGTTGCCGTTACATTTCCCGACGCGACAAATTCGTCGCCTTGAGCAACCGGCGCCAAATTATCCAGCGCTACAATAAGGTCGTGGTACTTGACGGAAAAACTCTGTACCGTAACCAAATTGGCTTGGGTTACTGTGATGTTGTGGGCGCCTTCTTGAAACGGTTGTGTTTCTGGAATTGGAATTGTCAGGGTAAAGTGGCCGGTTGAATCGGAGGTGGTCGTGAAATTGTCATCCACGTAAACAGCCACAACCATGTTTGGAATCCATCCATCGCCATCCAGAACGACATTCTCTCCAGGAAACGCGGCGTTCGCTGACGTCGCGTACGTGATGCTTAGAACCGGCTTGTATGCTTCAACCCGGAAAGAGGCTGAAGCACTATCGCTCGCAGTTCGGAATGTTGCCGTTGCAACGGCAGTGTAGTTGCCTGAAGGTTCGGTAAATGGAATTGAGTAAGTTCCGTTAAAGGAACCGCCCGACGAAGGCGTTATGGCCAACTTTCCGCCAAGAAGCTGAACCTGCACCTTTGATTGAGTAGGTGAGATTTCTTGAGTGTCGGTGTAGCTCTGCCCATAGCAGTTCACGTGGAGTAGGTCCTCGCCAACTTGCACGGTTCCGGAATATGTCAGTGATTCACCTGGGCGATAAGTTGTCTTCCCCACGCCGAACGCTGAGATCTTGATCTTGTCGTAAACCTCTGCGATAAAATACACCTGCGGGTCGCAAGCTTGACTTGTTTGCGTGAAGATCTGAGTTGGAGTGTACTGAGTTGGAGGGTTATACTGAAGGTTACAAGGTTTCCCACCGCAGGCTGTCAGGCTCGCATTGGATTGGGACGGAAGCATCAGTACTAGCGGGGCTAGTAACATTAGGATGAATACGATGCGTGAGAGAGCGCTTGTAGAGAAACGCATCGGTTGTTCGATTATACGCGGCCGAAGTTTGCTATCTGCTTTGCGTTCCCGTATGCCGGAAGCAAAAGCAATAATTCAAGGTGAGGCAAGACGATTATGACGATCTTGAGGTTAATTCTCTCCACAATCTTATCGCTCGCAGTCCTCATCCTAGGTGTATTCACCATCTACCAGTTACTCACTTCTTGGGTCCCAAGTGGCGGATGGGTTCTCGAGAACCTAATCAGCCTCGCTTTCGCATCCGCAATGATCGCGGGAAGCATCATGGAACTAGGCCGGCACCTGCTCCCAACTTCGCCAACGGGTGGCGGCACCAAGCGGTGCCCGTCATGTCGTGCTCGCGTTCCCCGCATAGCGCAGTTTTGTCGCGAATGTGGAAAGCCATTTCATAAAGAAACTTAAGCCGAGTAGATTCGGCTCGCTATGACTGAGAACGACTGAAGTTAGTCGCTAAGTTCTGGGGATGCGATATGGTGGCTCAGGAATGGAGGTGTTGAAGCAATGTGTGGTGGACGTCAATTCCTGACGAAAGAAGAAAAGTTAGAATGGCTTGAAGAATACAAGAGCGGCCTCGAGAATGAGCTGAAAGGCGTAGCTGAGAGAATCGAAGAACTGAAACACTAAGAGCAGCCTCTCCCTCTCCTTTTTCCCATCTTCTTCTCCAACTTCATATGGGACGGCCGAGTGTCAAAGTCCCTTGCTGAAGCGGTGGAGTGCATTGCTCTCACTTAGACGTACGATAGACCTGCTGATCTACCTTTCAGTCGCTTTGGGAATAGTTCTCCTCCCGCAACTATACCCCCTCGTCCCTACCTGGCTTTTCCTCTCAGTCCTCGGAGGATGGTTAGCTTATGTCATAGTCGCCATACTCGCCGCAACTGGGCGTAGAATCGCTTACCCACTTGCGTTCGTTCTCTCAATTCTAACGCTCGCAGTCTCACTTCCACAGCCAGAGCACCAATCGTTCGTAAGGGCGGGGTTGTCACTTGCCTCGCTAACATTTCTAGTCGGTTCAGCCTTCCAACTAGTCCTCCTAATTCTCATCCCGGTCTACCTGCGCAAGCGCCCAAGTAGCAGGCCTACCTAGCGTTTGAGCAATACGTCCGCAAACTGGAACCCATCCCGCGAAACAGATTCACCAACTTCCACGGGAATTGGTTCTCGGAAAATAGGCCCGTCGTATACAAATGTGTGAAATTCACCGTTCTCACCGCAGGGGTCGACACTCGGGGGCAGGTCTTTCAGGAGGGTATTGTCGAATTGCCGGCCCGCAAATTTCGCGTCAAGTTTCTTCGGATCTACACAGGTTAGGATAGCCCGGAACCCGACCTTCAACATATCCTCTGCAAGGCTTGCTGTATCCCTCCCCCAGACAGGGAAGATGGGTGTGAGGTCGAGCTGGGCGAGGTTCGCTTCCCGATACTTCCGAATATCCTCAAGGAACAAGTCACCAAATATGACATGTGTAACTCCTTTTTTCTTCCACTGCGATAGGACTTTCCGCATTTTTTCCTCGTAAACCACGTTCGGGCAGGGATAAGGGATCAGCACCTTCTCCAAGTGTATGCCGACAGACTTGCCCTGCCTGTCGAGGAGTTCCTCCCTGACGCCATGCATAGATACGCGGCGGAATAGGTCGCTAAGGGTCGTTAGCAGGCAGACTATCTCAAATTGCTTTGCGGCACGAGTTCGGTATAATGCCATTGCGCTGTCCTTGCCGGAAGACCAAGAAAGAATAGCCTTAGGTTTATGCGTCATGCGTGCTCCCGCTAAAGTCTGCGCTCAAACCAAACTGAAAAACATTAGTAACCTTTTATCATGAGCTCGGACAGAGTACCTTGGGTGAGGACTATTGGCTAGAGTCGGCTATTTTGAAGGAACTGATCCGCTTCTCCTATCTAGGTTTGCAGCTGAAGGCGTTGAGACATTGCCGGTCGCGAACACGTGGGACGGGCACGGTAAGTACGTCAACCATCTTAGCAAGGGCGAGGTGAACGTGGTGGTCGGCTACTTCCATAAGGTCGTGCCGGCCGAACAGGAGCGCATGGGCCCTGCTGACTTGCTTTTCGCATGTAAGACCTTGGACATACCTGTCGTGCTCATCGCCCCAGCGGCATCACACGACAAAGCCAAGAAACTCCTAGATGAAGCTGGGCCTAAGGTCCACGTCGTGGCCCCAGATGAAGTTGAAGCCGAGGTCAGAAAACACCTCTAGTCCCAGCGGCTTTGCCAGACGCGTCGTCAAGCTTCTGAGCAATATGTTGGGGCTTCAATGCCTCAAGTGAGCAACGGGCCCATGGCTCTCGTGAAGTAACGTGCGTGAAACTCTAGTATCTTTGAAGTCACTATTTTTGTAATGCGCCGTGAGTCAATTTGTTTTGTCTAGCGCGAGTTTGTTCCGGAGAAGGTTGAGTTAATGTCGAAAGCGTACAGGAGAAGCGTGGAATTATACCTGATGGCAAAGAAGACAACTGATACCAATACCCAATTCAATATCGATTCAGAAAGGATCTCAGTTCATGAGGATTATATTGATTGTCTGAGGCTTCTGGCCACTTACGCAAGAATGCATGATGTTTCAGTTGTGGCATGCGGCATTTGGGGAGGAAGAAAAAGGCTAGGGATTAAGTTTCAAGGAAAGAATGTGACAGTTGGAGTTCTGAGAGGCGGGGATGTAGGAATTGGGATGACGCATGAATTGAAGAGCCCTTTTGAAATCCAGAAATTTCTAGAAAACGCTATGAGGTTTACAGTCGCGAATCTAAATGAGGAATTGTTTGAAAAAGCATACGAGCAGCTAAAGCGGATAGAATCTGATAAGAAAATCCTAATCGAACCTGAAGAAACAAAGAAATGGTGACATGAAGCCTTCCGCAAGCCAACTTCCTCGAATAAACGATACTTCTTTTACGAACACCATACCCCCAAAGAGTGAGGGAATTTTAAATGGCGAAAGCTAAGAGAACGAAAAGTAAGGCGACTCCGAAGGTAGCTCGAATTACGTACGCGACCCTTAGGGTGACACCTGAGGACGACAAGGCGTACGAGAAGGCAGTCGCAGAAACAAAAGCAAAACTTGGCAACCACTACCCAATTTTCATCAATGGTGAGAAGCGGGCCGCGACTGGGGAGGAAATGGCACACGCCAGTCCCCTCGACACCCGCATGATCGTCAGCTACTTCCCCAAGGGAACCTCCGACGACGTAAGATCTGCCCTCGCAGCTGCCAAGGAAGCGTATCCAAAATGGGCTGCCACACCTTACAAAGACCGCGTCGCAATTCTTCGCAAAGCCGCGGACCTGATAATTGAGAGAAGGTTTGAGTTAGCGGCTTGGATGGCATTCGAAGTCGGCAAGAACCGCTCCGAGTCGCTAGCGGAAATTAATGAAGCCGCTGAGCTAATACGCTATTACTGTGGGCAGATGGAACTTCACAAAGGCTTCCTGCAACCACTTGAATCGCCAGGACCAGGGCAGGAAACACAGAGCATCTTGCGGCCGCACGGGGTGTGGGCGGTCATCGGGCCTTGGAACTTCCCCCTTGCTTTGACCACTGGCATGTCTGCAGGCGTACTCGTCGCGGGTAACACAGCTGTGTTCAAACCCTCAAGCGACTCACCAGTGCTGGGCTACGAGCTCTGCAGAGCTGTCGTTGACGCTGGCATCCCACGTGGCGTATACAATTTTGTAACTGGACCGGGTGGAACGGTGGGCGCTGAGCTGCAGCAGAACCCAGGGGTGGATGGGCTGGTTTTCACGGGTTCGAAGGATGTGGGCATGCAGGTATACCACCACTTCGCAAAAGACTACCCCAAGCCCGTTATAGCCGAGATGGGAGGTAAGAACCCAGCCATAGTCACCGCTAACGCAGACCTAGACCAGGCTGCGGAAGGGGTCATGCGTGCAGCCTTCGGTTTCGGAGGACAGAAATGCAGCGCCTGTTCCCGCGTATACGTCGACCAACGTGTCAAGAGCAAGTTCCTAGAACTTCTGAAAGATTACACTCAGAAATTCGTAAAGGTAGGCGACCCCACGCGCAAAGAGACATTCCTAGGGCCAATAATCAACAGAGCCGCGGTTGAGACATACCAGCGAGCGGCAGAGGATGCGAAGCGAGATGGCGCGAAATTCATCAGCGGAGGCAGCACACCACAGGGTGCCGAGTACGGAAACGGCTACTTCGTTGAACCAGCAATCGTTGACGGACTACCGCCAACTCACCAACTATTCAAGGAAGAACTGTTCGTCCCGTTTGTTTTGGTCGCAGGAGTAGAATCCTTCGATGAAGCCCTCAAACTCGCGAACGAGAGCGAATTCGGACTCTGCGCCGGAATCTACACAAAGGACAAGAAGGAAATGCAAACCTTCTTCGACCAGATACAGGCTGGCGTAACATACGCGAATAGGCGCGCAGGCGCAACGACTGGTGCGTGGCCTGGGGTCAACTCCTTCGGGGGATGGAAAGGCAGCGGCTCCACCGGCAAGAGCGGATTAGGCCCGTATTACGTACAACAATTCATGCGCGAACAATCAAGGTGGATCGTGAAATAGACCTGCATGACGGAGATAGAAGAAAAAATCCTGTCTTCGCTTAAGGCACAGGGAATAGAATACGAGGTCTTCGAACACGACCCCGTATACACCTGCCCACAGATGGCGAAGTTCCTGAAGACCGATGAAGCCCACATAGCAAAGTCAATGATAGTGAAGAAAAGCGACGGAACCTACCTGCTCGCCGTTCTTCCGGGGAATAAGAAGATTGACTTACACCGGCTGGGCACAGTTACCAAGTCAGCACCTGTCATCTTAGCCCCAAAGAAGGAGGCAGAAGAGATTGCGCAATGTTCAGTAGGTTGTGTCTACCCACTCGGGAACATAATTAACCTCGAAACATTGTTTGATGGAGCGCTCTTGCACCAGGACTATGTCTACTTCAACCCTGGTTCCCATACGAAAAGTGTGAAGATTAGTACCCGAGCCCTCGTCAACCTAGTGAACCCAAACATACTTGAATTCACTTGATCTAAGTTATTTTCCTAAACCGACATAACGTCTGCTGCGACCTTCATCAAGTCTCGTGAACTTATTATGCCTGCCATTTCACCATTCTTGGTTAACACAATTAAATGCCTAACATGTTTCTCACGCATGAGCTTAATCACGTCCGCCACTGAGGTATCCGATTGCACGGTGAGAACGGGTTTTGACATGTGCTGTATAGCTAGGTTTTTCTCAAGCAAAGCCCCCACCTGTTCGACTATTCGGACAAAATCCCTCTCCGTCAATATGCCAACTAATTTCCCCTTTTCCACTATAACGACCGATCCAATAGTGTGACGTTGCATCTCACCAGCGATTCTCCAGAGGCCGTCGTGTGGCCCACCGGTCACGACATGTTCAGTCATAATGTCAGCAGCTGTAAGCCGTCTGCGTTGCGACATATAACCCACCTTACAAAACGAACTTCCATGCTCCTAATTATACGGCTTGTTGAGTTCTCTCAGTTTGCTAAGATAATGCGTATACTTTAATCGCTGAGATTCGGGGTCCAGGACGAGTATCCTGAGCGGACATAGTATCGGTTGGGTTTCGATTTTATTGTGTGGCAAAATCGGTGTGCGTCTTCGTTTCCGGTCCCGCGTAGGCTGGATGCGAACATTCCTAAGAAGGTGATTATGGCGGCGACAACGAAAGCGCGTCCAATGCCGCTCACAAACCCTATGGACTCGCCTGGCGTAAGCGTTGTGTAGCCGCCAGTAATTATGCCGGAGACAACTTGGTAGGGGATAGCTGTCGTAATTATGTATGCTACGAGGCCGATGCTTATCACACTACCCGTATTGAAGACGGTTGCTCTGATTCCTGAGGCAATGCCACGCCGTTGAGGGGGAACCGAACCCATTACTGCGCTAATGTTTGGGGATGAGAAGAGCCCCAATCCCAGGCCGAGCACGATGAGGATGATCTCTATCTGTAGTAGCGGGGTTATAGTACTCACAAGAAATGCAAGAGCAACGTAACCCGCGGCTCCCACAGCCATTCCTAGAGTAGCCAGCCCCCGTGTTCCATAACGATCGGAAAGTTTCCCGCTTATTGGGCCGATGCACACGAAAGCCACATCTAATGGTAGAAAAAGAAGCCCGGCTATGAGCGCATCATATCCGCGAATGAGTTCGAAGTACAGAATTATGATGAGGCTCATGGAGCCGAAACCGAGAGAATACATGAATTGGCTAACGTTCCCTGCCGAGAAGAGCCGAATCTTGAACAGCCGCATATCTAAAATCGGCTCAGCTGTGCGCGGTTCGAGGTAGAGGAAGAGTGCAAGAGTTACAATGCTGATGAGGTAAAGTATTGCGGCTCCGATGTTATCGATTGCAGCCATAGTCTGTAAGCTAATGACCAATAGAAGCGATGTCAAAGAGGTCGTGAACAAGCAGAGGCCCGAATAATCAAAGCTAGCATGCTTTTCGGTCTGGGCGATTTCCTTCAGGCGAAGGTAAGCCCAGAGAGTACCGAAAATCCCGATAGGAACGTTCAGGGTAAATATGCTTCTCCACCCAACCGTATCGATCAAGACACCGCCCACTGTCAACCCAAGGACAGCACCAAGCGTGAACGCTATTTGGTTGACTCCAAGCGCAAAACCAAGCTCTGCCGCTGGCGAGGCGTCGGTGATCAGGGCGGCGCTATTGGTGATCAACATGGCCGCCCCAACACCTTGGATAATCCGGAAAATTATGAGCTGTTCTCCCGTTTGAGCAAAAACGCAAAACCCCGAACCGACAGTGAAAATCGCAAAACCCAGATTGTAAACCTTCACCCGCCCAAAGATGTCAGTGAATCGCCGAGAAAGAGGAGGCCAATAGTTATTGCGATTTGGTAGCCCTGAGTCACCCATAGCAACGTCTCAAGGTCTGTCTGGAGCGATTCAGCTATGGTGGGAAGGCCGATCAGTACTATTCGTGTATCAAGGCCGGACATGAAGATGCCGACTGTCGTTACTGAAAGGACAACCCACCGATACTGCACGATCTCGACACAAACCTACGCCAAACCAATCCTCTCAAAGAAAAACTCTTCACAACCTCAATATTCACTATAAAGGAGATGGACTCTGCGGTTGAGGGTGTCTGGAATGGCCTTGACTTGACTGGTTTAGTGCAAGGGACGAGAGACAGGGCGATTGTTGAATTCCCTTAAAGAGCGCCTTCTTTCGGCTGGTCAGTGCCAGCTGGAACTTTGAAGGCAAGGGCGAGGCCTGCTATAGCTATCAGAATCGAAATGGTGGCGATTCCAAAAGCAACGGTGTCGTAATCGGATTGTTCTGTAACAAGAGAAATAATGATTCCCAATATACCTACAGCGGTCAACACGTAGGCAAGAGCCGACACGCCCCTCTTCTGACTCAAGATACCGTCTCATCTCTTTGATGGAATCTATGGATGATTCATCCAGCCTTGTTATATATTCCTTCGAAGACAATATCAACTACGAGGTGTAGTTCATTGACCCGTAGCCGCCATAAGTTTGGCAACATAGTGGAGTGGGTAGCTACTAACGCGAGGTCGTTCAGTTACTTGTTACCTGACACATTGGAGCTTGCGCTTTACCTTGGCCTCCTGACATACTTCGCAGTCCAGCTTGCACAACAGCAAGCGTAATCAAGTCTCGAAGCAACTGTTAGGACAGGTTCCCCTTGCAATGATTAGCCTCGTTCGATTCGAGAAGTCTGTTGCGGACAGCCTTCTCAGCTATGCAATAGACTCGTACCCGAAGGAGGCAATCCTTCTACTTCGCGGTAAAGCGGGCAAAGACGGGATGTTGATCAACGAGGTTTTGATTCCGCCTCTCGCTACGCATGGGCGTGGTTTTTCCAGTTTCTCGAGCACAATGCTACCAATGGACCTAAGCATAATGGGCGTTTCGCATTCGCACCCTTCCGGTTCTAATCAGCCTTCAATGCATGACCTAAACCATTTCTACGGAAGAATTATGGTAATCATAGCTTACCCGTTCCAATCGTACAGTGATATCGGAGTTTTCAACAGCCACGGCGACCGACCTCTTACTTGAAATAGTGCCTGACAGCATCCGTGAAGATTCTCAGTGAGCTCTACACTTTTTCATTCATTCCACAGGGATTGTTTGGAGACGTTGCGTCTCCACTACGCGGCTGTGACTGCGCCTGCAATGACCTGTACCTCTTGATAACTTCCTGACCTGATTATGCCCACCCGAATTGTTTGCCCGGGGAGGATGTATCGCTCCAGATATGTTGAGAGTGCATCATAATTCACTATTCTGCTTCCGTTTACGGAAACTATGATGTCACCTCCTATGATGTACTGTTGGCCGGCGATTGTGGCAATTTGCTGGCCGCTTCGTAGCCCTGCTCGGTCTGCGGGTCCGCCCGAAACGGTCTTTTCGATTAATACGCCGTAAGTCACGTTTGCCCCAGTAGCTTGTGAGAGTTCGTAGGTCATGTCGACTGCTTGAATTCCAAGGGCCGGATGGTTACGGTACCCGCCGCTACTTATGATGGAAGGTAGCTCTCTTAGTATGGTGTCGGATGGTATCGCGAATCCGACACCTTGCGAACCACTTGCTGTGGCGGTTGTAATTCCGATCACCGTTCCGCCAGCGTTCAAGAGTGGTCCTCCGGAATTTCCTGGGTTTATCGGTGCACTAAACTGGATAACATCTGATACTGAGAGCGCCTGAGTGGCGGACTGATACTGTATATTTCTTCCCAACTGACTTACTATTCCAACGGTGATGGAGCCTGAAAGCCCAAACGGGTTACCTATGGCCATCACTGTCTGCCCGACCTTGAGAGAGGACGATGGGGTGAATTCGAGGGGATGGAAATCCCTTTCCGAAGCTGGGGTCACAATTACTGCAATATCGCTGTAAGGGTCGGAACCAATAACCTTCGCTGGGTAGGAGTCGCCATTCCAGAAGATTACAGTCGAGTTCACCGTGCTATCGATCACATGAAAGTTAGTCACAATGTAGTAAGTATTTGAGTAGTCGACCACGAAACCCGAGCCGAGTACACTCGATATTGCGGTCTGTGGTCCAAAGATCGTCTGAACAACAGAGACTTGGGTGCTCTGAACGGTCACCACGCTTCGATTCGAAATGTCATAGATCACAACCGGATTGAGGCCGAAAGACGCATTCCCGGCAGGCTGAGTCTGTGACGACAGGGCGTTTTCCAACAGGTTGTTTCTGTCTTGTAAATCAGATGCTAAAGTCTGCAGTTGCGCGATTCGGGAGGCCTCCGATATGACGACGAAACTCGAGTATGCTGAAACTGATGCTAATACCACTAAGGAGATAATTAGGACAACCGTAACCTTTCGTAAGATACTTGCTCCAACCTTCAAGGCAAAACCATATCCTTGGAATTCCAACTACGCCACGTAGTTGCATCCATATTTACACATTATTGCGTAATCGGACTGCACGTGCGGGCACAAGTCAACGAGCTATGGCCGTTAAAGCCTGTTGGAAATCTTCGATTATGTCTTCGGTTGCTTCTATTCCAACTGATATGCGGATGAGTCCGTCGGAGATTCCGAGTGCCTTGCGGTCTTCTGCGGACATTCCGGAGTGCGATGTCTTGGCGGGCAAGGTGAGCAATGTTTCTACGCCGCCGAGGCTGGGCGCTATGATTGGTAGAGTCGTGTGTTGCATGAACTGTTGGGCTGCTTTGGCGCCGCCTTTGAGTTCGAAGCTTAGCATGCCTCCGAAACCATCAAACAGCTCGCCTGCCCGTGCGTGTTGGGGGTGGGTGTCGAGGCCTGGATAGTTGACCTTCTCAACAGCCGGATGGTCGTGTAGGAATTTTGCGATTTTTAGTGCACTCTCGTTCTGATACCTGACCCTAACTCCAAGCGTTTTGATTCCTCTATGGAGTAGAAAGCAGGCGTGAGGGTCGAGTGAACCGCCTAAATGGTCAAGCTTATGCTTGACTCTGTCCACCAATCCTGCTCGGCCTATGATCGCACCCGCAACAATATCGGAATGGCCGTTCAGATACTTTGTGCAGCTATGGAGTGATAGGTCGAAGCCCCATTCCGATGGGCGAAAGTTGATTGGGCTCGCGAAGGTGTTATCGATGAGCGTTACCAGGCCGTGGGCCTTGGCGAATTCAACAATCGCTTTGTGGTCCGCAACCTGCATGGTGGGGTTCGTTATTGTTTCGACATACATCGCTTTGGTGTTCGGCTGCAATTTTTTCTTCCAAGACTCTGGGTCGTTTGCATCAATGAAATCGTAGGATATACCGAATGTGTGAAAATCTTTCGTGACGAAATCATGTGTTCCTCCGTATAAGCAGTCTTGGGCAAGCAGATGGTCGCCTGTTGAGAGGATTGACAATAAGGCCGTGGATATGGCTGCCATACCGCTCGCTGTAACCAACGCCGCTTCGGCGTTTTCTAGCGCTGCCAACTTTTCATGGAGGGCTACATGGTTTGGCGTGTTATTCAACCGGATATACTTGAGGTCGTGGTAACTTGTCTCGCCGGCATACTCGAACATAGCCGACTGGAAAATCGGCATACTCACTGCACCCATGATGCGTGGTTCAGGTTCGCCCCGTGAATGAGTTTGGTATCAATGCGTTTGAAATTCTTCGTCAACAGATTTTCATTTCCTTAAGCTAGGACACCCTCTGGACCGCTAGATAATAAGCCAACACTCTAATGAACAGCCTCGAAGCCTACGCCGGTTCGCTGCCGACAATAGATTTCGATGTGCACCACGTGACCCACATGAATTAGCTCATGGCTAATGGTGCGGGGTGTTAGCTTTACACCCACGTTTTGAACGCCCATAATCCATCGTAACGGCCGGATATTCAGAGATGGGACAGAGGTTCTGATCCCAATTTACCGGTACATATAGGCTCCCATCGTTGGTGTAAGAATTCCTAGTAGACGGTATTCTTGTAGGCACAGTCTCTCCGGCATTCTAACGCTTGAAGGACCTGTGATACTTGTCGGAAACGTTCATTTTCTGGCGGTTCTGAAGGTGGGAGGGTCATCATGACTAAACTCCTGAAGCTCATCGAGGAAAGGCACTCGTCGAGGGGACTCTTTGATCGAGAGCGCTCTGTGACCAAGAAGGATTTGAAGCAAATTCTTGAAGCTGCGCGCTGGGCGCCCACGGCCCACAACATGCAGAACTTCGAAGTTCTCATCATCGACGACGAGGAAATTCTGAAAGAAATAGGGCACATAAAGTCTCAGGTATCAGAGGAGTTCATCAGGGAAAACTATGAACAACTCTCGTTCTCGAAGAAGGAGTTCCTCCAAAAGAAGGTTGGAATTCTCGCCGCCATGTTCCCCACGTCATGGACTGATCCTGCTAGGCTGGATGAAGCTGTTCGTGAGGGCCCGTGGCCCCTGCAGGAACGAATTCAGGGCAGCCCAACGCTTTTGATAATGATCTATGACTCCAGGAAAAGAGCGCCTGCTTCGGAGGGTGATGTCTTGGGGATTATGAGCCTCGGCTGCGTTATGGAGAACATGTGGCTCATGGCTCAATCCCTGGGGATTGGCTTTCATATACTGAGCGTCTTCAGCGGAATCCCCGTCGAGAAAGAGGTGAAAAAGATTCTCAATATTCCTGAATACATGAAGATTGCCTTTGCCGCCCGAGTGGGCTACCCCCGCTCTGCGCAAGCTAACTATCTGCGAGTGCGCCGCGACGTAAAGGACTTCATGCACCATAACCGGTTTGGCAATAAGCAACATATGCTTCAAGAACCATAAAATCAAGATCCCAGTCTAGCGGATGATCAAAGAATAAAGGTCAAGACTGATACTACTCAAAACTTCTGAAATGTCTGGGGTTCGTCCGTGGTGCGGGGAAGGGGATTCGAACCCCTGAAGGCTTACGCGCCCGACCGCTGGCTCTACGCCACAGGATGCCTTATCTTGGCCCAAGGCAAGTTCTGATCTTAAGTTTGGCCCCACCGGATGGTGGTCCTGCCCCTTTGACCTGGCTCGGGAATCCCCGCGCAAACACAGAAGAAATCCCGTTGATTCTTTAAGCTTCTTCGAATCGCTGCGTCCCTTAATCCTTTTACTTTAGCCGCCCCGTTCCAGCTCTGGGCCCGTAGCTCAGGTTGGATAGAGCGGCAGACTCCGCCCTCTAAGCGGAAGTTGTTGCCGAACCCCCTAAGGAACACCCGGAAAAAGCTGTAGAGCCAGACGCGGCCACGCTCTGGTGCAGAGGTCCGGGGTTCAAATCCCCGCGGGCCCGCCAAGCATCTTACCGTATTTAGTAAAGATACCAAGAATTCTTCTTCCACACCGAGCCACAAACGGCTCGCGAACACAAATGAAGGAATCAGGGCCCGACTCCAGCTACGAGCAAGGCACAACCGAGAAACCTCTCATCGAGAAGACAGTCGGGGCCTTCTTCGACGAGATCGTTTCGAAGCATGAAAACGCAGAGGCGCTCGTATCGAAGCATCAGGGCCTCAGGTTCACCTACGCACAACTCAGAGAACGGGTGAATGAACTCGCCGTAGCGCTTCTCGGGTTCGGCGTACAGAGAGGAGACCGTGTCGGCATATGGTCGCCAAACAACGCGGAATGGGTCATAACCCAATTCGCAACGGCAAAGGTTGGCGCGATCCTAGTCAACGTCAACCCCGCATACCGAGTCCAAGAGTTGGAGTACGCGCTGAACCAATCCGGCATAAGCCTACTCATAACGGCTAAGCAGTTCAAAACCTCGGATTATCATTGGATGATAACCGAACTCGCACCTGAGATTAGGAAATTACCGAAAATTGGGGCTAACCAGGAAATCAAGGCGGCTCGCGTCCCCGCCTTACGCCGAATCGTAACGTTGACCAATGGGGGCGAACCTTCTGCACCTTCGATGCTTTCTTGGGATCGTTTCCTGGAAGTCGGAACAATGAATTCATCCCCTACCGAGCTCAGAGAAAGGGAACAGACACTCGACTACTTCGACGCAATTAACATTCAATATACCTCAGGAACCACAGGGTTCCCGAAAGGGGCCACCTTAACCCATTACGGCATTCTGAACAACGCTTTCTTCGTTGGCGAAGAAATGAAATTCACTCAACACGATAGGCTATGCATTCCTGTCCCTTTCTACCATTGTTTCGGGATGGTGCTAGGGAATCTCGCCTGCGTAACGCACGGCGCAACCATGGTTCTTCCCTCGGATGCTTTCAGCGCGGAAACTGTGCTGAAAACCGTGGAGGAAGAAAAGTGCACAGCGCTTCACGGCGTACCAACAATGTTCATCGCCGAACTTGACCATCCCAACTTCAAACAATTCAACCTGTCAAGCTTGAGAACAGGCGTCATGGCCGGTTCCCCATGCCCAGTCGAAGTCATGAAAAAAGTCATCTCGGACATGGGCATACGAGAGATTACTATTTGCTATGGGATGACCGAAACCTCCCCAGTCTCATTTCAAACCCGCATCGACGATCCCTTGGAACTTCGAGTTTCAACAGTCGGGCGCGCCCATCACCACGTCGAAGCAAAAGTCATCGACCCATTAACAGGCCAAACTCTCTCACGCGGAACTGCTGGCGAGCTTTGCGTTCACGGTTACCTTGTGATGCTAAAGTACTGGCACAATCCGGGCGCAACTAAGGAGGCGATAGACTCTGAGGGATGGATGCATACGGGAGACCTTGCAGTTATGCAACACAATGGCTACGTGAACATAGTCGGGCGGACCAAGGATATGATTAGCCGTGGTGGAGAAAAAATTTTCCCAAGGGAAGTGGAAGATTTCCTCTACACACATCCTAAGATTTCTGACGTGCAGGTAATCGGGGTTCCAAGCCGAAAGTACGGAGAGGAAGTATTGGCCTGGGTCAAATTGAAACCGGGGGAGACAGCCACCGCCCAAGAACTGCAGGAATATTGCAAAACTAGAATCGCCTACTATAAGGTCCCAGCCTACTTCAAGTTCACAGACACGTTTCCCATGACGGTTACCGGGAAAATCCAGAAATTCAAAATGCGTGAGATTTCAACGAGAGAACTGCAATTGGAAGACGTAGCTGCGGTGAGAACCGCGTAATTGGCGACTCAGATCTATCGCTTCTTCCCGTTCAGCATCATGTAGCCCCCCGCCCTATCACAATCAGTCCAGCGAAAAGATTGAAGACAAACCTAACGACGGCAACTGCAGGATTTGTACAGTGATATGGCATGTCCGTGACCTGCGTCGGTTTCGGCGGTTCATTAACCCCGAGCATCGGTGAGACTATTGGGTACCAGCACCGGTAGCTGAGCACATCCACCATCAGGCCGGAGATGGTCATCAGAATGGATACTGCGCCTACGATTAGGATGACGAATCCGGCCCAGTAGAGTATGAACTCCCTACGGCTTGCGATATCAACTTCATTGGTCAAAGCATCACTCACGGAGAGGGCATGTCACTCTGTGAGACTAAAGTCTAGGGAATGGAACAGCGCGTTCTAGAAATTAGACCGTGTTGGTCAGAGATATTCTTGGGCGGGTTCTCCGATGAGGTTGTGCTGGCGCCCGACTATTGGGAGTTCGTGGCTTAGGAATGGTTGGTTTTCATATTTTGAATACGTGCCTTTGTTGTCCCATGTTTTGTAGTGATTTTGTGCGTGGTCGAAGATCCGCGCTTCCAGTCTGTGGTCGGGTACTTCCTGTATTGCCCGGTATTCGATGACGACGTCGGCGAACCTCTTGAGTATCGCAGTCTTCTTTGAGTCGTGCAAATCTTCTGTGGCTAGGAAGAACGCTGTCTGCCCATTTGTTCGTATTCTGGTGAAGAGTTTGCAGAGGAATGAGTAGAGTTCTGCTGGGGCCGAGGAGACGGATAGCACGTTGTCAAGAAAGTCTCCGATGATTAGTGGGATGCGGCCGGTTCTTGTTTTGGAGAGTTTTTCTAGGTTCAAGCTTAGGTCTGTTAGGTGGTTTGGTGGCACTATGGTCAATCTGGGGGCGTTGAGGAGGTTTTGGCCATCGGTGAAGGTTGCCCACAATATCCTTGATCCTGAGGGTGGTTGAAGCGACAACGGCGTAGTAGGCCCTAGCGCCAGGAGTAGGCTTTCGATGCGAAGGTCCTTTGAAATGCTCATCGCGTCTTTGAGTATGTTGACTGCCCCGACGTCTCCCTTTACGATGGCAATGACGATGCTGTAATCCAGTAATGGCCGAGGAAGCTCGAATAGGGCTGGGAAGGTTGCTGACGCCGTTTCTGTGTATGGCGTACGGGGTTGCGTTTTGAGAGCTGGGGACATATCAGGCGCCGAAACAACAGTGTACCATTTTATGTATATTAATGTTTCATGGGGATGGAGCCACAACCCATTAACAAAAATCCAGGGCGCCATGTCTACCCGAGCTAGGAAGCGTTGATCTCGAAGCTAATGAAATACCTAGGCGGCTTGGTCTGTACGTTTGGCGGACTTTACTTGGGAAACGCCTACGGTGCATCTTACTGGCGTTTTGGGCCATTCAACTTGGCATGGGACACGATTTTTCGGGGAACCGTCCTAGTAGCTCTTGGGCTTTTGCTTATTCGGCTCAGCAAGTGAACCTCACATTTCTTTCAAGAGCAGATTCCAGGCATCAACCATTGTTGACGCAACAACGACTTTGCATCAAGAAGCCACCGGAACATCAAAACGAACCGCGCGTATTGCAGTGTCCGCGTATACGACCTTATTGCACTCGACTCGCAACTCCAAAATATTTTCTTGGGCATTTTTTACTTGCATTTGTTATCCACCGAGGATAGTCTTTATTTCCCGGAATCCTTCCTGCCCGCAAAGGTGTAAAATTTGCGACGAAAATTACTTGCCGCAATCACAATGATACTGTTGTCATTACCGTTTCTTATGGTAGCACCTGTTTCAGCGCAAGCCTTTGGCTTGCCCCCAGTCTTAGCGCAAAGCCAACACAAGGCCGTCATACTCTCGTCCCTTGAAGGGCTCGCCCCAATGGGGTTCTATGGCAAGCTTATCAATAATGATCTGAAACAAGCCGGCTATCAAGTAACCGACCTTAATGGCGCAGCAGTCACCGTTGATTTCATGGTAACTCAACTAAACAATTATGATGTGATACTCTGGCGCACGAATACCTACACATTTAGTCACATGACTTACTGGTACGTGGGACAACGAATCAACTCCGCAACGCAACAGAAATACGCCACGGACTTCGCTAAAGGTAGGATCAATCTCAACGCTGGGACTCTAGGGGTTGACCTCGATTTCTTCAGCAACCACTTCCCTACGGGCTCTCTCAGCAACGTAAAGCTAATTCTACTCATCTCCTCAAACTCTTTCTCCATTGGCCAGATCTTGATCAATGCGAAAGCCCGCGCAGTAGTCATTTGCATGGCGCAAATCACACTCAGTTTCGGCACAATCGACTATTTGACGGGCCAATTGGTAAGCGATTTGACACACGGGGACAACTTGTACGACTCAGTGTACAACACTGTGGCGCCATTCGCGAACCAACCAAGGGACTCCCTCGATACAACTTACAGTCCACCCTTCTGGTTCTTGGGCGACGGCACACTAACAATCACGTAGGCTTACTCGGCGTCATTCCCCTCTTCCTTTTTCTCCCTCTAGTACTCTGAGCAATTTGTATAAACGACTAAGTAGAACCACGTTCAGGTAGAATTGTCTGCCATAAAGGAACCCGTTGTCATTCACAAAGGGCTAGACAATGTGTACGTGAAAGAGAGTAAGATCTGTTTTATCGACGGAGAAGCGAGCAAGCTCTTTTACCGCGGCTACAGCATTGATGACCTCGCCGAACACGCCAGCTTCGAAGAAACCGCCTACCTTCTCATCTATGGTTGGCTCCCGACTAAATCCCAGTTGGACGTATTCAAACGTCGAATCGAATCCTACCGGGCGCTCGAGCCAGGCGTTTCGCAACTAGTTCGCTCTTTTCCTGCGAAAAGTGATCCAATGGACGCCTTAAGGACTGCAGTTTCGGCCCTCGGATTGTACGACCCTCAACCGATGACGGACAGCATCGAGGTACGAATCGATAAGGCACTTAGAATCTTAGCCAAAGCGCCCACGATAATCACGGCATTTGACAGGTTCAGAAACCAAAAGGCCCCCGTTCCACCTAAACCTGGCCTGAGCCACGCAGCAGATCTCCTATTCATGTTAACGGGCAAAGAGCCTGACCCGTACGACGCCCACGTCATGGATGTGGCCTTGATTCTTCACGCAGAGCACGAAATGAACGCGTCAACCTTCTCATGCACGGTTACGGCTTCAACACTAGCGGACATGTACTCCATAATGACTTCGGGGATTGGGACATTAAGAGGGCCACTTCACGGGGGCGCAAACGAAGCTGCATTGCGGACGGTCATGGAGGTGGGTAACCGTCTAAACGCGGAGAGTTACGTTACCGACGCCCTCGCCCAAAAAAAGAAAATCATGGGCTTCGGCCACCGAGTTTACAAGACTTGGGATCCAAGGTATGTGATTCTAAAGAAACTTGGCGGAGAACTCGCGGCGAAGAGGGGGCAAACAAAGTTGTTCGACACTGCGGCAGCGATTGAGGCGAGCGCGCGAAAACACCTCGCAGGGCTGCCGGTCTTCCCGAACGTTGACTCGTACTCAGGCATCGTGTTCCACATACTAGGAGTCCCCACAGACTTGTTCACGCCCATCTTCGCTATGAGTAGAATTGCAGGTTGGACTGCGCACTCAATTGAATATCTAGAAGCTAACAGGCTGATTCGACCTAAGGCCCTATACGTAGGGAAAACAGGCCTACCGTATATCCCGATAGATTCTAGGCTTGGTAAGGCGGAGGATAGCCAAACATGAATGTTCAGGACATCATTCAACGGCCCCTTGTCACAATTCCATCCGGGACAACAATGCTTGACGCAGCAAAACTCATGGTTGAGAACAACATGGGCCTCCTAGTCATATGCGACACCAGGGACAAGACGAAGCTCGCCGGAGTGGTCTCCGAGAGAGACATCATGAAAGCGATCGCGTCGGGCAAAAAACTAACCGCGCCAATAGATGAGGTGAGCACAAAACAGGTTATCACCGTGAAGGCCAGCTCTAACGTGGCGGAGGCTGCTAAAACGATGAACAAACACAGGATAAGGCATGTGGTAGTAGTAGACGAGCAAGGAAAACTAGTTGGAGTGGTTTCCATGCGTGACTTAGTTGGTGAGCGTGCTACTCTAACTGCAATCCTGCAGTCCAATGAAAAAGAAGTCTTCATCGGCGGCGACTAATTCAACGACTGTAGTTTCGCAACTAGGCCGTCAAATGAAACTTCCATTTCATTTCGAGTGGCCATTTCTTTGACTTTGACCATATGCGATTGAAGTTCTTGTGGGCCAAGCACTATCAAGTATGGAATCTTTGTTGCGTTCGCATATTCTAGCTGCTTGCCGAAAGATCGTGTTTTCAAGTCAACTTCGGTTGCGACCCCGTGGTCGCGAAGCTCTTGTGCTAGCTTAGTAGCCTCCAGCTTAAGGCTCTCCTGAACCGTTGCGATGAAGACTTTGGCACCGAGTCGGCTATTCGGAAAGAGGTTGTCTCGTTCTAGGGAAATCATGAGGCGTTCAATCCCACCCGCCACGCCAGTTGCCGGTATGTCACGTTTTCCGTATGTTTTGCAGAGGCGATCGTATCTTCCTCCCCCGAAGATTGATCCCACGTCCTCCCCACCCTTGTCGAAAGCTTCGAATACGATTCCGTCGTAGTAACCAATGCCGCGCACTATGCTCAGATCATAGACACAACTTCCCAAACGCCCAAAGGATGCCATCGCGTCTGCGAGAATCTTCAACTCCTCCAAACCTTTCCTAGCATTCTCTTCCTTGAAGGTGAAACTATCCAGCTTCTCAAGAACACTCTGAGGCGACCCATTCAGTGAAATGAACGAGAAAATTTCTTCAATCGCGACTTTCTTTATTTTGACCGCTTGGAACTCCTTTTCAAGCTGCGGGCGGTTCGTCTTTCTGAACTTATCGATGGTTCTGAGGCACTGATCGAGTCTCTCGCCCGAACGAATACCCAACTGTTTGAGGTAAGCTTCTGTGAGCTTTCGGTTGCTTACTCTGATTACGGAGTCTTTCAACCCAACGCTGCTTAGAATATCTGCCCCAACGCAAATCACCTCGGCATCGGCTAGCGGGCTTTCGGAGCCGAAGATTTCAACGTCCCATTGGGTGAAGTATCGATACCTCCCAAATTGGGGTTCATCATACCGCCAGTTTCCACCAATCGTGGCGAACTTGATGGGCTCGGGTAGGTCGGAGCGGTTAGCGACCATCCTTGCTATGCCTACCGTGAGGTCGAACCGGAGGCCAAGGTTTCGGCCGCCTTTGTCCTTGAACCAGTAGATTTCATTGCGGATGGTCGGTCCACTCTTGGCTTCAAGCGTCTCTAGATTCTCAATCGTTGCAGGTTCAACCATTTGGAACCCGTATCTACGAACAACATCTCGTATCTTATCATAGAGCCATAACCTTCGATTCATCTCAACAGAATCTGTATCTCGGATCCCTCGCGGCAGCGTGAACGCTTTTGCAGCCAAGTTTCTTCACGTTTGGATTTGCAGTTACGAGAGCCCCTCCTATAATGTTGTAAGTCGAAGGCGGGCGCATTGAAGGTGCAATGCTTTATAGCGAAGCGGGAATTCTGGGAATTGGAATTGCTTTGTCCGCTAAGAGTAAGGACCTTTGGGCTGCAACGTTGAGCGGGCTCGTTGTAGGCGGCGTGTTGGCGACGATTCTTAGCATAAGCGATTTACCGTTCTCAACCGCGATCGGGGCCTTGATTGGAGGCGTAGTCGCAGCATACGTTCTCTACGGGCAGATCGGTCAGGGGGCTGCAGCTGGAGCCTTGGCAGGCATTCTTGGCACCCCGTTCTTCCTTGGCGTCTCCCAAATCTTTCTCATCTTCGGAGTTATACCGATCCCCAACAGCCCGACGCCTCCGCTATCACAGTTGCAGGAAGCAGTCGGTTTCATATTGTTAACGAACCTGGTTGCGGGAGCATTCGGTGGAGCCTTAGGAAGCTCTATTCATCATCGCCGCCCCGAGTCCGCAATGCCCCAACCAATCGCACCGCCTGGAACAGGCCCTGTTCAAATCAGGTATTGCGTTCAGTGCGGCGCTCAGCTGCAGGGTGCGGAACTAATCTGTCCACACTGCAACGCTCGGCAACCACAATAAGCCGTCGTACCGTTTCTAGACATTCAACGAACTTAACGTATAGTAGACAATGTCGGTGCGTCGGTCAACAACTGCTAGAATAAGTTCCTTCTTCTCTTTGTCAGAATATCGAAGCAGTTTCCCCAGTTTCCTGAGGCTCGCCTCACCGCCTTCATAAACAATCGAAATCAACCGCCTGAGCGGTCCTTTCCCGTAAATGTCAAAATCGAAAGCCTTGGTGGATTCAGAACTATGTACCCACGGTCCCGTAGGTCCCTGTAGACCAAATACTTTATCCAGATCTCGGGTTTGCCAACTGAGAATCTCCGGACCAGGTCTCGAAGCTCCAACTCCCGGTTGGCATTCTTGGTGAACACGCGAATCTTCTGTTTCTCTACAAGGTAGAAGGATTCGTATGGAGAGAGAAGGAGCTTGTCGTTCCTGAGGTCGCCGAACCCTCGGTCCCGCAACTCCATGAGCTCAGATTTGTACGGTATGTAAACCCAACCCCGGTCGGACATGGCGTTCCATGGGGTAAACTGTGGTTTTTCTTGGGTTTGTGCAGGAGGAGCTTGAGGTGTTGCGCTGCTGCTGTTCTCCATGGACGGGCACTCCGCTCACCGCTGATGCATCATCCCTTAATGCTTTTGCGACTAGGTACACTACAAAGCGATAATACACGTCATAAGTTTGCTTCAACCGAATTTGCTCCACACAGAATCCGGCCAAGGGTCATCTGAAGGAATGACATGGGAAAGCTAATCCAACACGTAACCCTTCCTCTTAACAGGCGACTTAGTTGCAGCGCATGTCCGAGCTGAGAACCATTGAATGGGTTGGCGGCCGAGTGAGAATGATCGACCAAACCAGGCTGCCCAACAAATTTGCGTACGTATCGCTCAGAGATTACCGGCAGGTAGCGAAGGCTATCAAAGAAATGACCGTGCGTGGAGCACCAGCGATTGGCGTTGCCGCTGCAATGGGGCTCGCGCTAGCAGCCAACACGAGCCGAACCAAGAATAGAGAGCAATTTATGCAGGAACTTCAGACCGCGGCGGAAGCACTTCGCAAGAGTCGCCCGACCGCGTGGAACCTGTTCTGGGCCATCGACAGGGTTCTTCGGAAAGCTCGACAGACGGGGGGCGGACCGAGCCAGATAGCCTCGCAGGTCGTCGCTGAAGCTCAGAAAATCGCTCAGGAAGATGTCGAAGTAAACCATAAGATTGGCGAGCAGGGCGCTAGCCTCATTGACGATGGCGATCAAATCCTAACCCATTGCAACACTGGAACACTTGCAACTGTAAGTTATGGCACCGCCCTTGCTCCGATTCGCACAGCCATTCGACAGGGCAAGAGTGTTCGGGTGATCGCCACTGAGACGCGGCCTAGGCTTCAAGGAGCTAAACTGACTACTTACGAACTTCTTAGTGACGGAATCCCGGTGACATTGATCGTTGACGGCGCAGTTGGCTACGTGATGAAGATGGGTATGGTTCAGAAAGTGATGGTAGGTGCTGATAGAATCACAAGGAAATTCGTCGCCAACAAGGTAGGCACTTATCTTATTGCGCTGGCTGCGAGAGCAAACCAAGTTCCATTCTATGTTGCCGCCCCTACCTCAACTTTCGACCTTCAGAATGAACGGTCTGAAGTGAAAATCGAGGAAAGAAACCCGCAGGAGATCACTCACATAGGAGGAAAACGAATTGTGCCGAAAGGTGTCCCAGTTTTTAACCCGGCCTTCGACCTCACACCAGTAGAGCTTGTGACGGGCTTCATTACGGAGAGGGGCGTGCTAAGACAGGATGAGCTCGAAGCCAAGATGTCTGTCCTTGAGAGTTAGCGCACAAAATATGCAACTGACTCTTGCAATGCAATACTCGCCCTATCTAGGCAGGTTGCCGAATGAAGGCTGAACCTGATTCAGACTTCTTGCAGTGGTTTCTTGCCTACTTGCAAAACGATTTCTACTGGGCAATGAGTGACGGCTTCGATTCTGCTCTTCCACTCTGAACCCATGCTGATGAGTGCATACATGCCCGTGACTTCTGCTTTGGCTTTCTGAACGATTCGCGTTAGCGCGATCTGTGTCTCACCGCTATCGATGACATCGTCTACTATGAGTACGCAGTCTCCTTTCCTTAGCGCGTCCCGTGGGACGTATAGACTGACCATTATCGCAGTCCTGTTGGGGATGTAGATTTCCTCGATGAACTCCCGTACTCCTACCTCCCTGTTCTTCTTTGCAATTATGAGGCCAACGCCAAGCCTGTGTGCAAGAAGAGCCGCCAGAGGTACACCGTCCACGGCGGCCGCAAGGATCTTTGTTATCCGCATACCCGCAAATGCGTTTACGGCATGTTGAACTGCCCGTTCAAGTAGAAGCGTATCTGAGATGAGTTTGGTATTATCGAAATATCCTGATTCGTCGAAACGGATCCTTTGCTGAATCTCCCCTTCAAGCCGCATTATCTTCTGGAGGGTTCTGTTGATGTTCTGCGCCCTGTCTATCGTGGGTAACACATGGCCCTTGACGTACCTGCTCAGAACTGTCTCAGGGAGGCCGATGATTTGCGCGAGTTCTCTGTATGTGTAGTAGTTCTTGGCTAGGTTGAGCAGCTCGATGGTCATGAGCTTGTATTTCAGGTCGGATATACGTGAACCTGCTTTCATTATACTGCCTTCTGTAGTCGACTTGACAAGTAGGGACATGCACATGCCCGTGCCGAAGCGTAATAATACTTTCGACACGTATTGACACAAAGAGTAGGCTGACTAGGGGTGCCTATCTACAATTCCTTGGCTATCTTGGTATTTGCCACTGTAAAGGTGATGTGTCTTGCTGCTAAGCTCATTTAGCACTAGCTGCACAAACCTGTCATTCCTGTTCATTTCGAATGGTTCAGTTCCGGCGTTGAGGAGTGATATCGTTAGCTGGCCGTGAAAGCCGGGGTCGACCAGTGCTAGGCTGGCGATTATTCCTGTTCGTGCAAGTGAGGAGCGAATGTGCAATGTCCCAGCTATATCATCCCCAAGTTCAACTCTCTCAAGAGTCGCTACCAAGCGACGCTCGCCGGGTGGAATGGTCACATCCATTCCAAGGCGCAGGTCGTAACCGCCCCCGTTTAGGCAGTCATGATCGAAAGGCGCGAGGACTAGCGAACCGCGCTGTACGCGCTTCTCAATCTCCTCACCGGATAAGATCGGCAGTTGTTTTCACCACGAGCTCGACCAACACAGTGTACGTATGGTACCTAACAGTGTTCCCTTTGGGGAGATACTGCATACACCTTCGCTAACCATATACACCAATCTTAGCCTATGGCTGCTGACGGTACGGGCCCGTAGTCGAGCCAGGATTAAGACACAGAGATGCAACGGATTCGTGTAAGCCTTCGGAGCGGATGCGGCGAAAGCCTGGGATCCGGGGTTCGAATCCCCGCGGGCCCGCCATCCATTCCAATGCGGTTGAACTAGACCAAACTGAATAGTGATGGTGAGGACGACGCGAAAAAAGATTCTGACAATCGGCCTGCTCCTGGTCCTGGTCGGAATATTTACGCTCGTGCAAGACCCACATTTTCTCAGCCCGATTGCTCAGGCCTTCGGGTTAGCGTCACACTATCAGACTGAAAACCCAATCCTACCCCCCACACTCCTAGCCGTCCCACCTGCAAACTACACCTTTCTCCCCGCTGACCTGAACAGTAACGCGCAGGTCCAGGGGTCGTTGGAAGTCGCTGACGGGCACGAAGTAGCATTCTACGTGATGGATCAAGGAAACTTCTCACAATGGCGGGCGGGGCATCCCGGCGCAATAATCCTAGCTCGACCAACAGCCGTATCCTACAACTTCACGTTTACACCCACCACTTCTGGCACGTATTACTTTGTCTTCGACAATCAGGACACCACTCGCTGCGTAGTAATCTTCAGCTTAAATGCAGTCGAGAGCGTAACTCTCCTGAATCCAATTATCCAGTTCGCCGGCTACGAAATCTTGCTGGTAGGAATTCTCCTGTCCCTGCTCGGAATTAAGGGTGGGAGAAGAAAGCCCGCAGCCGCGGAAATTCGGGGTTGGTTATGCAAGTTCTGTGGGGCAGAGAATACGGGTGACCAAACGTTCTGCGAGGGTTGTGGACGGTCGCAGCGATAGCTTTCGATTTGAGTGCTTTTACGAGTGCCCTAGTGGCTCCGGAACTTCCAAAGGATTAGCGACCCCCGTATGGTTTCGGACGCGTTATCCTCTCTAGCCTATATTGTTGCGAACTGTTCTTGCGACTTCGGCGGACAATGGTATAGCCTTCCATTCTGAATTTACTGCAATACATTTCACGAAGCCTTCCGCCGCGAGTTTTCCGTCTGATTGACGGACGATCTGGAAATCGTAGCTGATGGTCTTCTCTTCGATCTCTCGAACCTTCAACGTAACATCGATCGGCTCATCGAATCTGCACGCGGCCTTGTACTGACAGTGGGCCTCAACGCGCGGTAACATTACACCAAATCTATCGCGAATCTCAGTCAGCGGCAGAGACAGTGAACGATAAAATTCTTCTTCGCAGGCTTCGAAGTAACGGAAGAAATTGCTGAAGTGCATGACGCCTGCGATGTCTGTGTCAACCCAGTGAACACGGAAAGATCGCTTGAATACCAATGGAACTAACCTAAGACGGAGGAGAATGTTTACGAAGATTTAACTCGGACGCCTATTTTCAAACAAGAAAGGTGCGATGAGCGACGGTTTGTTCATGAAACCTTATAGGCTACAGAGCTGAGGCTTTGATTCGGTCCCGCGGTAGCTCAGCCTGGTAGAGCTTCCGAGTCGCTCTAACTAGGAGTGACGGAGACGCTGTAGGTGTGCGCCCAAGGCGCGGCCATGTCAGCCTACTAGGCTAACAACCGAAACCGGAGTGTCGCTGGTTCAAAGCAGGAGTTACCCTGTGAAAATCCGGCCCGCGGGACCATTATTTTGCTGGTCGTGGGATCGGGGCTCCATTCTCCTTCAAAAGCAGAAGCCGTTCTTGAAGAGTTGTGTGTGGTGGACAGGTACCAAGGACTTTCCATACTAGGAATTTCGTATTCTTCGACAGATTGGAGAATCCCACCCTCATCATCCAGTAACGTAACTGCTTACGACCCTTAATCCATATCAAGTGAAGTGGTACTCGACGCATCTGCTTGCTTAGGTATACACTACTATAGAAACGAAAACCCAGGTTCTTGAGCAAGCGAGTGGTGCCACTTGCGAGCGAGGGACTGCATGTTGAAAAGTTCAAAATGGGATAAGAGTATTCGGATCTTACGTTCTTGCCAAATGAGAGTGAGCCGTCCGTGTCAAAGAGACCTCTCAAACAAGCTGAGTAGAACGATTTGTCCTTGGACTCCATGAGAACGTCGGGTATACGTGCTCTGTACTTGGGCCCAACTGGCAATCCAAGAATCTTGGATTTGAAGTAGAATACAGCCATGGACCCGTACATCAGATTCAGTTCTGACTTGTCAGAGCGCTCGTAAATGCTACCTCGAAGATTGTAGAGCTGGGAAACAAGCGTCGAAACATGCGAAAGGAGGTAATCGCGGTCTTCTCTGTTATGCCCTGTATAGATCCATCGATACTCTGTTCCTCCACGTTTCGGCCTGCAGAACTTCAGTTGGCCGTCGCCCAAATGAATCCCGATTTCCTCCGCAAGCTCTATCGACATTTCTTTGGGGATCGTAACCTGTCTTCGGTCATCATTCCAACTGCGTGGCAGTGTCGAAGGAATCGGAGTGCTCATCCTTGCATATCGCTCTAAGAGTGTGAGTAATTGCGACTACTAATGCGAGAGAGCTGAGTGAAACGAATCGGGAATCGTACTAGTTGTACCGTTCAGTATTCAATGAAGGACAGCTGTAGTCCTGTACCTTAATGGTATGGGGAGTTCAGCCTACTAGGCGTACATCGACTGAAACCGGAGTGTCGCTGGAGAACCGAGTTGCACGGTTCGGCGAATTCAAAATAGAGTGTTGAGCTCTATGAAACTCCGGCCCGCGGGACCACTATCAGACCTTTTGGGTTATGGTAGCGGGTTTGGCTAGTTTCGAAAGCTCCGACAGGCAGTTCTCCAAGTCGAAAGTCCATCCCTTCTCGTCGTCGAAAAGTTCGTAGGAGATGGTTTGTGATTCTCTGGCCACAAAATCATGCCTCACGGATGAATATGACTCGAGGAATCCCTCCCTCGCCATCTGAGAGAGGAACGCGAACAAGTTCGATACTTGGCTTTGCAGCATGTAGGTTCGCACCATCAAAGTATCTTCATGAAGAAGCTTCGAGACACCAAGGACAAAGAATAACTCATGAACCAACGTAAAGAAGCTGTTCATCGCTTGGCCGCTTGTAAACTTGAGCAAAATCTCATGGTAAGCGGACACTTCTTCAGGATATGGCCAGACATCAAAACCAAAGTATTTCACAATCTCTGTCGGTACCAACCTCTTATCGTAGTGATACTTGACGCCCTGCAAAGACATTCCCAGCAAGGGTGCGATGTCAGTAAAACTAATGCGGGCATTCTTCTCAAGCTCCTTCACAATGAGCAGGTCTTTCTTGTCCGCCAGTATAGCGTAACTCTCCGGGTCTTCGATCGTTTTGGAGGGCTTGTTCTTGAGCGCGGCGAACCAACCTCTCCAGTCGAATGTCCATTGGTTCGAGACCGGGTCGTAGAATTTGAAATCGGGAAAGTTGGGAATGTACTGTCCCGTGGGGATCAGTTTGTATTCCGTGATCAAACCTAGTTCAGCAAGTTGTTTCACGTACGTCCGGAATTGTTTCATGAGTCGTACAGGGATGTGCTGAACTGAAAGGTGGGTAAAGGTACCCTCGCAGCGGTTTACGGACCTCCAAAGGTTCGGTAACTTCAATGCCTCTGTAACTCTTTCTTCGCATCCAGGACTCGCATGGACGAGGAGAACAGTTCGCACCAATCCCAGTTTGGAATGTTGTGGAATGAGAGAGGCAACACGATTCGACTTTGATTCAATTTTGGCCACGCGGTGGTATACAGAAGTGAACGGTATCCCGGTCCGTCTGGAAACTTCGAGAAGGTTTCGGGGGCCAAATTTCCACATGGCTGAGAGAATCTTGATGTTTGTTTGGTCAAGCCGTTTTTGGATTTCTCTAATTCCTTTGTGCCGGAAATCGGCTAAACTCACCGTTTCGGTCCCGAGCATACTAATTATCCCGTTTAGGCGTAGGTTTGGCTACTCCGTATAATAGCTTTATAATTTATACCCAGGAAGGGAAAAAATGGCATAGGTAATGGGACAGGGCTTAGTTCTATAGAAAACCCAGAAACGCCCTGATTATGCCGTGCCCACCTCCCTCCCCATCACCCATGAGAGCTCTGACTCGCAAGACGTGCGAAATGTAACTCACGTTGCCTGTGGTCACAATCAGAGTAACGAAGATGATTATGGCTGTCGCAGCAAGGAGAAGCTTCAACTTAGACAACATATCACCTCCGCCGCTGCTGACATATTCTTGTACCGTGCTTACTTATTTACAATTCTAATACAATTTGTAGGTAAGTTATCTACGCGGTCGATTTCCACGCCTGGCACTGGCGCGTTTCATTTGACCCTGTACAAATACAGTTTGCGTGCGATACCACCGCTTTTCACAGTCAATTCCCGTTCTAAAGTCCAACCTGGGAGGACGTAATCTAGGGAAACGACCCGCGCCCCGGCTTTGAGTTCATTCCTCAGCTTTGACGCCAGTTTAGCATTTACGGAAGCGGATAGGTAAATCGCGATCACGTCGGCAGTTGAGAGGTTGACCTCCATGAAATCTCCTTGAATCACCGTTGCGTCTGTGCCCGTCGCGGTTAATCGCTCTCGGATTCGAGCCAGCCGTTCTGGGTCCACCTCGACACCTGTGGCTCGTGCTCCAAACCTCCTGACGGCCTCAATGAGTATGCGCCCGTCGCCCGCCCCAAGGTCGAAAACGGTCTCACCACGACGTACGCGCGCCATCCCTAGCATTCTGCGAACAATGCCCTTCGGCGTTGGAACGTAAGCCACATCAAGATTGACCAAGGTACCGACACAACCAGGGGATTCGCTTGAAAGAGAGGGCATTCCAAGTCTTTGAGAATTTCGCCCAAGCGACCGACCACCCTCACCAGCCTCTATTCATTCTTCACTCTACCACCCTTGTCTATTGAAGACCGTATTTGACTACGAAGCGCTTGTGCGAATCTACCGAGTCTCGGCTAATGCCAAGGACCACAAGATCTTTGACTTTCAATCCTCCGAGGCCGTCGCGGAAATTGCATACGTCCTTTGTCGCCTGGGATAATTAGCAACTTGCGATTAGAAACAATGAATGTTTCTTGGCGCTTCTTGCTATTGCAAGAAATTAGAAACAATACTTAGAAGAAGCTCTGTTCGACTCGGGCACGATAGAATTGGCAGGCCTAAGCGAGTTCACCGCAGCTCGAGATTTGCTTGTTAACGCACACAACTACGAGCATGCGAAGGCCGGATTCGACTGGCCAGAAATGAAAATTTTCAATTGGGCCCTTGACTACTTCGACACTTTGGCAGCGAAATGTTCCCACCCTGCCCTGATCTATGTAGACGACATAGGGTCAGAAAAGAGGGTCAGTTTTCAGACAATGAAGGAGCGGTCTGATAGGGCGGCCAACTTCCTGAGAAACCTTGGGCTCAAGAAGAGGGACCGAATCATGCTGATGATGTCCAGCTCCGTTGAATTACTTGAAATTTTTCTTGGCGCAATGAAGGCCGGATGCGTAATCATACCTGCTTCCACTCTCCTGACGGGTGATGACATTCAAGACAGAATTGGGAGGGGGAAAGCAAAGTGCGTCTTCACCGACATAGAGCTAACAGGTAAAATTGATTCGGCTTCAATAGCCGGCTCTGTGTCCAAGGTTAGTGTTGGAGGAAGGCCGAATGGTTGGGTGGATTATGCTGAGATAGACGACCAATCTGCAAACTTCAGAACCGAGGACACGTTCAGACCTGAAGATGAACTTCTCATCTACTTCACGTCGGGAACGACTGCCAAACCCAAACTTGTTCTGCATACCCATGGAAGCTATCCAATTGGACACCTGACCACCATGTATTGGATTGGGGCTAAGAGGGGTGAGGTGCATTACAACATTAGCGCGCCCGGTTGGGCCAAGTACGCGTACAGCAGCATCTTCGGGGCCTGGAACGCAGAAGCCACAAGCTTCCTCTACAATTACACTGGAAAATTCGACCCCAAACACGTGCTCAGCGCGATTGAAAGCTACGAAGTGAGAACTCTCTGTGCCCCTCCAACAGTCTGGAGATTCCTACTTTTAGAGAACTTGAAGGACTACCATTTCTCGCTTAGAGAACTCGTCAGTGCTGGCGAACCGCTTAATCCCGAGATAAACCAGAAAGTACGTAATGGTACCGGGGTTACAATAAGGGAAGGTTTCGGCCAGTCTGAAACGACCATATCGGTTGGGTTCTTCCCGGGTATGGATGTCAAGTTGGGTTCAATGGGAGTTGAGGCTCCGGGGTTTCACGTGGCAATATTGGACGATGAATATCATCCTGTTTCGACGAAGGCCGATGGTATTCTCGCTATTCGAGTCAAGCCGCGGAGACCCGTTGGAGTGATGGAAGGCTACATAGATCCTCGAGAGAAGAATCGGGAGGTTTTCGTTGGCGATTGGTACCTCACGGGCGACCTGGCTTCACGCGACGCCGCCGGCTATTTCTGGTTTATCGGAAGAGCGGACGATGTGTTCAAGAGCTCAGATTATAGGATAAGCGCCTTCGAGGTAGAAAGCGAACTTCTGGTCAACCCATCGATAACAGAGGTTGCTGTGGTTGCAAGCCCAGATCCTTTGCGAGGATTCGTTCCGAAAGCGTTCGTGATGCTGAAGCCGAACCTGATTCCTTCCAAGGAGTTAGCCTTAGAAATCTTCACTTTCACCAGGCAACGAATGGCGCCCTACAAACGGCCGCGAATCATACAATTTGTTAACGAGTTGCCCAAGACTGTGAGCGGAAAAATCAAGCGGATAGATCTTCGGAGACTCGAAACTGATTTGAGAAGCGCCGATGCGAGGAATAGGGACGAATATTTCGAAGGCGACTTCGCAGACTCTTACAACTCACCGATGAGATTAGAAATTCTTGAAAATTCCTTGGAGCATGCGTTGCCGAACACGTAAGTAAGTTATGATCACCGGGACAAGAATCAACACTGCAACAAGGACTAACAGCAGGATCGAAAATATGTCGGTCGTGTGTTGCATTTCTGCCAAGACCAGACCTGTCGATGGGCTTCCTTTCCTTTCAGGAAATTTGTGGTGTAGCAAGGCTTTAAACTGGCACCCGGATTTGTGGGTTGCCGATGCCCTGGTCGTTCAGTGGTCTAGGATGACGGCCTGTCACGTCGTCGACACGGGTTCGAATCCCGCCCAAAGGAGCAGCATAGTCTTCTCCTGGCGAAGGGCGCCAACCCGCGCCGCCATCATTCATCAAGCCCGGCGATGGCCTTAATGTCCTTACCTTGCAGTTTGTCATTCTTACAATGCGGGCAAGTTGGGCGCTTAATCTTCGAAAGAAATTCGTAACCGCATGCGCCGCATTTGTAGTAGGACGCCTCGTTCAAGAATCTCTCCGTTCTATTATTTGAGTAGTCAGTCATTAAATAGCGCTCTGCGGATTTTGCTGCGTGGCGAAGCCTCGTTTGATGCCTGTTAATGAGAAGGACGTCATAGCGGCTATACAGAAGGTTAGCCCGGCAGTCGTATCGGTGGCTACCCTGCGTGTCATACAGGAGAGTCTATTCGACGCCGTGCCTGTCCGAGGTTTGGGCTCGGGCATAATTTTCGATTCGAACGGCGGAATTCTCACCAACCATCACATTGTGGAGGATGCGGAACGAGTTGAAGTTGTCACGTCTGATGGCAAGAAGTTTCAGGGCGAAGTGCTAGGCTCAGACGCGATGTCAGACGTTGCGGTTGTCCGTGTGGACGGTGAGGGTTTGCCGGCGGTGAAACTCGGGGATTCAGATAAGCTCGTTGTGGGGCAAATTGCGATTGCTATCGGCAACCCCTACGGATTTCTCCTCCCAGGTCCGACGGCCACGGTTGGCGTCATCAGTGCGCTGAAGCGGCACCTTCACGTCGAAGACCGCATGTATGAAGACCTCATCCAAACCGATGCGTCAATCAACCCGGGCAATAGCGGCGGTCCACTGGTTGACAGTTCAGGTTCTGTAATCGGGATGAATACGGCGAATATTCCGTTCGCCCAGGGCATAGGATTTGCAATCCCGACTAACACGGCAAGAAGAATTGCAAAGGAAATCATCGAGCATGGCCGTCGTTAGACCCTACCTTGGTGTGGCCGGCCTCACGCTGAACCGCGATATCGCTGAATCCTACGAGCTTCCACACCAAGACGGCGTTCTGGTGGTGAAGGTGGGGCGAGGTAGCCCGGCCGATAGGGCCGGAGTGTCAGCGGGCGACATAATCCTAGAGGCTGATAACAAGCCTCTTAAGACGTCGGAAGACCTTCAGCATGTCGTTCAAGACAAAAAGGTCGGGGAAAACCTCGAACTCTCCATCGCACGCAGCCAAAAGCAAGGTAAAATTAGCGTAACTCTTCGGGAAATAACACGGTAACGTGAATCTTCACTCGATGCAAAACCTTTTGATTTCGAAGCGTTTGGGGAACGGCGGGGCCCGTAGCTCAGGACTACTTTCACTTACCTCCAGATGTTATACTGTCTCGGTTCATCTCTCGATGAACTGAAGGATAGCGTAATTTGAACGACCAGCGAATTTTCTTTGAAAAGGGAAAGTTGAAACAACTGCTTGAAGTCTCCAAACAGCAGTCAAAGCTCGCTTGGAAGGACTACGCTACACTCATCGGAGTTTCCAACTACAACGTTCTTCGGGCTAGTTATCTCAGTGAACGGAACAGTTTGCCGATTTCCGTGTTGAGAAACGTGATTCGACGAATCAAGGATGATGAATGGAAGTCCTGGATAGTCGAGATACGCAATCAGCATTGGGGCCAGAGCAAAGGAGGCAAAATCGCGCTCAAGTCTTGGCACGCAAGCATGAGGCTAAACTCGAGTGAATATTGGAAGGTGCAAAGTCAGCGTTTTAGACAATCTAGAAGCTACAAGTACACGACGTCAGTTGGATATGACGTTCGCTCATTGTATGAGTTGCTCTTGGCAGAGAATCTGATCACCAACCTAGTTCCGCACGAGTATGAACGAATGGTCCGATGTGGAAATCAGATTCTTTTTCCTGACTTCTTTCTTCCAAATAATTCAGGCAGAGTTATCATCGAGCTTTGCGGATTTCGATCTAGGCAGAATTGGAAACGACTTCGCCGGAAGTTTCGTTGCTATTTGACCCACCACGTAGCTGAGTTTTTCATGCTCGTCTATCTTAAGAAAGACCGCCTTCTTGCAGCAGCCCTCGCGGATGGGTTCAGCGGCGATGTTCAGTTGGCCAAGCTCGATGATATGTCCGATTTATTCTCAATTCTGCGGAGGTTTGGTGTGCCTTTGGGTACAATCCGTCTCATAGCAGAGTCGGAAGCTTTGAAACGGTGTCGACGCATCGACGGGAAACGGGTGCATTGGCAGCGCCTGCTCTACACGATTCCAAGGGAACAGTGGATCGAAACGCTCGGAGTTTGCGGCCTGCCACGCCAGGAAGTTAGAGCTGTCCGGACCATCGATGACATGAATGCCAGATTGATTAAGGCTACCTGTGTCGCAAAAGGTTTTGGTTTCGTACCACGAGAAGCTTTGGTAGAGATGATTGCGGGGGCTTACAACGGCGCTGCCGGCGATCGATTCGGATCCATGGCGAATCTCATTTAGCGGCAGAGTCAGCCGTGGTGGAAAAGTTTACGTAGTCTCCGCACTTGCTGGACTGGCAGGGCCCGTAGCTCAGTCAGATCCTTGATGTTTGGATCCTGAAAAGGTAGAGCATCGGAGACGCCGACTCGGTGTCGGTGATGCTTTTACCTCTGGGCTTTTCGAACCCATGGGAAGCCACCCGAAAAGAAACCGGCCGAGAAGCCTTCTTGGGGAAGGGTCCCGGGTTCAAATCCCGGCGGGCCCGCCAAATTGGCCCTTCATTCGAAGTGCCTGTTCTTTCTGGGTGTGTTTTTCAACATGAAACAGGCTGCTGATTTCTCATGCCACTAAATACAACAACACCAAATTTCAGCTAGACATTCTTGCCAGCTATTAGACCTCACGTAGCTTTCTTTCTCGCCTAGAAAATGACCCTTGGATATAGCCGGGCAGCCATAATCACCAGGATGGCGATGGTTACCAGCAGCATTGCCAGGTCCACCATCAACCCATAGACCGTTGGCCCACCAACTATCATGAGCGCCCGCAATGCGTCAACCTCGTAGGTTAACGGGTTGACTTGCGAAATGGTCTGCAACCAGATGGGCATGATGGAAATCGGGTAGATGGCGTTGCTGGCAAAGAAAAGTGGCATTGTGAGCAATTGGCCGACGCCCATGAAACGTTCCCGCGTCCTGACTAGGCAAGCTACAATCAATGAGAATGTTGAGAAGAGCGCCGATCCGAGAACCACGACTACCAATACCCCTACCACGGCAGTGATGGTCCAGTTAATTCTGACTCCAAGTGCGAGTGCCAGTAAATAGATGATGACAGCCTGTGACAATCCCACCTCACCAGCAGACAGCGCCTTGCCCAAGACCAGGGCCGCACGCGGCGCAGGGCTAGCCAGCAGCTTGTGCAAAATCCCCAAATCCCTCTCCCAAATCACCGCTATGCCGTAAAATATTGCGATAAACAAGACGCTCTGAGCCAAGATGCCGGGCGTCATGAAATCTATGTAAGAGAGATTTCCAGTGGGTATAGCTCGTACGCGGGCCAAAACCTCACCGAAGATTAGTAACCAGAGGGCGGGCTGTACTGCTCGCGTTATCAGTTCGGTCGAGTCATGATGGAGTTTGCGTGCCTCCAGCTCTGCGATTGTCAGTGTGGCACCCGCAAAATTGGTTATCGCCGCTAAGATGTTGCCGGGAGTGGTCCACTTTAGGTTAAGCAAGTCTTCGTGCAGCCCTCCTTGTTCTTGATACCTCACGATAACTGCCTGAATCCAATTCAGCCCCCGTGTAGTGAACGAAAACATCCTCGAGTGTGACCCCGTTTCCCCCAATCGAGGCTTTGAGTTCTGCTGGTGTACCTATCGCTGCCACTTTGCCCAGATGCATAATGGCAACCCTGTCGCAAAGGTGATCCGCTTCTTCCATGTAATGAGTTGTAAGTAGGAAAGTAGTGCCCAAGTCAGTGCGTAGACGTTTAACGTGTTCCCACACCGCTTTCCTTGCTATTGGGTCCAAGCCCACAGTTGGTTCGTCAAGGAACAACGCCTTTGGCCTATGCAACATGGACTGAGCAACTTCTAAGCGCCTAATCATTCCGCCAGAATAATTCCGAACAAGTTTATCCGATACATCGGCTAGACCCATGAACTCTAAGGAGTCGCGGATTCGTTGCTCACGTTCCGCGCGGGGATGGCGTAGAGTTTTGCGAAAATTAGCAGATTCTCGTAACCTGTCAGTGCGCCGTCAGCTGAAACCAACTGAGGTACACAGCCAATAATACGTCTCACAGAGCTCGCATGTTTTACAATATCATAACCTGCAACCCATGCATTTCCAGAAGTAGGCGGAAGAAGCGTGGTTAGCATTTTGATTACGGTTGTTTTGCCGGCCCCGTTAGGACCAACAAGGCCGAACATCTCACCGGATTTTATGGACACGGATAGGCCGTCGACAGCGGTTAGTGTCCCAAAGCGTCTGGTCAGTAATTGCGTTTCAAGAAGGGTTTGAGCCTCGCCTTCCTGTTTCGCAAGTACTTCAGTCTGAACGTCTGACATTATGCAGAACTCTCCGAGACACTGCTTCTCAGAAGCTGCATCGCGGTAATGATCGTTTTACGTTCCTGTTCGGTCAAGTGGCCGAGGTGTTCGGCTAGGTGGGCTTGCGTCGCCTCTCGCGCTATCTGCAGGGAGGCTTGCCCTCGCTCTGTCAAAGTCAATGTCATGCGCCTTCGGTCGTCTGGGTCAGTTCGTCGCACTGCGAGATTACGACCAACTAGTCCATCTATTAGAGTAGACATCGAAGGTAGTGTAAGTCCGATGTGTTCAGCGACTTCCGAGAGTGATGTTCCCTTGCGCCGGTTTATGAAGAGAAGCGTTCTGAATTGCGGGACAGACAACACCCGGGCCCCATGTTTCCGAAGCTGTTCACGTATCCCACGCATGACGAGTGGAACCACATCGAGTACCTCACGTGCGCATCCGTCAGCCGAGGGCTTGACTAGGTTCTGTTCCATTATAGTTCGCATTTCAAATAGTTAGAAAAACTAACTATTTGGTATCGCTTCAGTTTCGGCTTGTCAAGAATAGCCCCAGTTCCATTGCGGCTTGGAGTAATGTGGTTCAGCCGTGCTCTTCGTGATCCATCATGTGACCTAGCTGGTGATGGTATTCTTCAGTTGTCATTAGTGATCCGAAAGCTCGTTGGACTACCTCGCTCAGCGCGGGTGAATGTGCATTGCAGTCATTAGGGGCCGCGCGCTCTGTTCCGGCGTGTACATGAGGTTGATGATCTCTTGAATCAAGACGGATGCTTCTGGCCCGATAATGTGAGCGCCCAGTATGCGGAAGCTATCCTTTTCCAAGATCACCTTCACGAAGTAGTTCTTCACTGCCATAGCTTCTCCTTTGGCTGTGTCCTCATATCGTTTAAAACCGACCATAATCTTGTCCGAACCGAATCGCTCTAACGCCTCTTTCTCCTTCAAACCAACGCTAGCGATTTCGGGGTCCGTGAAGACTGCATGTGGGACGGCGTGGTAATCGAGTGGAATCTTTTTTCCCAGAACGGCGTTGTAATAGACTATTTCGGAGTCGTAGTTGGCTTTATGCTTGAAGAGGTACTTGCCGTTCGCATCGCCGAACGCCCAAACGTTGGGAGATGTGGTTTGCAAGTATTCGTCGACTACAATCCACCCTCGTGCGTCAGTCTTAATTCCTGTGCGCTCTGGACGAAGGATGTCCGTACCAGGTCCTCGGCCTGTGGCAATCATTATCTCATTAGCAACAATCGGTATCTTCTGTCCTGTTTCCCTGTCAACCGCAACAAGTTTCTTCTCGCCCCCGGCCGCCTTACCCGCTTGCACGACTTCATGATTTGTCAGAACGGTCATGTGTTTCCCTAGCTCCTCTTTGGCGAGTGCAGATACCTCAGGTTCTTCTTGCGGGAGGAACTGTGGGTTTCTGCCGATTATCGTGACCCTCGAACCCATCGCCGATAGGAAATGGCCATACTCGGCCGCTATGTAGCCGCCGCCCACGATTGCGATGCTTTTTGGTAGTTTCGTTTCGTAGAGGATTGTGTCGCTTGTGTAGTAGCCTATTTCATCTAAGCCATCAATCGGGGGAATGGTTGACTGGGAACCTATGGATAGGAGAATCATATTCGACCTGATCGTCTCATCTTGAACTTTGAGCGTGTACGGGCCCGTAAATTCAGCAACGGCGTGGAAGTAGTCAATATTCGGAGAACTAGAGAGGCCTTGCCTTATTGATTCTATATCGTTGTCGATTAGGGTTCGCATCCGCTTCATTACCTTCGCAAAATTCACTGTCTTCAAGTCGACCTCAATTCCAAAGATACCTGCCCGTTGAATCGTGCGCACCACCTCTGCTGGGTAGAGTAGAATCTTGGAGGGTATGCAGCCACGAGTCAGACATATTCCACCCGGCTCGTCTTTGTCGATGACAGCGACCTTGATATTCGGATTCCTTTGCATCATGCCTTCGACAATATACATCGCTGAACCGGTACCGATTGCGATAACATCATACTCCTTCATGGCGAGCCATCGAAGCGAAAATCGGTAAGGTGTGATAACAGACTTTTGGTGTTCTAGCTAGAGAACTAGGCACTTCTCTTAATAGCTGGGCGTCTCCGGATTTTCGCGAAATCCGGGGAACTCTGGAATGTCAGAATTATGGGACCCGTGGGAAATTTCCGAGCGGATCTTTCCGAAAAAGGGAAAGTCCTCCGACAAGTTACGGTACCTCTTGAACTATGCTATCCTGGCACCATCGGGACATAATTCCCAACCTTGGCTGTTCAAGATTGTGGGAGATGACGTCGAGCTATATGCGGATTCGAACCCGGGCTCTCACGGTCTGTGATCCCGAAGACCGAGAACTAGTGATGGCATGTGGTGCGGCCCTCCTCAACTTGCGTGTGGCTCTTCGGCATTTTGGCTATGAGGGCGAAGTGAAAACCTTCCCAGATAAGGATGAACGTGACCTTCTAGCACGCGTGGGTTTTGGCGAGAAACGAAAACCCGCTGCTGAAGATGATTTACTCTTCCGTGCGATACGCCAACGCCACACAAACCGGATGCCGTTCGAACCGGCGTAAAATTCCAGAAAAAGCCCTCTCAGAGCTAAAGGCGGCGGCAAGCAAAGAAGGCGCGTGGCTTCACTTCGTGCTGGGCGATGGTGACCGCAACAAAGTTGCCGACCTAGTTGCTGAAGGTGACCGTATTCAAATGGCTAACTCGAGTTTCCGTCGTGAACTGGCCGCTTGGATGCATCGCAACCGTGCCGTTAGCCACGATGGCATGCCCGGCTACGCTCTTGGTTTGGGAGGCCTCACTTCCAACCTAGCGCCCATTATCGTACGAACCTTCGACTTCGGGAAGGGGCAAGCTGCGAAAGACCGGCAACTCGCCGCTGGATCCCCCGTCTTGGCACTGCTTGGAACAGATACCAATGCCCCAGAGAGCTGGTTGTCCGCAGGTCAGGCCTTGGAAAGGGTATTGCTACGTGGCCGCGCGGAGGCGATCTGGGCATCCTTCTTGAATCAACCGATCGAAGTCCCTGAGCTGCTTCCTAGACTTCGGGAGGCATTGGGTGTGAAAGGGTTCCCGCAACTTCTTCTCCGGCTGGGCTACGGTCCAGAGGTCAAGCCCACTCCCCGAAAGACGGCCGGCGAGGTTCTAATGAGACCCTTGCGGTAATCGACTGTTATGCAAGGTGTGATAGCGAGGAATCCAGATAATGGTTCGCTGTGAGAAATGTCAAACCGACCTACCCCAAACCGCGAAATACTGTTTGAACTGCGGGGCACGAGTTGGAAAATCGGCGTCGGGCGCATTCTCGATTAACACGGACGACCTAGTCAAGAGAGTGAGGGGCCTACTGCACGAAGGTAATCTGACCAAAATCATTGTTCGAAATGAGAAGGGCGGGTTACTTCTCGAACTCCCGGTTACCGCCGGGCTAATCGGGGCTGTAATCGCGCCGTGGCTAGCGGCCCTCGGAGCCATAGCAGCCTTAGTCACGAGATGCACGGTAACGGTTGAGAGAAGAGAGTAGCCTGGGTCTTGCGTAACTCGTAGTTCAGCTCGGACGTTTGCCGGTCTTTGAGAAGTTGAAGGCATAACCCCCTAAGAAGGCTTTACATGTAGTAGCCTGGATAATCCATCCAGGTGGCGTCGTGCTTGCCAAGCAAGACTAGGCTCTTGGCTCTCGTGGCGTCGCTTTCCGCGGCTAACGTTGCGTTCAGGTTTGCGCTCTCTTGGGGCCCCCCTAACGTGAAACCCATCGCGTCTCTGGTGATCGTTGGCGGTGTTGTGGGTGGTCCTTTGGCAGGGTTTGCTGTTGGTTGGCTCTCCATGACTCTTAGCGACTTCGTCAGCCCCTATGGGCCGGGTATATGGACTCTGGAGACTTCGAGCTGTATGGCCGTTGTTGGTCTGCTCGCGGGCTTGTTATGGCATCATGCAAGCGCGTTTAATCGATGGAAGATGGCTGGGGGGGGTTTCCTTCTTACGATGATATTCGATATCGGGACATCCATTATCGATGCCCTCCTTTTCAGCTACCCATGGCTGGGCGCGGTCCTCGCCCTCTACGTCCCATTCATTACGGGCAGCGTCAGCCCCTATCCCTTCGGCCTCGCGCACGAGTTGACCACCGCAATTTTACTTGGCGCAATAGGACCGTCGCTCATATCACGAATCAGAAAAGTCTACCCGAAATGAATGTCACGCCCAGGGGGAGCCGAAGTCATTGGTCATTGGTGTGCTTTTTCTTCCAATCTTCAGCCAGTTGCACGCGTCTCTAGCAGATGAAGGATGAGTATAAAAGAAGAGTTCGACAAGCCGGTTTGGTTTGTCGGCCGCGAGGCTCAAGTCCGCTAGCCGCCTTTCAGCTGAGGCCTGCGCCTCTGAATCGTCCGCAGCTCGTAGCGCAAACTCATCCGCTTTTCTCTCCGTTACTCGGGAAACCCCGTTGGAAATGGGTTGAAGCAAAAAGCTAACGCCGATCAAGATGACGAAGATTATTGGGAAGCCAGCGGGATCAGTTATGCCAGACAAACCCAAACTGGTTGCGTCCTGCTTGAGGACGTAGTCGGCGATGAAGAATGGTGGAATCGTCAAGAGGCCTGATAGGAGGGCTTCCTTCCAGATGTCTTTGTTCACGTAATGCCCAAGCTCATGGGCGACGACTGTAATCACTTCTCGCCGCGTGAAAGCGCTTAACAAAGTGTCGAAGATTACAATGGCTTTGCTCTTTCCAATCCCGGAGAAGAACGCGTTCGCTCTGATGGACCTTCTGCTTTCGTCGGCGATAAGAACGCGGCCGATGCTTCTAGCGCCAACTTTTCTAGACATTTCAAGAAGGTTATCCTTCAATGAAGAATCAGTAACCGGTGTGACTTTGTAAAAGATCGGCAGGAGAACGTAAGGCAGAATTATCGAAAGGAGGATGGAGAAAATCGCGAAGAGGGCTGCGGCCGCGAGCCACCACAGGCTCACAGTCTTAATCAAATAATAAACCACCACTCCCGCAAAAATACCGAACGCCACTTCCATGCCTAGGCCTTTCACTTCGTCAACAAACCAGCCCTTCAACGTCTGAGTTGATAGGCCAAATTCGTGGTCGACAATGAACCCTGAGTAAAATGAGAACGGAATCTCCACAATCTGCAGGAAAATTACGAACAACATAAGGTACAAGCCCAAGGTCAGCCAGTAGGAACCAGTTAGGAATACGAGGTATTGGACGAGGCGAGTGGAAGCCCCTGAGAACAATAGAACGAGGGAGAATGCGATTGGAACTATCGTCCCGGTAAGGAGTTCCAAAACCAGTTTAATGTTTTCATAACGTTTCGCGAGAGCCCTCTTGGCGGGATCGTACTGGTAGAATTCCTTAGGCTCTATTTGCTGCACTGGCGCTGGTCCCCCGGAGGGTTGAACCACGGCGGCCAAATAGAGACTTACGTACATAAATTCGAGTTCTTTGACGCACGGAATTCCAGACTTTCTCGTAGGCGTTTAATGTCCTGAAGGGGGCATTTGACTCGACGGTCTAGTACTGGTCTGTTCTTTCTTCTTCTTACGAACCATCTTGGGGTTACCCAATGTCTATCTAGGTAACTTATTGTCTGCCCAGGATAAAAGAGAGATTGTCACCAAAGATGGCAAGTTGCCGTGTAAGCGCCTTCGCAGGGCATTGCATGCCAACCAGATGCTTAGGTATGGGTTCAGTTCATTGGTTTAAAGTCAGCGGCGCCGCGTAAACGTACTCTTGCTCTGGTTCGGCTCCGTTCGAAATGCGGTAGGTAATGTTGATCCTGACATTATCCCTCACCATAGCCCTCACTGAACAATACTTCTCTTGAGAAAGCCGAATCGCCCTCTCAACGGTATTCTTCCTGATACTTGGCCCGCGAACTTGTATTCTAGGTCGATAGTTTCATAGTACCTCGGGTCTTCATCACGCCGTGTTCCCCGTGCTAAAATCTCCAGCCGGTCAACCTTCTGCCGCTCCTTATCCATAATCCACTGCACGTCCATCGCCGTGCATCCCGCCAGGGCCATCAAGAAGAGTTCCATGGGAGTGAAAGCCTGTCCCATGTCCTCGGCCGAGTTTAGTCCAATTCTGCGCCCGTCGGCTAGTTCGACATTGAACTTGAGGTCTTCAACCCGCTCTAACTTCACTGAAACTTGCGTGGCCATTACACATACATCCTTTACGGCCCTTCGATCGTGTACGTTCTTCCGAAATATGCCTTGAGGAGCTAATCCCAACTTCCCGATAACGTTCGCCAGCAAAATCGAGCAAACGCCTGCTTCTACACTGGTCTACCGCCATAGGTTGACGAGTTAGGAGGCTGGAATTTGGGTGCGCCTCAAACGTAATTAATCAGAACTCACATAGAAACTGTGCGTAGAGAAGTCGTCTGTTCCGAGATTTACTGTTCGGAAGCCGCCGTTGGTTTAGCGGAGCGCTTTCAACTGCACTAAACTTTATTAGCGTGAGTCCCGGTGCATGTACGGAAAGTTTCGGTAAGGCTCCAATCGAGGGCCGGATGAACCTTTTCTGCGGCGGAGAGAATGCCTAGATTGAAGGATAGCGAAAAGGAGAGGTCATACAATCTTTTCGGGCATGAATTTGTGCCCAAACATGAACTTCTTTCTAAGAAAGAAGCAGAAGAATTGATGCGGGAATTTCACATCAGGCCATACCAGCTCCCATACATCAAAACTGAGGACCCCGCCGCTGAAGTCTTGGGAGCTAAAATGGGCGATATTTTGCGTATAACCCGCAAGAGCGCGACCGCTGGCGAAGTTGTCGTTTATCGTTACGTTGTTGATGGTTAGGGTGAAATTATGACTGTGACAACAACCGGAACTGTTAGCCCCCAAATCTGGGAGCTAATCAAACATTTCCTAGAAGAAAAAGGGCTAGTTAGGCAGCACGTTGACTCGTATAACGAATTCATCGAAACTGGGCTGCAAGCTATTGTCGACGAGACCGGGGAAATACCGATTGAGATCGAAGATTATCCTTTAAAGATCAAACTAGGTAAGATTGAGATTGGAACGCCGCGGGTTACCGAAGTAGACGGGTCGGAACGGCAAATCTTTCCCACCGAGGCTAGAATTCGCAACCTAACTTATGCGGCTCCCCTCCACTTGGAGATGACTCCTGTCATCGGGGAGAGGGAGGGGCAGACCGAGATAGTCTATATTGGAGATTTTCCCGTAATGCTTCGCTCGAAAATTTGTCCGCTCTCTCGCATGGCGTCTGAAGAACTAATCAGCATCGGTGAAGACCCGCTCGACCCCGGTGGCTACTTCATTGTAAATGGTGCAGAACGGGTCGTCGTCGCGCTTGAAGATTTGGCAGCCAACAAGATTCTAGTAGACAAAGAGCAAGCAGGCGTCCATCCCACCTACAAGGCTAAGATTTTCTCAACAACCGTCGGCTTCAGGGCTCGAACAGAGGTGACTCTGAAGACTGACGGCGCCATGTACATCACCATGCCCGGCGTCCCATCAGACATTCCAATAGTGGTGATGATAAAGGCGCTCGGGTACGAAGAGGACTCGAAAATCGCTGAGATGATATCGAGCGACGAGACACTTCAGAATCAACTTGCATCAACCTTCGAGAAATCCGTCGGCGTCGTCACACAAAGAGACGCCCTCCTTTACATAGGCAACCGATTGGCTCCAGGCCAAGTCGAAGATTATCGTTTAAAGAAGGCCGAAGCTTCCGTTGACAGAAACTTCCTGCCACATATTGGACGGCTTCCTGAAGAGAGGAAGGAGAAGGCCGCATGCATTGCTGAAGTGGGATGCCGGGTAATTGAACTAAAACTCGGCATGAGAGAGCCCGACGACAAGGACCATTACGCGAATAAGCGATTGAAACTCGCCGGGTCTCTGTTAGCTGAACTATTCCGAATATCCTTCCGGAACCTCATCCGTGACCTCAAGTATCAACTTGAAAGAATTACGATACGAAGGCATGCGGAACTTTCAATCAGCAATGCAATTCGCCCTGGAATTATTACGGAACGGATACAGCATGCGATAGCTACTGGCAATTGGGTTCGCGGTCGCGTCGGCGTAACTCAACTCCTGGACCGAACAAATTTCGCCTCGACGTTAAGTCATCTTCGCAGGCTCCAATCGCCCCTGAGCAGAAGCCAACCAAACCTCGAAGCCAGAGACCTTCACCCAACACATTGGGGAAGACTTTGTCCCAGCGAGACCCCTGAAGGCTCGAACTGCGGTCTCGTCAAGAACCTCGCCCTCAGCGCGGTCATATCTAATGGTGTTGATTCGCGAGAATTCGTCTCCAAACTCCGACGGATGGGCGTAATCAGCGTAGATGAAGCCGACATCAAGCTCCGTGAAGCAGGCGCGAAGGTTTTCGTCGACGGCCTGATTGCAGGGTACATCCGCGAGGCAGACAAGCTGGCCATGGAACTTATCCGAATGCGAAGGGGGGCGGAGATAAGTTCGGAAGTAAATGTTGCTTACTCTCAGCCGCAGTTGAAGGAGGGCGGCAGGAGCTTTACGTTAACTGCGACCAAGGCCGAGTTCGAAGGCCTCTAATCATAGTCGAAAATTCCAAGCCACGGCTGACGCGTGAGCACGTGGAAGCAGTTCAACGTGGGGAGATGCGTTGGGAGGACCTCGTTGACCGAGGCGTCATCGATTATCTGGACGCTGATGAGGAAGAAAATGCGCTGATCGCTCCGTCACCAGGCCGAATCAACGAAAGGACTACACATGTCGAAATCGCCCCGTACACAATCCTGGGAATCTGTGCATCCCTAATCCCCTATCCCGAACACAACCAGTCACCACGCAACGCCTACGAATCAGCTATGGCGAAACAAGCGCTGGGCGTTTTCTGCGTGAACTACGCAAACCGCACTGACTCGCGTGCCCACATCCTACACTACCCACAGGTTCCTATGGTTAGAACAAAACCCATGGACATCATCAAGTACGACAGCAGGCCTGCGGGACAGAACTGTGTCGTAGCACTTCTCTGCTACCAAGGTTACAACATGGAAGACGCTATCATAATCAACAAATCGTCCGTCGACCGAGGGCTCTTCCGTTCAACATTCTACCGAGTCTACGAAGGAGAGTGCAGGCAGTATCTAGGAGGCCTTCGCGACAAATTCGAAGTGCCCGAAGCCGGAATTCGCGGCTACAGGGGTGACAGGTACTACAGGCTCTTGGAAGAAGACGGTATCATTTCGGTCGAGTCAGAAGTCACCGGGAATACTGTGCTGATTGGAAGAACAAGCCCACCCAGATTCCTTGAAGAATACCGCGAATTCGAGGTCAAAGGACCCACCAAACGGGATTCATCGGTGGGCATGCGCCCCTCCGAAGAAGGCATAGTGGACGCCGTTTTCCTGAGCGAATCAATTGAAGGCAACCGCCTAGTGAAAGCTCGCGTCCGAGACACGCGAATACCTGAACTCGGAGACAAATTCGCATCAAGACACGGGCAAAAAGGTGTTATCGGGACACTGATTCCCCAGGAGAACATGCCCTTTAGTGAACAGGGAATCGTGCCTGACGTTATCATTAACCCACACGCGATTCCATCACGCATGACTATAGGCCAGTTTGTTGAGGCAGTGGGAGGAAAAGTTGCAAGCCTTCGGGGCGAACCCGTCGACGGGACCGCTTTCAGTAATGAAGGTCCTGCGGCTCTACGTGATGCGCTTCTTGAGTTAGGCTTCCAACACAGCGGAAGGGAGGTTCTCTACAACGGTATAGACGGCAAGAAACTTGTCGCCGATGTCTTCGTCGGAGTCGTCTACTACCAGAAATTACACCACATGGTCGCCGACAAAATGCATGCGCGTGCTCGCGGGCAAGTACAGATGCTCACACGCCAACCGACTGAAGGACGTGCGAGGGGTGGCGGCCTTAGGTTCGGCGAGATGGAACGGGATTGCTTAATCGGCCACGGCGCATCAGCGCTGCTGAGAGACAGGCTCCTCGAGGAATCAGACAAGTACACGGTCATGGTCTGCGACGTATGCGGCTTGTTAGCCTACCACGACGTGAAACAAAACAAATACGTTTGCAGAATCGACGGCGATAAAGCGGTAATTTCCGGCGTGCAGCTGTCCTATGCATTCAAACTGTTACTGCAGGAACTTATGGCGCTCGGCATAGCGCCGCGTTTAGAAGTATCGGAGCGAGCTTAGAATGTCAGTCGCTGAAGAACCAACTAAAGTAATCGGCAGTATCCACTTCACCCTCACATCCCCGAGCGAAATACGCAAACTTTCCGCGGTTGAAATCCAAACCGCCGACACGTACGATGAGGACGGTGTCCCAATAGTTTCGGGTTTAATGGACGGCCGCCTAGGCACCCTAGAACCACGACAGAAATGCAAGACTTGCGGCAACACTGCCTCCGCATGCCCCGGACACTTCGGACACATCGAACTATCAGAACCAGTCGTCCACGTGGCCTTTGCGAAACTAATTCATAAGCTGCTTCAGGTTACATGTCGAAACTGCGGCCGCATACTTCTCTCAGCCGATAAGATCAAAACATACAATGAGTTGATGCAAAGAGAGCAGAAGCAACTCAACGAGATTCCAGCTACATTTTACGAAGCTGTCATGAAAGATGCGAAGAAGAGCCAGGAATGCCCCCACTGCGGAGCTCATCAATACCCAATTGAACACGCGAAACCTACCACCTTCCATGAAATGGCGGAAGCCGGCGCCGCCAGGTTAAACCCAAGCCAAATTCGGGAGCGACTCGAACGAATCCCGGACGATGACCTTCGATTACTAGGCATGGAACCCACCGCCGCACGTCCAGAGTGGATGATCCTCCAAGTTCTACCCGTCCCAGCCGTAACCGTCCGGCCCTCCATCACACTCGAATCAGGAATCCGATCAGAGGACGACCTTACGCACAAACTGGTCGACATTATCAGAATAAACCAGAAACTCAAGGAAGCCTTAGAGTCAGGGGTTCCCGTCAACATCATCCAGGAACTTCATGAGCTCCTCCAATATCACGTCACAACATACTTTGACAACGAGGTTTCCGGCCTGCCACCCGCACGCCACAGGTCCGGCCGTGCATTGAAAACTCTCAGCCAAAGACTCAAGGGCAAAGAGGGAAGGTTCAGGGGCAACCTTTCAGGAAAACGGGTCGACTTCTCCGCCAGGACTGTAATCTCACCAGATCCAAATATTGACATTAACGAAGTCGGCGTGCCACTTGACATCGCCCAGCGCTTGACTATGCCTGAAAGGGTCACACCTTGGAATGTTGATGAGTTGAAACAACTCATCAGAAATGGCCCAGACCAATACCCTGGCGCCCTCTACATAGTAAGGCCTGATGGGCGAAGAGTCAGGCTGGAATTCGTCACTGAACGAGAGAGCCTGGCCGAAGCAATTCAGCCGGGTTTCATTGTGGAACGCCACATCAGAGATGGAGATATCGTCCTCTTCAACCGACAACCCTCCCTCCACCGCATGTCGATAATGGCACACACAGTGAAGGTGCTACCATACAAGACCTTCAGGCTCAACCCATGCGTATGCCCACCATACAATGCTGACTTCGATGGCGACGAAATGAACCTCCACGTCCCGCAGGGTGAGGAGGCAAGAACTGAAGCAAAATTACTCATGCAAGTCCAAGACCAGATTCTTTCACCCCGATACGGAGGCCCAATAATCGGGGCCAAAACTGACTTACTTACCGCAGCGTACCTACTCACAAGAAAGTCAACCTACCTAACCAAAGAAGAAGTCGGCAAACTCATAGTCGCGGCGAGATATTACGGGGAACTACCGCCCCCTGAGATAAAACGGCCAGATGAACTTTGGAGCGGGAAGCAGATCTTCAGCCTCTTCCTCCCACCAGGTTTCGACTTCGTAACCAAATCGAGCATGGTCACCCAAGAGGACGGCAGCTCCGTTGTAGTGAAAGACGGGAAGCTCATCGAAGGAGTCATAGATAAGAACACAATCGGTGCTGAACGCTCCGAGACCCTCTTCCACCGCATAGTGAAAGACAGCGGCTCTGAACCAGGCCGCAACTTCCTAAACGGTTTGATCAAACTCCTTGACCGGTTCATAACTCTGCGAGGATTCACGTACGGAATCGATGAACTCGACATTTCAGACTCAGTCAGGGACAAGATCTCCAAGTCTATTAAGAAAGCCGAAGAGCATGTGCAAGATCTAATCGAGCAATACAAGAAGAGAGACACTTGAACGGCTCCCAGGCCGCTCACTCGAAGAATCCCTTGAACTCCGAATCATGGATGAACTCTCCAAAGCACGCGACCAAGCTGGCGAATCTAGCTGAGCAATATCTGAAAACTGAGACGGACAATTCAGGAGTTATAATGACCAAGACAGGCGCTCGCGGCTCAATGCTAAACATCGCCCAGATGGTCGCCACCGTAGGCCAACAATCAATCCGCGGCCAGCGAATAGACGGGGCTACAGAGACCGAGCACTCCCATTCTTCGAAAGGGGCGACGTCGGGGCCGAAGCCCGAGGGTTCGTTTACGCCTCCTACCAAGAAGGCCTAACCCCCGTAGAATTCTTCTTCCATTCGATGGGCGGCAGAGAAGGACTCGTGGATACGGCCGTGAGGACGCAGCAGAGCGGTTACATGCAACGCCGACTCATCAATGCCCTCGAACACATCAGGGTTGAATACGACGGGACAGTCCGTGACTCAAGAGGTGACATCATACAATTCAGATATGGCGAAGACGGCGTTGACACCGCCAAAAGCGACCACGGAAAGGCAGTGAATACAGAACGCCTAGTGGAACGCGTCGAGCTCACAATCGAGAAGGGTGCAAAAGCCAGCAAGCCCTACATTGAGAAGAAGGTGGCAGAGGTCAGGAAAGACCTCACCCCGAGCCTAACTAGCCAACTAAAAGAAAGCCTGCTTCACGACGAAACTACGTCGGAAGGGAGTGGACACGGCGATAAAGGAAGCTGTGAAGAACTACCGCAAAGCGATGATCGAACCTGGGGAAGCTGCCGGAATAGTTTCAGCACAATCAATAGGAGAGCCCGGAACCCAGATGACGCTTAGAACATTCCACTTCGCAGGCGTCAGAGAGCAGAACGTAACGCTAGGCCTTCCAAGGCTAATCGAGATCGTTGACGCACGGAAGATTCCATCTACACCCAGGATGATCGTGTACTTCGACAAGAAACGACGCACGAGCCGCGAGAAGGCACAGGAAGTGGCTACAAGAATTACCCACACCAACCTAGGCGACATCGCTTCAAGCATTGAATCGGACATCACAAAGATGCGGATTATTGTTACACTGAACAACGAAGCCATGAGGGAAAGAGAGGTAACCCTCAAAGACGTAAAAGCGGCTGTGACCCCAGGCGGATGCAAAGTAGAGGTGGAACGTAACAACGTCCACATCGCACCACAGGATATGGACATACCACAATTCAACAGACTTGTGTTGCGCCTGCCTTTGATGCACGTCAAGGGAATCCCGCAAGTAAAACGTGCACTCGTCATGGAAGAGAAAACGGGCGAGAAGAGCGAGTGGGTGATTAGAACTGAGGGTTCCAACCTCGAGTTGACACTTGAAACTGAAGGCGTAGACACAACCAGAACGATTTCGAACAATATGCACGAGGTAGCCGAAGTGCTGGGAATTGAGGCAGGCCGAAACGTAATCATAAAAGAGGCAACAGCGGTTCTCGAAGAGCAAGGCCTCGACGTAGACATACGGCACGTCATGCTCGTAGCCGACGCTATGACCGCTTCCGGCGAAGATACTCCAAGTAGGCAGGCACGGTGTCAGTGGAGAGAAAGCCAGCACGCTAGCCAAAGCGGCATTCGAGATAACGATACCCACCATCATAGATGCCGCAATCAAAGGAACACGGGACACATTACGCGGAGTCGCGGAAAACGTCATAGTCGGCCAACAGGTTCCCATGGGAACAGGCCTCATCGAAGTCTACATGACAATGCTAGAGAAGGCCAAGTAGTAATGCAAACCGCAAAAGTAGACGTGAACAAGCAGCTCCAGATAGTCGTGAAAACTGGCAAAGTTGCATTGGGCGTTAAGGAAGCCCTAGACACGGCAAGATTCGCAAAGGCCAAACTCCTAATCCTGGCCTCCAACTGCCCCGCCCAATACAGGACGGATATCATTCACTATGCCAAGCAATCGTCCGTACCAATCTTCAATTTCCCCGGGAATAGCGTCGACCTCGGATCAGCATGCCTCAAACCCTTCGTGGTAGCCGCATTAACAATAAAAGAGCCTGGCGATTCAGAGATCCTCAAATTGGCAGAGCGCTAAGAAATGGCCAGTTCAGGAATAAAGCTCACCGGAGAAGAAATGCGACTCATCGCCCTCTTCGAAAACATCACCGGCGCCACGGCAAACGATTGCATAATTGACACTGAAAATGATAGGATAATTTTCGTCGCCAAAGCCGGCGAAATGGGATTGGCCATTGGAAAGGGCGGCAAGAACATCAACATGCTCCGCAGAGATGACCGGCAGACCGATAGAAGTCGTCGAATTCTCCGACACTGCTGAAGGGCTTGATCAGAAATTGCCTCTCACCGGCAAAAATTAAGGAAGTTCGAATAACCGAGAGACCCAGACCGAAAGATCGTAGTGGTTGAAGTTGACCCAAAAGACAAGGCTCTAGCCATAGGCAAGAACGGCCGAACAATAGACAAAACCCGGATGCTAGCAAAACGCTACTACCAAATAGACCACGTCCAAATCACCTAGCGCCGCGCTTTTCTCCATCATCAATAGCCTTCCCTGATTTTTCGCAGTCTACTTTTTCAATTCGACCTTCAGTTGCTTGGGGAGGAGGCTTTGAGGATTGGATAAGGTGAGCAAGATTTGGCTTAACGGTAACTTGGTTGACTGGGACGAGGCTAAGATACATGTTCTAACCCATGCCTTGCATTACGGAACGGCCGTTTTCGAAGGGCTTAGATGCTACAAAACAGATCGGGGCCCAGCCATTTTCAGGCTCTATGACCATGTCTGGCGACTCGTGAACAGCGCCAAGATATACCTGATGGAACTGAGATATGGCCCAGAAGAGATAGCTGCGGCAATCAAATCCATCGTCAAAGCTAATGGCCTTGACGAGTGTTACATTCGGCCGATTGCTTACTACGGTTACGGTGAGATGGGTGTTAACCCACTGCTAAACAAGGTGGATCTTGCCGTGGCAGCTTGGCGTTGGGGAGCCTACCTGGGCAAAGATGCCTTGAAAAATGGCGTCCGGTGTCTGCATCTCTATCTTGGCGGCGAATTAGTCCACTGATGTTGCCTCCCCAGGCGAAATCGTCCGCAAACTACGCAAACGCAGGGCTGGCAAAGATCGAGGCATTAAAGGCTGGATACGATGAAGCCATCATGCTAAACGCCAACGGAATGGTGTCAGAGGGAACGGGTGAGAAGCCGGAAAAAGAAGAAGATCAGTATTAATGTTGTGATTCGGGCACGTGGATAGAGCAGCAGATAAGCCCCCATAACGCCCGAAAATCGCTCCACTTGCTCCAATGGTGGGAATTTTTGAACCCCAGTTAGTGAAAAGATGGATCAAGCCAGCCGCCACACCGCAGAGGATATAGAAGATAAGATATCGAATGTGACCGATTCTATCCTCAATATTATCCCCGAAGATGTAAAGGAACCACATATTCCCAAGAATGTGTAGAAAGCCTCCATGGAGAAACATGGAGGTCAGAAAGGGAAGCCATTGTTGAAATTGTGAAAATTGTACAGAGAGACTCGGATCAGAGTATCGAATAGGGACGATTCCATACAAGAAGAGAGCTTCTTTCAGATGGGGGCCTTGAGTGAGCTGCCACACGAAGACGAAAATATTGAGGACAATGATTAAGAGATTAACGACCGGAAAGTTCTCTGAACGAATTGCATCTCGGATAGGGATCATTCTGTTGAAAATCCGAAGCTCAAATGGCAAATTTCAAATGCTAAATTCTGGAATAGCTTTTTATTATTCCATAGTATAAACCCTCGAAATATAGAAGACAAGGAGCATTCAGAGTGTCAGGAGTCAGCAAAATATAGCTTGATTTTTGATGAGTTGTGCGTTAATTTGAACAAGGTTTAAAGATGGTTTGGTTATTGGGATATTGAGTAATTCCTACCTGATGTTAGGCAGCGGATTTTATTGAAATTTGTCCTTTGACATTTGGATTTTAATTAGAAATAGGGTCCCATCGTCTAGTGGACTAGGACACCGGCCTCTCACGTCGG
>CAWABQ010000043.1:0-66448 GCA_963780265.1 Candidatus Bathyarchaeota archaeon
TGGAGAAATGGAGTCCGTTACGCCATATTCGCTGACAGCACGATTAACGAGATGACGAAGATGGCCGAATCAATGGAGGCGCTTTAAGGTGCGGGGTGCGGTTGCCTTAGTTGCACTGTTCACATTTTTCTTAATCCTCCAATTCGCAAATGCAACAGCAGCGTCGGGTCAATTGACGGACATTTCTGGAAACCTCACGGTCTTCAGCCTCACGCCAAGCAGCAATGAAACAGGAGTTAGGTATTTCACAGTCCTCGTGAGCGCCTCAGGGTTCAACGGCTCATCTAACCCATTGTACCTTCAGGTAGCTCAGGGCGATCGAGTTGATATCCGGTTCACCTATGCCGACCAAGACCTCTCTTTCGATAACCCTCACAAGATGCTCATCGGTGGATACAACATTGTGACGGGCAATATTGATAGACAGATACCGGTACAGGAGGTGAATTTTACTGCAGGTCAAGTTGGGAGTTTTCAATTTTATTGCATTATTCCATGCTTCGGAATGGAGAACTTGCAACAAGGCTTCCTCGTCGTGAGTGCTTCAACGCGAACAGCACCCGTCTCAACTAACCTTAGTCAATTAAATGTCGCAGCAAGTGGAAATGTCATCACCGTATCGGTACTTCTTGCCAATAAAAACGGGGCCCCCATATCTGGGGCAATCGTAGAATTCTCTGTAAGCAGCGACTTTGGTCAAGTGAAAATGGGTCAGAATACGACTGGCTCCGATGGAACGGCCCAACTTTCTTTCCCGTTGAGTACCCCCAGAGCAATTTTTGTGACAGCACATTTTGCAGGCAGCGGTCAATACTTGCAAAGCCAGATGGCAACCTCGTTCATTCCTCCCCCTCAGCAAACCGAACCAACCCTCGAGACCCCTTATGTCAACGGACAGGCACCAAGCGTCGATCTTCGACTCGCGGGTATCCTACCCGTCCACTCATTGATCATCGTAACAGTGGGTTTGATTGTTGTCCTATCGGTATGGTGCGTATTTGCACTCGTCTTGAAGGAAGTAGTAGGGGTTTGGAAAGCTGGCAAAACAATGGAGGAAGACAAATGAACGATAAGCATCTAGCTGTAATTACACCGCTCATACTCCTCGCCATAATGGTGGCCTTCACACAGACTCAGATAGTGCCCATATGGCTCACCGGCCACCGCTCATCACTCGAATCCTCGCTGCCCGATGTTTCGGGCCTGCAATTAGTGGGCTTCAATTTCAACAGGGATCTCGTGCAAATCTCAGTCACGCTGTGGAACAAGGGCAGCAGCCCTCTAGATATCACAGCAGTTTACTACGACAACATTAGACTCATCAAGGGAATAGTAGGATCTCCCACAGATCCCACAATTATAGGATACACGCCGCAGGGAAACTCTTCGATCACTTCAAGCGACATTATCTTCCCTGCCAGTTACCACTGGAACATGCTCACCGGCGGACCGACCGTACCAGTCATACAACCTAATGGTTTCGTCACACTTTACCTAGGCGTCTCATCAACGACGCCTGGATCAACTCACACGTTGACAGTGGTGGCAGGAACTCAAGAATATGCATTCGAACTTCAAAGATAACAAAGTGAGCTGCTCTGCTTAGCTGCCCTTACAAAGAGCAACGGATGAGGCCAACTCAAGAAAACGGGCATTTTCTTTAGTGATTCTAGACCCGCTGCGCTCGAACCGGTCAGCGTCAGATTAATACCACATTGATACTCGACTTTACTCGAGGCGGAACAGAAGATTGGTTCAGGGACCTATCGCAGCTGTGGTTATGCAGCTAAGTTTGAAGTATGTGAAGGCGAGCCTTATCTATCTGGCAGCGGGGGGAACGCTCCTTCTCCTAACCTTCTCCCATGCCTTGCCGTTTGATATGACAGCTTTCTACTTCATGCAGCTTTACGGGTTCGTTGCGATGATGATCTTCGGCCTATCCTACCTCTTCGTCCCTTCGTTCGCCCACGCCTTCCTACACAGCCTTCGCCTAGCAAAAGCGCAGTTCTGGATAATGAACCTGGGAATAATCGGAATGACCACTGCATTTTCGGGGCTCATACCATACAATTTTGATCTAAGGTACGTGGTCGTTGGTTCCCTTGTCGTCTTGGTGCTCGCTTTGTACATGCATGTCTACAACCTATGGCGCACAATGCGAGCTTGGAAAGGTTCACCTGGCGAAAAACTCGCCCGCGAAGCGTCCGCTCCAAAAATAGCATAGATCTAGCTGCGGCTTGCACCCTTGCGCTGGAAGAAAGTATTCAAATATGGTGACTTCAGGTGCTAACGTTACCATACCGCAGGCAGTGTGTCCCGAATGGTTGATGGCTGGTCGCCCCCCAAGAATGCGAAGATTTGGGGCCACCTATTCAACGAAGTAGTCCGCGCAAAGCATTGTATGATGTGCGGCGCCTGCGTTGCCTCCTGCCCGATCAACGTTCTGAACGTGAATGTGAACGAGGAACCGGTCATTAAAGGGCCCTGTGCAGCCTGCCAAGTCTGCTACTACAGCTGCCCCAGGCTTGAGTTCCCATTAGATGAAATCGAGTACTACCTCTTCGGGAGGACAAGGAAACCTGAAGAAGAATCGCTTGGAATTTACAGGAACATCTACACCGCGAGGGCGTTGGACGAGGAGATATGGCATGCCGGGCAGGATGGTGGAACCGTCATAGCCTTAATGACTCATGCGCTCCAGATTGGATTGATAAACTGCTTCGCCACATCGGACTTCACGAAATCCAACTCAGCCTTCGTTCTTGGCAGCGGGATGACGCTCAAGACTGTACCCGTTGTAGGCGATACTGCAGCCGACCTGATCCGCACAGCCGGATCGAAATACACGCACGGAGGAGCCCTCGGAGTCCTCTCCGACGCCGCCACATCCTACCCCAACGGGCGGGTTGGCTTAGTTGCCCTCCCGTGTGAACTACAAGGGTTATGGCGAATGTACACTTCGCTTCAGGCCACAGTCAAGTTCGGGGGCTCTTGGATTAGGGGCGGACGGCCCGTTCTAACCATTGGGCTGTTCTGTTCGAAAGTGTACACCCACGACCAGCTGATAACCGAATTCGTCCAGAAAAAACATGGCATCGACCCAGCGAAGATTACGAGAACGGTTGTGAAAAGGAACCGGTTCAAAGTCTACATTGGAGCAGACTGCGTCCTCGACGTCAACATCAAAGAACTTGAACTCTACATGAGCGAACCGTGCCACTACTGCATCGACTACGTAGCCGAACTCGCAGATATTTCAGTTGGCGCAGTCGGTTCACCCGATGGATGGACGACCGTTATCGTACGTTCCGAGCTCGGACAGAAGTTATTTGACAGCGCAGTCAAAGCTAAGATCATCGAAGCCGCACCAATCGAAACCGTTCAACCTGGATTACCGTTCGTAGTTAAACTCTCTAACAAGAAGAAACGGGAACGCAACGCCTACTATCTGAGGCGTGGGTTACGTGAAGGATTCCTAGAGCAACGGAAACAGGAACTCCTTCAGATCACCCCGGCCCCAGAAGCCAAATGAGCGTACCCTAGGTTCCTTCGCCCTTAAGTCGCCAACCCAAAACCTACGACGTGTTTATGGTTACGCTCTTTATTCGCGTGTAGTGGCTGATTGCCTGTAGGCCGCTTTCGTAACCTATCCCGCTATCCTTGTAACCGCCAAACGGTGTCTGGGGGTACGCTACTAAGTAATCGTTTACCGCCACCACCCCGGCTTGAAGTTGGTTAACCAGCCGTTGGGAGAGTTTCAGGTCATTCGTCCACACGCCGGCGTACAGGCCGAACTGAGTATCGTTCGCCATTCGAACAACTTCATCAACTGACTTGAACTTGAAAACGGTCAATACGGGGCCGAAGATCTCTTCACACCCAATCTTCATGTCAGCGGTGACGTCTGTGAAGATCGTTGGCTTGAGGAAGTAGCCGTTTCGAAGTGCTGATTCTTCTGGGACGGCGCCCCCGCTTACCAGGCGTGCCCCCTCCTCTCGCCCAGACTTGATGTAGTTCAGTACTCGTTCTTGTTGGTCCTTGGAAACGAGTGGACCCAATTCGGTTTTCTCGTCAAGCCCAGGCCCAATCCTCATGAGCTCCGTCTGCTTCTTAAGTTCGGCGAGGAATTTTTCGGATATCTCATCGTGAAGGAACAGTCTTGAACCAGCCCAGCACATTTGGCCAGCGTTCGTGAAGATTGCGTACTTCGCTATCTTTACAGCCTTCTCGAAGTCTGCGTCTGGGAAAATTATGTTCGGGTTCTTCCCGCCCAATTCTAAGAGGGCGGGCGTCACATTTTTCGCAGCTGCTTCCATGATCTGCCTGCCCGTTTCCGTCGAACCAGTGAAGGTGATGCCGTCTATGTTTGGATTCGAAACTAACTCCTTTCCTGCTACGGCTCCGGAACCGGTTATCACGTTCAGAACGCCATCAGGGACCCCCGCCTTTTGCGCGTATTCCGCGGTTTTGAGAAGCGTCAGGGGTGTGAGTTCTGCAGGTTTCGCGACGACTGTATTTCCCGCGGCTAATGCTGGCGCAAGACTCCTCGCGGCTAAGGCTAGGGGGTAATTCCATGGTATGATATGCACTGTTACGCCGAGTGGTTCTCGGAGGGTGTATGTCAACCTGTTCGGCGTAACGGGAATCGTCTCGCCTTCAATTTTATCCGCAGCTCCAGCCCAGTACTCGAAAGCACGGACCGCCCAAGCCACGTCACCTTTCGACTCTCGAATGGGTTTTCCTTGGTTAAGGGTCTCAAGTTTCGAGAGTTCGTCAAAGTTCTGGCGCATTAACGCGGCCATTTGCATCAGTAGTTTGCCGCGTTTCGTTTGTTCCATATCCCGCCAACTAGCCACCTCGAACGCTCTGCGCGCTGCCTCGATGGCTTCGCGCACATCGTCCTTGCTAGCTCTAGGTGCGCGGCCTATCGTGTCTCCCGTCGCAGGGTTTCTTAGTTCAAATGTTTCCGTTGAGCTACCCGCGGTCCATTTTCCGTTCACAAAGAATTTTGGAGTCTCAACTTGCAATGTCAAAGGTTGCACACAACTGTTGTTGCGTGATTCTGGACCGAACGCTTATGATGTTTGCTAAATGCTCCACCGAGTCGCTACACTAGCCTAGAGTTTGCTTGTGCTACTAATTCGGCTAAGCTGGTTTCCTTACAGAGTTCTGGGGGTAGGCCGGACACACACAATAGTGCTGAAATTATGTTTGCTTCATCATCAATCGTTTTCCTTATTTCCGATTCAATCTTCTTCAGTTCAGTTTCTGTTTGCCTGAACGTATGGCCTATGAAGATCTTCGGTGTGAACCCCGCGCCAATCTGCATGAACTTACCCCCAATTAGCAGGAAGGGGATCTCCTTCCCAGGATTGAATTTGCGTACCAATTTCTCTTCGGTTTTTAGCAACTTTTGGAGTGGTTTGAACTCTCGATCTTTGGTTTCACGTGATGCGAATTCAATGTGTGGGCTATTGTAGGTGGCCTTCGTGAAATCATAGGTCGGCAGGTTGAGGAACGGCTCATCTCTGGCCGCGCTCATCGTCTGCTTAAGTCCATCCCATTGCCCAAATTTCTGGAGGGCCCGAACTATGGCCCACCGTTCGGCCTCGCAATATGGGCAGTATTCAGCGCCCATGAAGAGGACGTAGAGCTTCCCGCTGCGTCTCATGACGTCCTTTGAGACTTCTACGAACTTGCCCAGAACCTTGACTTGCCTACTCATTGCTTGCTTGCTCATTGCTCGGCCACGCCGCCACGGCATATGAATGGTCATCATTTATTCCTACCTGTGCCTTTCGACAAAAACAAGCTAACTTTTGCTCTCTCTAAAGTTTCAGGAAACTAAAACGCGCCGACTGGTAAAGCTGTTCATCACCCCCCCCCACAAAAGTGTCAAACGCCGCCCTAATCCTTATTCCACAATAGTAGGCTCAACAGGAAGATCAGGAGAAACATAGAGAACCCCGCGGCACAGATTGTTAGCGGACTTCTCTTTAGATATTCTAAGACAAGTAAGGAACCGGAAAACACCATTCCAACGACCGACACGAGTAAGATGAGCTTCCGACCTGTTGCTAAAACGAACCTCCCTCCCCAAGTCAATAGTAGAATGACTAGCATAACGGTGTACATTGTAAGTCCGTACATGCAGGACGGGTATCCAAGAACAAGGGTGCATCCTCCGTTCAGTGGACATGTTTTTGACGTGAGTACGTTGACAGTGAGGTAACCTGAAAAGCCCATGCCGAAAACAATGATGGCGAACAACAAGACACGGATTCTGCTGAAATTCATCCGTTCAACTCCGTCGCTGAGTTGCCGTACATAGAACGTTTTTAGGTTTGAGTGATGGCACCAAAATTGGTTTCAGCTGGCAATCACATACATTTTATCAAGGTTCGCGAAATGACAATTGCTCCGGGTCGCATAGCGAAGGGCGTCAACCGAGTTTAGGTCAACCACTTATGAGAGGCAATAACAGGTCTTTTAAACGAAGCATCGAAAACAATTCGGCGTTGGCGGATTTGTTTTGCCAGTTGAGGTACCTGAGAAAGATACACTCGGCCACGTGATGAGCAGCCCGGTCACAACGATTGACTCGGATAGTACGCTTGATGTTGCTGCGCAGCTGATGGTTCAGCATGACATAGGATCGGTTATTGTGGTCGAAGCCAAGAACCCTATCGGGATAGTTACTGAGCGAGACATAACGAAACAAGTGATCAAAGGAAAAGATGTTCTCAAGAAACCAATCAAACAGGTAATGTCTAAACCGCTTGTTACAGCGACACCTAACATGTCTATTCAAGATGCCTTGGAGTTGATGCTCAAGAACAAGGTCCGCCGTTTGCCTATTCTTGAAGGCAAGGATATGCGAGGAATAGTGACAACGCGAGACCTCATGCGTTGGGTGCTCCGCGTTTCTTATGAACCCAATGTACCAAGACACATCAAAGCGATCTTAGAAATACGCTAAGCGCACTATCTCCAGAGTATCCATCTCCTCTGTGCCTCAGAGAACTACTCGTACCTAGAGGGGGAATCGCGCTCTGAAGATCGCAATATTCGGCTCCGGTTTAATGGGCTCAGCAATAGCACTGGATCTAGTGAGATCGAAACTTGTTGACGAGGTCTCGGTTTACGATGTTGATCGAAAACGCTTGAAAGCCTTGGCGCGAGGAGCCCATTCAGGCAAGTTGTCGGTCAAAGTCCATGATGTGCGCCGTCGTTCAGACACCGTCAGGCTTCTAAAGCGATTTGATGTTGGCGTGGGGGCTCTACCCCACGGCTTGAGTGAGTACGCTATCGAATCAACAGTTCGGGCTGGGGTGAACTTTGTTGACCTGATCTTCGGGTGGCGATTTGGACAAAAGGAAATCCATACAGCAGCACGGAAGAAAGGAATTACAGTCATACCTGCGTGCGGCTTGGCTCCTGGTTTAACCAACGTTCTCGCTATGGATGCAGCAGAGCAAATGAATAGAGTTCACGAAGTTCACATAAAAGTCGGTGGCATCCCAGAACGACCTAAGCCCCCGCTGAATTATCGAATCGTCTTCTCATTTGAAGCCGTGCTTGAGGAGTACCTCCGGAAAGCAAGAATCGTCAAGAACGGAAAAGTCACAGACGTCCCTGCCCTAACTGGCCTTGAGATGGTGAGATTTCGCCAGCCGATTGGGATATGCGAATGCTTCTACACCGATGGGCTCTCAACCCTCGTACAAACATTGAAAGGAGTTCGTGAGATGGATGAGAAAACAATCCGTTGGCCGGGCCATGTTCTCCAAATCAAGACTCTAATAGAATGTGGACTACTCGAAACGGATCCGGTAGAATTCAATGGGAGACTTGTTAATCCCCGAAAGCTTGTGGCCAAGATTCTATCAGATCGAATCAGTTTAGGTAAAGAGAAGGATCTGACTTTGCTCAGAGTCGACGTGTCTGGCAAGAGAGATGGTGAGAGCGTTCACCATCGGTATGAAATGGTGGATCACTACGATGGCAGACAGAGAATGACGTCCATGGCCCGCACCACAGCCTTCCCGTGCTCAATAGCCGCCCAGATGCTCGGTACAGGTGAGGTGGCTGAGAAAGGACTCGTTCCACCAGAACTTGCCTTTAGAGGAAAACTTCGCGAGAAGTTCCTTGGATACTTGCATTCGAGAGGAATGCAAATCACCTCGAGAGTCATGCGATAGATTAATTTCGTCTCCTTGATTACGTTTCAATTCGTCGAACGAACTTCTATTTGTCTTCGATTTCGAAAACCGGTTATGGTAACCATTGAGTTGTCTTATATCAAATTCTGAGATAGCGACCTCAAAGACACCGCAAGAGCTGAATTTGACTTATGTCAGGTCTCGAGGAACATCGAATGGATACAGTCGGCGACGTAATGACGGAATGGGTAGTCACGGTCGGCCCATCCGACTCACTGCTGACTGCGCGAGACCTGATGACGCGAAACCGAGTATCTCAACTCGTAGTTATAGATCAACGTAACCGACCTGTCGGCTTCATATCGAAGCGAGCAATCGCTCGATTTCTCCTAGAAGATTCCACAACACGCGGCCTGGAAGACATACCAGTCTCAGAAGCAACGACCGACTCGATTCCGACGCTCAGACGGGACTTCCCGGTTCTCAACGCAGCACGTCTGTTCGACACGGAAAACCTCAGCTACACCGTAATCACAAATGACAACCCACTCTCAGGAATCATGACGGAAACAGACCTCTGCCACTACTACTCGCAGAAGTTGCCTCACAAATTCAAAGTCGCTGATTTCATGACCAGCGACTTCATCTTCGCGAAAAGCAACTACCCAGCAGTACACGTGGCTCACGCAATAATTTTCCGCCAGCCAAGCGTCCCCGTCATAGATGAAGAGTTAGTGGGCATCCTAACACTATCGGACATACTATCAATCAGAGAGAAGGCACCCAAAGCAACCCATGGGAGATTGACCACAAAACCAGAAAGCGATGTCGCGCTGATTACAACGAAAGAGTTGATGACACCAAACCCAATTACAATTTACCAGGATACAGACTTGGCACAGGCAGCACAGATAATCATCAACAAGGGAATAGGAAGCCTGCCCGTAACCGACAAGGAACCGAAGGTAGTAGGCCTTCTCACCAAACATGACATTGTCAAAGCACTCGGTACAATCGGCAGAAATCTAATTGTAGAGGCCTGAAATAATTCGCCACTTCCTCGAAATCTAGACATTGGAAAACAGGCTATTTGAGATGTCCACCACCAAAAGCGGGCCTCAACCGACTCCCGAGGACCTCGAAGCTCATAAGAAATTGCATAGAGTAGGATCGAGACTCCATGATGTGATTTTGGGTGGGCAGGACGGAATTGTAAATGTTCTGGGAGTGGTGCTAGGTGTTGCAGCGGCTTCTGGTAACTCAAAGATCATAATAGCCGCTGCCTTGTCCACGACTTTCGCTGAATCTCTTTCGATGGGAGCAGTTGCTTACACGTCGACGTTAGCAGATAGAGATTTCTACGAAAGCCAAGTCGAGCGAGAGAAGGACCACATCAGAAGGTTCTCTGCCATCGAACGGGAAGAGATAAGGCGAATCTATGAAGCGAAAGGCTTCACAGGAAAACAGCTTGATGAAATAGTTAACACCATAACATCGGATGAACAGAGGTGGGTTGATGTTATGCTTGCCGAAGAGTTAAAGGTTTCACCGGTCGAAAAGAGCGGGCTTGTGAAGACAGCTGTAATTGTGGGTTTCGCGGCGGTTATTGGTTCCTTGATTCCTGTTGCACCTTTCTTTGGGCTGCCTATTTGGATCGCCGTGTGGGGATCAATAGCGTTGGCAGGGACTTCTCTCTTCATTGTTGGTGCGTACAAGGCTGCGGTAACGGTTGGTGTTTGGTGGAAATCTGGCCTGCAAATGTTGGGCATAGGTTTAGTGACTGCACTTGTGAGTTACGTTATTGGCGCTGCCATAGTACGATAGAACCCTCTCATCAACCAACCACGAATTGAGATTCAACTTGCCGAACAAGCTCAAATAACTCCGCAGACCAGTTTCCAGCAGCCTAAAGAGCCCTGCTCATTATGGATTTATTCGGTTTCGTTACCACCGTAGTTGTGGTAACAGCTTCAGGGGCGCTTGCTCCGGGTCCGCTATTTTTCGGTTTACTTATGCACGGTTCTAAGGAGGGAGCTCGGGCTGGTTTCTTAGCCGCTATCGGACATATGCTCGTGGAGTTTCCCTTGGTCCTCGCTCTCGCCCTAGGCCTGCTCCGGCCGCGAGCCAACCGATGATCAAAGGATTGATTGGCGGGGTGGGGGGTGCGGGGTTGATTGGTTTCGGCGTATTGCAGATCTATGAGACCGCCAAGAGCAGCTCTAGGTCGGCTGAGATACCAAAAGCGAGAAGCCTGCCGGCGAGCTCTCTGGTTTTGGGCCTGGCCCTGACTGGGCTTAATCCCTACTTCATTCTCTGGTGGTTGACGATAGGTTCAGTCCTAATAGTCCAAGCTTTAGCTTTCGCAGCGATCGTTGGCGTGCTGATAATGTATATTTCACATGTTTGGATGGATTACGCATTCCTCACGATAATTGCCCATCTAGGCAAGAAGAGTAAGGCTATAGTTGGTTCACGATACTACAAACTAGTCCTCACCGCCTTCGGGCTAATCCTCGTCTACTACGGCGCAATCTTCGTAATAGACGCCGTCAACCTGTGAGAATCACGGAACCATTACGTGAGGAGTTACTAGATTTCTCAAGGCACAGTCACATCGTACGGCCGCTCCAACCGGGCTGCAAATAGAAGCGTAGAGGGCATCCTCCGCACTCTTCCACACTTTGCCGTTCGACGGCAAGTAGCGATTGCGCCTCCCTCCAAGATTCAAACTAAGAACGCAGAAAACGCTAACTGCTAATACACCAAACCTTCTGCGAGCTAGCCATCGCAACTTGACCGAGTCGATTGCGGAGATTTTTCAAGTTCGAGGAAGCATTAGTTGCGTTGGACGGGTTCTCCGACATCTTCATTTTGGGGGCGGTTAAGTTGTAAGCGCACTATCCTGGCATCGTTCGTTTTTATTGCTGGGAGTCGAAAGTATCTGGTTCATTATGACCATGACCAAGCTAGCCCCCGTCAAACCAGCCGTCTCATTTGAGGTGCTGAACAGGATCGACGTTCGCGTTGGGTCAATCGAGCGTGTAGACGATGTGGCAGGTTCAGACAAAATGGTGAAGCTCACCGTGAGCTTTGGCGACCACAAAAGAAGCATACTGGTTGGAATGAAGAAGGAACGGCAAAATCCGAAAGAAGTCGAAGGAAAGCAGGCGCTATTCGTCGTTAACCTCCAACCGAAGAAGATGCTGGGTGAAGTTTCCGAAGGAATGCTGTTTGATATAGGGTACGCCGATGGAATCATACCCGTGCTCGCAGTACCTGAACGCCCCGTACCTGATGGCGCGGGGCTGGATGAGATCATGAGAGTCCATACTAGGATAGAAAGAAATGGTGGAGGAAGTTAGGATCTTGAGCGTTAGCTCAGCGTTTGGAGCGCATGGCAACCATGTATCCTAGTCCTCCGGCGAAGAATCCGATTAAGCCGAGCACTAGGAAAGCAACTATCGGGTACTCGACTACTACGAGTACTAGGTGCGCGTTTGCGGTAGTGCCACCCCCACCACCAACGTTCGTTGGTGACATGGCAACGGCTCCCCAGTACCCTCCCCACATAGCTGCTAGCGCTGCACCCGCCACTCCGATGTTACCAAGCACTAGGTGGATCCATGCAAGAACCTTTGCGACGCCCTTGTAAGTTCTGCCTTGAACTGTTTCGATGAAGAAGTAGAACATGGAAGTAACCGCCATAGCAACTACTCCAACGATAAGGTAAGTCAAGTATCCCATTACGAACCATGTCCCAGCAGAGCCCACCCGCAATGACATGAGCAGCCGCCACTGGCAACACTCCGATCAGATCGCCAACGGCGCCGAGAAACGTAATTACTGCTGCGATTGCACCCTGAATTATTGCTGCGTATAGAAATAGACCCGCCATTTTGCTTTCAGCTCCTTTTGTTTGCAATTCTATCCCTCCCTCAAAGTTGCGATGCGGTAAGTACAACCTGACCTCATTTAAGGGGCAGGTATATGTTTTCTTTACGACAAATAGAGTGCAGCAAGACGCCCGCGTTGTCCCTCGATTTGCTGTTTCGCGAATGTGGCTATCGTCGGTTTGAGAGATTCAAATGTTCGATAAGTGAAGGTAGGTCGTTAACCGACCCCAACAAGTAGTCTGGTTCAGCCTGGAGTAGTCGGTCGCTTGTGAACGGGCCTGTAGCAACTGCAACGGAGGGTAACCCGACTGCTCTCGCGGCTAAGATGTCCATGACCCCATCTCCTACGAGAATCGCTTCTTCGGGTGGGACATTCATTTCAGTCAGGACTTTTCGTACTGGGGTACCATCCGGTTTCATATCTTCGCAATCATCCCTTGTTACTACGGCGTCAAAGAAGCCTGCTAATTCACATCGCCTGAAAGTGATCTGCGTGCCGGCCCGCCCGTTATTCGTTACTATTCCAATTCTGAGACCGCGGCCACGAAGCTTTCGGAGCGTTTCGACAGCACCCGGGTATAAGGTGACCTCGCGGGCGGCTTTGACTTCCATTTCTTCAAGGAGGTCGTAGAATTTGCTGCGGAGGCTTGTGAACGTATCAGGATCTAGCTCGTCCTTGAGTTTCTTGAGTATAAGATAGAGGCTGAGTTGTTCAGTCATTTCCGGCGTACGCAGATTCATCCTCTCAAGTTCTTGGAGTGCTTTGCGTCGGGCAGCCATGTAATCGAGGTTGAACTTCGTAATTGTGCCATCCATGTCCATTACTATGCCTTTGATTGTCAAGCGCTTGTCTTCCAGGGTACCTCTTGGGCACTAGGTTTGGGCGAAGTTTTCCATAATTGTACCAGCGTATTCGATTCCTTTGAAGAAATCGTCCACCACTTCGAATTCGTTTGGCGCGTGTGCCTGCGAGAAGGCCGACGCACATCCCGCCCAGACCGAATTCAGACCCAATCTCTTCGTGAAAAGGTAATCCGGGCCGGATCCTGCAGCGGTCGGAGAGACAGACGCTTCATTCTTGAAAACCTCTTTTCCCGCAGCGATGACCGCTCGAGCTATAGGTGCATCAACAGGGGTCTTCGAAGGTTCTAGGCTGTTTAGCTTTACAACCTCAATGTCACGGAAATTGTGTTTGTTCAGATGCAGTTTCAATTTCTCGAGGAGGTCGCCAGGATTCTGGTCGTAGACTAACCTGAAGTCCAGCTTGGCCATGGCTTTGCTGGGGAGAACTGTCTTGGAACCTTTCGCCGTATATCCGGTCATAAACCCGCAGACATTGCAGGTTGGCTCATAGAGGAGGAACCTTAGTGCGTCCAATCCTTTTCTATCAAGCAGGAAAGAGGAAAGCCCCATCTCTGACTTATTCCTCTCCTCGTCGAAGGGAATATTCTTCACAAGGTCAAGTTCAGCTGGGGACGGTTTGTGTACTCGGTCGTACCAGCCATTAATCTTAATCTTCTCATCAGCTTGTTTGATCGAGTCAAGTGCCCAGATTATGCGCCAAGCCGGATTCGGAGCCAGCGGAGCTAGGGAAGAATGGAGATCGACCTTCGGCCCAGATGCATGTAGCTCGACGTAGAGCATTCCTTTCACACCCAAAACGACTTCAGGCCTGCCGGTTTCATCTATCCCTCCATCAAAGCAGACGTCAGCGTCGGCTTTCAGTTTCGGTTTATTCTCTTCCACAAACTGCGGAAGATGAGGACTACCAATTTCTTCCTCGCCTTCGAAGAGGAATTTCAAATTGATAGGCAGTTCGCGGATGGTCTTCCGATAGGCGTCCACCATTTTGACCAACGCCATTACGTTATTTTTCGAATCCGAAGCACCGCGTGCAAAAATTTTGCCATCTTTCGCCTCCGCCCCGAAGGGATCCGACTTCCATTCTTCTAGGGGTTCGGGGGGTTGCACATCGTAATGACCATAGAATAGTAGCGTTCGCTTGGACTTCTTGGTGGTGGCAGTGCCCAGCAGGACTGGATTTCCTTCGCGCTCTTCGACGAGTTCAGTTTCTATGCCTGAATCTCGCATGAACCGTTCCAGAAGATTCGCACATTCACGGATTCCACGTCCCTGGGCCGAAACGCTTGGTTGCCTAAGCAATGTTCGAAAGTCTTCGAGTATTTTGTCTCGATTGTTGGCCACGTACGCAGCGGCACTGTGGTTCATTCAATCCACTGACCGAACCTTGATGCATTCACGTTGAAAACGGTTTCTTATGTTAACTATTAATCGTTTTAATTGTAGGTGACTCGGTTTGGTGAAAGAGCGGGTCGCCTTGAAATTCAGTACGGCTGAGAAGCGTTTCATCGATGATAATGAGGTAGCAACGTTTGCTACAATGGGTCCGCATGGAATGCCGCCTGTCGCTCCGGTTTGTTACGTCTATAGTTCGGACGCTTTTTGGGTGGCAACTGATTACGGGACAAGAAAATATCGCAACCTCCAGAGGAATGATCGAGTCGCGTTTCTAGTAGATGTTGGCAGCGATTCTAATCGCGGCATACTTGTCCAGGGACGAGCTAAGATCTTCGATAAAGGTCCAAAGTTTCGCGAGATTTACGACGTCTTCCATGGGAAATTCGATTGGGTCCGAGCAACGCCTTGGAACGAGGGTGAAGCACCTTTCGTCCGGATAGAACCAATGCGGAAAGCAAGCTGGGGACTGGAGGAGTAGAAAGATGTGTATTGCTGTGACGAGCGCAAACATCAGATTCATCGTAGCAGCCATTTGCATCAGAATTTACACGTCTTTGTCGAATTTTGGATACGCTTAATTTAGCGCTTTGCGGTGGGAGGTTTAGGTATTTGATTATGAGCTATTGTGGTTGTGGTTACCCGTACAGCTACTCGCCGTACCAGTACTCGCCGTACCAGTACTATGGCTATCCAGGTTACATGGCGTACCCATCGTACGGCTACTATCCATCTCCATCCTATGGCCTGCCGTTAGGCTATGTTTACCTCGGTTCTTGCGGTGCTTACGGTCCTTACGGTGGTTACGGTGGTTACCCGCGTGGTGAGCATCGCGTCGGCAACTGCCTAATGATTTGTTAGTGAAGCAACAACTATTCCTTCGAGGCTGCGAAACCGTAATGTGAATAGCAGCGTAGGCTCTAGACCGGCGAGTTATCGTGGCCTAGAGTTCTATTGGAGTCCATTGCAAAATGAGTGACCATGAGTCACACAATCCACGTGACGTAAAACTCCTACTCGCCGCAATGGGCCTTAACGCGTTACCCCTTGGGTACACACTCGTAGTTTTGCCGATCTATTTGAGCAACCTGGGTTTCTCAGGCGAGGTAATAGGTGCCATAACAGCCGTTTCATCTTTTGCAAGCACGATTGCGCTGATCCCTTTCGCGATTGCTGCCGACCGTTATGGTAGGAGGCCTTTCGTTGTTTGGGGCTTTCTGTCGGCGACCTTGGCCTACTTATTCTTCGCGTTTACACGCGACTTGAACTCGTTGCTGTTAGCTGGTGCAATCGGTGGGATTGGCCTAGCGGGTGGGTTCAGCACCGCAGTCTGGACACCTGCGTGGACAGCTCTAATTTCTGAAAGAGCTGGAACCGAAAAGCGAACCAGAGCTTTCGCGTGGTCACAAGGTATCTGGACGATAGCACTAACCGCTGGATCTGCTGCGAGTGTTCTCCCCGCTTACTTCCGCGTACAACTCAATTCAACGTTCCTAGCATCTTACGAATACCCGTTTCTGATTTTTGCAGGCCTCTCGATTTTATCGGGTTTAGTCCTTTTACCAATTTCTGAGGCGAAAGCTATTCCAGCTGGTATTCACGGTGGGCTCCGTTGGAGCCTGCTTCCCAAAAAGTCTCGCCCTCAAATCACCAAGTTCTCCGCGACCTTGGGTTTAGTTGGGTTTGCATCCGGAATAAGTATCCAGTTGCTTTCTCTCTGGTTCAAGAAGGTGTATGGGACCAGTGAAACTTCTCTCGGCCCATGGTTCGCGTTGGCCGAAATAACATCGCTGATAGTGGTACCTATAGTTCCGAGATTAACGAAGAGCTTGGGCACCTCCAAGAGTGTTCTCATAACGCAGGGATTATCGGCTAGTCTGCTGGCGTCAATGGTTCTTGCGCCAACGTACCAGTTAGCTGCGTCTATCTTCATTGCGCGCAACTTTTTCATGAACATGGCATGGCCAGTGCAACAATCGTACCTGATGGGAACCGTAACCCCCGACGAACGGGCCTCCGCATCAGCCATAACCTACACGATCTGGGGAATAGGAAATTCCGTTAGCCCGATTCTAGCAGGCTATTTCCTGAGCCAAACCTCATCTCTCTCACTTTCAGCTCCATTACTAATCGGAGGAGCAGCATACTTGGCCTCTGCCGTAGCCTTTTACATCCTCTTTCGCGGAACCCCGCCGCCTGAGGAAGTGTTCCCGGTATCAAACATCGGTCATTAGGCACACGTAGACGATGAGATTCTGTCTCAAGACTTAGCCGAGACCAGTTTCTTGCCATCCCAGTTGAAACCTAGTTCATTCAGTTCTTCGAAAAACCACCTTAGGTTTTCTTTTGGTTCATGAAACCGGTTCACGAGTTCCTTGGTCACGTATCCGAGGAATGAGGCAAAGAGTTGTTTATCATCACTGTATAATCGGTTTAGGAATAGCGATAGGCGATCAAGCTCGTAATCTCCTGTGAGGACATCGGCGTACACAGTGTCCCAAGCTTTCTCCAAGTTGAAATGTCGCACTGATTCACGCATATAGGGGAAAAGGTCTGTGAAATATTCTCGTAGCATTCCCTGGGAGCGAAAGATTGACTGCACGAGTTTTCTGATTCTCATATCTACGTCTGGAACGCCGCTCAAGAATTATCGATACCACCGGGTTACAATCTTAGCTTCTTATTATGGGTAGATTTCATTTAGCATGAGTCTTATTCGGCTTTCTACTTCGCGGGCTTCCACTGCACCCGTTTCCGTCATGTATTTCGAAACGTACCGACTTGGCGTGACGTCGAACAGGTCGTTTGAGGTTTGAACTTGGATGCCTAGAAAATCGGCTGTACTGAACTTCGCTGTTTCGCAGGCGCTGTAGAAGGGGATTCCCCGTTCATTGGCTGCGGTAGCAATATTCTTGGTTCCGACCTTGTGAAGTAGGGAGCCATCGGTCAGGACGCTGTCAGCCCCGACCAATACTACGTCAACGTCTGGAATGACTGAACCAACCGCTAAATCGGCGACGACTTTCACGGGCACGCCCACATCCACGAGCGCTTTAGCAAGCTTTTTTCCTTCCATCCCCGGGTATGATTCGGTGGCATAGACCTGGAATTGTCTCCTGCCCTTCATGCCTAGTTCTAGCGCCCTAAGGACGGTACTGCTGTAGCTGTGGGTCAGCACACAGCCACCCTCTGGCAACAAAGCAACAGCGTTTCTAGAGGCGTCCTCCGAGGCGTCTCTTGAGTGTTGTGCCACCTCCTCGACCAGCGAGCGGACCAATTTACCGTATTCGGCGGCCGCAACTGAGTTTTTCTTCTGGGAGGCCTGGCATAGCAACATGCCGACCAGAGTTCTTACGTTCGCCATAGCCGGTTGCGCTTTGCGTAATCTTGACGCCACAAACAGGAGTTTGCAGAACATCTCCTCGGCATTTGCGGCCTCTGAAGTTTCAGTGGTGGCGGACAGTAGCTGAAGTGCGCTTCGGCCAAGTGCGCTTGCTCCGTGAACCCTATCCTGCGCGAGCGACGTCGACTGCTGCCAGAACCTTGGCAAGTGCTGCTGGGGCGGATTGGAGGTTGCAGCGGACGCGGTCAAAGGTTTGTTCGAGTTTCGGGACCGTTTCATACGACCCTAGCTCGTTAGGGTTAACCCATCTGTATTCGGTACTCTCCCAATCGAGCCGAATCGTCTTTGACTGTGTTTCAAAGAGAAATGGCTGAACAATCCAAACGGTCTTCGTTTTCTCGTCATAGGCACGAAGGGCCTCGCCCGCCCTTACTAGGCTGATATGCTCGGGAGACAGACCCAGTTCTTCTTGTATTTCGATTTGCGCGCGTTGGAGCGGATCTTCGCTGCCTTCCAGATAGCCACTTACCGCTGCCCATTTGCCTTGGTGTGTCGCAACCTTCCCGCTCCTTCTTAGCAGAAGGACTTTCCCATCGGCAACTAGAAATGAGGTTACAACGGTTTTGTATTCCAATTAGCCACACTGAAAGCTCATTTGCTTCTTTGCTCATTTCTTTAGGGAATCTACCTGTGGCTGCACAGTTTCCAAGCGTTCCCACAGTTTGGCCGCGGCGCTTTGCGAAATGGATTGAGCTTTCTCTTCATCGAAGGTGAGAAGTTGCTTATCCCTGACGACGAACTTACCATTGACAAGAACGGTTTCAACATCGTCCCCGTCCACGGTATTGACCAAATGGCCTACGACGCTGCTCGCGTTGAGCGGTGTGGGTAGTACGCTCGGTTTGATTATGATAATGTCCGCCTTCTTCCCGGGCTCTATGGAGCCGAACTCCTTCTCCATCCCGTACAACCTAGCGCCGTTTACGGTCGCCATCTCTAAGATGGTGTAGGGGTCGATTGCGTTCGGGTTCTTATGGTATACGCGGTGCAATAGGTAGGTTGAACGCATGTTCTCGAACATGTCGAATATGTATCCGTCATTTCCCAAGCCCACGTTAATTTTTTTCTCAAGCATTCTAAGGATAGGTGCGACACCAACGGCGTTCAGCATGTTGCTCATGGGATTGTGTGCGACACCAGTATTCGTTTGAGCAATTATGTTGATTTCATTCTCATCGAGGTTCACGCAGTGGGCCAGGACGACGTCAGGCCCCAGTAGTCCGACGTCACGCAACCTCTCCACGGTCCGCTTACCATAGTTCTCCAGGTTGTGGTGAAGGTCCCCGAGTCCTTCCGAGGCATGTATCGTAATTGGCACGTGGTACTTTGCCGCCAGCGTCTTCACTCGTTTGATGAGATCGTCGGAAACGGTGAAGGAGGCGTGGATGCTGAAGAGAGGTTTGGCTTGGCTCTCGGGTTTGGAATGCATTTTCTCTGCGAACCGTACGTTCTCCTGTACTCCTTTCATTCCTTCATCTTTTGAGTGGCGCTCGGTCGCTTCGAAGGCTATGAAACCCCTAATCCCAACCTCCTCAACTGCGCGGGCAATATGGTCCAGTACACCTGAGATTGAGTTCGGGCCTGAATAGGTGTCCGCGAAAGTCGTTACACCCGACTTGGCGAACTCAACTGAAGCAACCAAGGCACTTGCGTAGGCATCTTCGAAATTCATCGCCTCGTCCACGGGCCACCAAACACGCTGAAGAATCTGCGTAAAATCTGAGGGCGGCGTTATCTTCAGCGATGCCCCTCTCAGTAGCATGCCGTACAGGTGCGAGTGGCTGCAGACGATTCCGGGCATTACGATACGGCCGGACGCGTCTAAGACCTCAGCGGTACTGTGCTTCTTCTGCAGCTCAGCAGTCTTCCCGATTTCCACAACCTTGCCTTGCTCAATTGCGACGGCATGATCTTCCAAGATCCGTTTTGGACTATCCATTGTGACTAGAACGCCATTTCTTATGAGAAGGTCAACCAATAATGAGGACCAACCTGAGGAGCAACACCTTTCGATAAAATAGATTGTGTTGCAACCCTATTTGAGATGAAGAGAGCTGAGTTGCTGTGGCTACTTTGAAGTTACGCATAGTTGGCTTGGGGGATTCCACAACGGCTGGCACCCCAGGTTTCCTTTCCCCACTTGAAGCACCCCCTAACGGCCGAGGCAACCCCGAAAGCCAGTACGCCTACTGGATGATGAAAGCACATCCCGAATGGACCGTCCTAAATCGTGGTGTCAACGGTCAGAGGTCAGACGATATCTTAGCTAGAATCCAACGCAAAGTTCTGTCGGAATCGCCGAATTACGTCGTGATCCTGGCGGGCGTCAATGACGTTTACCAAGGCGCACCCCTAGAATCTGCCAAAAACCATCTACTAGCAATGTATGAGAAAGCTACCGCCGCAAGAATTAGAACCGTTACAGCCACAGTACTTCCCTACAACACAGCGTCGGCTAGTGAATCAGAGGCAATCCGTGACCTAAACAGTTGGATAGCCGATACCGCGAATCGGCTTGGATATCTTTTCTGCGATACGAATCGAGCGGTGAGGGATCCACGCAACCGAGACCGTTTGCTGAGTTCACCTGATGGCCTTCACCCCGATGTCTCCGGCTACCGTAAAATGGGTGAAGCCTTAGCGGAAACTATTGATAGTAACGCCCGATTAGTTTGATTGGACCTCAGGAGTAAAGGGCTTCGTCACATAGAGCTATTCGCGTTGTGAGTGAGCATTGGCGTCTGTTCTGATTGAGAATGGGAAGGTCGTGCGTGGAGGACGCCTCACCCGGGCCAATATTCTCATCGAAGATGGAACCATCGAATACGTGGGCGTAAGGAAAACTAAGGGCGCTGATAAGCGGATTGATGCGAAGGGAAGAGTCATCCTTCCAGGCTTGGTAGACGGCCATGCCCACCTGCATGACCCTGCCTTCACAAACCGCGAAGACTTCACTACTGGTACCTGTGCCGCTGCGGCAGGAGGCGTTACGACTGTAGTTGAGATGGTTCTCTCAACCCCTGTCGACACGCCTGATCGTGTAAAGGCTAAGATCGAACTGGGACGACGAAGTTCATTGATTGATTTCTCCCTTCACGCGGGAATGATGAACCTCAACAATCTTCCCAATATAGCGGCAATCGCAAGTCTAGGCGTCCGGTCATTCAAGACCTTCACTTGCAAACCTTACCGCACAGACGACCACACCCTCATGTCCCTAATGCGCGAAACCTCAATGCGAAATTCAATTCTGAATGTGCACGCTGAGGATGAGCAAACGGCTAACGAAAACTTCGACAGGCTTACTGCAGAGGGAAGGAAGGATCCCATGGCGCACGTTGAATGGAAACCGAACATGGCTGAGGAGCGAGCGGTTAGGAACGTTGTTGAATTCTCACGGATGCTAAAGGCTCGACTTCACATTTCACACATGTCAACTCGAGAGGGCGTCGAAATTGTTCGGAAAAATAAGCGGCTACGAGTCAAGGTGACTGCGGAAACCTGCCCCCACTACCTAACCTTCACACGCGGAGATATGAAAAAGCAGGGGCCTTACCTGAAGATGAACCCGTCGTTGAAGGGCCCGAAAGATGTGCAAGCGCTCTGGAAGGGCCTACGCGATGGAACCATTGACATGGTTACCTCGGAACATGCGCCCGGGGAGCGAGCAGAGAAGGAGGTTGGGTGGACCGATATCTGGAAAGCGTGGGGTGGCGTCCCAGCAATTGAAACCATGCTCCCTGTCCTACTGAGTGAAGGAGTAAACAAGCGCCAGCTCAGCCTGATAACCCTCCAACGAGTATGTTGTGAGAACCCGGCCAGGATCTTTGGCTTCTACCCAAGAAAGGGTGCGATACAGAAAGGTGCTGACGCAGACCTAGTTATCGTTGACCTGAAGATCAAACGGAAGGTCAAGGCCGAAGCCTTGCATTACAAGGTTGGATGGACGCCGTACGAAGGATGGACTTTGAGAGGGTGGCCTATCCTAACCATGCGGCGAGGGGAACCACTATACGAGGACGAACAAGTGATAGGTAAACCCGGAGCCGCAAATTTCCTGCACATGTCACTATAAATTGGTGGAACTTCGCGATGCTTTCACTCATTGTCCTGGCAGCGGGCAAGTCTACTCGAATGCGTGGCCGAAATAAGCTACTCGTCAAGGTCGAAAGCCGGCCTATAATCCGCGGAGTGGTAGAAGCAGGGCTCAAGTCAAAAGTGGATGAAGTGATCGTAGTGCTCGGCTGGGAAGCCGACAAAATCCAAAAGGCCCTCGACGACCTGCCCTGCCGATTCGTTGTGAACAAAGACTACGAGAAGGGCCAAAGTAGCTCCGTGAAGGCAGGGCTGAGAGAAGTTGGCGGAGCCACGCAGGCCATACTTATTCTTCCAGGCGACGTAGCCATGATAGATGCAAGCTCAATCAACCTGGTCATCAACGAATACGCTCGTCGAAAGCATCCAATAATTGTGGCAGCCCACAAAAGTAAGCCCGGCCATCCAATTCTACTAGATAGGCAACTCTTCAAAGAAATCGAACAGATTGACGAGCAGTCGTTCGGGTTGAAAGCAGTAGTTAAGAAACATGAAGGGGCAGTGCGATTCGTTGAGGCGGGCTCTTCTAATGTTCTGCGAGATGTCGACACGCCGGAAGACTTGAAGAGCCTCTAAGCCATAGGTGCGGGGACCAAGACACCGTTCTATTTTCTTCTGTTGCGTAGAACCTTTGATAGTTCACTCGCAACGAAACCTGACAAGCTAAGTGCAATCACGATTAGCCATTCCACAGGGTCGAGAGCTGTAACACTGAAGATTCCTGCTAACAGTGGAACTTGGAATATGAATGGCATGATTATGGCTTGTCCCAAGACGATTGCGACTAGTGACTTGTTTCCTAGAGGGCCGACTGAGAAAAATGTCCGGTCGAAGGACCTACAGCTGAAAGCGAAAAAGATTTCGAAGAGCACTATTGTTGCGAAAACCATGCTTCGCGCCTTGAGTTCAGCGAAACGGCAGGGTGAGCAAAGGTCCAACCGTAGCTGAACAGCCCATAGGCGAAGGCTACGCCTGCAACTACCAGTAGCAGTATGGCTATGCCAGCTAACCAGCCGTGAACTGTTGCAAAGATACTCTCCTTCGGGTTTCGAGGAGGCCTCTCCATGAGAAGCGGTTCGGGTGGATCCGTGCCCAATGCCAGTGCGGGGAGGCCGTCGGTAGCCAAGTTGACGAATAAGAGGTGTTTCGCTAAGAGTGGAAGCGGAAGTGCCAGCAGGCCTGCTGCTGCCATGATTAGGATTTCGCCAATGTTGGCCGAGAGTAAGTAGGTCAAGTATTTCCTAATGTTCTCGTAGATGCCTCGGCCCTCATAGACGGCGGAAACTATTGAGGCGAAATTGTCGTCGGTGAGAATCATATCGGACGCTTCTTTTGTTACGTCCGTCCCTGTGATTCCCATAGCCACGCCAATGTCCGCCTTCTTCAGGGCGGGAGCATCGTTAATCCCATCCCCTGTCATGGCCACTACGTTCCCCCTCTTCTTGAGTGCCTCAATGATGCGTGTCTTGTGTTCGGGCGAGGTACGAGAATAGGTCCTCACGTTCTCAACGATCGAAACGAACTCTTCTTCGCTCATTTTGTCCAGCTCTGCACCTGTCAACGTCAAGTCGCCTTCCTTCAAAATCTTCAGCTGTTTGGCGACCCACGTAGCAGTCAACTTGTGGTCCCCCGTTATCATGACTACACGTATCCCTGCCTTCTCACAGAGTTTCACTGCCTCTGCTGCCTCTTCCCTCGGAGGGTCAATCATAGCCATCAACCCGAGGAATGTCATGTCACGTTCAATTTTCTCATCCACTACCTCAGGCAGCGTTTCCAAGAATTTGTATGCCACTGAGAGGACGTGAAATCCATCCGCAGCGAAAACATTGTTAGCTTGCAGTATCTTTTGCCTTGAAGCTTGATCTAGAACTAAACTCGACGGTGAATGCGCAACCTTGTTGCATTTCTCTAAGATGACTTCTGTGGCGCCTTTGCTCGTCACTAGGTATTTGCCTTGATTGGTTTTGTTGGCGGTTGTCATCATTCTTCTTTCGGAAGTGAAAGGCACCTCGGCTACCCGTGACGATTCAATGCGTGCAGCTTCTACGTCGATTCCCGCCTTTGCCGCGGCTACGACCAATGCCCCTTCAGTCGGGTCACCGATTATCTTCCATGCGCCGTTTTGTTTTGCCAGGCTTGCATCGTTGCAGAGGGCCCCACATAGGCAAACGAATCTAACGGGATCTTCGCTGGCCTGTCCGAGAGCGGGCTTGAAATCGCCCCGAGGCTCATACCCCACTCCGGCGACCTCGTATGCGTTGCCCTGAGCGTAGACTTTCTTTACGGTCATTTCGCCTTTCGTTAGAGTCCCGGTTTTGTCTGTGCAAATGACTGTTGTCGAACCGAGCGTCTCGGTGGCTGGCAGATGTCTGATTATAGAGTTCATGTGCGCCATTCGATAGACTCCTATCGCTAAGGCCCCTGTGACAACGGCGGGAAGCGCTTCCGGGACGGCTGCGACGGCTAGGCTTACGCCCCACAGAAACATGTCCAGAAGTGCGCGGCCCGAAGTACGCCGAGCAGTGAGACTAGGGTAACGGTAACGAGAAGCACCTTCACCATCCAGTTGCCGAGCTCGTTCATCCGCTTCTCTAGCGGGGTTTGTTCTTGCTCATCGGTTTCGATTAAGCAAGCTATCTTTCCAAATTCAGTTCCCATACCCGTAGCGAAGACAACTGCTTTTCCGCGGCCATAGGTTACAATAGTTCCTGAGAATGCTACGTTATTCCGCTCAGGCAAGGGAGCGTCGGCTTGCACGGCTTTCGTCGATTTACTGACGGGCACAGATTCGCCTGTAAGCACCGCCTCGTCAACCTGCAGATTCATTGCTTCTACTATTCTGGCATCGGCCGGAACCTTATCGCCCGGGTCAAGAAGGATGAGGTCGCCAGGAACGAGCTCTCTCGCGGGGACAATATTCGTCTGGCCATTCCTAACCACTGTGGCCGTCGGCGCAGCCAACTTCTTCAGAAGTGCCAGGGATTGTTCCGCTCTGTACTCCTGATAGAAACCCAACCCAGCTGAGGCGAGAACAATCGCTAAAATTACCGCTGAATCTAAGGCCTCTCCTACCGCAATCGAGATTATAGCTGCGGCTATCAGGATTAGAATGAGCTTTTCCTTAAACTGAGCCAGAAGCAGGTTCCACGAAGATATTCCCTTCGTTTCCACTATCTCATTCATGCCGTAGAGACTAATGCGAGAATTGACCTCATTATCCGTCAGCCCCTGCTCGGGACTCGAACCAAGGGACTTCAGAGCCGCCGCAGGTTCAAGAGCATGCCACCTCCTTTCTCTGAAAACCTTAGAGGCCCCGCTCAATTGTCGTCAATTAGCGTGAAGGCGCGATTCCTTCCCTATTTGACCTTTCACCATCTTCAGTGCTTGCACTCAAACAAGGGCGTTATATAACGACGCGAATATGGTTGCGAACTTTCTGCACGCTATATCCGGCAAGGTAAGAACCCACAACATAAACGGAGTATTCTTCTCATTGCATGAAGATATCACGAAGGGAGCAGTTGCCACTACAGTCCAGTTCCACGACAAAGTATTGGAAATAGCCTAGCAAGACGGCATCAGACTTCGAGAACTTTAAGGTGGCTAACTACGAAACATCATCACTGCCATTAGCTCAACCCACAGAAGCAGCAGTCCGATCTGTCTCCTCTGGACCGCCCCTTTCCAGTCTGGGATACGATCCTACGGATATTTCAGAAGCTATGCTGCTCGAGATGATTCGTCGTGTCCGGGGTGCTGTCTCTGCTCGAACATCTTCATTGCTTCTTGGCGTTTTCGTTCCATTTCCTTTGGGGACATTTGGATGCGCATTGAGAGGGACCAGGCGTGGCCGAACGGGTCCGTTAGTTGGCCGTAGCGTTCACCCCAGAACATGTCATCGAGCTGCATGTTCACTTTAGCGCCCGCCTCAACCGCCTTTTTCCATAGAGCGTCCACATTCTTCGAGTAGACGTGAAGCGTCACTGACGCGGCCCCAAGTTCTCGCGGGTCTTTGTGTATAGCGCCTGGGAAAATGTCGGATAGCATGATGATCGAATCGCCGATCTGAATGCGCCCGTGGATTAGCTTCCCGTCAGGCCCCAGCTCGCCGTTCCAACTCCTTCGCGTTGAAGGCCTTCTTGTACCACTCAATTGCTTCCGCAGCCCCATTAATCGCAAGGTAGGGGGTAACAGGTGTGGAACGCCTTAGGAACTGGCTCGAATTTCTTCGATTTCGAGGCCGGTTGTCCACGTGACTTCTTCTTAGGCATCAATTGCTCCCTGCGTTTTCTCAACATTTCGACTCAGGGAATATAAGCTCAGTAGGGAACTGCTCACCTCGGTAGGCATATTACAGCCAAACCAATGTTCACGTATGCGAGTTGTTCAAGGTTTGCAGTGCCCGTCCTGTGGTAATACTGTGCCGGATGACGTGAAGTTCTGTCCTAGCTGCGGCAAGAGAATGGACAGCGTCAAAACACCTGCGCCCGGAGGGGCTGGGTCAAGCTCAGTTTTTGCTGGTAAGGAGTACATAATCGAGCAGAAGATTGTGGCAATACGAGACACGTTCGGCATCAAGGATAGAAACGGTAACCTTCTCGCCTACGTGAAGAAGAAAAATGTGAGCTGGGGGCCCCAGTTTTACTTCGAAACGCCAGACGGTACTAGGCTAGGTGAGATGCGGGGAAAGGTACTCACTGTACGGCCTACGTTTGAAATTTACGACGCACAAGCCCTCGTCGCAGTAGTGAAGAAAAAAATTCTCAAACTAATAGGCTCAGAGTGGTGGCTTGAAGATGGATCGGGGACGGAGATTGCGCGAATCAAGGGGAACATAACTGAACATAATTTCTCAATTCAGTCCCCCTCAGGAACCGAGATCGCCCTAATCAACAAGAAATGGGTCAGCGTTAGAGATTCATACGGCATCGAGATTCTGAACCAAGAAGTCAACCCGTACGTGGTCGTAGCCTACGCTATTGCGATGGACCATACCCAGTTCAAGACCAAGTCGAGATTCACCGTGGGGATGGGCGGACTAGGCGGAATGGCGGACGATTTCAAACCTCAATTTTGAAATCTGAACTTTCTATTTCTTCTCCGTCCAGTCGTAGAACCCTCGCCCGGTCTTCCTTCCGAGCAGGTTCGCGCGCACCATTTGCTTGAGTAGGTTGCTGGGACGGAACTTTGGGTCGCCCGTTTCGTTCACCATCACATCTGCAATGAAGAGTGTGGTGTCGATGCCCACGTAGTCGAGCAGTTTCAATGGGCCCATGGGCCAGTTGAGGCCGAGTACACATGCTTTGTCGATATCTTCCGGCTCGGCTACGCCCTCAGCTACCAGAAATGCGGCTTCGTTGAGCGCTGGGACAAGAATGCGGTTCACAATGAACCCTGGCGTGTCTTTCTTAACAACAACGGGCTCCTTACCCAGCTTTACGGTCACTTGTTTGATAGTCTCCACGGTTTCGTCTGAGGTCTTCAAACCACGAACGATCTCAATGAGCTTCATCAGTTGGGGTGGGTTGAAGAAGTGCATCCCGCAGACCTTTTCAGGCCTCTTTGTGGCGGCCCCGATCTCAGTGATGCTGATTGAGGATGTGTTTGAGGCGATTATGGCTTGAGCTGGCGCATATTTGTCGGCTTCCGCTAGAACCTGTTTTTTGAGTGGCGGATTCTCCGTGACAGCTTCAATGACCAGGTCCGCGCTCTGAACAGCCTCCTTCAGGTCCAGCGTTGGGTGAATTCGATTCAGGATTTCTTTAGACTCATTTTCGCTAATGGCTCCTTTCTTGACGAAACGTTGGAGGCTGTCCCGTACCATCTTCATTCCGTTGTCGACGAAGCGTTGCTCAATATCCCGCACCGTAACGTCAAATTTGCCGGTCTGTGCGCAAACCTGTGCAATACCGTGCCCCATGAGACCAGCGCCTAATACGCCAACACGCTTTACTTCCATAACAATCACAGCCTCATAATCCAAACAGAAAGCAAGATATGCTTTCCCATAAACGAAGTCCTTCTGCCTTTGAATCATCCCGCTAGAATAAGTGAACATGTGAGAGCTTCGAAATTAGATTTCAAAACTCAAATTTGGGTGCTTGCACCATCGATACACACACGAAAATGATCCACTAGCTGACTGTAAGTGTGTCTCACCGTTGGGGCTTTTGTTTGGCAATAGCATCATTGATCATCTTTGCAATTGATTCTTTACCATCCACTTCAAAGATAATTTTCCCGTATGTCTCGTTATCGAGTATTACAGTGACGCATTTGTTTGTGTGGCGCATTTCAAAGAACATTAAGCCGTCTGATGTCAGATACCTTCCATCCTTGACAACACCCGGCATGAACGAACCGGCCACCTTCAAGTGTTTAAGCGGCTTCCAGTCAACCTTTTCAGTTGAAACGGACTTGATATGCCTGAGCGGCACTGTTATACTGCTCTTGATTGCAAGGATTTTATCGATGCCGTGAAGCTCGAAAACTACTTTGTCACCGTTTATTGTGACCGTTCCAGCCATCTTTCTCTGCACCACTTCATTCTTTTCTTCTTCCCTTTATGCCATCCATCTCCAAACCACCACATACTGAACTCCACCATTCGCGCCAGAAACTCTAGCATAGAAGGGGGCGGTTAGTGGCACCGAGCCACTAGGCAGTAACTATCAACTATCAAGATGGTGAACTAGGCCTGCTGACACACACTTTGAATCGATCTTAGAAGTTTCCGCTAGCAACCCTCAACGACGCTCATCGTCGCATGCGCCTTCGGTACCTTAGAATCATTAGCGCGGCCAGTCCAATCACGATGCCGACTGCTATTGATTCAACCGGGAATCCCAGAATATTTGTTGTGGGTGTAGTTATGCTTGTGGATGCGCTTGTTGTGGTAACCGTACTGAGCAATGGTTCGGTGATTGTATAACTGCCGGATGAGAGGTAAGCTGACAGAAACCCGTCCGCATCCCTAACGTTGGAAGAGTTAACGAGAACAATATCCCACTTGCCAGAATTTGGAAGAACGGCATCGAAACTATACGCAGTCGTGATTAGGCGACTCGCAATTGCGTCTCCCGCATTCCCACAACTTCCAGACCAGCCCTGGTAGCTTGTGTCTTGCACGATATAGAAATCGAGTGGAATGTCTGATGTGAAATTGCCAGAAACATGTTGGCCCTGATTGCCCATGAAGGTAAGGTTCCAGAACTCGCAGCGCAAATTCGTTCCCGTTGTAGAGATTACCTTGACAGCATGATTGATCAGTTGTTGCGGCTGTGACAGAGACGTAGTAACGCTGCTACCTACTGTAATCGTACTCGTTTCTACTTGATTCACTTGGGTCGCGAACGTAGCGTAATTCTCACTACCCACAGTCGCCAGCAAAAATGAAGCACATACTACCACGATGACCAGTAAATATCGTATCTGCAAGAATCGCACAGAAACGAATTCACATATTTGCCATAAAACAGTTTGCATCCCGTTCAATGGGGTGGTTCAATCGAACCCAACTGCTGCGGGAATTAGTCGGATTTCTTAAGCAACTCCAGAACCCGAGTTTCTATTTCGCTCCGTATTTTGCGAATATCTTCGATTGGTTTACCTTTAGGGTCGTCAATATGCCAATCAACGAACTTCTTCTCCATCTTGACAATCAACGGTTTTGGACAGACATCTTCAACACCGCAACCCATTGTTACAACATAGTCCGCAGCTTCGATCATCTCTGGCGCCAGAAGCTTCGGTTTAGAGGAGGACAGATTGAATCCTCTCTCCTTCATAGCCTTGACAACAGTTGGGTTAACTGCTGCCGCCGGGATCGTACCGGCGCTAGTTGATTCAATTCCGTACGCACGTGCAATGGCTTCAGCCATCTGACTTCTGCCCGCGTTCTCGACGCAGACAAAGAGAACTTTCTTCATCACCCTATCTCCGCAACAAGGCCAAACCCTTTGGTGACAAGATTTTTGACCTTAGGATTCGCCATCCTGTAAAATACCCATTTGCCCTTACGTCGCGAACTCAGAAGGCCAGCTCTTTCTAAGATTCCCAAGTGGTGCGACGTCGTCGGCTGCGTCAACGCCAGAGCCGCCATTACCTCACATGAACACAATTCCTCATCCGAGATAACTTTGAGCATACGGAGCCTAGTGACATCTCCCAGAGCAGCGAAGAAAGCCTCCAGTTGCCGAAAGGTTCCCTCATCTTCGTTGACTCTCGATTTTAGTTGATTGATACGTTCCGCTGGAGTGCAGCTGGAATCCACCAGGCCCAGATTCACCAGCCGCTTCACCCTAGCTTGGGCTATGGTTGTACTCAATTTAACCAACAATAGAATTACACATTAACATTCTTAAATATGTTATCTCATGGTACATAGCGTGAGCGAACATGAGTCTAACCGAAGAACAAATCAAGAATGCTGTGAGGCAGAGGTACAGTCGATTAGCCGTCCTGAATGAACCGTGCTGCGGCCCAGAAACCGAGAGTAGCTGCGGAAGTTCAAACCCAACCCTTGACGCTAGTCTTCCCAGCGAGGCTCTGAGCGTTGTTGCAAGCTGTGGAAGCCCTCTGATTCACGTCCAGGTTCGAGAAGGGGAAACAGTACTGGATCTAGGTAGTGGCGGAGGCATTGATGTGTTCCGCGCGTCAAAACTTGTCGGGGAGAAGGGTAGGGTTATTGGCCTTGACGCGACACCTGAAATGATTCTTAGGGCACGTGAAACTTCGAAGAAGTACGGCTGCAAGAATGTAGAATTTCGGCTTGGCGAAATCGAGCACATGCCCATCGAAAGCAACTCTGTTGACTTAGTTATCAGCAACTGCGTCCTAAACTTAGTTCCGGACAAGGAATTAGCATTCAGGGAGATTCACCGCGTCCTTAACCCCGGCGGAAGAATTTCAGTATCTGACATGGTAGCGACTCAAGAAGGGCGAAAGGTAATCAAACCAGAAGAATGGGCAGCTTGCATCGCAGGAGCAGTTACCTTCGACGAGTACAGGAACATTCTCGAAAAAACGGGTTTCGTGGACATCGAAGGATCGGATGAGTCCCACCCAATAAACCAGGAAATGGCCTCAAAAGGGCTTCGGGTAAAGAGCGTGACATGGAAGGCTACGAAACCTAGCTGACCAGTTCTGATAGGCCGTTGCAGTTTGGAATTATGAGCTGAGAGCTGAAAGGATGCAACGGCTTTCGCTGCTCGATAGGTTTCTTCCACTGTGGATTTTCCTAGCGATGGCTATCGGAGTAGCCGCAGGAGCTGTTTTCCCACAACTCTCGAAGCTTCTTAACACGTTAAGCTTAGGCACGATCTCCCTCCCAATCGCCGTTGGTCTACTCTGGATGATGTACCCACCTTTAGCTCGTGTGAAGTATGAGGAATTGCCCAAGGTTGGAAAGGCCTGGAGGATGTTCAGTGTTTCCCTCTTCCAGAACTGGCTCGTAGGACCGTTCCTAATGTTCGGCTTGGCTTGGTTGTTTCTTCCCGACTTGCCCGAATATCGAATTGGAATAATCATCGTTGGCCTGGCGAGATGCATAGCCATGGTTCTGGTCTGGAACATGCTCGCCGGGGGCGACAACGAGTACGCGGCTGTTCTCGTAGCTCTTAACTCAATCTTCCAAGTCGCGCTCTACTCGGTATACGCGTGGTTCTTTGTAACGCTCCTCTCCTCATGGGTCGCCCAAGGTTCAGGGGTCGCGGTTGTAATCTCCATCTGGGACATAGCCAAGACAGTTTTCATTTACTTAGGAATCCCGTTCATGGCCGGAATGGTTACCAGATTTACACTAGTGCGCAAGAAAGGAAAAGTGTGGTACGATGAAACATTCGTAGAGAAACTGAGTCCCACCGCTCTGATTGGCTTACTATTCACGATTGTAGTCATGTTCTCCCTAAAGGGGGAATACATTCTCGCGTTGCCGTGGGATGTCGTGCGAATCGCAATACCTCTCGTCTGCTACTTTCTGATTATGTTCACTATTTCTTTCATCATGTCCAAGGCCTGGAAGTTCTCGTATCCTGAGACCGCTACGTTATCCTTCACGGCTGCCAGTAACAACTTTGAGCTCGCAATAGCAGTGGCCGTCGGAGTATTCGGAATTAATTCTGGGGAAGCTTTCGCAGCAGTCATAGGTCCACTGTTCGAAGTGCCCGTCCTGATAAGCCTCGTTAGCGTCGCGTTGTGGGCAAAGAAACATTACTTCGCAGAGCAAAAGGCCATCCCGCTCGCGGCAAATGCCTTGAATTAGAACGGGCTGTTGAAGCGTGTTCGAAAGACTTGGCTGGTTACTTGAGCTGTGCGGCTACCTCTTTCACTGCGCCCTCGAAAACCTCTAGGCCGGCGTCTATTGTTTCATGTGTTATGATGAGCGGTGGGGCAAAACGCATCGTCGACTTGCCTGCGGTTATGATTGCTAGGCCGCGTTTGAAGCAAGTGTTCATAACATCGAGAGTTTCCTGAGCTGCGGGTTCCTTTGTTTCCCTGTCCTTGACAAACTCTACGCCAATCATTAGTCCCTTGCCTCGGACGTCGCCGATGATCGGGAATTTCTGTTGCATTTCTTTCAGGCGTTTTGTCAGGTAGGCTCCTTGGCGGGTAGCATTTTCCAGTAGTTTCTCCTCTCTTATGATATCGATTACCTGTAGTCCGGCCGCGCAGGCTATGGGGTTGCCCCCGAAGGTGTTGGCGTGCGAGCCCCCCTCCCAGTCCATTACTTCCTCTTTGGCGACCGTTGCCCCTATCGGTAGGCCTGATGCGAGCGCCTTAGCTGCGGTCACGATGTCCGGCGTGACTCCCCAATGTTCGATAGCGAACCATTTCCCTGTCCGCCCCATTCCCGACTGGATTTCATCATCCACGAGCAGGATATCGTACTTGTCGAGAATTTTCTTGAGGCGTTGGAAGTAGTCGTCTGGGGGGACCACGTACCCTCCTTCGCCTTGGATGGATTCAATGAACATGGCGGCTGTGTCTTCTGGAGGATGAAACTTCTTGAGTACTTCCTCTTCAATGAAGTCAACGCACCACATATCACATTCAGGATAAGTGAGCCCGAACGGACACCGGTAGCAGTACGGGTACGGAACATGTGTAACCTCCTGCCCCAGTGGGAAAAAGTGCCGCCTCTGCACCGGCTTACTCGCAGTGAGGCTCATTGTCCCGAAGGAACGGCCATGGAACGAACCCGTGTACGCTAAGAAGAGTGATTTCCGAGTGTGCCACCGCGCCATTTTCATCGCCGCCTCGTTCGCTTCCGCCCCGCTATTCGAGAAGAAGACCTTCTTCCTGAACATTCCAGGCGTAATCTTGGTGAGCTGTTCACCCAAGTCAACAATCGGTTTGTAGTAGAAATCGGTCCACGAATAGTGAATCAGTTTCTCAGCTTGGTCCTTGATCGCCTTAACAACGCGCGGATGACAATGGCCGACATTGAGAACTACTAAACCCGAATTGAAGTCCACATACTCGTTTCCGTCTACGTCCTTGACGTAGCATCCGGCCCCAGATTCTGCGACTAGGGGATACCATCTTACAACTGAATGCGATAGAATGCTTGTGTCCTTCTCAAGAAGTTCACGTGCCTTCGGCCCAGGGGGGGTGACTACGATCCTCGGTTTTTCTGGCTTCGCTGCCAAGGTCACTGCCTCAAACCTGACGGGGCTTGGCCTGAGAATTGTAAAAGCCTTCCGTTCATGTGTCGCAAGTGCAACTTAACCGATGAGAAAGGCGGTTGGATGGTGCGACCAAACACAAAATTTTCGAGAGTGTCGCCATATACGTGTTAGCCTTTGAAGCCGTATCTTGTTGCACTCCTTATGAAATCGCGCTCAAGCCAAGAAAAGGCAACTGTGTGAAGAAGCACGAACGTTCATCCTTACCCAGCGGCCTTCATTCGAAGAAGCTATTTGTGAAACGTGACCTCACGGTTCTCAGACATTGTGAGTTCATGCCATCTTCGGTCAAACCGCATTTTCCTCATAGTCCTGATTCGCATGAGGTCCTGAGTTTCCTCGCCAACTTCCTCGACCTTGAAATCGACGATCCCATCAACTGCTGCTTCGAGTTGCTTGTACGCCCAGTTGCTATGAATCCCACCCATTAGGCCAATTAGCTGGGTTAATTGCCTCGGTTTGGCCATTGGGATCGGTCGGGTTAGGTACAGTTCTACCCAGTTCTTTTCATCGTTGAATCTATCAAGAACTGAACTGTTATCCGCTATTACGAGAAATTCAGGTGCGGGTGAGTCAGCCATTGCTTCCCTTGCTATCCAAATGCTCAGGTCAGCGACCTTCAACGATTCGGGGACGAACTGTTCCTTAGATTTCCGCCCTAGCGAGAGCGTGTAGAAGTCAGTAATCCATAATCGATCCTTCTGTTCGAGTTCCTCAACTGCAATGCCCAGTTGCCGGAGTTGCGAACGGACATTATCAGGTGATTGGGATTGTGCAATGTAACTAACACTCCCACCTGTCTTCAGCCACCCTGCTGCAATGGTGAGCGAAGCGTTGTACCATTGTGATGCGGGATCAAATTCGACGAGAATGTTGGTTCCTGGGAGGATCGGTGCACCGGTCAAGTCTTCGATCAAATCAAGCCGTGGCACGTCGAGAACACGCGTTAGTTATGCATCGGACAGGAAGTTCTGGTTTTCGGTTTGTTTGGGTTAGTTCGTGTGTGGTTCGAGTCGTCCCGGCGCACACGAAAAGCTAAGAGCTGCGCCAACGCACGACGAAGTTCATGAATAAGCTGCCCTTGCTTCGGGTCTCAGAAGTCGCGTTTTTGACTCCCAAACTCGAGGAGTGCGTCGAGTTTTATCGAAAAATAGCCCTCCAGGATCTTCCCCTCAACCCGCAACGCATCAATTTCGCCAACATCGGGGAACAGCTATTCGGCTTCGCGGATGAGAAGAGGGGCTTTCTTGATGGCTATGGAGGCTACACGAAGGCACTGTTCCATGTTGCCTTTGAAGTTCCAAGTGATAAGCTCGATGAGTGCGTCGCCTTTCTGAATGACAAGGGAATCAAAACGAGCCCGAAAAACGAATTTTCTGACTGGCACGGGACAACCAAGTCAACAAGCGTTTACTTCACAGACCCAGCGGGCAATATAATGGAACTCTGGGCTCCACAGAAGAAACCATAATAACGTGAACCATAAACTCGCCGCTAAGATGTGCCATGAAATTCCTACTTCGATTGCATATGCCAACAGAATACGGAAACAAAATGCTGCAAGACCCTAACTTTCCGAAGAAACTCGAAAGCGTTCTGAGCCAGATCAAACCAGAGGCAGTGTACTTCGCCTCCATAGACGGGGAGAGAGGCATCTACATGATAGTAAACCTGCCGAGCGCGGACATGATAGCAACCATTGCCGAACCACTATGGATGACGTTCAACTGCAAGCTCGATTTCGAACCATTGATGGAATTAGCGGACCTCCAGAAAGGACTGCAAAACCTCAAGAAGTAACCATCAAGAGTAGTAGCAGTCCCCCAACCTTTTTCATATCGAGTTCAAATCTCGGAGTTCGCGCCATTATATCGCGACCGTTTCCGAGAACACGGCAGCCATTATTGTCAACGAGCATCTACTTCACAGACCCGGCATGGGGCACATAGTGGAACTATGAGCATGAAACCGCGTGAAGTGGCCTGTCGACTTCGTCAGACAATTTTGTGGATTTGCTCGAGGTTTCTCAGGAAGCCTTCTTCGGTCTGGCTGTCAGCTGAGAACGTCGGGTCAATTATCAACTCGTCAGGCTTAGTGTCCTTCACCGCTCGGATGTCTTCTTTGATCTGGTCTAGGCTGCCGGAACAGAAGTTTCTTTCTTTTCCGAGAGGTTGTGGTCTAACGTCAATGTTGTATCGGGCCACGATCTTAAAGGCGGCCAGGTCGCGGCCAGCGTTCTTAACCATGCCCTTGATTTGGCTCGACATCGACGTGAGTTGATCAACAGAAACCCCTACTGGCATCCAACCATCACCGAAGGTTGCTACACGTTTCATTGCCAAAGGTGCAAACGCTGCCATGTAGATGGGCGGGTGTGGCTTCTGTACTGGTTTGGGCTGGATGATGGATTTGGGAAGTTGGAAGTATTTTCCGTGAAATTCAACTGGGTCCGATGTCCAGATTGCTTTGACGACTTTTAGAAATTCGTCTGCGCGTTTGCCTCGCCCTTTCAGCGACGTGCCGATTGCATCGTATTCGTCCTTGGACCAACCTAGTCCGAACCCGACTTTCAGCCTCCCATTCGAGAGTTGGTCTAGTGTGGTTAACCTTCGGGCGAGTAGGACTGGGTTGTAGAATGGTATGTCAAGGACACTCGTGCCTAAGGAGACTCGGTTCGTGTGCGCGGCGGCAAAGGTCAAAGTCTCAATCGGGTCGAAAACGCGTTTGTAGACTTCTGGAATCGGCCCACCGTAGTATGATGTCTGAGGGTTTACAGGCCATAGCAAGCGCTCGGTCACCCAGAGCCCATCATAACCCAATTCCTCTGCACGCTTCGCAACCTTGATAATCGCCCGAGGGGCCGCCACAGGTCCCAACTGAGGAAGAAAGAATCCTGTTTTCATTCACATTCCTTCCCGCAAGGCTTTCAACCAATGTATAAACTGATTGGAGCGAAAGCGATGTCAAGAGAAATCAATTACATCATGATTCGAAACCTAGCACACTTGACTATGATTGGAACGAGTACACTATGAGGGAGGATGTTCTACCGAGTGGAAATTCGGGTTGTGTCCCGTGGCGATGCAAGATAATACTAACAATCGCACTTATAGACTGTAAGCAATGGTGGCAATCCAAAAATGCATCGATGCAGACGATGTAACATGCCGGCACCCGTCGATAGGTTAACAGAACCGAAATGGTTTACATATCTCGGAATTATTGGACAGAGCTGTTGAGTAGACGTTGACTTCGCGGATACAATCGCCATCGTTGGAGGCCTTCTTCATCAGTGTACTGTTGTCTATGTTGCTTGTTGCCGCTGTCACCCCCAGCGTTAACGCTTTGGCGCAAACTGCCCAAACGACAACTACAAGAAACGTAATCATTGAATGGACGAAGAACCTGAGCGGCCAGGATAGGTTCTATCCCGATTTCATAATAGTAAACCAGGGCGATACAGTTGCCCTCACATTCATCAACAATGATACGGTCGTTCATGATTTTGTAATCGGCCCTCCCTACAATATCATGGTGAATGCTTCAGTCCCCGGCCTGCACGATGACATCACGGGCCAACTAATGACCTCGCCCGCAACACGAAACTCACCCGGGGTCGTGGTATCAGGTACCCCGGGCAATGTTTCAGCCACGTATACCTTCGTGGCAAAGTATGCTGGCATCTTTGAGTATGTGTGCACGTACCACATTCAGGTCGGAATGATTGGTTACATGGTCGTGCTCGCACCAAATACTTCCAGCATAACCCAACCCACAAGCCCCAATCAAACGGTGCCCCAAAGCTCAACGATGATTCAGGTAAGCATCGACCCTGGGTCGAGTACAAACGTTAACTTGCCGGGCTACACGCCCACGGACATAACGGTCGTTATCGGGATCAACAACACGGTGAAGTGGACCAACAACGACAAAATGCCACACACAGTAACCGCGAGGGATGGTAGTTTTGATTCAGGCAACCTAAACCCTAGCGCCACATATGTTTACACCTTCACCAAGCCAGGTCTGTACCAGTACACTTGCACGTACCATGGTTGGATGCATGGTACTGTGAACGTTGTGACTGAAACGCTTGGCCTGGAATCTGGGGAGCACGGACAATTCACGGTTGTCTTGACCTCGTATGAGGTCTATGGAATTATCGGCTTCGGAATAGTCGCATTGCTAGCCATTGCGATGGTCGTTGGGAGGACAAGACAAATTGGCGAACAAACCACGGGCCCATAGCGGTTGTTTTATCGCCTTAGATACGGAGTCCTAGCAATATCATAACTCCCAATCCTATTACCACGAAATTCCCGACCACGAATGTTGCTAGTTGCAGCTTCGCGGAAAGATGCTTGTGTGCTATACCGCTGATTGATGCTAAGAGACTCTGCCAAGACAAAGAGGCGATGAACGCTCCTGAAACGAAGAGGATTGCGCTTACAGACGATGGAGAGAAGCCCTCCATTCCTAGGATCAGAGTTGTGAAGTATGTTACAGTAACAGGGTTGAGAAGAGTTAGTCCAAGAACCATTCCGTAGGTCTGTGGACAACTCGTAGCCCTAAGCCCAAGTTTGTGTGTACGGTCTGAAGGACTTCTTCCATGATATAACAACCATGCACCCATAGCGATCAACCCTATTGCGCTTCCGACGCGCAGGATAGAGGTGAAAGGCGCGAGAACTGAGATCAGTAGTGTGCCTGCGAAAGCGGCGACCGTTGCATATATCAGATCTGCTGAGGCAGCACCAGCCCCCGCGCTTAAGGCAATCCTGAATCCGCGCCGGAGACCTAGCTCGAGGATTAGAATAGCAATTGGACCCACTGGAATCGCGATACCATACCCTGCGACAACGCCACTCAGAAAGGCTTCGAGAAACGAGCCGACCATTGGATGTTCCCAGAAACAATGACACGTCCAAGCCAGGATTGTATGTGTTTCCTTGAGTGTGTGGGTCTGGTGCGTGCATTCATGAGAACACTGAACGAGTTGGAACTACTCTTCGCGTGTTGCCTCGAAAATTTCTCTAATTTTGAACGGGTGGGTGTTGCGGCGAACCGAATTGGAACTGCGCTCTTCGTGTGTGCTGGTCCAGCCGTGCGAGCACCGTAATTTGACCCGGTCAGGTTACTTATTCTGCTTGGACGGTTTCTTCATCTTCATCTTCGTCTTCGTCTTCGTCTTCGTCTTCATCTTCATCTTCGTCTTCATCTTCGCGTGAAAGGGTTATCTCTATTATCGAAATATTTCCTCTAGTGCCATCGAAGCGGGTGACATCCTCCGAGCCCAGGTTTATGCTCTTAACCAGGGCATCCTTGAGGAAACTGCGCTTTAGCATTTGCACTGTATCGATCGCTTTCTCTATCGCTTGGCCCCTTGCCCTAACCATAACTTCCCCGTTTCCTGAGTTGAAGAGGGTGACGCATGCGGTTACATAGTTCATGATGGGTTTCTTGCCGATTCGGACAAGGTTTGATTGTTCACTCATTATCCTTACCATAGTTTGCTTTTGTTGAATTACTTGCGAAGAATGTTGGTGTTCAGGGATTTTCAGATGGTGAGATTCTTCCATCGGTTATTTGATACTTAAACGTCATGCATCCGCATCGGCCACCATTTAGCCGCCGATTGTGTGCATGGGTCTAACGTGCTCTAGTGTATTGAAACTCTTGAGGAGCGTTTCCACCCCAGGGGCTTTTCGAGAGACGGCATCGCGCATGAAACCCAAAATCACGTCGTCAGAGGCCCCGTTTCTGAGCAACGGCCTGAGGTCGAACCCCGTCTTGTCAAAAAGGCATGGAACAATTTTCCCGTTCGCCGAGAGCCGTATCCTATCGCAGTCTGAGCAAAACGGTTCAGTTATCGAGGTAATCACCCCAATCTCGCCCGGACCGTCTTCGAACCGGTAGATTTTCGCTGTGCTCCCGGTTTCACGTGGGACGGGTTCAAGTTCATAGTGCTCTTGAATGCTTTGAATGATCTCTCTTCCGCTTACGACTTTCTCCATTCCCCAGAGACGTTGCCCGTCGAAGGGCATGTATTCGATGAAGCGGACTGTGACGTCGCCGGCCCTTGCCAGCGAGGCTAAGTCGGCTATTTCGTCCTCATTGCAACCCCGGATGATTACAGCGTTGATTTTCAGCGGCTTGAAACCGTTCTCCTTCGCAGCCTTAATGCCTTCTACGACTTTTTGGAAAACTCCGCCACCTGTAATTTGGCTAAATCGTTCGGGTTTGAGGCTGTGGAGGCTTACGGTTACGCCTTTCAATCCAGCCTTCCTTAGCGCTGCGGCTTTTTCGGCTAGGAGGAAGCCGTTTGTGGTCATGTTCAGCGAGCTGATTCCTGGGACGCTTGCGAGCATTCCAACGAGTTTTTCGACGTCCCGCCGCATCAGTGGTTCCCCGCCGCTTAGGCGGAGTTTTTCCACGCCCAGTTTTGCGAAGAGTGAGACAACACGTTCAATCTCCTCGTAGCTGAGTATTTCATCTCTGGGCAGCCAGACGGGGGTCTTGGGCATGCAGAATTGGCAGCGGAAGTTGCAACGGTCCGTAACGGATATGCGAAGCTTGCGCACAACGCACCCAAAAGAGTCTGTTAGGGGAATCACGTAACTTACGCCGTCGTTTAATGAGAGTACTGATAAGGAGTCATTTAAGCGATTTCTCAGCTTGACGGCTCATATGGCTATGCTCTTTGACTGTTAACTCGCGACGCATTTCAGTTAAAGTCGAGGACAGCTACTTTCTCTTTCTCCTTCGCACGTCCAGAACGGCCAACGCGACTATGAATAGAACGGCGAATAATATGACTAACTCGTATGGTAGATCGCTGGATAGAACTAAAGCCGAAACGTTTTGGCTTGAAATCGTGGCTGCGGATGTGGTTGGAGTTGACTCGGTAGAAGTTAACGTTGAGGAACTCGTCATTGTTGATAGCGACGCCGTAGTCTGCGAACTGATTTGAACCACAGAAGTGGTTGTCGTAATTTCGGTTGAAGGCACTACGGACAGCTGGAACCATGACATGTAACTTCCCACTATTTGCCCGTCAAACAAAACCATGTACGCAGTAGCGTACACGATATTCGGGCTGTTAGTCCGAGGTGCTGTGATTGTGTTGGTGACATTCACTATAGGAGAATATACCCAGCTAGAGCCAGACGAGATGAGATCATGATGAAAGTCAAAAAGGTCAACACGGGCCCTCACTGGACCAGCGTCACAGGAAAACAAGGCAACAGTGGTAGTTACGGTAAATGGTTGGTTCGCTTGGACGGGTTGGGGGTAGTAGAATCTGAGGTAACTAATCTCGCATAAGCTTATGGCTTGAGCGTGGACGGAGACAGTATTCCCTAACACAACCAGCAGACACAACGAGAATAGGGCGTACCGTGAAGGCGGCAAGGCAATAACGACCATTCAGCATCATATTCACCATAAAACCGTTTTCTCGGTACGCAGTTTTATCTTCGCGTACCGCAGTGGGACAGAGAACTTTGGGCAACGATAACTCGGATAAGGAACGGTGGAAAAGGCTCGGGTTTCGAAACGTTGTTAGGCTTGGGTACGTTAGCCTCTTCACCGACATATCCACCGAGATGATTCTAGGCGTCCTGCCGGTCAACTTCATAATCGACCAACTCGGCGCAACAGCCGCTATTCTAGGTCTGATCGAAGGTTCCGCGGAAGCTGCCAACAACATATTCAGAATCCTCGCCGGTGTCCTAACCGACAAGATCGGCCGACGTAAACCAATCATTATGATAGGCTATGGGCTCTCCACGCTCGCCAAGCCGCTCTTCGCAGTAGCCAACTCATGGGGTCAGGCGTTTGCCGTGCGAGTTGTTGACAGGGCTGGGAAAGGAACACGAACAACCCCAAGAGATGCACTCATCAGCGATTCGATCCCGAAGTCGCAAGCGGGAAAAGGTTTCGGCCTGCATAGCTCACTGGACCAGATAGGGGCGGTTTTAGGTCCGCTCCTCGCGTTCACCCTCCTTCCTTTTATCGGGCTGCGAAACTTGTTTTTGATTTCTTTCATCCCAGGCGTCATTTCTCTAATCATCCTTGTGTTCTTCGTGGCCGATGCTCGAGGACGGACGAGGCGAAGGACCGTGTTCGAAAACGCAAGGACTGTGTTGACGAGGGATTTCGTGCTTCTACTTGTTGTCCTGGAAATCTTCGCGGTAGGTGCCTACAATTTCTCTTTCATTCTGTTAGAGGCCAAGTCCCTCGGTATACAAGGGAATTTTATTCCCTTAGTTTACGCCTTGCTGAATTTTGCCACAGTCATAATCGCCTTTCCAGCCGGTATCATTGCAGACAGGATTGGAAAGCTTCCCGTCCTCCTCCTAAGCTTTCTAGTCTTCATGGGGACCTCGCTTGCTGGGGTTGTTCTTGTTGGATATTGGGCCTACGGACTCCTGATCGCCATTTTCTACGGTGGTTACCTATCCATTTCGGATACTGTGCAGCGGGCCATGATACCCGACTTTACCCGGCCCGAACTAAAGGGCACCGCCTACGCCTTCTACTACACAATAATCGCCATAGGATCCCTGATTGCGAATTCCGTCTTCGGCGCCTTATGGACGAGCCTGGGGTCAGCGGTGGCGTTCGAGTTCAGCATCGCAACCTCCGCAGTCGCGGGTGTGGCCTTGGTGATATTCGCTCTTAGAGGAAGAATAATTGGAAACAGGCGATGGTGACCTGGGACGGAAGCGTCGGATGGCGGCATCGTGTTGTTCGTATGTGTTGAGAACACTTTTCGTAGCGTCCTAAGCGAAGCAATCTTCAACGCCCACGCACCAAAGGGGTGGCATGCTGAAAGCGCAGCTGTGCAGCCCGCCGAAGCCATCAACCCACTCGTCATTGAACTTCTGGGTGAGATAGGGATCAAGATTGGCACGAAGAAGCCCAAACTCGTCTCACAGGAATCGGTGGCTCGTGCTTGGCGGGTTATCACGTTCGGTTGTGTGGGCCGCTGCCCCATAGGGGCGAAGGAAAAGTCTGAGGATTGGCCCATCCCCGGATCTACCGGAAAGAGCGCGCAGGAGTTGCGTGTGATTCGTGATGAACTACAACGCCGCATTCTCCGCCTAATTGGGGAAATCGAACAGCGCACACAGCATTATCCAACTAGGTAATTTATTGATGTGAGCTCGTGCGTTAAACAACCGTTAACCCATACCCCCGCCAACAGCGAAGGCTGCATCTGCAGCCGAAGCGACGGTGGCTCTCAAGAAAACTATGTCTAGCCTATGTTATACATCGGCGGGGGAACACTTTGTTAGTCTATCATTATATTGAACGCAGTTACGGTACGGGTGTGAACTAATGCCCCGAAAAATACCCTCCTCATACCTACGAAAACTCAACGAGGAGCAGAAGAGAGCAAAGGAAATTGCGGCCAAACAGGCGGTGAAGAAACCGCAGCCAGTGGACCCAGATTCAGGGAAGCTGAAGGGTTTCACGATGATTTGCCAGACTTGCGGCAGCCGGGCTAAGTTCACCGTGGATAAGTTTGGTTATGCAACCTGCGGCAATTGCAGAGCCATAGCAAGCTACAGACTAGGTCACCTAGCATAACTTAATCGAGCAGCGCAGATCGAGAACATCCCTTAAGGGTGTTCCAAAAGGAAATCGGAGAATTGGTTGACGAGCCAAAGTTCGCCTCTTTGAGTAAGCTACTTTTTCTCAGCCAACAGGTAGTACCCGGTTGCTCTGTTCTCGAGAAACTTGACTGAGAATCCTACTTTCTCCAACCTATGCTTCAACACGTCGGGCGTTAGGAAATTCATATGGGTTCTCCGCATCTTGCGTTCGACCCAAGCGACTAGTTTCCAGCGGCCTTCCGGTCTCAGTTCATGTATCACCAGGCATCCGGTGGGCTTCATAATTCTATTCAGCTCCTGCAGGGCCCCATCTAGATCCGTCGTATGATGAAGCGATTTCTTCGCGTAACTTTTGTCGAAAGATGAATTCCGAAATGGAATTGCCTCCCCCACAGCCGAGATACAGTCAAGGTTTGGATATGTCCGGTGCATGCGTCGCGCTCTCCTCCGATCAGGCTCAATGGCAATCAACGTCTTGGATTGGTTGGCTACCTTGCTTGCAACGTACCCATAACCCGCTCCAAGGTCTGCGACCGTGTCCGTACCTGACGGTCTGAGGAGAGTTACGATATTTGCGGAATCTCGCTTGGCAAGAAAAGCTTCAATTGATGTAATGAGCGATGATTCAAACTTCAAGATACTTCCGCCCTAGTTACAATTCGGGTGAACCTTTACCGATGCACGACATCATCCAAGATAGCTTAGGCTTGTTCAGAATATAGTACCATCTCAAGTGGTCGCTCGGATGTCCGGCTTCGAATCCTTAAGGTTAAGGTCAAACATGTCTCCAAAATTCTTTCGCACCTCAATCTTGACATGTAGGTAGTCCAGCTCCTTCCCAAGCAGCGCTTTCATTGAGGTCATCGTTGAGCCTGGGAACCCGCAGGGGCTTATCATCTGGAAATAGTTGAGGTCTGTGTTAACGTTGAGCGCGAATCCGTGGAAGCTCACCCAGTTACGAACCGCGGCCCCGATCGAGGCTATCTTCTTCTTGCCTACCCAAACGCCCGTTTGTTCTTGGCGATCTCCGGCTATCTCGAACTTGGCCAGGGTTCGGATTAGTGTCTCCTCTATGTTCCGCAGGAACCCATGAATGTCCCGTCGCCGTGCATCCAAGTCGAGGATTGGGTACCCAACTAGCTGACCCGGGCCGTGGTAGGTCCACTGGCCTCCCCGCTCTATTCTGAAAACTGGGACGCCCTCTATTGTGGCTGGGGCTTCGCTTGCGACGGCCTTGCCTACAGTGAAAACGTGCGGATGCTCCACCAATACCAGCGTGTCAGGTATGGCTTTCCGTACACGAAGCTCGAGCAGCTTGCGCTGAAGATTCCAGACTTCAGCATAATCCCGCAAGCCTAAGTCTAGGAGATTCCCTTCAGTTGTCATTTTTGCAGAATATGGATCGCTTTCCCTTTTGCCGCTTCGGCAGCTTCCATGATGCTCTCCGGCAAAGTTGGGTGGGGGTGTACTGTGAACCCAATATCCTCCAAGGTCGCGCCCATTTCAATAGCCAGCGCAGCTTCACTAATCATATCCGACGCCTCGGCACCAACAATATGAACGCCCAGAACAACATCTGATTTCTTGTCCGCAACTATTTTCACGAAGCCCTCGGTCTCGCCTGCGAGCAGTGCGCGTCCCAGCGCTGTGAACGGAAACTTGCCAACAATCGAATCATATCCCTTCTCTTTTGCTTGAACTTCCGTAAGCCCGACCGTTGCAATCTCCGGGTCCGTAAAGATGACTCCCGCAATGGCTCGGAAGTCTGCCTCACTGTTCATGCCCGCGATGGCTTCGGCTGCGATGATGCCCTCCTTCGAGGCTTTGTGGGCTAGCATTGGGGGGCCTACTATGTCACCTATGGCGTAGATGCCGGGCACGTTAGTTTGCATTCTCTTATCGACCTGAATGAACCCATGGGAATCCATCTTCACGGCCGTCGCTTGCAGGCCTATCTGGTCACTGTTCGGCCGCCTTCCCACTGTGACGAGGACTTTGTCGGCATCGAAACCCGCTTCCTTCCCGTCCTCCAAATCAGCGTAAACCTTCCCGCCGCGAAATTCCTTCGCCTTCGATTTCACATGGTAATCCACGCCAAGCTTGCGAAGAGAACGCTCGACGACCCTCACCAAGTCTATGTCCGTGCCCGGAAGAAGCTGCTCCAACATTTCGATAATCGTAACCTTGCTTCCCAGCTGGGCGTACATGGTTCCCATCTCCAAGCCCGTAACACCCCCGCCGATTATGACCAAATTCTTAGGGACCTCTTGAAGCGCAAGGGCTTCGGTTGAGCTGATAATGCGTGTCCCATCAAACCTGAAGGTGGGAAGGTCGAAGTAACGTGACCCAGCAGCTATCACAACGTTCTTTGTCTCTATGCTCTCGGTTCCAGCGGCCGTCTTCACTTCAAGTTGCGTTGGGCCTTTGAAGGTGCCCACTCCTTTCATGATTTTGACGTTGTTCCCCTTGCACAGGTATTCGACGCCTTGCGTCAGTCGGTCGACTACGCTCTGCTTCCATGCCTGCACCTTAGGAAAATCAACCTTAAGTCCGGAAACCTCTAGGCCGATCTGTTTGGCGGCTTCGAGCCTTTTCTTCAGCTTCGCCACGCGAATGAGCGCTTTGGATGGAATGCACCCGATGTTTAGACAAACCCCGCCAAGCTGATCCTTTTCAATTAGGATTGTTTCTTTCCCAAGTTGGCCGAGCCTGATGGCGGCCACGTACCCGCCCGGCCCTGCTCCGAGAACCACAACTTCGGTTTTCTGCGCCATTCTAACCCACGATTCTGTGTTTACTTTGTCGAGTCCGTTATCGTATTGAAGGCTGGTATTTAGCTCGCTTTCTTCACGTCAACGTTGGAAGATCTTACTGTAGATTAGCCCAAGCACAGCGAACACGAGAGTAACCGATAGCAGAACCCCGACAAACGGGAGTATGGCGAGCGAGATGGCCAGGGAAATCCACGGCAGAATTCCGCCTCCTCTTCCGCCTTTGAGGAGCTTTATGCCCGCGACTGAACCAATGATGTAGACCATAATCGCAGCTCCGCTTGGAATCAGAAGAGCAGTCTCCAGGTCAACATTCAGGAAATAGAACATGCCTATGACCGAGAGCGCGAGCCCCGAGAGGAGAGTGAGCGAACGGCTGGGTGTTCCGGTTCTACCGTCCACGTTTGCGAGATACTTCGGGAACCCACCGTCCCTTGCAGCGGAGTAGATTACTCTCGACATGCCCGTCATGTAGGCGTTTACTGTGCTGAAAATGACGAAGACTGCGAGGATGGCGGTTCCTGGTGCTCCATAAACCCCGAGAACGTTTGAAAGGATAGCGGCAAATGGCGCCACGCTTCCCCCTGCTTTGTAAGCGAGTGTACCCACGGTCATGAAAGCGACTGAAATGTACAGAGCGCTGACTATGACTACGCTAAGCATTATGCTCCGGTGGAAATCACGCGTCGGGTTCTCAAATTCCTCTGCCACGTTCGAAACGTTTTCGTAACCGAGGTACGACCAGAAAATTAGGGCGGCAGAGACTCCTATCGGAATGAGGCCGTTCGGTAGGAAAGGAGAGAAGTTGCTGGGGCTTACTGAGTGGAACGACGCAACTACGGTTGCTAGCAGCAGCGCTACTATGGAGACCACTACGACCAGCTGGACCTTGTTGCTTACGACTATTCCCTTGTAATTAATTGAGAAAGCTGCAAAGATGATTAAGCCCGCAACAATGAAAACTTCTAGCCTGCTCATCGGAAACGCAAACGCGAGATAGGAAGCCGCGATCAGTGTCACAGCCGGAGCGCCGGTGATATACCACACTGCAAAAAGCCACCCGGTCATGGAAGCGACGTCGTGACCGAGGCTTTCTTTTGCGAACGAGTAAACTCCACCAGACTCTGGTCTGCGGGCAGAAAGTGAGGCAAAGGTGTAAGCAAATGGGTAGCTGGCTAGGGAAAGGAGAATCCAGGCAACGAGTGAACCGGGCCCCGCAATCTTAGCGGTAAGGCCGGGGAGGACTAGAACGCCAGAACCGAGGACCGAGCTGACGTACAGGGCGACCGCGTACCGGAGCGTTATCGCCTTGCGAAAGCTCTTACGCGAACCCTGCATGTTCAAACGTGGGCGAAGAGAGAATTCCCTCATTAAAGTCTTGCAGAGGCGTGCGGAGGCAGCTACACGCCCGGCTCTTTTACCACTAGTCCGTCTCAAGTAGGAGAAGCTTCGGATCTTCTAGGTACTGCTTAATGGCATTCATGAATTGAGCTGCCATAGCGCCGTCTAGGACCCGGTGGTCGAACGAAACTGATAGGTATGTCATGTCCCGAATAACGACTTGGTTGTCCTTCACGACTGGGCGCTTGGTGATCTTGTGGACGCCTAGAATTGCAACTTCGGGGTAGTTAATTATCGGCGTGGCGAAGACTCCGCCGATTCCGCCAACATTCGTTACCGTAAACGTGCCGCCCTGAATTTCGTCTAGGGTCAACTGTCCTGCTCGGGCTTTCTCGCTGAGCTTGGAGATTTCCTCTGCCAGTTGTGTAATCGATTTGTGTTCGGCCCCTTTCACGACTGGGACGACGAGGCCTTGCTCGGTGTCGGTGGCGATTCCAATATTGTAATACTTCTTGAGCACGATCTCCTGTTTCTCGTCGTCTAGGCTGGCGTTGAGGTACGGGTACTTCTTCAGGGCCAATATGAGGGCTTTGATGATGAATGGCAGGTAGGTGAGTTTTATTCCCTGTTTCTCAGCTGAAGCCTTCGCCTTCTCCCGCAAGTGGACAACCTCAGTCATATCGACCTCGTCCACGTGCGTGACTTGTGCGGTGCTGTTTCTCGACTTCACCATGTGTTCCGCAACCTTCCGCCGTATTCCCCGCATCGGCACACGCTCCTCGACGCCACGCGGCCCAGTAACCGTAATGGCTACTGCTGCAGCGCTTCTTCCCACATCCTTGAACCGCCTCACATCGTCGTCTGTGATTCTCCCGCCGGGTCCGGTCCCTTGAACTGTTGCGAGGTCAACTCCAAGGTCCCTGGCCAATTTGCGGGTTGCTGGCGTTGCCAAGATATCTTCTGGCTTCTTCGGGGTCACTGCAACGGTAGCGGGCGATGGAGTAGGAGCGGTGGCTTTAGTTGGGGTAGCTGCGGGTGTCTTCGCGGCTGTGGGTGTTGGTGCAACCGCCGTAGACGCGGAACCTTGCTCTCCCTTTTCGCCAATTACGAGAAGAACTTCGCCTACCTTGACTGTGCCTCCTTCCTTCGCCATGAGCTTTAGAATCGTTCCCTTCCTGGGCGCCGGAATTTCCACGTTAACCTTATCGGTCATGATTTCGACGAGCGGCTGATTCTCCTTGACCTCGGCGCCTTCCTTCACGAGCCATTTGACAACTTCGCCCTCAGCGACTCCTTCGCCGATGTCTGGGAGGCGGAATTCGAAAACCATCTTGTTTCAACCAGGCGTTCAATCGTTCAGAAGTTGTGAACTTTCTCAATCGCATTCAGCACGCGGTTAGCGTTCGGCATGTATTCGTCCTCTAGAACGTAGGGAAATGGGACATCGAAACCTGCCACGCGAACAATAGGCGCCTCCAAATGCAGGAGGCCCCTCTCAGCAATCTGCGCCGCAATCTCCAGCGCCGAACCCACAGGTCTTGCATGCCTCATGCAAAATTACCACCCTCCCAGTTTTCTTGACGGAGCTCAGGATTGTTTCAATGTCGAACGGTAGTAGGGTTCTGATGTCGACCACCTCAACGCCTATCCCCTTCGCCGCGGCTAATTCAGCCGCTTCCATTGCAACGTGCATCATTGCGCCGTAGGCGAAGATTACAACGTCGTCGCCTTCGCGGGTGACGTTCGCTTTGCCTATGGGGATGGTGTATTCTTCGTCTGGGACTTCGCCGCGGACTGTTCTATAGATTTTCTTGGGCTCAAGGAACATGACGGGGTCAGGGTCGCGTAGGGCTGAGGTGAGCAGACCTTTCGTGTCGTACGGTGTCGAGGGAATGATGACCTTCAGGCCTGGGGTGTGCGTGAAGAAGACTTCAGTGCTTTGGGAGTGGTAGTGGCTGCCCTTAATGCCACCCCCGTAAGGCGTCCGAATCAAAACCGGCGTTGTGAAGTGGCCTCCGGACCTGTATCGGAATTTCGACAACTCGCTCTCTATCTGGTCGAAGGCAGGGTAAATGAAATCCATGAACTGAATCTCCGGGACGGGCTTAAGCCCGTAGAGCGCCATCCCGATTGAAACGCCGATGATCCCTGACTCTGCGAGCGGTGTGTCTATGACCGGTTCGGCCCGAACTCCTGGAATAACCCTTCCGTGGCGCGGAAGACACCCCCGTTAACTCCGATATCCTCACCTAGGAGGACAATTTTGTCGTTACGCTTCATCTCATCTCGAAGCGTATGATTGACAGCCTGAACAATGTTGAGAAGCGCCATAGGCTATGTCTTCTCCCCTTTCTCTTCGCGTAGTTCACGAAGTTGTTCCTCAAGGTGCCACGGCATTTCCGCGTAGACGTCCGTGAACAGTGTTTCCAGAGCCGGCCGCGGCAACTTCTCAGCGTAGGCGACTGCTTCATCTAATTCACGGTTCGCGTCTTCCTGCGCTTTCTTCTCGTCTGCTTCGCCCCAGATCCGCTTCTTCTCCAAGTATCTCCGAAATCTGACTAGGGGGTCGACGTTTCTGCCACTCCTCTAATTCCTCCTCCGCTCGGTAGCGCTTCGGGTCGTCGGATGAGGAGTGCGGCCCCATACGGTAAGTAACCGCCTCAATCAAAGTTGGCCCTCCGCCCTTCCGTGCCTTGTCTACAGCTTCCTTCGTGGTCCGGTACACAGCTAGAATGTCATTTCCATCGACGCGTATGCCTTCAAAACCGTACGCTTGCGCTTTGATGGCTATGGTTTCAGATGCAGTTTGCCTTTCTACTGGGAGGGATATTGCCCAATGGTTGTTTTGGCAGAAAAATACCGTCGGCGTCTTGTAAACGCCTGCAAAATTCATGCCGGTGTGAAAATCGTTCTCGGACGTGGCCCCATCGCCAAAGTAAGCCATAGTAACAATCGGGTCCCCCTTCAGCTTCGCAGCCAAGGCGACGCCTACTGCGTGTGGGATCTGCGTTGCTATGGGCGCAGAACCGGACACGTAATTAACGGATTTGAGGCCGAACAGATTCGTAAGCTGGCGCCCTTTCTGAACATCCTCCACGGTTAGCAAAGTACTGGTTCATCAGTTGCTTTAGTGTGATCCCCCGAAGAAGCATTGAGCCGATCTCCCTGTAGGCTGGGAAAATCCAGTCCTCAGTGTTCAGCGCATAGGCGCTTCCGATGTGCGCCGCTTCCTGACCTATGCCGCCTATGAAGAACCCGATTCTTCCTGAACGTTGAAGTTGCATTCCTCGAATGTCTAAATTCCTAGCAAGAACCATGATTCGGTAAAGCCGGCGTAACTCGTCTTTCGAAATTTCCGGCTCCATCTTCTCAACGTAATCGCCGGTTGGCTTGATAACCTGCAGTAGCTCAAGGCTCATAGTCTAACCCTCATGTGAGGTTGCCGGAAACGTACGGAAAAGCAAGGTTTAGCCCTTGTAAATCTTGCCCTTTGAACTAAGAGGGCGAGTATCCACGTTGCTTCAGGATTGTCAAGAATCAGTTGACAGCATTTAGCCTCTTCTTGCGAATTAGTGCTTCAACGAAGAATTCCCCGGCCCTGTACGAGCTGCGAACGAACGGGCCCGAAGCCACATACAAAAATCCCAACTCTTCAGCCAAGCCCTTGTAATAGCCGAACGTTTGCGGGCTTACGTACTCGGTGACTGGGATATGGCCTTTTGACGGCCGGAGGTATTGGCCTAAGGTCAGGATGTCCACGTTAACATTCCTTAGGTCCCTCATTGTCTTGACCAGGTCTCCCTCAGTCTCGCCTAGGCCGAGCATGATAGACGTTTTCGAGTAAAGTGCCGGACTCAATTCCTTGATACCTCTCAGAACTCGTAAGGATTGCTTGTAGGTTGCTCTCGGGTCTCGAACCTTAGACGTCAGCGGTTCCGTTGTTTCTATGTTGTGGGCTATAACTTCGGGGCCGGCGTCAACAATCTTCTTCACGTCATCCAAGTTTCCTTGAAAATCTGGGATGAGAACTTCTGTGATCACGTTCGGATCGTGCTGCTTGATGGCTTTGATTGTTGAAGCGAAGTGGCTTGCGCCGCCGTCGGGAAGGTCGTCGCGGTCTACAGAGGTTATCACGACGTACTTCAAGCCCAAGTCGGCTATCGTCCTAGCGACATTCACAGGCTCGAACACGTCCAGTAGCCCGTGCGGGTTTCCGCTCTTAACCATGCAAAACCGGCAACCCCGCGTGCAAGTGTCGCCCATTAGCATGAAAGTTGCTGTTCCACCACCCCAGCATTCAGCCATGTTGGGACAATGCGCCTCTTCACAAACTGTGTGAAGATTATGGGTTCGAAGTTTGTTCTTAATTCTCTCGTAATTCTCGCCAGTCGGATACTTCACACGTAGCCACTCAGGCTTTCGTCCCACCTGAGTTTCCTGGATTTGCAAGACGTGCGAATACCGGGGCATGGCAGACCAAGACGGGAAGCTAGGGCAAATCCGCCCTTTTGACCTTTACCTTGGATTACTCCCTAGGTCTATCTCTATCGTTTCTTTCCGTTCAGCATCATGTACGCGCCGAGGCCGATGAAGACGAGGGAGGATAGTAGATTGAACACGAAGGTCAGGACAGCTGCTGGGATGGTTGGATTCGGGCAGTAGTATTCGTACGGCGGCAACTGTTGAGGTACGGCATTGTTCGGCATTGTAGCGTTTGTGAACATTGCACTGCTGGTGACTGTTATGGCGTTCGTTACTGGTGGAGGTGGTGGTATGCCTAGCATTCCTGAGAAACCTGGAATGTAGCAGTTGTAGCTTAGGACGTTAACCACTAAGTTAGATATCGAAAACAAAATTGAGACTACGCCAAGAGCAACAACGAACAACCCAACCCAGTAGAGTAGAAACTCCCGCCGACTTACTTCACTTCGACTCATAACAAGCATCTTCAGTTAGATCGTAGTGCAAAGCCCGCCATAAAAGCCCACAGAATAGAACAATTCGTTTGGACTAAACTATAAATGAAGACCGCTTCGGAACGGCATTCTGATCGACATGAAAACTCTGATTCCAAATTCCTTTAGCGCGAGAAGGCTGGTAGGCTTGTTCATTGTCGTGTTTGTGGTGGCAAGCGCTGTTGTTGGCTACGAAAGTACCCTTGCAGCGCCTGTGATGAGTTCAGCGAGTCTGGGCGGTTACGGTGCGGTTAATGGCCCTGTCGTTCCTGGGGTTCCTGGAGTCAATCAGCAACTCACTTTCTTTTCCACAAGGGCGGCAACTGGGACTGTTCCCGCGGGTTCCTACTCGACATCCTTCGGCGGGCGTATGGTTGAAGAGGAGGGTGATCTGACGATTCAAGTAAACGATGTGAAAGCAGCGTCCGACCAGGCTGCGCGCTTGGCAGCGTCATTCAATGGGTATGTTGCATCTTCATCCTTCGACGACAGCGGATCAGGCGCAAGCATCGTCCTGCGTGTCCCAGAGAGCAACTTCTCAGCGGCACTGCACAGTCTCTCCAGCCTCGGTAGCGTGAAAGCTCAATCTATCTCAAGCAACGACGTTACGGAACAGTACGTTAACCTTCAAGCCCAGCTCGATTCGTACACAACCGAAGAAGCGGCGTTGCTTCGAATCCTGAACTCATCAAAAACCGTTACAGATGCATTGGGTACTGAGAGCGCGCTGCAGAACACTCAGGCTCAGATTAATGACCTCGAAGGCCAACTGCGAGTGATGCAACGGCTAGTTGCTTTCGGAACGATCAACGTTCAGCTCGTACAGCCAGGGGTGAATCCAACGTTGGATTTCGGTGACGCACTTAACTCGGCTCTTCTGGCGTTCTACACGGTTACGAGGGGCATGCTGATACTTGGGGCCTCGCTTGTTCCTGTAGCAATGGTCGGTGGCATAGCCTACGTTCCGTACAGGCATTTCTCGCGGAGAAAGTCGAAGCCTATTGAGGCCAAATGATTGCCATCCGAAAGCGACGAGATTAGAAAACTACTCAAACAACTCTACCTGCTCAGGATAACCCTGTTCCTAAGCTTCGTAGTCGCCGTGGGAACTACCGCGCTCATCATTGTCCCTTCATTCTTTCACTCCGCGGGGTATGGACCAGCAGCCCCCGTTTCTATCGCTCAGACAACCTTCGCAAGCTCAACAGTGACAACAGCCACGACACTGCATACGAGTACTCCGATTCCGGGAGGCTATAGTGTGGCAGGGCCGCCCACGCCAAACCCGCTAAATGATTTCGGCCTAACTGCGCTTATCTCATGGACTGTTTTTGGGGCGGCCCTCATCTGGCGCGGCCACGTGCGTTCCGTCTGGGGTCAAAGTCGCTTCAGCTACGACACCTTCAGGCTTCTCGTGAAAATGCGCGGAGCCCAAACACGCGTCAAACTGATGCACTCCCTCAATTCACCCAAGAACAAGCTGCAGCTCGCAACAGCGCTAGGAATAGATTGGAAAGCGGTAGACAAACACGTTCACGTTCTTGAGAAAAACGGCTTAATCGAAGCGACATCAACCAGCGGGACCGCAACCTTCTACGAGGTCACTGAGAAAGGCAAGAACCTGATTCAGGTTCTCGAGCAATTGGGTGCCGAAAACCCCCTGTGATAAAAATCCACATCGCCGTTAACTGACGGAGACATCAATTGTCGCCGTTCTTCTGATTTCGCTGATCTTGTTCCGCAGAAAGTGTTTGGTACGGGCTCATCTCGATAACCGATAATCTTCAATGTATTGGAGTGCAACTCACTTTCCCCACTTGTCCATTAGCATGGTTACTGTGGCGTTATCTTTTATCGGTGATTTCAAATCCTCATCTACTGGGTTGGGCGAAATGCAGCGGGCATTCCAGCTAAAGGATGGCAGGGCCGTTTTCCTCCGCGACTTCGAGCGTGAGGATTTCGAAACCCTCGTGGATATGTTTCAACGGGGGGCTTTGATTCTATTAATCGCACTTTCTCTTATCTTTCAACTGAGAATCGCCTATGCAACTGATGAGCAGGGTCGTCTATTGAGGCTTGAGAATTTTCTTTTAGCTCAATTCAACGCCACTGTAGGTTTGGTTCGGGAGTCACCCGACAGTTCAATCAGCATTGACTACTGGCTTCTATCAGACAATTTGGTAGCGATGCACGTTTTAAGACAGAACCATTCAGACATAGCGGCTAAAATCAACTCGACCCTACAGAGGTATGGAATTTTCACTGATGGGTTACATGAAGCTCTGTTCGGTGGTGTAATTCAGCTTCCACCGTACACACCGACCACAGCGGTCGTCGAAAACGATTCATTCGTTGTAGAGGTTGAGCAGCGAAGCAACGCGACTGGTAAGCTTCAGAACGATTGGGTCAACTATGCGGATATTCTGATTTACGCGGCCCTAAGCGAACATAGCGCAGGGAACGATCAACTAGCCCTATACTACTTCAATCGAGCTCGAGACATGTGGAATGAAGCCGGGCTCTATGATAGGCCCACACAACTAGACGGTTTCTACACTACTCATAAGCTGGCTTTACTCATGTATGCGGCTGACATGCTCAATCAAACCTTGCCATTCCGCAATGCACTTGAAGATAGAATTTGGATGTTTCAACGGGAAGATGGTGGCATTCGAAGCCACTACTTAGGAAATTTGACTTCGCATAGGGAGGCGAACAGTGAAACCGCAGGCCTAGTTCTACTCGCCTACCAATACAAAGCTCAAAAGGACGCGTATGATGCAGCGAGGAACGCGGCTTTAGCCGCAGAGGAAGCGAGGGAACATTTCCTCCAGCAGGCCGCGATATCCAGCATCGCCATTGCCGTCGCAGTCGCAATCGTATTCATCGCCAGATCTCGACGAAAGAAACTCCGCCAAGTCAATCCAATCGACCAGTTGAAGAGATGCAAAGTAAGCGTAATCCCATATTGGAGGTGGGTTTAGTTGTACGGGTGCGCATTGGTGGGGAAAAGAAGTAATTCCTCCCATCTTGGTTTGTGTGTCGCCTATGAATAATTTCGCTGACCGTTTGATTGACGCGGTCAAGAGGAAAGGCAACCCGTGTGTCGTCGGGTTGGACCCTCGGGTCGATCAAATGCCTCATTTCATTACGGAGAGCCTCAAGGAAAAATCTCCTGAAAGCGTCCGCCAAGCTATCGTGCGCTTTCACCGCGTGATTTTGGATGCTGTAGCGTCGATGATTCCTGCGGTTAAACCGCAAATCGCCTTCTACGAACAGTACGGCCTGGGTGGCATTTTGGCGTTCATGGATACTATTCAGTTGGCCAAGGAGCGCGGGTTAATTGTGATTGTTGATGCGAAACGGAATGACATAGCATCGACGGCGGAGGCTTATGCTAACGCATTCTTGGGACGAACCCAATTGCCTTGGGGAGATGAACCGGTTTTCGATGTGGATTGCATTACCATCTCGCCTTTTCTTGGGCGTGACAGCCTAGGCCCATTCGTGAAAGCTTGCATAAAGTACGGCAAAGGCGTATTCATACTTGTTAAGACCTCGAACCCTGGATCGCGCGATCTACAGGATCTGAAGGAGTCAGAATCAGGACAACCAATCTATGTTCTTCTAGCTCGCACCGTCGCCGAATTGGGTCAGGAAGCGATGGGAAAGAGTGGGTACAGTTCAATAGGGGCTGTGGTAGGTGCAACTTTTCCAGAACAGGCAAAAGAACTTCGACAGCTTATGCCTCGTTCGATTTTTCTAGTTCCAGGTTACGGTTCTCAGGGAGGCACCGCCGAGGACGCCGCCAAATGTTTCAACCCCGACGGGCTTGGAGCCGTAGTTAACGCATCAAGAAGCATAACCTACAACTTTCAAACCCCGAGCATTTCAGAAAAAGCATATGCACGCCTTGTTCAAAAAAATGCGGAGAAAATGGTTACGGAACTAAACGCTGCGATACGTCGGCACACACGGGATTGGAATACTTAACTCTCAACACACAGGGTGCATTCTCAAATGAGCGAACTTCTGACTCAGGTCGATGAGCAAGACAACGTGATAGGCTCGGTTGAGAGGCTGAAAGCCCACCTGGATGAGGGAATTCTTCACCGAGGATTGATGGTGGTTGTCAAGAACGACGAAAACAAGATACTGCTAACGCAACGTTCCATGGATAGACCTGACTTGGGTTTTCCACCGCCATTCCCAGGCTTCTGGGACATAACCATTGCAGGGCATCCCAACTGGGGGCAGACGGACTACGTTACTCAGATGGTTAATGAGGTGCAGGAAGAGCTGGGAATCGAGGCTAAAGCTGGCGAGATTAAGTATCTGGGTAAATTCCAATATTACGCCCCGGATCCCACGTACCCTAATCCCGAGACGGCTTCAACATTCAGGCTGAGCGAACGCGAAATATGTGGAGTCGGCGTTCTTCACACGAACGATGAGCCCGTCTTAGACTCTATAGAATTGGAAGCCTCAATGTGGGTAGGAGGCAAAGAGCTCACTGACAAGCTAAGCTCACTTAAGATGGCTCCGTGGGCATCCTTGATGGTAGCGAAGTTCCCTCAAATCTGGAGCAGATAGACTACGAGCGTTTTCAATAACTCACAACCTAAAATTTGGTGCAGCTAAATTCTGAATCCGAATGCGGATGCGAAGGATTCGACCTTCCTGAAATTGTTGAGGAATTCGATGCCTTTCTGGGTTAGGCTGTAGACCTTGTCATCGGTTCCGCTTTCCTGTATTACACCCAGGTTCTTGAGCTCCTCCAAGTACTTGACCAACCTATCGTGGGACAGGTTTGCCCCGTACAGGATTCTTGTGGGTTTGGCTTGGTTGTTCTCGCGTTGGATGACGTGCATTATGTCAATGTAGATTCGAAACTGGGACCGATATTTGGAGACGGCCTTCGTTGTCTGGCCCTGTTCGCTGGGGATCATGTGGGCTGGTTCACCCTAAGCAGCATCGCCAGCAGCAACAGGAAGCCAAACAATTGCGCAATGTGAGCGAACGGGAAGAAGACAGGGGCCAGCGTGAAGAGTAGGAAGAATAGGTGGGCGACTGCGAGCGAGGCGAAGGCGCCGAAAACGAGCAGCGCACTCGCAGACTTATTCATGCTGTAATTGATTGCGGTTTGAGTTGCAATGTAAGCTAGCAGGAAGATCAGGATTAGTTCGGTTACCAGGTTGTGTTCAAACAAGAGGGCGGGTACCGCCGCGGCCATAGCGACCTGTGCGCCCACATTCCTTGTCTGCTGTATGTATGCGAAAACCAGAAGCCCGTAAGCCAAGAGCTGTGCAATGAAATTGATCGTATAGCCAAACGCGGAGAGGAAAAGGAATGCTCTATGGAAGCGGATTAGGAGAACGATCAGGTTCGCTAGGCCGTCGATGAGCAGGCCTGCTCCTAGGAGGACGAAACTCAGGTTTAGGTAGAGAAGCGTTCGTTCCCTCGAGAGCCTGTAACCTTTCAATGCCTGGTATGCGACGGCCGTTGCGATTGCAAAGGCAATGAACTCCATCAACGAGTCAAAGCCGAAGAACCAAAGAGGAGCAAGCAATGGCGTTCAAACCCAGGGCGCCTACAGCCCCTATGGCGCACTTTTCAGGGTTATGCATCCTTCGTTCAACGGAGCCAGCACGCCCGAGGTGAATTTTGACTTACAGAAAATCGGAGTCTCAGGTTGTGGCTAATGGGACCAGTTTGCCGCTCATGAAGAAGCCTTTAAGCCCGCATTCTTCGCAGCGGGCTCCAAGCTGCAGGTCTGAGCCCTCTTCATAGTATACGTCGAGGGTCTTCTGCCCGCATCTAGGGCAAGTGTCGCCTTCGATTTTATCCATCACTTACCATGCAGTTTACACACATGCATCCATATAGACCTGACAGGTGACTGAAAATAACAGGAATGAGCCTAAGCCCACCCGTACCACTGGCAGGCAGCCCTAGCCGATTTCCGGCTCAAAAATGCGTTTTTAGCCACTCCAAAAGAAGGTGCCTTACATGGATAACCTCTCACTGATCGGCCTCCCATTCTACAGCCTCTCAAAATACCGAGGCATGGCCACCGCCGTAGCGGCCCTGCGCTCAACAGGTATTGCCGAAACACTAGAGAAATCCGCTAAACACTTCAACGATATGGGCGACTGTCATCTGTCCGAGATTACTGAGGACTCAGGCCCACCTAATCTCAGAAACTTTCCACAGTTCCTGCATGACACTGACATCGTGCAAGAGATGGCGAGCAGGGTTGGCTCGGATGATTTCGTCTTCTGCCTCGGCGGAGAATGCACACTCGTAACCGGCACGTTAGCCGGGTTCAAGGGCAGGTTCAAAGGCACACCTGGAATGTTGTGGGTGGATGCTCACGGCGACTTCAACACACCCGAAACAACGGGCTCAGGGTTCCTTGGCGGAATGCCTCTCGCCTTCGCTTGCGGCCGCGGCCCCAAATTAACCCAGAGCATAGAACACGCACGACCGTTGCTTGAAGAGGAGAACGTTGTTCACTTGGGGAACAGGGCCCTTGACCCCCTTGAATCAAAAGCCATGTTATCCTCACCAATGAAACTCTACCCCGCCGCCACCGCGCACAAGGAAGGTGTACCGAAAGTAGCCGCGAGCGCTGCAGCTTACCTCGCGGACCACTCCGACTGGATAGCCTGCCACTTAGACGTTGACTCAATCGACCCCGCAATCATCCCAGCCGTAAACTATCCAGAACCTGGCGGCCTGACACTCGAGGAAGTCAAAACAGTGGTAAGAGCACTGCAGAAAACTGGCAAATTGAAAACCTTCAACTTAACCGCATACAACCCGACATTGGACCGAGGCCATGCCTCAGCCCAGAAACTTCTCACGCTAATCGCGGCACTAATGGCCAGTCCTTAAAGTACGGTAGACCGGAAGAATCTTCTATGGTCACAGGACGGGTCGTATCCGTCAACGTTGGGTTACCCCGAAATGCCCGTTGGAACAATCACAACGTGACTACTGGTATCTTCAAGGAGCCCGTTGCCGGGCGCGTAATAATGCGAAGCTTAGGGTTACATGGCGATAAGCAAGCTGACCTTACGGTACACGGCGGACCCTTGAAGGCTGTTTATGCATATCCATCAGAACACTACGAATTCTGGAAAACGACCTCACATCGAACATCATTACCTTGGGGAATGTTTGGCGAAAACCTGACGACACTAGGACTCCTGGAAGACACAGTGCGTCTCCGGGATGAATATCGTGTTGGGTCTGCGAAGGTGATGGTGACGCAACCTCGCTTTCCATGCTACAAACTCGGCATTAAGTTCGGAACAATGGAAATGATAAACCGATTTCAAGCAGGCGGCCGCAGTGGCTTCTACCTTTCCGTCATGCAGGAAGGAGAAGTGGGAGCAGGGGACGGGATCGAGTTAATTCGTAGCGACAAATCGCACCCAACAATCTCAGAAGCCTTCACGTCAAAAGGAGGGGAAAGTTAACACTTGTTCCTTCGAACTATAGTGGTGCGCAATGTTTGGCCCATCATATGCGCGGACTATCCCTTTCAATAGCGAGTGACGGCGTGTTGGCATTGGAAAGAATGAGAGATCCTGTCGATTCTTTGCGGAAGAAAATTCACCTTAGAAAGAGAGGAAAACTAACATTTTCCTTGACACCATAGTAGTTCGAAAGTTTTTACTTACCACTCACAACAGATGCGAGGTTAGCGTCAAGCGTAACGATTTAGGAATGGGATTGTCGCGAGGCCGGATTCTCCGGCAATTATTCTCTTGAAGTCCAGCTTTGGTCCGTTCACGATCTTGACCCACGCTCGATAATGTGATTTGTTGATTTCGATTATGTTGTAGGAATTGGAGAAGAACCCTGCGGAGGCGTTCGGATGATAGGCTGCCTGCGTGGATTATCGGTGTGTGATTCAAAGCCCATTTCCATGGCCTATGTCTATGGCCGCATAGAACTAGGCTCGCCTTCGACCGGTCTAGGGCTCTGAGGACGTCTCCGGCGTCCAGTATTGGGATTGTGTTAGGTCCCGTGTCCGGGACGGGCACTAAATGGTGGTGCATCATAACCAGCTTGAACCTCCTTCTCTCCCCCCGCAGAACATTTTCAAGCCAAACGATTTGTCGGTGCCCCGCCTCACCATCATTCCGTTCAGGGCGGGCGGTACCTAAGGTTGCGACCAAAACATCCTTCGTGCGCAACACTGGCTTTGATGGGAAAAATTGTCGGAAGAGCAAATATCCCGTGCTCCGGTAGTCATGGTTACCGCTCGTGTAAAGCCTATGCTTGGAAGTGAACTCCTTCATCAACCCAGCCGCGCCTTCGTACTGTGAAAGTAAACCGTTCTCGGTAAGGTCGCCAGTCACCAAGAGAAGGTCAGGGTCGAGTTTATTGATTTCATCAACCGCCCTATGGAAGACGTCGTCCCGAAATTCAGGGCCTACGTGAATGTCGGAGATTTGGATGATAAGCAACGCAAACCATCTGCTCAGTATACGGGGGCCAAATGCTCTTCCCGGTTACCTCATTTAAGAGCATGTTCAGAAACATGATTCTAGCCGGCGACACGGAATGGCACCACAATCAAGCAATGACGCCCCGTCCCCGATTTGCACCATATGCGGGTCACCCATCCCGCCACACTACAACTACTGCGAAAAATGCGGAACGCCAATAGACGCGCCTCAAACGACCGAATCGTGTCCCAACTGCGGGGCTATCCTCTATCCTGAAGATAGGTTCTGCACGAAATGCGGATTGTCCACGCTGAAACAAGCCGTTAAGCCGGTCTTGCCCAAAGTAGTGAAAATTCTGCTAACAGTCGTTGTGCTAGCTCCAATCATCGGCCTCGCGTTCTACAAGCTATGGGGATGGATGTCTCTTGGCGTTGGGATATGGCTTCTTTTCGCACTTGCCCTTTCGTGAACGTTAGGAGCATTTAAGAAGATGGCTTATTCGACCTAACTGAGCCGAGGATTTGTGATGATAACTGCGTTCGTTATGATGAACGCTGAGAGGGAACGCATCGCAGCAGTGCCTGATGAACTTCTGAAGATTAGTGGGGTGACAGAGATTTACTCTGTGGCCGGAGACTTTGACCTCGTAGCAATAGTTCGCGTCAAGGAAGCCGAAGACCTCGCAAAAGTGGTGACCGAGGGATTCGTGAAAGTTCGCGGTATAACTCGGACGATGACGCTCATAGCCTTCCGCCTTTACAGCAACTACGACTTGGAACACATGTTTCAGATAGGGTTCAAGGGTTAACCGTACTTGGATAGGACGGCGGCGAGAGTTTTCAGTGAAACGTTCCCGCCGCTAATAACCACGACAACCTTCTCGCCGGCCCTCGGGTGAACTTTCTCAAGCAGTGCTGCCACCGCCGCGGCAGCTGAGGGTTCAACCACTAAGTGGCACTCATTCATAGTAGTGAAAACTGCTTTCTCTATTTGTTCCTCGCTTACGAGGACTATGTCGTCAACGTTTCGTTTGACTATCTCGTATGTTAGCGAACCAGGTTCGCGTGCCGCAAGTCCGTCGGCGATTGAAGTTGTGTCGGAGAGGCGTGTGATTTTGCCATTTCTAAGGGATTGGTACATGGAGGCGGCATTCTCCGGTTCAACTCCAAGAACCTTCACCCCGGGTTTGAGGCTTTTGACTGCCGTGGAAATTCCCGAAATGAGTCCGCCCCCGCCGATGGGCACTATCACCATATTGGCCTCCGGCAGGTCTTCGCAAATTTCCAGGCCGGCTGTTCCTTGCCCAGCGATCACGTCTGGGTCGTCAAAAGGTGGAATAAGCACGGCTCCGGTGGCCTTCTGAATCTCCAGCGCCTTTTCGAAGCGTTCATCGTGGAAAAGCCCGTACTTTACGACCGTAGACCCGTACTCCTCAATGGCCTTGACCTTCTCTTGCACCGCGTTCGTTGGAACCACGATGGTCGCGTGTGTTTCGGTCAGTTTCGCGAGGTATGATACAGCTAAGCCGTGGTTGCCGGAGGAAGCAGCGATTAACCCGCGTTTGCGCTCGTCCGGGTTGAGCTTGAGTATTTTGTTGGCTGCTCCCCGGATTTTGAAGACTCGGATTGGCTGGTAGGATTCGAGTTTTAGGTAGACTTTCGCATTAGTCAGCGCGCTTAACCGCGGCGAGAAGTATAGTGGGGTGCGGTATGCGACGTTTACAATCCGGACTTTTGCTTCTTGAATCGCACTGAGAGTAACTGGAGGGGTGTTCATCGTCCCCCGGACCCTGTGCTGCTTGGCGACGCAACGCCTGAGCTTTTCATTCTACCAAAATAACTTTGGATGCGTGGCTGCATAAGGTAGTACATTACCACCACGTTCAGGATCAGCGCAATACCCTCCCCTAGCCGAGGCCTCATGAATAGTGACAAAGCCGAGAAAACAAGGCCAATTACAGCAAAGATTAGGGAAGCAACCCACGCCCACCCTTTCCCCTTCCACAGCCCATAAGCAAGAATGAAGTCAATCAACGCGAAGGCAACCAACCCTAATCCGGAGAAGATTGACCTTGGTGCGAAGAACCTCACATGTGGAAACATTTCCGGCAGGACGAAGCTAACGAACGCTACTGCTACCCCACCTACAAGTTCTAGAATCCCTAGCAAGATTTGCAGAACAGCTGCGAGTGTCACGCCAAATGGGCGGGTTGTAGGGGGCAATTCTAACTGGCCCATTTGCTTGATGTTTTGCTTTGCTGAGACAAAAGCTGTCGGATCTGTTCAGCGAGCTTCTTCCGTTCGGCGTCGTCCTTCGCAGAAATCCATTGCAATTTTAGGTAGAAGACATTTTTGTCCTTTGAAAGCATTAGCGTCGCCCGAAGTGTCTGCACATTAAGTGGCGCAACAGTTCAAGAATGCGAAATATAACTTTAGGCCGCCAGCATCGCTTACCAGAGGCTGACGTACCCGGACAAACGTTCGGCACGTCTCGTAACTGCGCGGCCGATCATCAGGGCTGGTATTGGAAAGCGGGGTGTTAGCCTTTTACTGTGGCAACGAATTCGTTCAGCGACATTGCAGGAACCGTGGTAATCTCCACTGTCCCTCTTGAGCCAAGTTCGACGGAAACTTTCGCTATCGTTTTGTTGTCTGGTGCGTCAACGATGTTAACGAAATCGTAGGCGCCGAGTGTCGCATATTGTGAGAGAACCTTTGCTCCGAATTTTTCGATTTCCTTGTTGACTTCCTGGATGCGCCCTGGATTCTCACGTACTGTCTTTCGGCCTTCCGCTGTTAACTTTGAGAGTAGGATGTAGATGGCCAAGCTATCTTCCCACCCACAAACTGTGCAGGTAACGCATTTGGAACTTTCTATCATTACCTACTTGATCCGTATCCGCATTGCAACCGCTGGTCTCGCAGCACTCCCCAAACTCGGGCGAGGCCTTCACAGCTTCGTCAATGTCCTTTCGGTCGAGGGCTTCGAACCCGAGGCCACTAAAATAAGCCTCGGCCGTATCGGTTAGCAAGTAGATTGTTTCGACACCTTTCGCCTTAGCGTTCCCAAGAACCGCTTCCACTAAGCCTCGGCCCTGGCCCGTGCCCCTAAACCGTTCATCGACTGCGACCGACCTCAATAAACCGCTCTTACCATAGACTTCAAACCCAGCGATGCCAACCCATGAACCGTTCTTGTCTTGGGCAACGACGAAATTCTCAAGGCATTTTTCGACCCCGATTGTCGGCAACCCGTTCTCATTAAGGAAGGTTGAGATGCGTAGCAGGTCAGCTGCTACGGCAGGCCTAATGCGAATGTCGGCCAACATTCCTAAGTCAGTCTTTTGTTCTCCGCACGGGAATGAAAACCATTCGAAGATGGGACAAGCCAGGGCTTTCAACATGCCGCCCAAGAACCTTCCCCTACGTGAGGAAACTATTGGGTCCTGCAATGGGGCCGTCATGAATTGAATGTTCTAGTTTCCTTTGACGCTAACGCTGCGAACCGATCGCCTTTCCAGGCCCATGCAACATCGCTGAAGAAGAATTCTCGGTCGCTGAAAATCGGGTTCAGGGATTTGCCGTCCCAGAGGAAGACCCCGCCCTCCGCCATCCCAACCTGCCCGGTTGCAGTCACAACCGCCGCCGCGGTGTCGGAGGAAGGTTTCCAGGCGACAGCGACGGGGTAGACGTGCTTGTTCTCGAACGGGACAGGTGAAAGCGTAGATCCGGCAAGAATTCCGATGAAAGCATTATGCCACACAATATCATACCCCACAACCAGCGCCGACTCCCCAGTCCACTCCCAATCTACCCCGATGAGGTCTGCGCGTCCCTCGTTCAGGGGTTTTACAATGCCCGTTTCCGCTTCGTAGCTGAATAGGTTAGGTGAGGGGATGAATTCCTCAGCGAAGCAGTTGGATGCGATGAGTGCGCATCCAGATTTTGGGCGCCACGAAATATCCCGTAGGTTCGCCCTTCCCGCATCCACCGTTACAACCTCTCCTCGCGAAAACTTGAACAAGGTGCCGTTGTTTCCGACAAGAAGGGCCACGGATCCGTCGTGATTCCATGCCACTGCACGCAGGTTTTCGAACGTCGGGACCGTTATCTTCGTAAAGTGTTCTTCCTCGTCAAGAAGCAAGGCTGTCCCAGCGTTGCCGACGATTAGCGCTGTCCCATCTGAAGGATTCACAGAAATGGCTCTGAGATTATGCCGCGTCCCGGAATCGAGAGAAGCAGGCGCGTCCGCCCGAACCTTTAGAATTCGACCCCCATTGCCCACAATGAGTGGAAATCGATCCTGACGATCCCAAGCGAGCCCGCGAAGGTGACCCTGCAGGTTTATGCTGCGCAGGTTCTCCCCATCGTAATAGAGCAGCTTCGAGCTCAACAATTCACAACCAGTGATGTTATGCTTCCCTCAAGCTCGACTGCCATGTGCACTGCATCGCTTCGCCCAAAAGTAGATTTGAGTGAGCTATTAACAATGGGAACGGTGTCTCGTAACTTGCCTAAAGGCAGAGCTCACACTTCGCGAACCGTTGAATTGTATTCTGAACGGTCCATTAACAGTGAACGGGACCTGCTGGATTTCATAGAGGCGTTGGACGAAGATGAGGGAATTAGAATTGATGGAAACCTCAAGAACCATGAGAATGGGGGGTTCGTATTCGTTGGAACCTATAGGGGCAGCTACTGCGTTAACATCTGCGACAAGGTGTGGGCACCTAAGCTGAGGGGGTACGTAGCCCGCGGGAAAGATGAGTGGTACTACTTTGACAAGGGCAAGGAAGCATTCCGCTTCGTCTTGAAAGAAGCAAAAAGGCCCCTCCGAGCCTGGCTATACTAGACTTTTCCTGTTCTGTTGTTACATGTCGACGCTTTCAGAATCAAATAGATCAGTGAATCTATCGAGGACCCAATTACGAATTAATGCTATCGCGCGGAGAAGATGGAGGCTAGAGTGAACATCGTGCACCCCAACCCGAGAGGTACCAGCCCAATCAGCACATAAATTGCCATTAGGGTTGGCGCTGCCGCTGGTAGCAACCGAACCAGGGAAAAGTAGAGTGAAAGCGTGATTTCTGCAGTGAACGCCGAGAGTGTGAGAATCCCAAACATAACTGATTTGGCATTAACTCCTGATTTCTCAAATGATAAGATTACAACGGCTACAAGAAAGCAAGACGCCATTGAAACATTAGTTATGAATGGTGTCAACGCCCTAAGATAACCCGACCTGAAAGCTGCGCCTGCTCCACCACGTTCGGTGATTGCTCCCATCAAGATCGGAAGAATGACTGAGAGAGCGGCCAAAACCAACCCAACAAGAACCAGCACTACTTCAAAAATACGTAGACTTGTAGAGTGTTTCGCATCTTGGTTAACGGGTTGCTGCGTAGACATTGAACTCACTCTATGACTAAATGAGCACTCGCGTGTTCAACGGGCCCATAAACAGTTCCAGTATCCGCAGCAAGGATCGATGGCGCTAGTGTTAGTTGACGGCACTCATCTTCGTTTCCATCGTCGCAGGCTTGTCGTGCTCTATCATCAATCTTCAAAGTGGTAACCACCCTCTTGGCGCCCGTCTTGACGACGGCGAGATGAGCTGCCTTCACGGCATCGAGAATCTCATCAATGCTAGTAGCCTCAAACGAAGTCCCATTAGGGCTTGAGAAAGTCTTGAGTCCTGACTTCTTCAGACTCTCCACGGCGACACGAACGAACCGACCGATGCTCGATCCTTCACCGAGAACTGAAACACTAACCTCTGCGATTATCATCTTCCGATCGCCAAG
>CAWABQ010000044.1:0-45801 GCA_963780265.1 Candidatus Bathyarchaeota archaeon
CGGTTCGAAAGGCTATTGAGACATACCAGCCGCTGCTGGGTTTACATGGCCACATCCATGAGTCCAAAGGTTTCTTGAAGATTGGAAGGACCCTCTGCCTTAACCCTGGAAGCGAGTATAGCGAAGGTATTCTACGGGGTGCGCTAGTCGAATTAGATGATGGTTCCGTGAAGAATTTCCTGCTCACTCAAGGTTGAAGAACCATGAGCCCATTACCGCGAAATTTCATCGGTTACGGCAAAACCGTGCCGAAGGTTCGATGGCCCAAGGGAGCAAGGCTTGCGCTAACATTCGCAATCAATTACGAGGCGGGAGGCGAGCGCTCCATCACCTTCGGGGATCAAGGAGCTGAAACTTTCGGCGAGTTTCCCTCATACGGAACTCCACCCAAACGGGACCTAGCGATTGAATCCATCTTCGAATACGAGACAAGAGTCGCGATATGGAGAATCCTTAGGACGTTCAACAAATACAACGCAAAAACCACGTTCTTCGCCACGGCGAAAACCTTGGAAACCAACCCAGAATCAGCCAAGGAAATCATCAAAAGTGGACATGAGATTTGCAGCCATGGTTACCGCTGGATCGAACACTTTACACTGAGTCTGGAAGAAAGCGCGAAGTCATTCGCAAGGCTGTAGCTTCAATTGAGAACGTGACAGGACAGAGGCCTGTTGGCTGGTATTGTAGGGAACCTAGCGAGAACACTATTGAACTTCTCGCCGAAGAGGGAGGATTTCTCTATGATTCAGACGTCTACAATGACGACCTCCCCTATTACGTGAATGTTAACGGCAAGAATTTTCTCCTGATCCCCTACACGCCAGACGTAAACGACTTTCACTACTTCTCCAACAGGTTCAGTAATTCCGAGGAGTTCTATCAATACCTGAAAGATTCCTTCGACCAGATGTACGCTGAGGCACGTGAAAACCCGAAAATGATGAACATAGGCTTGCATGTAAGAATATCCGGCAGAGCCGGGAGGACGATCGCAGTGGACAGATTTCTCAAGTACGCGAAGGCGAAGCCGAGGGTCTGGATAGCGCGCAGGGTCGATATTGCGAAATGGTGGCTAGGCAACTACATGCCCTAGAATAATTGAACCAACAATTGCGTCGGTTCACGACGTGAATGGATGCTCCAACGGGCTTCCAAACCAGGGGCCATTGCAATGCAAGACATTTTCTTAATAGGGCGGTGATAGAGATTTCCACTAAGTGGAAATAGGTTTAAGGGACTCTTCGCGGACATTAATGCGTGCTTGTTATGTCTCAAGCTAAAGATGCGGGTTTGCCGAGCAAGCCAAGTCGTAGCCGTCTTCCTTCATTAACCGTTGTCGGACTGGTTCTCGTCATGATTCTTAGCCTAGCATTCGTAGGGTACAGTGTGCTAAATAACCACACAGTAGCAATCACTCAGAATCTATTGTTAACAAACACGACGAACCTTTACAGTACACAAACCCAGACGGTGACGAGTATTGGTGCAGTAACGAGTGTCACCACGGTGACAAGAACTTCATTCACCGGGTTTGGTTATGGCAATTATCCGGCTTGCATGATTTACGGTTGTCCGGATCAAAACCCAGCTGTTTATAGTAACTATAATACGTGCCAGTCTTCAGGCTCGAATAGCGAGGCTAAGTGCTACGGATACCTAGAAGAGGCTTCAGGCGGGTGTGTAGTACTGGCAGTCCCAATAATTGACCCCTATAACTCCAGCCCATACACAGTATACCAGTACTACGCGTTGCATAATCTGCCTTCTTCATACCCTCCCAGCGGGGCGTGGGTGACTGTGACGGGACAACTATACCAAGGCTACACGACGAGCCCCACTGGCGCGGCTTGCCCAAGCAACAACGTAATCAACGTAACTTCAATCACACAATGAATACGTGGCTTCGATCGGGCGCCGCAATACTAATCCTTACTCGGAAATTTCGCGCATTCAATCCCAGAGATTCCTAATTTAAGATGGACATATCGCCTGTAATGGCTCGCCTTTCGCACATGTAGGGTTCTTTGAAGGACTCTTGAAGAAAAACTGCCACACAACGTGTTATAAGTTGCCGCGGCCGTCTTTGAATTGGGACGCTTCGCTTGGCCACGAAGAGAAAAAAGAAAAAGAAAAAAGCCGAGAGGAGGATAAAGGAACTTAACACAAAGCTGGAAGAACTAAGGTCGCAACTTGCCAAGTCGATTCCAAGAGCCAAGGCTCTCGCTAGCAGGAAGAAACTTCTCCAAGAAGTCCGTGAATTGGAAAGTAAGCTGTCACAGTCTGTTTCACGTTCACAAATAGACGCAATGAAGGCAGAAGCTGAAACAAAGAGCAAGAAACTGATGGAAAAAGCGCGAGAGCTAGAATCGAAACTATCACAATCGATTCCACGTACGGAACTGGATTCTATTAGAGAACAGGCTCAAGCCAAGAGCAGGGAATTTACGCAGAAAATCCAAGAACTCCAAGCAAAACTCTCCGAATACGTTCCAAGAACGGAACTGGAGTCTGCTACTGCAGAGGCTGAGGCCAAGAACGTTGAACTGACAGAGAAGGTCCGAGAGCTTGAGTCAAAGCTTTCAGATTCAATTCCAAGATCTGAACTAGAAACTGCCGAAGCCAAGGTACAGGAGCTACAAAAGGAGTTGTCGGAATCCAAGAACAGTGCGGAGGCGCTTGCACAACAGGTGGCAGAGTTACAGGCCCAGTTGGCGAAGCGCGCTGGGACCGGTGAAGCCCAGGCTGGAGAAGCCCAAGGCTCGCCCTAGAGATTACTGACCGGAGCCAATCAAGAGGGAGCATTAGGTTACAGCCAGGGTCAGCTGTGAAGAATTCACTTCGGACACAGTAAATGCTTCAGGTTTATTTGCCATAATGGTTTCTCATATCGAGTCTACTTGAAGTCGGGTGGCGGAAAGTTGAATCAAGCGGCGTTTGCAGAGATTGCTTTCGAGAGCGCGAAAGACGAGTATACCGATTTCGCTGTGTACAAGAGGCTGTCGGAACTTAGGTTCAAGACCCGTGAATTTAGCAGAACACTTCGGCGACTTGCCGGTATGGAATACCGCCACTATATTCTCTGGAAAAAGTATTGCCCGGGAAGAAAGCCTACAATTAACAAGCTCACTGTTTACATGATCGTTCTCCTTAGATTCATCTTAGGAGTAACTTTCGCAGTAAGATACCTCGAACGGAATGAGAAGAAGACTATCAAGAAGTACCGTGATCTAGCGTACATGATTCCCTCGAAAGATAAGAAGCTATACAACGAAATGATAGCGGACGAAGAAGAACATGAGATGAAGCTCTCAGATTTCAACGAACCCCAGATCAAATACATCTCCTTCATAGTGCTAGGCCTGGCGGACGCGCTAGTTGAAATCGCGGGCATCCACGCTGGCTCACTGGGGATTTACAACTCAACAGAACTGGCAGGGTTGGCCGGAATAATTGCTGGAGCAGCTGCGTCAGTAGCCATGGCATCGGCCGCGTACGCACAGGCGAAGACAGGTTTCAAGGGATCCGCCGCGCTTTCAGCCGTCTACACTGGAGTGTCTTACTTCGTTACGGCGGTGATCTTGGCGACGCCGTACTTCCTGACGAAGGTTATGTTTGACGCCTTAGGTGCCTCGCTGTTCTTTGCCGTGCTACTGATAGCTTTCATAAGCTTCTACGGCGCCGTCATTTCCGGAGCTGCATTCAAGAAGGACTTCATAGAAATCACAGCCATAATGTTTGGTGCGACTATTGCCCTATACTTGCTTGGGACAACAATCAAGTACTTGACTAGGATAACCATCTAGAGAATCCGCCCTCTGCGAACTGGAGAACATACTAGTCGGGCTACAAGAAGTCCGTTTCTGGTGAGACTGTGTTATCAGCCCCGGAAGTCGAGTACCTGAAGAATCAACGCCTCCGCAGGATTGCGACAGCGTCCCCACAAGGCGAACCTGAAGTTTCCCCAAGTGGCCTTCGAGTATCATGGTAAATATTTCTACGTCGGAAGTCACGACCAGTCAAATCTTCTTCAGGACTTGAAGGTACCAAGAACATCAAGAACGGAAATGCGCGAGTTTCTCTTGTAATAGAATACCTGCATTTGGTTGACCCCTGGAGGCCGTGTGGGATCAAAGTCCGGAGCAGCCGAGGTTATAGAACGTGATGGAATGTTCGGAAAAGGAAGTTACCTACGCATCAGTCCTCAAGTTACTATAAGTTAGGGAATTGAACCGATAAAAGAGGAACCGTGATATTCTAGAAAACAGCACTAGATCCTGCGACGAGTCATTTTTTCCTACGTTTCGCGAGTAAGCTATCAACACTCAGCACGGGGCTTCCCGTGAAGAGAAGCACCAATCCTCCGGCGAAAAAGGCGTAGTCATGGGCTAAGCCAATGTTCCCCGTGAGCACCCCAGTAGTGCCTGTTATAACAAACTCGACGACTGGCCAGATGGCTGCCAGCCTTGTCGCGAAACCCAAGATCAAGGCGATTGCACCAAGAGTCTCAAAGAGTGTGAAAAGGTAGGTCAGGGGCACAACGAGACCTGATCCAAATAATGAACGAACGAGGCCGTTTGATACTGGATGCCCCGCTGCCAGCGCAGCCCAACGTGGAGCATCGCTGATCAACCAGAACGATGCAATAACCAACCTAAGGACAACATACACGTATTTGACAGAGTCCCAAGGCTCAGAAAACAGGAACGATCCAAACTTCAGAATTCCTCACCACCATTTCCTAGCTCCGCACGAATTTAAGCATATTAAGAATTTTTGACAATCGCGGACTGCACAAGCTTGTGATGAAATGGTCTAGCAGTAAGACTGCAGAAAATAGACGTTCATGCTCTGGCCATGCGTTCCCGAGCTCGAGCAGTTGATCCTACCTTAGAATGCCCGGCTTAAGGGATGACAAAGATTCATTAGATTCGGTTCAAACGTTCTTGGTGCGGCTCATGCCGTGTGGTTCGCATGAATCAGGAATCACTGTCTGAAGGTATGAATTCGGCCAATGTTGGCCGGTAAACTCCCCTATTTTTTGGGCCGTTATTCGAATTCTAGCAGTCATCATGAACCAGAAATCAAATGGAAGACGACCAGGACGACTGCGAGCGTGACGATGCCGAACAGGAAGCCGATCAAGAGCATTACGAATAGTGCCCTTTGGCCGCCGATATTCCATCGTTGCATGCTAACCGACTGCACCTAGGAGCGATCTCTGTCCTTCATAAGATCGGCCCAGACCTTCGCCGGCCTCCAGTTATAGACAACCGTCTTCAGCCGAGTCATCTCTTCTATGCTGTAACCAATACCTTCCCTGCCTATGCCTGAATCCTTGTTGCCCCCAAACGGATAGTAGCCTACCCCATGTCGGGGCGCGGCGTTTATCGTAACCTCGCCCTCCTCCAAACGCTTGGCCACTTTCCTTGCGAGGTTGATGTCGTTAGTGAACACGCATGAATCTAGGCCAAACCTAGATTTGTTAGTGATGTAGATCGCCTCGTCCACGTCCTTCACACGCGCAATGGGGATTACGGGGCCAAAGGTCTCATCCCACATAATCCTGGCTTCAACTGGAACGTAATCCAGGACTGTTGGATCATAGTAATTCCCCTCATGCTTTCCCCCCGCTAGGAGCTTGGCACCCTTACGGATGGCGTCAGTAACGAGACCATGGACCCTTTCCGCAGCATCTCGGTCAATCAACGGCCCTATCTTGACAGAAGAATCACGCGGGTCACCCACTTTGTACGTCGCAACTTCTTTCAAAATCCTCTTCACGAACGTGTCCGCAATTTCTTGCTCCACAAGAACTGGGACACTGCATCACATCTCTGACCACTGTAACTTAGCGAACCTTTGACAGTCTCAGCTGCAGCGAGTTCCAAGTCTGCGTCTTTCAGGACAATGGCGCAACCTTTTCCTCCGAGTTCCATATGCAGCCTCTTTAGGCCGGCGACACGAGCGAGCGTTTTACCAACTTCCGTGCTGCCTGTGAAGGTAAGCATGTTGATCTTGTCATGAGCCGCCAAGTATTCACCAATCGGCCCTCTGCCTGTAATCACATTGAGTGTCCCCGCGGGAACACCGGCCACTTCCAAAACTCTTGCAAACATTAGGAATGACAGTGGATCTTTGCTGGAAGTCTTTACAACAACCGAGTTGCCGGCCAAAAGTGCGGGGATGACTTTTGTGGCCGTGATGTAGAGCGGGTAATTGAAAGGTGAAATTGCTAAGACAACACCTAACGGCTCTCTTAGCACGTCCGCAGATGTGCCTATAGTTTCTTCAGACCAATCCCCCGGTATATGTTCGCCGCGAATCTTCCCGTACTCATCCGGTGTCAATTTCAATCGCTCAGCTGTTGCCTTGACCTCTCCTTCGGCATTGGACTTTGGTTTGCCGGCTTCCAGAGTCAAGACAGTCACGAAGTATTCGATATTTTGCAGCAGTAATTCGCGTGCACGCTGGAAGATTTCTATTTTCATCACAGCCGGAATAGTTCTAATCCGGTTTCTGTTGGCATAGGACGCTTCTGCGGCACGTTCAGCTTCTTGTTCCGTGGCTGAGGGAACGGTTGCGACCAATTCATTATCGATTGGGCTCCGAATCTCAATCGTTTCAGGTAGCCCGACCCAGGCGCCGTCCAAGAGCATTTTGAAATTCAAAATACCAGAATTAGATTCAGAGTAAATGGGGTCGAATGTCGCCGCGAGTTTGAGGCCTCTGTTTTTCATTGTCAAATTAGAGTTCTCCAGCTGTGCAAGTCTATCGCCCAGCGTTAATCGAGTACGGCTTCTGCTTCTATTTCTACGAGCATTTCTGGGTTCACTAAGGCTTTCACTTCTACCATGGTTGTGTTCGGCCGGATTTCTTTGAAGAATGCGCCGTGCACTTTGCCAACCTCTTCCCACCGCTTAATGTCGGTAACATATATTCTCGTACGTACCACATCTTCGAGCCTGGCACCTACTGATTCCAGGGCTCTTTGGATATTCTTCAATGCCTGAATAGTTTGCGCTCCTGCGTCCTCTATCCCAACCACGTTGCCTTGGGAGTCGGTCGCAGTGGTCCCTGAAACGTGAACAAGCTTTCCTACCTTGACAACTCTTGAATAACCAACTATTGGTTCCCACTTTGTGCCCGACGAAATTCTCAATCGCGTGGTCAACTAGGTCCACCATGGAAGTGTCATCCAAGGCTTGTGGTATTAAGGGAATTCTTGGCTGTGTAGCCCACGGTTTTCTTGCTCGAACGAATATTACCTTCCAATCAAATAGGAAGCGCCTGCCTCGAACGAACCGCCTCAATTCTTCTTTGAGCGTGGACCTTAGTCTTTTCCGTCTCTTAGCTGACAGTTCCACGAGTTCCTGCTTGAGGGCCGCCCTCTTTAGCCGCATATCCAAGTACTCATCAGTACCGTCGAGTTCGACCCTATAGTTGCGAAACTTGACTTCCACATTTTCGAAACCCAACATTCTAAGCTCACGTAGCTGTTCATTCAAGTTCATTTCGCGATTGCCGAACCGCTCTAACGTTGCAAGAGCGGCTCTCTGAAGCGCCAAATTCCTTGAAGGGTTCTCTGTTCGGTGCTGCCGCAAAGTTTCACCGAACATTCTGTGCGCCGGAACATCCTTCAAACGCCAATCATTGTAGACGAAAGTGCCGCCTTTCCTGAGCACCCTGAAAGCTTCGGCAACTGTTTGATGAAATCCTACGGGAGAGATCCCACAGTTAGACACTACCACATCGAATATTCGGTCAGGAAATAGGAGCCGTTTCGAGTCCATCAAAATGAAGCGCATGTTTCTGAGCCTTTTCGATTCAGGCTCAGCCTTCCCAGCAGTTAACATCGATTCCAAACGATCTATGCCGAAAACAAATCCGTCTGGTTTGGCCCTTTTAGCCGCCTCGAACGCCGCTATACCTGTGCCAGTACCGATATCCAAAACGATTTGGCCTGGAGAGACTCTTGAGTCCAGGATGAGGTCTTGTGCGAACCTTCGGAATATTGGAACCCAGTACAACTGCCAAGCCTTGGCATCTTCGTCCCAGAGTTCAATTACGATTTGTTCCGCCCGTTCCAATTCCATGCTCAAGAGATTTGGACCTTCACGAAATTCCATGCCTCTAGCTTACAGGCGTTATTTCCCGTCCTGTCGGTGTATAACATAGTCTAGACATGTTTCTCGCGAGGTTCTTTCACTTAATGCTTACCGAAACAACAACGAGCGGGTGGGCAAGGGCTAGTTACGGACAATCTCAACAGGGCGACGCTTACTATGACGGGGAGCCAACGCTTCGGCTGCAATTCTTGATCACCAGCCGCCCCTTAACTCAGGGGATTTAAGGCGGTTCGGAAGGAATCATCTGGTTGAATCATCGTGACACCCAAATCGCTAGAAAGGCCGTGGCTAAACAGTTGGCCCAAGAACGTACCACATTCAATTGATTATGCGAAAATTCCGTTGGGAGAAATTCTTCGAGGATTGGCAGCTAAGTCGCAGGAGAGACCTGCGGTGTACTACAGCGACGCGAGATTACTTACAGGGAGCTTGATGAGCTGGCCGATTGCTTCGGCGACGGCCCTTCAGGACGTGGGAATTAAGAAAGGGGACCGAGTAGCAATCTACCTACCCAATCTTCCTCAGTTTGTGTTTGCCTATTACGGCGCTCTGCGGGTAGGCGCAATCGTCGTTACAGCAAGCCCCCTTTACAAGGAAAGAGAACTCGCCCACATCCTGACAGACTCAGGCGCGAAGGTGCTCCTGTGTTTGGACAAACTATATCCATATGTTGATTCGGTGAAAGAGAAGACCCAGCTCAGCCAAGTCTTCACAACGAGTGCGAGTGACTACCTCCCTAATCATCCTACGCCCTCCCCTCCCTCAGGCGCGAAGGATCTTCGCACGTGTCTCGCAGGCTACAATAGTCACCCGAAAACGGTGCAAATCGACCCGAGAAAAGACCTAGCCCTCCTCCAATACACTGGGGGAACAACAGGCGTACCCAAAGGCGCGATGCTGACCCACTACAACCTTGTAGTTAACGCCGTGCAATTCTCTTCGTGGCTTGGGATGACTGTGGGCGCCGAGGTGCACCTGTCAGTCCTGCCGTTCTTTCACATATACGGGATGACTGTGGCCATGAATGTCCCGGTTTACACGTCCTCTGCAATGATTCTCATCCCAGACGGTCGGGACATCGCGGCTATCCTTCAAGCCGTCGACACTTACAAGCCCACGATTTTTTGCGGGGTGCCGGCTATGTACATCGCTCTAATCAATCAACCTGACATAAGGCAACATGACCTACGTTCAATTCGCGTTTGCGTTTCAGGGGCTTCACCGCTCCCTGTTCGGGTCCAGAGGGAATTCGAGGCGTTGACTGGTGGTCGGCTGGTCGAAGGTTATGGGTTAACTGAAACAAGCCCCGTCACACACGTTAACCCCTTGGATGAGCTAGACAAGAACCGGTCCGGATCCATCGGTATCCCAATATCAGACACGGAGGCGAAGATTGTTGACCTAGATACAGGTGTGAACGAACTACCTCCAGGGACGGTCGAGAGTTAGTTATCCGAGGACCACAGGTCATGACAGGTTACTGGAACAACCCCGAGGAAACCAAGATGGCGCTCAGGGACGGGTGGTTCTACACGGGCGATATTGCGGTGATGGATTCTGATGGTTACTTCCGTCTCGTAGACCGGAAGAAGGATATGATCAACGTTTCGGGGTTGAAGGTGTGGCCTCGGGAAGTGGAAGATGTTCTCTACGAACATCCTGCCGTCAAGGAAGCAACAGCGGTCGCCGTAATTGACCAGACAAGCGGAGAAGCCGTGAAGGCGTTTGTGGTTTTGAAGGAGGAATTCAAAGGAAAGATTGCAGCCGATACTCTCATCACTTTCTGCAAGGATAAAATCGCTGACTACAAGGCGCCCAAGGTAGTTGAGTTCAGGGACGCACTGCCCAAGAGTTCTGTTGGCAAAATTCTGAGAAGAGAGCTAAGAATCCAACCGTCGCGGTAGCCCAGAACATGGAATTTGAACTAAACAGTTAAGAATTCGCTAAGTTCGCAAGCTTCGTCGTAACCAAGATGGTGTTTGCATTGGCGCTTCCGAAGTTCTCCCGACTACCACAATGATATTCCCTGAAAATCGAAATAACATAAAGAAACTAACAGACATTCACAAGAAGAGCCTTCAAGATCCCGATTCCTTTTGGCGCAAGGTCGCTGAGGAACTTTTTTGGTATCAAAAGAAAGGCCCGGCATTTGAAAAGATGGGCCAGCCTCCCTATGGGAGATGGTTCCCAGAATGGAAAACTAACCTTTCCTTCAACGCACTTGATCGGCATGTGACTGGTCCCAGAAAAAATAAGGTAGCTTACTACTGGGAAGGCGAGAATGGCGATAAACGAACCCTCACCTACAATGACCTCTACGAAGAGGTGAACAAGCTCGCTTCAGCGTTGAAGAAAATCGGAGTCAAGAAAGGTGATAGAGTCACCATCTATCTTCCAATGGTCCCTGAACTTCCTATCAGTATGCTGGCTGTCACCAGGCTCGGGACCCTTCACAACGTGATCTTCGCTGGTTTCACGGCCCAATCAATCGCCACCAGAACGATGGACTCAAAATCGAAAATTGTGATTACCGCAGACGGTGCTTACAGGAAAGGGAAAACGCTCGACTTGAAGTCCATCGTTGATGAATCTATCAAACGATCGGGCGGAATTGAGAAAGTTATCGTCGTGAAGAGGGCGAACAATCAGGTACCGATGGTTAGCGGGCGCGATTTCTGGTACCACGACCTACTTGCTTCCGCGGATAAATTCGTTGAGCCCGAACCTGTAGAAGGCACACACCCAAGTTTCATTTTGTATACTTCCGGAACCACGGGAAAGCCGAAGGGTTGTATTCACAGCACCGGTGGTTACATGACTTGGGCCCAGTACACGCAGAAGGCAGTTTTTGACGTCAAAGAGGACGATGTCTTCTGGTGCACCGCTGATATTGGTTGGATAACGGGGCACACATACATTGTCTATGGTCCACTAATGACAGGGCTTACTTCGGTGATGTATGAAGGCGCTCCTGATTACCCTCAGCCCGACCGGTGGTGGGACCTGGTCGAAAAATATCATGTCACAATTATTTACACGAGCCCCACGGCGATTAGAATGCACATGAAGTTTGGGGAACAATGGGCCCAGAAACACAAGCTAACCTCACTCAGGCTGCTCGGCACGGTCGGGGAACCAATCAACCCTGAGGCGTGGAGATGGTACTTCAAGAACATAGGCCGCGAAAAATGCCAAATCGTAGACACGTGGTGGCAAACGGAAACGGGTGGAATCCTAATCAGCCCTCAGCCGGGAATTGCCCCAATTCCACTGAAAGCCGGATCGGCTACGCTCCCGATTGCTGGAGTCGACGCTGACGTTTTCGGCGAGACAGGCGAAGCCGTCAAGGTTGGCGAAAGGGGGTACATGGTGATTAAGGGTCCGTGGCCTGGCCAATTCATGACGTTATGGAACGACCCCGAGAAGTTCAAACAGGTATACTTTACCCGGTTCCCAGGAATCTACTATGCTGGAGACTACGCGCTCAAGGATGATGACGGTTACTTCTGGCTATTAGGTCGGGCGGACGAGGTGTTGAAGGTTGCAGGCCACAGAATCGGAACCATCGAATTGGAAGACAGTCTCATCTCGCACCCAGCGGTGGCGGAATCAGCCGTTATCGGAAAGTCAGACCCAGTTAAGATGGAAGTGCCGGTCGCCTTCGTAGTGCTCAAGTCTGGCTTCAATCCCACACCCGAACTCAAGAAAGAATTGTCGAACCATGTGAGGACAACCATCGGCCCAATAGCGGTACCGGAAGCAATCTACTTTGTCGCCAAGCTTCCGAAAACTCGTAGCGCTAAGATCATGAGACGAGTCGTTCGGGCCGTCGTGGAAGGTAAGCCCATCGGCGATGTCACAACGCTCGAAGACGAGACGAGCGTCGAGGAAATGAAAAATGCATACCGCGAGCTACAAGCCGAAATAGCAAGAACTTCGGCATCGAAATAAATGGTGTGAACTGATATGAGTTCGAAAGAATCGCTACTTGCAAACCCAGCTCCGCTTGGCTTGATGGGTTTTGGAATGACCACAATCATACTCAACCTTTCCAACATGGGCCTCTTCGGAATCAGCAGCATAATTGTGGCAATGGGAATCTTCTACGGCGGACTCGCACAGATAGTAGCAGGCGTGATGGAGTTCCGGAAAGGAAACACGTTCGGAACCCTTGCATTCACCTCCTATGGGCTTTTCTGGCTGACACTCGTCTTCATAATAATGTCTGGCGTTGAACGTCCGCTGTTTGCACCTGACAATACTACTTGGGCGGCGTATTTGGTCCTGTGGGGGCTATTCACCGTGATGATGTTTTTCGGAACCCTCAAAACCAATAGAGCCCTTCAAATGGTGTTTCTGTCACTTGCAATACTGTTCTTTCTTCTCGCCGCAGCAGAAGTAATGCCGCAGCTCCGACTAGTAGCTGGAGTCGAAGGAGTCATCTGCGGTTTCAGCGCGTTCTACCTCTCAATCGCCGAGGTCTTAAACGAAACTCACCATCGTACAGTCCTACCCATTGGGACCATCACACCTAACTAGCTTACACGGCGGGGTATGCCCAAGCATTGGAGAAATGAAGAACGCGTACGATGAATTGCAAGCGGAAATAAGCAAAACCAAGAGTACAGCAGCGCAACGACCCCACGTTCTATCTCGTCGGTTTCGGTGTTAGATGGGGTCATATGTAGAAGTATATGCTAAATGTGCACGATAATTAAATGACGAGTTTTCTATTTTCCAACCTTACCTAGGAGATGAAGGAATCTGCAGACGCTTACGAAGGAACAGCTTCTTGAAAAGGCGAAGAAGCCTGCACTCGACGCGATGAAGCTCCATCCCTTCTACCGCGGAAAGATGGAGATCACACCAAAGTGCGTTATTCGTGATTTCAACGATTTCGCGATCTGGTACACCCCTGGAGTGGCTGCACCTTGCAAAGCAATTGAGAAGGACGAGAGGCTTGTTTACGATTATACAAACAAGTGGAATATGGTCGCGATTGTTACTGATGGGACGCGCGTGTTAGGTCTTGGAGACATCGGGCCGAAGGCCGGGCTCCCCGTCATGGAAGGGAAGTCGATTCTCTTCAAGTACCTGGGAGGCGTCGACGCTGTTCCAATCTGCTTGGGAACGAAGGACCCTGACGAGATCATAACGGCTGTGAAATGGCTACAGCCCTCCTTCGGAGGTATCAACCTCGAGGACATTTCCCAACCCAAATGCTTCCGCATCCTCGACACCCTCCGAGCCTCAGCTGAGATCCCAGTTTGGCACGATGACCAGCAGGGAACCGCGACGATTGTTCTAGGAGGACTGATCAACGCCCTCGATTTGGTCGGCAAGAAAGCGAGGGATGTGACCGTGACAATGGTCGGGGCGGGCGCGTCGAACGTTGCATGTAGTAGGCTAATGTTTGCTTACGGCATAAAACCAGAGAATACTATTGTCGTCGATACTAAGGGCACCCTGAACGCCGATAGGCAGGATATCGCGATGCGCAAGGCCGAGTTTGTTGATAAGTGGCGGCTTTGCCAAACCACGAACAAAGAACAACGGAAAGGTGGAATACCTGAAGCCATGAAGGACTCCGACGTCTGTATAGCCCTCTCCAAACCCGGGCCGGATACAATCAAGAAAGAATGGGTTGCATCAATGGCAAACGACTCCATTATCTTTGCATGCGCTAACCCCATCCCTGAAATCTGGCCCTGGGAAGCGAAAGAAGCTGGGGCTCGAGTAGTCGCAACCGGCAGGTCCGACTTTCCTAATCAAGTCAACAACTCACTTGGCTTTCCAGGAATCTTCCCGGGGCACTTGACGTTCGGGCGAGGACGATCACAGATGAGATGTGCATCGCCGCAGCTAACGAACTTGCGAGTTGCGCAGTGAGAAAGGCCTAAGCGAAGACTACATCGCCCCAACGATGGATGAATGGGAGGTATACCCGAGAGAAGCGGTGGCAGTCGGGCTTAAGGCGCAAGAGGTCGGAGTAGCTGACCTAAAGATGACAAGAACACAATTACTCGAACAAGCAACGTCAATCATCAAGAGGTCAAGGGACATGACCCAGACCGCCATGAAACTCGGCTACATACCGAAGCCGCCGGAATAGTGGAGGCGAATTGATTTGAAAAAAAACACCTCAGAAAAAGAATACGACCTGCTAATCATCGGCGGCGGCCCAGCGGGCCTAACAGCGGCGGCATACGCAGTCAGAAAGAGAATTGAAACAATGTTAATCAGCGAAGATCTTGGGGGGAAAACCAACTATAAGTTCTCCCTACCGGGCGTTGACATGCACCTCGTGATAGATGGTGAAGAGCTGGTTGGCAAGTTCAAGAACCAAATCGAGTACCTGGACTTTGCCCGCTACCTTGACGAAGTCACGCAACTCGAGCGAACAAGTAACGGGTTCGTTGCAACAACGAAAGGCGGAAAGACCTTCAGGGGCAAAGCCGCCATAATCGCTATAGGCGTAATGCCCAAACGACTCAACGTTCCCGGCGAGAAAGACTTCTTAGGCCGCGGAGTCAGCTACTCTGCTGTCAGCCACGCACCATTATTCATTGACATGGAAGTCGCCGTCGTAGGCGACGGACAACCAGCACTTCACGCCGCTGCTGAACTTGCACAAATAGCCAGAAAAGTCAACGTAGTTGGAATCCCAAGTAAGTACGTGGACTCCGAGCTAGGCAAGAGGCTTAGCCACTCTGGAAGGGTGGAATTCTTCAGCAACTACGAGGTTGAGGAGATTCGAGGCACTACGTCAATAGAGCGTATTCTGATAAGGTCCAAGACTGACAAGGCCGAGAGGGAAATTGCCGTGAAGGGCGTCTTCGTCGAACTAGGGTACATTCCAAACAAGGACTTGTTCGCCGGTCTAGTGAAAACAACCGCAGAGGGAAGGATCATGATCAGCGAGAATAACCAAACAAGCGTTCCAGGCCTCTTCGCAGCCGGAGACATAACTGATGTGAATGCCCAACAGGTTGTCATAGCGATCGGGGAAGGAGCCAACGCTGCACTCAGCGCCTACAACTACCTACTCAACCTGAGCCGGTAGCACCATACCTGAGAGTGAGAATAATTCTACTTAGTGGAAAAGGGGAACAATCTCCTTTTCCTATTTTCTCTCCAACCCACTTTAATACCTAGCAAATGCTAATCCTCCTTAGAAAAGTGGTGAAATCAAGTTTGCCAAAGAAACGCAAGGTCAAGATGCTGGCCCGACACAGCCAGTCTGTGGGTTCCTCCGACCCGCCCGAATATGTTGCGTAGCATTCTGGGCTAGGCGCCTAGGACAACCAATCGCTGTGAAATTGCCCTGGCTTGTCGATTCGTTCGTAGCCGTGCGCCCCGAAACGGTCACGTAGCGCCTGAATCAGATTGGCTGGTAATCTTTCGCTTCTGTAGCCATCATAGTAGTCTAACGAGGCGTCAATTGCAGGAATCGGTACGCGCACAACCTTTGCCACCTTAGTCGTGTCTCGCCATTTCTTGTCAAGCTTGGTTAACGTTCCGGCAAATTCAGGGTCTACCAATAGGTTCTGTAGGTTTGCGTTCGCTTGGAAGGCCTTACTAATTGGATCGAGAACTTTGGCGCGAATTATGCATCCCCCCTTCCATATACGCGCAACTTCCGCAAATGGAATCCTGTACCCATAACTCTCCGAAGCAGCTCGCATTAAATGAAAGCCCTGCGCGTAGGACACCATTATTGAGGCTCGAACCGCACCCTCCAACCTCTCCGTGAAATTCCCGGGCAGTGAATTCCGCGCAGTTTTTCTACGTGTTTTCGACACCTGCGCGGCCTTTACACGTTCATCCTTTAGTGCGGAAAGATTCCTCGAGGTGACGGCAGCGTCAATCGTGGGTGTTGGAATTCCGAGGTCCATAGCGTTCTGTGAGGTCCATTTTCCAGTCCCTTTTTGTTGTGCTCGGTCAAGAATCAACGAAAGTAGTGGACGTTTGGTTTCCGGGTCTGACTTCCTTAAGACTTGAGTTGCGATTTCCATTAGGAAGGAGTTGAGTTCGCCTTCGTTCCACTCTTTGAAAACCTTCCAAACCTGTCTGGTGCTCAGTCGGCCAGCTCGTGTTAGCAGGTCGTATGCTTCAGCTATGATTTGGATTATCGCGTATTCGATGCCGTTGTGAATCATTTTCACGTAGTGGCCTGCTCCGCGTGGGCCAAGGTATTGGCAGCAAGCCCCATCCACCTGCGCCGCTACTCGGTTTAACATCTCGCCAACATAGTCATAGCCCTCCTTCGGGCCTCCGGCCATTAGGCATGGGCCTTTGAGGGCGCCTTCTTCACCTCCACTCACGCCTACGCCTAAGAAGTGGATTCCCTGTTTTGCTAGCTCGCTGCATCTTCGCTCTGTGTCTTGGAAATGTGAATTTCCTCCATCCATAACCACGTCTCCACTCGTAAGCAAGCTTGTCAGACCGCTAATGGTGGCGTCGACCGCCGAACCAGCCGTCACCATCAAAAAGACACGCCGGGGTTGCAAGAGCGTGTTGACAAAGTCAGGGAGGGTGTAGGCTGTGGTGATTTCAGGATGTTTGCCAGCGAATTCCCTAGTCTTCTGTTCGGTGCGATTGTAGACGGCGACAGAATAGCCGTGATTCTGAAAGTTCAGCGCCAGGTTTTGGCCCATGACGCCAAGCCCAATCAATCCTACGTCTTTGCCACCCAACATCCTCAGCACAGGCTACCTAATGTTCTGCGTAGCTTCAAAAAGAGTTCAGCTTCGCCGCTTGGCCAGCTTGCGGCGACGGTGGGAGCGGCGCCTCGCAGGTTTGGCCTTTGTTCTGCGTGCTATGAGGTAAGCGAAAGCGAAGATGATTACAATTCCTGCAAGGATAACCGTCGGTTCAGAATAGTCTCCCTGCCAAGCCGCGGTGATCATGTGGGGTTGGTTCATAGATATAGTTCCCGTGGTTGAGCGTGTAAGTAATTGGCCATTTTCGTACCAGCCTTGAAAGTTCAGCTTACCTCCCAAGATTCCAAGAAGCCCACCCATCGACTCGGTCCGGCACTGAGAAGGTTGCGATTGTGCCTTCATCATACCACCCTGCCCCTGAAGAGTTTGATTGTGGGCCGGTTATTGTGAGCAGGTTCTGCGTCACGTAGGCTACGTCGAGGCTCGTGTCGCCAGTTACAAATAAGGTCCTGTTCATGTTGGTCGACCCATCTGGCCAGTGGTCGAACCTTAACCTGGTTGTTGGGTTGAGTTGAACGAGGGAGGGTACTGTAATGTTGTGTTCGCCCAATGCGACTCCAACCGCGGCCGGCCCTGGCGGTTGTCGTACTCCGTCGACGGAGATGGCCGCAGCTGATGGTACTGTCACCTTCAAGGTTACTGGAGTCAGTGCGATGGAGAATAGGATACTGCTCGTTGTTTTCGGGATTAGCATGTTGTTTGCGTCGAAGAGCGCCGTTGTTACGTTCAAATTCCAAGTTCCAGGTCCATGTTTTCCTCCGATAATTCCGCCAATTCTAAAGTTCAACTGTTCAGCACCCGATGCCGCTTTGACATCAATAACGCAAAACGCGGTGAGCACAAACTGGTTCAGGCAGGGGTCGGGTGAAGATGTGACAATACCTGGTACGATTCTCTGAGGGGTCATTTCCGCGTTAAGTATGCCGACTGCGAGGAAATTTCCCGGGGCGGTATCATTGTAGTAAACAGTTGCCGTGACATGGATAGGGTCGAAGCCGCCGGCAACCGTGCTACTCGGGTGCACGAGCTGATAGATCCTTGTCGTCTGAACTGCGTAAGCGTTAGGAAACGCAAGAACGAGAGAAGTTACGAGCAGGCAGAGAAGTAAAGCATGAGACTTATTCAACTCAAGGCCGGCTAAACTTGAAGTTCGACGGCAAGGACCCGCTCCGGAAGAAAACCCTTGCGGCAAACTTCCGCATCATATTCTACTTTGCAGTCTTTTCGCGACCTTAGCTGAGGTCAGTGCGGCGGATAGGAAGAGTGTTGAGAGCACAACCGTTGCAGAGGATACCATCAGAAGCAGTGGGGAACTAAGAATTTCACCTAGCAGAAGAGCAGCCATTCCGCCGAGTAAGCTAACGCCCAGGAGTTTCTGAAGTAAGCTTTGCGCCCTCAACCCGCGCAGGCGGCGGACCCTTGCCCTGAGCAGGCTCATCGGCAAACCAAGGTAGAAGCCGCCAATTAGGCTACTCGCCAACAATCCGGAAAGGAGGGCTGCAAGTTCAGGATAGGCCGATGTAGTCGAGTACAGGTTTGAGGTTACGTAGAGAATTCCTATGAGCGGATACAACACCCCTTTCATAATGGTCCGCTCAACCCAATGTGTGATCAGGTAATTTGCTACGTAGGGACTGAATGAATAGTACCATGCGTTGAAGGCAACCATGAAGTTTGATCCCGACTGCGTCTTCATGATTGAATAGTCACGGAAATTACGGAGTAGCTGAACCTCAGGCGCAAGCTCGGAACCGTATGTGGCTGTGGCTATGATACATTTCGGAGCGGCTGCAGCTGAGATTTGTATTGCTAGATTCGCGCTGTGGGTTAGAGCGCCGCTCATCCCTGTAACAGACAGAGTAAAGGAACCTGTTGACGACGAAGATGTTGTGCTCACGGTGAGCATTGAAGTGGCGGGTGTACCCGACGTGGGCGTTACAGGGCTCGGCAAACTAGCTGTGACCCCGGTTGGGGCAGACCCGACCCAAGAATAGCTGAGGGCAACCGCAGAATTGAACCCGTTTATTGAGGTAGCCGTGATTGTTGATGTCCCGGTTGCTCCTTGAATTATTGGTATTGATACTGGGTTTCCGCTAATTGTGAAGTCGGGGGTAACAGTAATCGTCAACGTTAGCGGCTGCGAATGAGTAAGGCTTCCGCTCATACCCGTGATCGTTATCCCAGTGACTGATGGAAGAGTCCCCGAATCGACGCTAATTGTTGCATCAGATGTGACAGTACCGCCAGCCGGTGGCGTTACGCTTGGCGACGAGAAAGTTACATGCACGCCTCCTGGTAGGGAGCTTCGCGCTCAAGGCGACAGCTGAGTTGAATGACCCCATTGATGTGATCGAAGCAGTGTCAGTGGCCGAGCTCCCGGCTCCGACACTAAGGGTTGGTGAGCTGAGAGACAATGAGAAATCGACACCGGAAGTAATGGTGAGCGCGAAAGATGTTGTGTGAATTACTGATGATGGACCCGTCCCAGTAACTGTTATGGTATTGGTTCCCACCGACGCGCTTGGTGCAACGTTGATCATAAGCGTCGCCGACAAAGAACCGCCTGAAGGAACAGCGATCGGGTTGGCGCTGAAGGCTGAGAAGGACACGCCTGCGGGAACAGAGCCCGTCACCGACAGTGCGACAGAACCTGAAAAACTCAGCAACGAGGTGCCAGTAATCGTCACCATGCCCGACCCGCCTTGCGGAATTGAAATCGTCGGCGGCGCGGGGCTAAGGGTGAAATCAGGTTGAGTAAGTGTCAATTTTGAGATTTTGTTATCGTTGGCTTCCGCAATCCAAACAGCGCCAGTAGAATCAACAACCAAATCGTGCGGACCACTGGTAGGATTCAATGCCCATTCAGTGAAGGGGCCGGTCGTTGTGCCCATGTTACTGGCTGACGCAGGGACAACCGCGTTAGTCGTTACCGCGAGTGGGCCAAGCACTGCAGGAGCTGTATTGGTGACTCCGCCGGTCCACCCTACCGATGTCGAAAGGACACCGTTAACAGTTCCGCCAGTTGAAGGGTCGAGGACCGCGACCTTCGCTGCGCCCGAACCCGCATGCGCATACTCCGCGACCCAAGGCTCCTGTGTGAGCGGGTTTATGTTGATGCCTCGTAGATCGGCACCTACAGACGGGACTTGCCAGTCCTTGAAGGCATTCAGGTTCTGGAGTACCCCCACGTAGTTATTCGGGTCTGCGGCGTTGTTTCCGACACCTTGAGTGTACCAGATTTGACCTAGCGTATCTACCGCAACAAAAGCGCCGTGCGCTGACCCGTGAGTCGGCAGCGCCCACATAGTATACTGCAAAGAGGCCCTGTCAAATCGCGCAATTGAGGTAGCCCCCGCAAACCAAATTGTTCCCGACCCGGCGTATACACCATTCGCTATTCCACCAACTGCACCAGGAAAGACATCCTCAAAGATGTCTGCGTTTGGAAGTGCCGGGTCATATACGAGTTCGCCCCAAGCATTTCTTGCCGCCTCAGTGAACCATGCCCTTGTCTGTCCTGAGCCTCCGGGTTCGATTGATACATATTCTGGGAACGAGCCTCCGACCGGAAGCGCGTATTCCTTGATGAGACCGGTTGTCGGGAAGAAAACGAACATTTTGTTGCCCATGCCCTCGGTTCCAATGATGGCCGTTTGAGATGAGATCGTCGCCGCGGCTATACCCAGGGGTTGCGAACTAGCTGTTGGAATAACCCATTCCTGAAAGGTGTTAGATGCCGGATCAAAGTGTGCAATCTTATTGGCGAATGATTCTACAAACCAGCAGCAATTTCCAGACGAGTCAAGAATGATATTAGCGGGACCGCTGCTGGCCGTTGGGACGGCCCATTCGGTTAGTGTCGCGCCTGTTGATGGCGCATACACGGTTTTGAGAAGAGGCTGACCAACGCCTACAAAGGAGAAGGAAAGCAGAAAGAGCAATAGAATCACAAACGATTTCACGATGGCCCGTCGGCTTGGAACGGCATGCTTGCTTCTGAAAATTGAGGCCAAGTTTAGGACAACTACCCATTCTATTCCGACCTATGGCTATTTCATCCTTTCTACAACCTCTCCAAGTCTCCTCCATGAAGCACACACGATCAGTACAATGTTCTCCTACGCGAAGTACACTACGCTTTTGCAGCTAGCAGCGTTGTTCTTTCCGATTTCCAGTTGCGGCCCCGTAGAGCAATAATACCACTCCTAGGAGGATTAGGGGTACCGCGAACAGAAGGTTCGGGTAGATTACAACGTTGCGAGCGGGATTCTGCAACTCCACCATCAGCGGCATGGGAGCAGCAGCAAGGGCCCCAACAAGCGCGATGAAGCCAAGCAGTATTCTGAGCTTATTCACGCTGCCCACCCGTCTATCTGCTAGTCCGCTCACCAAGCGTATCCGTACAACGCAACTAATTTCGCGACCAAGGTTTCAGAAACCAACGCCTTGATAGGTCTTTGCTCTTTTGTGGACATGTTTTCTGCGGTAGCCCTTGACAATTGCGCTTCGGATGAGCCGTACATCGAAAGCTCAAGGATGGATTGCAACGCCTCCAACTGAACCCTCTGGGTTGGGTACGCCAGCTTCAATTCATAATCGTACCCGGTAAGTTCATCCTTGAAGATTGCACGCTTGCTCTCTCCGCCCCCACCCTCACCTATGACGTAACGGACCAGAAAGATTCGTTGGGGGGAATTGAGCGGGTCATGGTCGGCGATAAGAAGCGGCTCGACTCCTTGTTCGTTGATAAACATGCGTTTGTGGAAGGGATCGGATAGGTAGTATGCGATCGGTTCCATGTAAATTGCGCCTCTATGCAGGCGGATGTTTTTCAAAGGTTAGTTGAAAGCGATAAAGTGTAAGCATGAGAGAATAGCTCTGCTTGGCAGGTTGCTTTCCGTTGATGTCAAGGTTTGAGAAGGAAGGCCAGCGCCTAATATGCGACAAGTGCGGTTTTGAAACAAACAGTCAAGAAATCTTCGCCTTACACAAGAAGAACTGCCCACGCATTTGACCTGCTTCCAGACAACCAAAACTCATGCAGAACGGACGCTCGTTACATATATTCCTCTACGTCCAGGTATGACCTAGTTATTCAATGGTAAACGCACACTTTTCGGCTTTTGCCTGAATGGTGTACGAAGCGTCTGAACGAATCGTTCCGTTTCCTTTTATTCATTTTTTCATCCGAGTCCAGATCTAGAGGTGAATCGAAAAATGCAGAAATCCACAAAAATATCAGTTTGCGTGATACTGGCGGTGACGGTCATTGCGGGGTTTGCCCTTTCACAACCCGCCGCCTTCGCTGTTGGTGGCTCGGGGGCCTTTAATCCACAGACTCAGTTCCCAATCGGAAGCACGATTACTTTTACTTCTTTGAATGGCGCCGCAGCAGCACAAGACAACCTCACGAAACTGAGGTTTACACAGTTCTCCGCCTCCCTCGCAATAACCGCCCAGGTCCTGAACTTCACAAAGGATGGGGGTATCCGGTGGAAGGTACTCAGCGGAACATTCACTATCAACGGTCAAACCTACACCGTAACAGGTGGCGACGGGCACATGAATGCTTTCGATGAGATTGCAAGTGGTATGGACGGTCAAGCCACTGGCCCAGATGGCGCAACTTACCTATGGCACCTAAACGGATTGACCACGCTCTACAATGGAGTGGTCGTCATAGGGCTCAGAGGGGCGATAGGAACGATTGAAAACAACCACGCCATCCTGCGCTACCAACTAGCCTTCATGGGCATAATGTCCACAACGTAAGGGCGACTTACCATCCCCTTACGTTCCTCCCCATTTTCGTTCCCGACATTCCTACCCGCCATCCCCCAGCACCACGTGGGGCCCTTGCCATGCCTTTAATTCTGCAGACCTCCAGCCCTCACAAGGGTATGTAATATTATGGGGGTCGAAGTCGAAGGTTTCATGTTCAACGATTACTGCCTGCAATGTCAGAAGACCACCGTACACAAGATCCTACTCGAAGGCAAAGAATTGCTGGGAGCCTGTTCTTCATGCGAAGAAGAGCGCAAATTGACCGAAGTGAAACAAGTCTATTACTCGAATACAGATCTTTGGGTCACTCGATTCAAGATAAGGAATCTTCCCACCGTTGTTGCTGGTAAACTCCTCGACGCCATCCGCAATGGCAAACGCATGTAAACGTGCACCTTTTCTCCATTCACATTTTTCGACTAGACTTAACCGGCCCCGCCTGAGGCACATGTAGAGAATTTTCGATAATCGCTCACCACTCACCTTGACTTCTTCATCCACATTAGTCGAAAAATCCCATTCCCAGTTCCAATCCATTTCACAAATCAGGGGCCGAAAACAGAAAAACTTCTCATCAAAAAATTACTTTGCCGCGAACATCAATTGGGATTCGTTGTAACATTTCGGTTTTTCGCGGGAATGCAAACCGAAATTCGTGATGCGGCGGGAAATTTTGGTGAAGGATTTTTTCGCGCAGTCCGCGATCACGATGAGACAAGGCTTATATTAGAATTATTTAATGATAGAGCAAAGTCGGGAATTTTACCGGAGGATCTTGAGTACAAAAATTGTCTGCTAGACCTTACGCTTACAGGCAAGTTGTAGCAACCCTTCACGAATGTCGCTCAGACCTTCTCGACGACAAACTTCTGCTCAACACAACTTTGAAAGCGATTCGGAACGCTAACATGCATCTCGCGAAGACGAAGACGGCGAACCCGCTCGTGTACCGAGTTGGCGACGACATCATGGGCGGAGGAGTGAGCGTTAACGCACTCATAACAACGAGCCATCTAACGGTTCACACATCAAGAATGTTTAGGACAGTTGAGTTTGACTGCGCTACCTGCGGCTGCGACAGCAATCCTTGGGCAGCGCTCGAGACCTTCAAAAGAATCCTAAGGCCGACGCATGTTACCATGCAATATCAGCATGGTGAGAAACAAATCATGGCGGTCCCACTCATCAAAGCCTAAGCTACCGACGATTTTCCCAGGAACTCTGCGTCTATTTCAGGCTAGTCCGTTAGGTTTACTGGCGGTCTTCCTCCGTTTGGCCGTTAGCACTTGCAAGTTCTAACTTCCTAACTGAGTTTCCAATCTCATCCAATAGTGCTTGTTCTACCTGAGGTTCGAGGCTGAGGACCACAAGATGCACGGTCGTCCGATAGAAAACTAGGAGCACCTTGTCGTAGCGGACGGCCAAGCGTCGAATGGCGCCGCAGAATGGCCGCAGTTTCTCCGCAGCATCTACTATCAAGGGTGCAGCAACAGTCATGAAATCTCGGTCAGTTTGCGCGGGTGTCAGCGAAGAAACGCCTTCGCGCATTCTCGATTCAAGAAGACCGTACTGATGATTCAGAATAGCAACGTACCTGATTCGCTTGTCAAGTTTGAAGATGTTCTCAGTGATTTCCTTGATGTTTGCCAAAGGGTTCCAACATTTACCCGCTAGCTGCGTGAATATATGGGCTTCCGCGGATAAGGGAATTTAATGTAACACTTAATTCAGGGCAACTCTGCTAGTCGGTTAGCGGCGTTCGAACCTTGCTTGACTCGACCAGGATACGGCGGGAAATATCGAGGTTGTACGATAAGGACCCTCAAGGCTGGAAAGTCTTGGTCGGTAAGGACAAAATGGGATTCTATGACGTCCTGATCTCGCATGGGGCGGAGGCGTGGCAGGTGAAAGAGTACCAGGTTAATCCGTACAAGTTCGTGGGACTTGGCTCCAGACTTCCAAGTCCAACGCCAGGACCTATGATTTCTGATGAACACCCATTCGGTTTCAGGCCGGTTGGCTTCGAACAAATGAAGGAACTCGCGGCCCTGATAGATGACCCGCGGGCCGTAAGTGAGCTTGCAGGTAGGCTTCTCGCTGAAAAACCAGTCAGTTCAACTGAAGCTATGGGAAATCCGGCTGTGCTGCAAGGTCCTATACTTCAATCGAGCAGGCCGATAGAGGCTCTTTCTTCATCTCATACAAAGCTAGACGAGAAGCTCAGAAAGGAGTTACAACGGATCGTACATAGAAACTTCCGACATACAATCACCCCTTACATCTGAGAAAAGCTCGGCTGACGAGCGGTCGAGAAGGCTTTGATAAGAGCCCAAAGGGACAAACTCAAGAAAGGTCTTTGGGCACGTTTTTCAGAAGATAGGATCGTTACTCCTTAAAGTGGAGAAAAGGGCGGGAAGTATGAACATAACTAATGTTGAGATTTACCAGCTCGGTGAACCTGCGGCGACAGGAAGCGCAACCTGGGCCGCGAATTCCATCATCCTCAAGCTCACAACATCAAACGGCCTCGTGGGTTACGGCGAGGCAGTGCCCACGCTGAGAGTCCAACCGGTCATACAGTCTCTTCCGAAGTCGCCCGTGTATACTTAGGGAAGGATCCTCTTGATGTTGAGCGCAATTGGCACGAGTGGCACAAACACGACTTCTACCTACCTGTTTCCTTCGAGTCGACAACCGCTGTCAGCGCATTCGACATTGCCTGCTGGGACCTAATCGGAAAACAGTTCGGCGCACCCATACATCAGTTGATAGGCGGATCGATGAGAACGAAGATACGCCTCTACTCAAACGGCTGGTACATCAACTGCGTAACACCAGACCAATTTGGCGAACGCACGAAACAGTTTGCGAAAATGGGCTACACGGGCTTAAAGTTCGACCCCTTTGGCGATTACTATGACTGGATTGACGAGAAAGGATTGGCATTGGCATACGATCGAGTTAAGGCCGTTCGGGACGCAACGGGCGGCAAAGTGGACTTGCTCATAGAACACCACGGGAGGTTCAACCCCAACTCAGCAATCATGATAGCAAAGAGACTGCGTGAATTCGACCCACTCTTCATGGAGGAGCCAATTCACCCAGAAAACCTAGACGGCCTAAGAAAATACAGGGAAGCAACCGACGTTAGGGTCGCCCTCGGTGAGAGAATATTGACTAAGGAGCAGGTGGTCCACATTCTTTCAAACAACTTAGCAGATTTCCTTCAACCCGACATAACAAACATCGGTGGGGTAACCCAAACACGGAAAGTTGCGGCCATTGCAGAGGCATACGGGGTGGAAATAGCATTCCACAATGCCTTCGGCCCAATCCAGAACGCCGTTACCATCCAAGTAGAGCGCGGCCATACCCAATTTCCTGATACAGGAATCTTTCTACGACGTCTTTCCGCCATGGAAACGACAATTGGTAAATGACCAGTCAAGTATTGAGAACGGCCTCGCCGCGGTGCCAACTAAACCAGGACTCGGCGTCGAGGTAGATGAGAAGGTTCTAGAGGATCACAAGGCCGAAGGCCAAGAATACTTCAACCCAGACGAACCAGTCTGGGTAGTGAAAAACACTTGGAAAACTCCGTAGGAGAACCATGGCCCAACGGAAGAGGGAACGGGTTAAGTTATTGAGAACAATCTGCATATTTCATGCGAATTCAGTTTGGGTATAGGGCAGAAGCTGAAGGATACCAACCAGACAACCTCTTGAGGTTCGCCGCGCTTGCTCAACGGTCCGGCTTCAACTTCGTCCCGATAAGCAATCATTTCCATCCATGGTTTCACACCAACGCAGCTTGCTCATTTGCATGGTCATGGATGTCGGCCGCTGCTGCCACAATCCCTGATATCAGGCTTGGAACCATAGTCACCGCGCCGATTGGCAGATACCACCCTGGCGTGATTGCTCAAGCTTTCGCGACTATGGACGTCATGTTCCCCGACCGAATTTTCATTGCATTAGGAACTGGAGAAGCCATGAACGATTCCCCGCTGGGATATCCCTGGCCGAAATTTCCGGAAAGACTGGAACGATTGAAAGAGTCCCTGGAAATAATTCGCCAACTATGGACTTCGGATTTTGTAAACTATTCAGGCAACTACTACACGCTCAAGGGTGCAAAACTCTACACGAGACCGAAAGGGCATATCCCGATTTATGTTGCAGCGAACGGCCCACAGGCTGCCAGCTTAGTGGGGAAATATGCGGATGGGTTTGCCACTGTCGACCCGGTGAAGGGTAACATCAAGAACTTGTGGCCCATAATTGAAGGAGCAGCAAACGACTCCGGAAGGGACGCGAACCAACTCATAAAGAACGTTGAGCTCTTCTACTCATATTCTCAGGATTATGACGAAGCCTTGGCTTCGGCGAGAAGATGGAAATCAGTTCTGATACCCAACATTTTGAATCTACCAATTCATGACCCTAGAGAACTTGAAAGACAGGGAAACGAAATTTCAGATGAAGAACTCGCAAAGGTGTGGACGATCGCAACGGACGCTGAACCCATAATTAAGAAGGCTGAGGAAGCTATATCCTTGGGCTATAATGAAATTCAATTCCATAGTGCCAGTCCCTCCGAGGAGGATTTTCTAGGGATGTGCAGCAAAGACGTTCTCCCTAATCTGAAACAAAGATTCAGTTCACCCTAGTGATTCGTTTTACACGCGTAGAACGCTGTCATGATGCCCCATCGGCCACTCCATCGATATTGCGAATTAAGAGATACCCGTAAATGGTTCTCTGTTCCTGCACATAGTTGTTGATTTGGGTGCCGTGAAATGCAAATGCCAACAAAAATAGCACAGAAATGTGTTGCTTGTGGTAAACCGATTCGGGGTAAACCAGCGTTGATGCGGTTGCAAATAACCCATGAACAAAAGAAGCTCATGGAGCGGGCGAAGGAACTTGGGTTTAGTTCTGCGAGTTGGCGTGCGGGTGATAGAATGGAAGGTCTATTCCATGAGAACTGTTTCAACGTGGCGAAGCTCATTTGGCAAGTGGCCTTCAACACACGCGCTTTGAGTCGCGTCGCTAGCAGAAGTCTCTCTATACCCAGTCAGCTTCTCAAATGTGAAAAATGCCGGAATGAAGCTTACTATCTATGCGATTATTGTGGAAATTGCCCGCAGTGTTGCTGATACCGATCCTAGCTTGACGCATGGGGGAAGCTAGGCATGATCGAGAGCAACCATTAAGGCTCTGTAGTCAGATTGGTCTAAAGTCAGGATTATTCTGCATTAGGAAAAGATCGCATTGCAGTCTCCAGCAACACAAGCTAAGCTATGCCCGCTCTGCGGCGAACCCTCAATGTACGATGAAGTCACGGAATTCTACTACTGTAACCATTGCGACCAGTTCGTTCAATTGATGCCCGACAGTTATGCGCTGATGATGAGTGGCCCGCCTGGAGCTGGGAAGACCCCTAGCCTTCATTATTGGTGCGATTTCTACTTCCGGAACAACCGTCCCATTGTCCTGCTCGCATTCGACGACTTCCCATCAAATCTGCGTGGGCCCTTAGGAGATTATACTCATGGCAAACTGCCGGAATACGAAAGCTCCGGCCTAGCGACTCTCGTGGATTGCTATGGGTCCATCGCTGGTGTTGCCAGCCAAGAGAAGTACGCGTTGAAGAACCGCGCTGACCTAAACGAGCTAAGTCTCCTAATTACCGACTTACTAAACGAGAGGACAAAATTCGGCAGCCCCAAGATCATTATGGATTCTGCTACGCCTCTCTTTACATACAAGGATCCGCAACTGGTCGTGCAATTTCTCGCCAGTATGGCAGTCAAGACGAAAGCAAAGGGCGGCGCATTCATATTTTCAATAACATCGGGCACAATTAACGAGGAGGTCTCCAAGCGTTTGGAGACGCTTATGGATTTCTCAGTTGAGCTTCGAATCGTGGAAGTTGACGGGCGCAAGAAACGCCAGATGCGAATCGCTAAGGCACGGGGCCAGCGCACATACGAGGATTGGATACCTGTCTACATTGGGACCAGTGCGATTTCAATAGATGTGGGAGAGGACCCCGCTAAGTACGAGCGGTTGAAAAAGGCCCTCCGCGGCGCGCCTGCCTAAGGCATCTGTTTCATTTGTGCCCCGCAACACATACCAGGCGCGCTCGCTTCCTTGCCGCAGGCTGCGCATTTGTACATAGCCATTCTGAAACTCACCTCCATAAATGAATGAGAACTGTTTGATGCTTGACGATTCTATGAATAGGCCTCTGACTCTATATTTGGTTTTCCAACGTGCCTGCATGAGTGATTGAGAGAATGGAATTAGCGAACCTAAATAGGAACCTTCCTTGTTGCGTGTTCGCGAAAAATGTCGATGCACCATGAACCCTGTAGAAGTTAATGCACTGTCGAAGACTTTCGAGACGAAGGAAGGGCCACTGTTTCGTAAGCTTCCTAGGACAGTAGTTGCCGTAGACGGCATTAGCTTCAGTGTCCCTAAAGGCGAAATCTTCGGCCTTCTGGGGCCGAACGGCGCGGGGAAAACGACAACTATCAAAATGCTCTGCACCTTGATAACGCCAACATCGGGTGATGCCCACATTAGCGGATTCAGCCTAGCCAAGGATCAGCAGAAGGTTCGGGAAAATCTCGGCGTAATGCTGACCGGAGAGCGAACCCTATATTGGAAGTTGACAGGGCGCGAGAACCTTGAGTATTTTGCGGCGCTATACCATCTTGACCCTACTTACACGAAACGGCGCATCAAAGACTTGCTTGCGTTGGTTGGCTTGAAGGAACGCGAGGATATGCTGGTTGAGAATTATTCAACGGGGATGCGGATACGCCTCTCGTTCGCTAAGGCGCTCCTCAATGAAGCTCCAGTCCTGCTCTTCGATGAGCCAACAGCAAGCCTTGACCCTCAATCCTCACGTCTAATCCGTGACATTATTCGTGATTTGAAGAAGGGAGGCCACGCAATCATTCTCACAACTCACAACATGGAAGAAGCCGACATGCTGAGCGACAGGGTCGCAATAATCGATCATGGCAAGATAGTGAGTCTCGGTCCTCCATCAGAACTGAAGCAGAAGGTGAAGAGCAGCGACATAATCGAGATAGAGGGCCGCAACTTTTCCGACGAAACAGCTAGCGCTCTTGAATCGTTCAGCGAGGTTTCGAAAGCCGCGTATTCCTCGGCCGAGGCCGGTGGCGAGAAGGGATTACTTCGCATCCACGCCGAGAAGGGAAAGGAGGTCTTGCCGAAGATTCTTGAGTTCTTGGTTCGCAAGCAGGCTACCATAACGAAGGTCAATTTCATTGAACCCACGTTAGAGGACGTTTTCATTGTTGAAACGGGCAGGAGCCTAAGGGACTAAGATGCGGATCGTATCCGGGGCTAAAGGGACCATCGGCGCTTTGGCCGCAATCTTCTGGAAAGGAATAAAGCATTACACCAGGTACCCAGGAGGCTTTGTGATCTACCTGATCATGCCTTTCCTCTTTACGGTGCTAATCTTCGGCATGGGACAATTTGTGGGCGGGGGAAATGCCGCGTCGAATTTTGCCGCTCGAACTGGGACAACGAACATCGTTGTTTACGAGATTCTTGGAAGCGCCGTCTGGATGACAAGTTGGGTGGTAGTAGAAGATGTGGGAGTCGCTCTGCGAGACGAGCAGATGAAGGGAACTCTGGAACAGAACTTCTTAGCGCCAATCAACCGGTTTACTCTCCTGATAGGTATGAGCCTTACTGACATTGTTATTACGACAACCATTTTCCTCATAGTGGTCGGCGCGACGATTGCGGTCGTAATGCCTGCCGGCTTTCTGAGCATCATCCCAGCTTTCTTTACGTTACTCATCGGTCTGGTTCCGCTGTTTGGTATCAGTTTCCTCTTCGCTGGATTCGTGGTCAAGTTCAAGGAACCGTACGTGTTCACCCAGCTGATCAATCTCATCTTCGCCACTTTAACCGGGACATATTATCCCGTGACATTCCTGCCTTACTGGGTCCAATTCCTATCCGGCGCTCTTCCACAAACCTATGTAATCGAAGACATGCGCAAGATTGTTCTTGCGGATCAGACGCTGGTTGGCCTTTACGGCAGCGTGTTCATACTGCTAAGCCTAGCATTAGTCTACCCGATTCTTGGTTATGCGGTCTTTCGGCAACTTGAGAAAAGGGCGAGGGTGACAGGTGAATTCTCGAAATATTAATTTCACTCAGCGCCTTTTTGAGGAATTCAAAGCCTCATTTCTGAAGGATCTTCGGTCTTACGTGCGCTACCCTGCCTGGGTCTTAGGTGAGTTCATCAGTACCCCGCTCTGGTTCTTCTTCTTCGCGCTGGGCGTGACATTATTCGCCCCTGTCACAGCCTCTTCCTCTGCGTGGGCGGTATGAGTTTCTTCTTTTTCGGGTTCATTTTCATAATTCTCTTCAGCACATCAGTTTGGGGCGTAGGTCAGAGTGTCCGAAATGAGCAAACCGCGGGAACCTTGGAACAGTTTTTCCTCGCACCAGTCAACCGAATAACCCTTATCGTTGGTAGGTGGGCACGGGTTTTTCTTACTGACACCGTCATAATCAGCTACACGACATTTGTACTCTACTTGCTCGGCGGCGGCCTCGTAACACTTCTTGATCCGGCACTCTTTCTGTTCTCTTTGGGGCTCTATGAGGTTGCCCTGATAGGTTTCGGTCTTTTGGTAGCCGCATTAACGTTGCGCATTAAATCCTATAACACCTTAGCCAATCTGATCTTCTTTGGCTACATGATCCTCACAGGCGCCCTGTTCCCTGTAACAGTCATCCCAATGCCGTTCCGCTATGTTTCGATGGCGATTCCCTTCACTTACTTCAACGACTTAATGCGTCACGCAGCGCTGGGCGGTCCCACGATTCTTCCCCAAGCTTTAGAGTACGTAGCTGGGATTCTGCTGTCGATCGCGATGTTGCTCGTCGGGTTCGTTGCGTTTAACAAGATCGAGGAAGAAGCACGCATTCAAGGCAGCATCGGAACAAGTTGAGTTGTCGCAGGCCGTAGAAGGCGTTAACACGCACATGATAAACGCACGAGTCGTGCGTGCAGAAGCTTCTGGAAGCTTTAAGGAATAGAATACCGTACTCAGGGATTGCTTGAAAGGCGCGTCTAATTGGTGGCCACGCTTCGGCTCGGGTATTGGGCTGCGCAGGAGCAATACGACCCTGAACGTCTGCTGCAATACGCGGTCCATGCTGAAGTTGTTGGCTTCGATATGATAGTCACCAGCGACCATTTCCATCCTTGGAGCGATACAGGCGGCCAGTCGGGGTTCCCATGGGTGTGGCTCGCCTCCGCTGCCGAGAAAACTAGAAAGGTTGAATTGGGAACCGCCGTCACGACACCCCTCTTCCGCTACCACCCAGCAATAGTCGCGCAAGGCTTTGCAACGCTCGACAACCTCTACCCGGGAAGAATTTTCGTAACCCTAGGCACGGGTCACTCGATGAATGAGACACCGTTAGGCTTCAAGTGGCCTGGGTTTGAGGAAAAAGTTGGAAGGCTCCAAGAAGCACTTGAAATAATACAGAAACTCTGGATGGGCGACTTTGTTACTTATGAGGGAAAATATTACCAACTCAACAAGGCTAAGCTCTACACGAAACCGAAAACCAAGATCCCAGTTTATTTGGCTACTTCGAATGAGCGAGTCGCCCGGCTCGCAGGCCAATTCAGCGATGGAATCCTCACGAACCCGAGGGGATTGGAACGATTCAGGAAGATCGTGAACGCCATGGAGAAGGCCGCAGTAAAGGTGGGCCGCGACCCAACTAAGTTGAGTAAGAGCATGGAGTTCAAGGTCGCCTATGACATCGACTACAACCGAGCCTTGAAATCAGCCATGTTCTGGGCGACCACAGCCATACCACGTGAAAAACGAGAACACATATGGGACCCGCGGGAGCTGCAGGCGCTCGTTGGCCCTGAGGAGGAGAGAAAGATCAAAGAATCCTGGCTCATAACAACGGACTCAGATGACATTATCAAACGCCTAGGCGAATTTCTGAAGATGGGGTTCGACCGAGTTTACATCCACAGCGCGAGCCCCATCGAAGAACGATTCCTGAATCTGCTGGGGCGCGAGATATTACCGTGGATGAGAGAGTATTATGAAAACCTCTTTCGCCCCGTTCGTACAGTGGCCGTAGAATGAACATGCCTCAGCTATTCTCCAAAGAAAAAATCACAAAGTGGGCAGCAATCGTACTAATCGTCTAACCAGTTGGGCGATCAACCTAACCCTAAGCTTAGGGGCAATACAGTATACCTGCCAACCGCACCCACGAACGCCCACTTGCGACCTTGTAACCGCCGTTGCTTTGGCCTGGTTAATCTTTCAACATTATCTCGTGATACTATTCGCAGGGTTTGTAGTAGGAAGAATCACTAACACCAGAATTCTAAGGTAAACCGAACCAGACGGTTTACTCACTTAGCTTACGTTTTCCACTTTCCGACGTGGGCCAATATATCTTCATGGCCTCTCGCCATGTTTTCTTTCCCCGTTTTCGTGAGGTCAATAAATTTCAGTTCACTCCAAACCTCGTTGGAGGGGGCGTTGTAGCGTTGTCCTAGGAAGAGGAATTCGAGGTCCCAGTGGTTCATCTGCCCGTAGGCCTCTGAGAATACAAATGGTCCTTCGAGGGATTGGTCCGCGACGCCTAATTGCTCTTTGAGGATTCTTTCCGCTGCTTGTTTTGGTGGCTCGCCTAGCATGAGGGCTGAGGAGGGTAGCATCCAACCCTTGCTATGCCTTTCTACTCTTTCCGGATCTAGCGCACCTATGTGGTCCCAGGGGGCCTTCTTGTTGATGCGTCCCACCAGAACCTGTTCTGGACTGTTGGTCTTCGAGATGATTACGAAAGCCGAGATGCAGAAACCGCCCTCTGGAATCTCTTTCATCCTGCGGAGGCGCAACATTGCGTTTAAAGTGAGCAAATCTTCTACCGGTGACCATGCGCCCTCGGAAGGCACATGCCTAATCTAAGCTCTTGCTCAACTGAGACATTCTTGACTATTGCCGATCCTTACAAATCCCTGATATGCTTCGTAATCCCCATGTAGCCAGTAATCTCGCTCCCCTTCTTCAAGGGTCGAACGGTTAGCAAGCCTCTGAACTTACTCCCATCCCTTCTTACGAGCGTCACCTCTTCCTCAAACTTCCCTGTCTCTGCCGCCGTCTTCAAGAGCCGAGGGACGAGCGTCTGAACCGCGTTAGGCTCGTGAAAGATCACGACGCTCTGCTTGCCTACGACCTCGTCCTCAGTCCAGCCAAAGAGCTGTTGGGCGCCGACACCGTATGAGGTGATTATCCCCTTCGAATCGCAAGCTATTCCAGAATGGGGAGTATCATCAGTCTTTGACATTACCGTTCACGCTGAGGCATAATCGACATTTGGTCTCTTGTCTTTGACCGTGGCTCCCCAAATATGAGGTTTCGCGTGTGAAAGGAGAAAAAGTCAAGTTAAGGGAAAGAATGCTGACCAAGTAGCGTGCGAAGATTCTCTCAGGATGTGACTGAGTGATGCCATCGAAGTATGTATTCGGGTAACCTGAGTCCTGCGCTCTGCAACTTTCTCAACCAGATATATCGGGAGGGGGCTAAGCGCGAAGGCGGCTTTCACGTAGAAACTGTTAGGCCTTCCCTCAACACCGTTGCCCTTTATTGTAAAGGATAGGTCGGAGGTTGCGGCTATGGTGCTGTCCGGGTTCCCCACGACCGATGCGACGAGGGCTCCCATGCGTTTGAAGTTCTTGCACCAGCCAGCCACTATTTCTGTCTCGCCGCTGTGCGAGATTACGATTAGAACGTCGCCCTGACGTGGTGCCGGCGTGTTAGATTCTCCCGCCACGTAAATCTGGTCGCCCATCGCGCGCTTCACATGGCCAACCCGCACCGCCGTCATGCGGGCGACCTCTCTGCCGCTGCCCAGCCCGACGAAAAAGCATGAATGCCTCTGTTCGAGGGCGTCTACTAGTGACTTGAAGAAATCTGAGGCGACAAATTGATCTACCAGCGACCCGATCTCCGTGAACAGTTCCTTTGATCGGACTATTACTCGGCCTGCCGGAGCCTCTTCGTATAGTGCTTCGGCAATTGATTGAAAGAGCACACCCGTGCCCAAAATGAACAAATCCTCAAGAATCCCTGTCGTCCGAAACTCTTTGGATTCGGTCGGTTCCTCATCAGGCTCCCGTCCTTTCAGTAGGAGCACATTCCCATACTTGGTCCCGAGTTTACCGATCGGTGAGTCACGTTCAGAGGTGACCACGTCTATGCGGAAGTCGTGCGGGTTTCCGTGCTGTGCAATGTACATAGCCAAATGCTGAGCGTCAAGAAGCGGCATCAGGGACTTTCCGCTTCCTGAATTGATTAGCAAACAAACTTGTCCAAAACGCTGCATCAAGATTGGTGCAGCTTCCATAAGGTTTCGTCCCGGGAACCCGATGTCTCCACGGTCTAGAACGAGTTTTCCGCCACGCATCTTAGCCATTTCACTGCAAGCAATGCTAAGCGCGCCCTTCGAGCGTCCTTCGCCTGATGGAAGTATTACTGCAGCGCCCATAATATCGTGGTATAACGCTTCGATTTCCGCATGGTTTGCTTGGTCCAGGTTTTGGAAGATCCGGTTTACGAAGGTGACATTGCTGATTTCGCTTGGCATTTCGCTCTTCACAGCGTACTTGCGGGGGCGTTTCAATGTTGATATGAATCTCAAATAAGTGGTTTCGCGTTGGGAAGTAGAGGAAGATCCTAGAATTTTATGTTTGATTTGAACAACCTAGAATAGAATATAGTTTCTCTACTTTTCCGCGAAAAGCTTCTTTTTCAGTCACGAGAACTATGCCGACCTCTTAAGTAGGCTCAGACGCACTGGCCGGCTTGAGGTTCGTCTAATCTTGGCTACGCAGGAGCAGCAGCGAGAGCGGACGATCTCGACTGAAAGTTGGCAAGTTCAGCTAAGAATATTGCTGAAGTCTTGTTCATCAGAAGCAAGGCTTGCAATAGTTGGCATTGGCCACCCACTGCGCGGGGACGATTATGTTGGCAGCTATGCCGTGAAGACCATCATGGAAGCAACGGACGGCGCATTACGTCAGGGAGTTTATCTCTTTGACGCCGAAGACGCCGTGGAAGCGCTTGTTGCAAAGCTTGCTAGAATCGGCCTGAAACACGTGATATTCATCGATGCCTGCGAGATGGGCCTGGTTTCTGGGGAAGCAAGCCTGCTGTCTGTCACAGAGACAAGTTATCCGTTCTTCACAACCCATGGCATTCCGCTGAGGGTTCTCGCCGAGCAATTGCTATCCGACTGCAAAGTCTGGGTTCTCGCAATTCAGCCCAGACAGACAGAGTTTGGTGGAGCCTGTCCCCGGAAATTCGATTCACCGCCACGAATGTTTCAAAGTTCATTTCAGCAAATTTGGTAGAAGGAGGTCAATCAATTGTTGGTTAGTGTTGACCTTGCTACGGTGATCTTGTCGGTCGTACTCTTCGTGCTAGCCTTCTACTTTGTGGCGGGAAAGCTTGGTAAGGTTAGCATGGGTAGCGGGCCGAAGTATGACGCCTTTGCAGGGGGAGAAGAACTTCCGCCCGAGCGTGGAAAATACAGTTCCGAGCTATTCGTCTACGCGGCTCTCTTCGTAGCATTCGAAGTAATCGGGTTGCTTCTCGCTAGTTCGATTGCGGCAAGAGGATTCCTCTGGCCGCTACTATTCACTTTGGCTGGGGGTTTCTCTCTCTTTGTTTTGATGCTTTGGTTCGTGGGAACTGGAGGCGCAGAGCTTGCTTGAACAAGTAGCAAAATGGGCGAGAAAACGGTCCCCTTGGGTCTACCACATAAATGCCTCCTCATGCAACGGATGCGATATCGAACTTGTCGCTAGCCTCACACCACGCTACGACATTGAAAGGTTCGGAGCCGTCTTGGTGCCGAGCCCTAGGCATGCAGACGTTCTCATGGTTACTGGAACGGTAAACGCGCAGACCAAAGATAGATTGAAGCGAGTCTACGAACAAGTGCCCGAACCGAAACATGTGATCGCCATAGGAGCCTGCGCGGCCGCGGGTGGCGTATTCAAGGGCTGCTACAATGTCGGCCAGGGAGTTCAAGACGTAATCCCCGTCGACATGTTCATCCCTGGTTGCCCACCCCGTCCTGAGGCGATTATGTACGGAGTCCTGAAACTCTTGGGGGAAGTTAAATGAGCGAAGTTTTGCTTCAACAGCTCAAGAAGTACGCCGTGGACGCTAATGGCAAGTTCACGGTCTTGAGGAAAGGCGAGGTCACCGTCGACGTCGACCAAGGAAACGTCAAGGGCTTCATCTCCCACATAGTTAGCGACCTCCGCATCCGCCACCTATCTACAATGACAGGCCTCGACCTCGGCCAGAATATTGGGATCATCTACCACTTCTCGCGGGGCAAGGATATGATTGACGTGAAAACAGTCGTTCCGAAGACCCAGCCGACCGCTGTCTCTATAGTGGACATCATCCCAGGGGCAATTCTCTACGAGATGGAAATTCACGACATGTTCGGCGCTAACTTCGAAGGCAATCCATGGATGGATAGAAAACTGCTGCTCCCGGACACTTGGCCTGCGGACCTACCACCGCCACTTCTGAAAAGCTCGAAACCTGATGAGATTCGAAAAAGACTGCATCTGGAGGTTGAAGGCAAATGAGCGCTGAGCCTACCCAACCCAGGCAAAGGGAAGAATCGGCTGGCCTGATGAAGTATTCCGCCGAGAACCTCGTTCCATTTGGGCCTATTCATCCTGCGCTGAAAGAGCCCGAATACTTCAAACTGGTTCTCGAGGGCGAAAGAATCGTACAGGTCATACCGAGAATCGGATACGTTCACCGAGGCCTTGAGAAAGCGGCTGAAACGCGGCCTTGGGTGCAGAACATGTACATGTTCGAGAGGACCTGCGGCATCTGCAGCTTCGTTCACAGCCTAGCGTATGGACAAGCGGTGGAAGGACTAACAATCTACGAAGTCCCGCGACGAGCCAAATACATCCGGCTAATCATAGCGGAGATGGAAAGGATCCACAGCCACTTACTCTGGGTCGGCCTAATGGGTCACTGGGCCGGATTCGAAACATTGTTCATGTGGGTATGGCGCGACCGCGAAGTGGTCCTCGACCTAGTGGAGGCAATCTCCGGCAATCGCATTCACAAATCAATGAACGCCATCGTAGGCGTCAGGCGCGACATGCCCGAAGGCATGGAGGACAGAATTGTCGAGCGCATGAAATTCCTCGTAGACCGGACGCGGTATTACAAGGAAATCATTGACACCGAAGAAACAATGCTGGAACGGACAGAGAATGTTGGAAAGCTAAGCCAAGACACTGCAGAGAAGCTGTGTGCTGTTGGGCCGATGGCCCGTTATGTGGGCCTACGAGAAGATGTTCGATTGAACGATCCCTACGCAGCCTACGATGAAGTACCCTTCGACATAATCATCAGAAATGAAGCCGACGTCCACGCGCTCCTCCAGCTCCGCCTAGACGAAATCGTAGCCTCAGCTAACATGATCAGCTATGCCGTCCAGCATCTACCCGACGGCCCGATCAGGGTTAAGATTCCACCCATAATACCAGCAGGGGAAAATTCCACGCATTGTGAAGCCCCGCGAGGAGAGATTTTCTATTACGTCAAATCCGGCGGCGGAAGAACCCCAGAACGCGTTAAGGTTAGGACGCCGACCTTAGCTAACCTCCCCACAGCCCTAGAGCTTCTGAAAGGGCAGACCATTGCCGACGTACCAATAGTCCTCACAGCAATCGACCCATGCTTCGGCTGCATGGATCGGATGTCCTTCTTGGATACTGAAACGAATCGTCAGTGGACCTGGTCAGGGGAAGAACTGAGACAATACGGGATCAATTACTACTCCCGAGGGGTACCGAAAAAGTGACGGCCATAGAGGTCTTAGAGGGCATTATTTTTCCAGGCGTACTGTTCACCATCGCGATGGGATTTCTGTTCGATTGGCTCGACAGAAAGACTGCGGCCCGAATGCAAGGCCGAATAGGACCGAAGATTACTGGGCCATCCGGAATACTTCAGCCGCTGGCTGACTTCCTGAAGTTGCTCTTCAAGGAGGAAATAATTCCTTCCCATGCGGACAAAGTGATCTTTCTATTCGCCCCAGCGCTCTACTTTCTAGCTCCTTTGTTGTCGATGCTTTTCATTCCGATAATCAGCCTTACCGCTATTGCAGGTTTCGATTTTGATTTACTGGCCATACTCTTCCTCCTAGCCTACGCCGCGTTCGTAGTTGCGGTCCTCAGCTACTCCTCAGCTAGCAGCTTCACGACCATAGCCACAGGCAGGCTGGTCCTGCAATACGTTAGCTATGAAATCCCGTTAGTCCTCGCAATAATCACCTCAGCAATATATTCGAGAAGTCTCTCCGTGGAGGGAATCGTCGCATCCCAGACTGGTATCTGGAACGTTTTCGTGATGCCATTCGCCTTCGTAGTTTACATCATCGCCCTGATGGCGGAACTTGAGAAGCCCCCCTTCGATATCCCCAGCGCTAAAACAGAAATTGTGGCCGGCTGGCTCACAGAATTCTCCGGGCGCGCACTAGCCTTCCTGAAACTTACAAAAGAAGTAGGGTATGTCTTCGGTTCTGCACTGGCAGTCTCACTCTTCCTGGGCGGCCCCCTTGGCCCACAGCTAGGCGCAGCCATCCCAGCCTGGTTCCAGTACTTCATCTATTTCATGATTAAACTTCTGGCCGTAGGCTTTTTGATATTCATAATGAAAACTGCGCTGGCCCGCATTAAGATCGCGCAAGCAACTGAACTTTTCTGGAAGGTACTGACGCCCGTGAGTCTGGTACAACTTGCTCTAGTCCTAGTTCTAATTCAAGGAGGAATTCTTCTTGCCGCGTAGAAAGGCAGGCGCTGCTATCCCTGAAATGTTCCGCACGCTACTTGAGAAACCTAGCACTCAAGTCTACCCATACCAGAAGGTGGACTTACCACAACGGTTCCGCGGTAAATTGGACATTGACCCCGAGAAATGCACCGGCTGCCAAGTCTGCGCAATGGTCTGCCCTGCCAGCGTTATCACGATGGTTGACTTTGGGACGCGCAAAGTCGGCGACCGCGTACTCCCAGTCAAAAGGCCAGTCTTCGAATTAGCTACATGCATTTTCTGTGGCGAATGCGTCGACAACTGCGCCTTTAACGCGCTTGAGATGACGAAACAGTTCGAGTTAGCTACACCACACAAAGAGGACTTGGTGATGAAGAAGGCTCTTGCAAAATGAGCTTTGACGTTACACTCATTCTGGGAACAATGTTAGTCGGCGTCACCATCGTTGCGTTGATGGTACGCAAGCTGGTTTGGTCTCTAATCATGCTGTTCTATTCTAGTATCATCTTCGGCGTGTTACTAATCAGCTATGGGGCAACCTTCGCCGGCCTATTCCACATCATAACCTTCGCCGGTGCGGTCTCCGTTCTCTTCATGGTAATACTAATGATCGTCGGAGATCAAACCCTCAGCTACACCGATAAGCTCAGCAAGGAAAACTATACTGGAATGGTGCTTGCCATTCTCGCTGCAATCCCGCTCGTGGTCCTAGTCTCCAACTTCAATCCATTCTCCGCGAGGTTGGATGAAGAAACTCAACTTCTAGGTTTAGCAGGTCAATATAACAACCCACTTTGGTTTCTGTGGGCCCTACGATCCTGGGACCTACTACTAGTTGTCATACTTGTAGCCGCAGCCATGCTTGGCGTGATGAATTTATTTTCACGGGAAGGGGGCCCAGAAAAATGAACGAGCAGCAGCTCCTGCAGGTACTAGCGGCCCTATTATTCGTCTCGGGTTTCGGAACGATTGCCTCTACGAAGAACCTCGTCAAAGTGATTATGGGATTTCAGGTTATGATTTGGGGAGTTAACCTCGCACTCTTCGCGGAGGCCTAATCAACGGTCAAGCTACTCTCTTCTCTACCTCGCTAGTAGTCATTTCAATCTCCATCGGAGCGAGTGTTGAGGCACTAGCCCTCTCCCTTGTCATACTTGTGTTCCGAAGGTATGGTACACTCAACCCATGGGAGATCAGGAGGCTCGTCCACTGATTAATTTCTACGCGGAGTGGTTTGTTTGGGCTCTACCATTCATCGCGATACCTTTCACCCTCGGCTTATCCCGTTGGCCGAAGGTGAGAAACTGGTTCGCTGCAACCATAACCGGGCTCACCTTCCTGTTAGCAGTTGACCTGCTGCTCGAAGTTCAAAGTGGCCGAATCATCGATTCCTCGGTTTCATGGCTGTCAGTTTACGGTTTCCAAGTGACCGTGCACGTAGATGGCCTGGCAGCTTTCCTTGCGGTGGTAGTGAATTCACTTGGTTTCCTAATAGTTGTGTACTCGCAGGGCTACATGGGACATGAGAAAGGCCTACCCAGGTACTACTCGCTCGTCCAACTCTTCATTGGCGCTATGACTGGGCTTGTGGTTGCAGGAAACTTTCTCCAGCTCTATATCTTCTGGGAAATAGTAGGTATCTGTTCCGCGTTCCTCATAGCCTTCTGGTATGACCGGCCTGAAGCAGTCCGTGCGGGCCTGAAGGCCTTCATCGTCACAAGAGTCGGAGATGCAGCTTTACTGGTCGGATTTGTCTGGCTCTACGTCACAAGTGGCACCATAGATTTCCAGAAACTGAGTACGATGGCATCGCAGGGATTCATACCTGCATCATCCTTACAGCTGCAGGGATCTTAGTCCTCGTCGGTGCGATGGGCAAGTCAGCGCAAGTCCCTCTCCACATATGGTTACCTGACGCAATGGAAGGACCGACGACCGTCAGCGCCCTAATCCACGCTGCAACGATGGTCAACGCGGGCGTCTACTTAGTTGCGAGAACATACCCGATCTTCTCCTCCAGTCAAACGTGGTTGTCAGCGGTCGGATGGGTTGGCGTAATCTCAGCCCTGCTGGCGGCCAGCATCGCCACCGTCACTATGGACATAAAGCGAGTCCTAGCCTACTCAACAATCAGCCAACTTGGGATGATGTTTGCCGCACTTGGAACGGGGACGGCGGGCGGATGGTTTGCGTCCCAGTTCCATCTCATGAGCCAAGGGTTCTTCAAAGCTCTGGGGTTCTTGGCAGCGGGTTCAATCATCCACGTTCTCGGAACACGGAACATGGATGAGATGGGCGGGCTGAGGAAGCGGATGCCCATCACTTTCATTGCATTCCTATTCTCAACCCTCGCTCTAGCGGGCGTTCCACCGTTCGTTGGTTTCTGGAGTAAAGACCTCATCATAACCGAACTATCCCTTGCCAACATGAACTTACAAGCCCTGCTGATGCTCGTTGTTTCGGTGCTCACATCATTCTACATGTTCCGAGCGCTCTTCAAAGTCTTCTTCGGACCCGAGAGCAAAATGGCGCAAGAGAAGAACATCCACGAATCGCCAAAGGTCATGACGGTACCATTCCTCGTCCTGAGCGCTAGCGTACTCGTTTTGGGCTTTACAGAAAGCTCAGCAGCTAACCTACTCGGCATAACGGCGAACCTTGCCTTAGAACTACCGATCATCGGCGCCGCCACCGTTGCGATAATGATAGGGCTCACGCCCTCATACTTCGTCTTCTATTTGACAAGGCCCAACCCGAAGCATTCCTCGAGGAGCACGCCGGCCTGGCCAGGTTGAGGCAAGGGATGCTTGCTGGCTATGGCTTCGACCAGCATACTTGGAGGTATTCGTTAATTCGTTCTCGAAGATCTCCAACGCGGTTAGGATCAATCCAGACAGGTATCCTTGCGAAGAACCTCTGGCCGATGCTTGCAGTTCTTTTGATCATCGTGCTCTGGGTGGTGCTGAGCCTATGATGGACTGGATTACCCTTCTGACAACGTTTGCGCCGGGCTTCATAGGCGCCTTCGCAATACTACTCTTGGATTTGGTGTTCAAGAGGTCGAGCCATCGATCTGCGGTAAGTGGTATCGCGGCCGTGATCTCATTCATCTTCATTGCCTACAGTAACTGGCAGCAGGCTGCGCAGGTTCTGGCCACTGGGAAACCGATCGTGATAAGCATCGAACCCAGCCTGCTAGCGACAACCTTCACCATAACCCAGCTAGGAGTTTACATTTCATCCATCGCACTACTGCTCTCGATCCTGATCTGCCTCTACACTATCGCATACCTATCGAAGGAAGGAAACTCGGCGCTATTCCAGTCGCTGATACTGTTGCTCTACCTGAGCATCTATGCGGTGACGATCTCAGGCGATCTCCTGACCTTCTTCATTGGTTGGGAGGGAATGAGCGTCGCCGCCTATGGGTTGGTGGCGTTCCACAAACGTAACTGGGAGGCCATTGAGGCGACTGTGAAGTATCTGCTGATGAGTGGCATCGGAAGCCTAACCGCTCTGTACGGAATCGCATTGGTCTACGGGCTGACTGGTACTCTGAACATCGAAGCGTTTGGCAAGGCGCTCACGACGGTAACACCGATTGGTTTGTTGGCGGTTGTTCTGATGTTCATTGGGTTCGGCGTGGAAGCCGCCGTTGCTCCGTTACATATGTGGTTGCCGGACGCCCATCCTGCGGCTCCAAGTCCCATGAGTGCTTTGCTCTCGGGGATTATCATTGAGGTTGGGAGCTTCGCCTTCATCCGGTTACTGGGCGGGATCCTGACGACCCCGGTGTATCTGGTTCTTGCTCAACCGGTTTTGGCGGTGGCTGCGGTTGCAACGATGTTCATCGGCAACCTATCGGCGCTACAGCAAGACGACCTGAAACGCCTGTTAGCATACTCAAGTATAGCACAGGTGGGCTACATTCTACTAGGCATCGCAACGTTGACTCCTGCGGGGTTCTCGGCCAGCGTCTTCCACATCTGGAACCATGCCTTGCTCAAGGCTACGTTATTCCTTTTGGCCGGGGTTGTGACGTACCAGATCGGTACAAGAAGCCTCAAGGAGATGGCGGGACTGGGACGAAAGAGCCCGATCCTAGCAGCGCTCTTCGGGTTCGGCGCCTTGGCAATGACGGGTGTCCCACCGTTCGGCCTGTTCTGGAGCGAGTTCCTCATAGTCCTCTCAACCCTGGCCGTGGGCTCACTGATCATGATGCGGCGGTGGTTTTGATGCTCGTCAACCTGTTGATCTCCATCGCCTACTACTTCCGGGTAATACAGGTTGTCGCATTCGCCAAGCCAAGCAGGCATTGGACGGAAACGGAGCTGAAAATCCCCAAGCTCCTCCTAATCCCATGCATAATCCTAATCGCACTAAGCTTGATTACGGGCCTATACCCGAACCTTTTCTATCAGCCCGCAGCAAATGCCGTGAAAAGCATCCTGGCCGGTTTTTCAGGGTGATTTAAGATGAGTGAGAAGTGAGAAGGGGAAGAGAACGGGTAATCAAAGACGTGGAAACCGTTGAGCAAGCCGTCAAAGCCGAGAAGGACGTCGAGTCCGGATATCACGGAGTGATCGACGAGAACATCGCCTACTGGCTAGCGGTAGAAGAGGACATCGTCGAAAGCTATACGAAATTGGTGAAGCAGACCAGCAACAGAAAAATCAAGACGACGCTCAAAGATAATAGACGACTCAAAGAACCATATCCGGATGCTCACGTCGATACGAAAGCCTTCAACAAGATCATGGCGGACGAACAACGCCACGCAGCGATGCTGCAAGAATTAGCCGACAAAGCCCACAAGTAAAGCGGTCAATTCGCAAAATCTTAAATAATTTGACCCTATTCCGCTCGGAAGAACGGTTGAACCGAGATGAACAGAAAGAAGCAGACCAAGGTGCTGAGTGTTGCAATCGTTGTCTTGGCCCTGGCGATATCACTGACTCTGCCGTCTAGCGCGTTTTCCAAGGGTTCGTCCACTACTTATACGGTCTACGTCGGCGGTGATCTGCCACATTCTGGCGGGGAATCCATGTACATGGGATACGCCCCCTCGGTCATGATCATAAATGCAGGCGATACAATTGTCTGGAAAGCTCTAGACGGACCGCACACTGTAACTTCTGAAAACCTCACAGCTGACGGTAAACCTTTGTTTGACTCGAACCCGAATGTCCACTTTCCGCTGCCGCCATTCATATTTGGGGCAGGCGGCTTCATTCCGCCCGGCGGAAACTACACCCCAGATACTAGTGCGCTAAGCCCTGGAACTTACGGAATATTATGCACCATCCATCAGGATTCAGGAATGAACGGCACTCTTACCATAACCAATGAAACGGCCGCTCCTGGCGCGAACTCACTGTTGTGACGGGCGTCTCAAGCGGAACTACTGAGGTTGAGCAATTCATACCGAACCACATTACAGTCTCGCGAGGAACAAAAATAATCTTCACAAACCTTTCAGGTTTTGAGGTACACACCGTACTCTCCGTAGTTACATTGCCAAACGGTACTCAAGTTCTGGGCACCTTGTTTGATTCGAGCCCGTTGATTGCGCCTCCAGGCATAACCATGGATCAGGTCCCTCAAGTTAACGCCGAAGGAGTAGCCTTACTTGGCGGAGCAATGTCACCGGGACCTGGCACGGATACCTTCAGCTACACTTTCAGCAGCCCTGGAACCTACCTATACTACTGCAAGTATCATTCAGCGGTTGAGAACGGACATATCGCCGGCATGGTAGGCGAGGTCATCGTTATGGCATCAACGACTGCAAATCAGAGCGACATGTCAGGGCAGATATCAACATCAACAACATTCGGCATAGGTGGCACAATCCTAGGCTTGCTCGGAATAATCCTAGCCCTCTTGGCGTTGAGGAAAAGCAGCAAGAGCTCTAAGACGTAGTGCACCGTGAATGTCCTCTCTCACAATTCCTTCTCTTTTCTATCGTTCTTATAGCTGAACACACAGTGAACCACAAAAAAAACGTACCTTCAGTGTGTGTCCGGTCTAATTGTGCGGGCACCCAATTTGAACAAGATTTTTCTCGCCCTCGAGGTCAACGAAAACTACTCTAGCGTCTACAAATCGCTCTGTTCCTTTCTGCCGAGTAGGACGTTGATTATTCTGAAAATTAATCCCCATATTACGTGCCCAAGGTAAAACGTAAGCGTCAACGTTCAGTTTTCCTTCCTCGACCCTTACTTCTATTCTGCTGAC
>CAWABQ010000045.1:0-50577 GCA_963780265.1 Candidatus Bathyarchaeota archaeon
CACTGCTTCTCTGCGTCCTGATCAGCCTGTACTCTATCGCATACCTCTCTAAGGAGGGGAGCTGCGCGCTCTTCCAATCCCTAATTCTCCTACTCTACCTAAGCATATACGCCGTGACAGTCTCAGGTGATCTGCTTACTTTCTTCATTGGTTGGGAGGGTATGAGCGTCGCCGCATACGGCCTAGTTGCCTTCTACAAGCACAGCTGGGAAGCCATCGAAGCGACGGTGAAGTATCTACTGATGAGTGGAATCGGAAGCCTCACAGCCCTCTACGGAATCGCCCTAATCTACGGCCTAACAGGGACGTTGAACATTGAAAACTATGTCAAAGGCTTCGCCAACCTAACTCCGATTGGAACGTTGGCGATTCTTCTGGTCTTCATGGGGTTTGGCGTTGAGGCCGTGATTGCGCCGTTACACATGTGGTTGCCTGACGCCCATCCCGCCGCCCCGAGCCCCATGAGCGCTCTCTTGTCTGGAATTATCATCGAGGTGGGAAGCTTCGCCTTCATCCGCCTATTCGGCGGAATTCTAACCCTCCCCTCTTACGCGATTCTCGCTCAACCTATACTTGCGGCCGCGGCGGTTGCAACAATGTTCGTAGGCAACTTGTCTGCATTACAGCAGGACGATTTGAAACGGCTCCTAGCCTATTCGAGCATCGCGCAAATCGGCTACATCCTCCTCGGAATCGCCACCCTGACACCCCAAGGTTTCTCAGCGAGCATTTTCCACATCTGGAACCATGCGCTGCTGAAGGGGATGTTATTCCTCCTAGCCGGAATCGTTACCTTCCAGATTGGCACCAGAAGCTTAACTGAAATGGCGGGGTTGGGGAGAAAAAGTCCAGTTCTCGCGGCGCTGTTCGCGCTCAGCGCGTTGGCTATGACCGGCGTCCCACCCTTCGGCTTGTTCTGGAGTGAACTGCTGATAGTTCTCTCAAGCCTAGCAGCCGGATCAATTATCCTAGATGCGGCGGTTGTGTTCATGCTACTCAACCTGCTCATCTCCATCGCATACTATTTCCGAGTAATACGCACCGTAGCCTTCGCAGAACCAAGCAGCTACTTAAACGGAAAAGGGTTGGCCAAAATACCCAAACTCCTCCTGATTCCATGCATCATCCTAATCGCGCTCAGTATAATCACCGGCCTCTACCCGAACATTTTCTACCAACCAGCAGCAAATGCTGTAAATAGTATCCTGGCCGGTTTCTCATGGTGACCTGAAATGAGTGAAAATGTGAGTGAAGGAGGAAGAGAACGAATAATCAAAGACGTGGAAACCTTCGACCAAGCAGTCAAAGCCGAGAAGGACGTGGAGTCAGGGTACCACGGCGTCATCGACGAGAACATCTCCTACTGGTTAGCTGTCGAACAAGACATCATCGAAAGCTACACCAAGCTAGCCAAGAAGAGCAGGAACAGAAAAATCAAAACCACACTCAACAAGATCATAGCTGACTCTAAGAACCACATTCGAATGCTTACCTCGATACGTAAAGCCTTCAACAAGATCATGGCGGACGAACATCGCCACGCAGCGCTGCTGCAAGAATTAGCCGACAAAGCCCACAAGTAAAGCGGTCAATTCGCAAAATCTTAAATAATTTGACCCTATTCCGCTCAGAAGAACGGTTGAACCGAGATGAATGGAAAGAAGCAAACCAAGGTGCTGAGTGTTGCAATCGTTGTCTTGGCCTTGGCGATATCACTGACTCTGCCGTCTAGCGCGTTTTCCAAGGATTCGTCCACTACTTATACGGTCTACGTCGGTGGTGATCTGCCACATTCTGGCGGGGAATCCATGTACATGGGATACGCCCCCTCGGTCATGATCATAAATGCAGGCGATACAATTGTCTGGAAAGCTCTAGACGGACCGCACACTGTAACTTCTGAAAACCTCACGGCTGACGGTAAACCTTTGTTTGACTCGAACCCGAAGGTCCAGTATCCGCTGCCACCATTCATATTTGGGGCAGGCGGCTTCATTCCGCCCGGCGGCAGCTACACCCTAGATACCAGTGCGCTAAGTCCTGGAACTTACGGAATATTATGCACTGTCCATCAGGATTCAGGAATGAACGGCACTCTTACCATAACCAATGAAAGGGCTGCTCCTGGCGCGCAACTCACTGTCGTGACGGGCGTCTCAAGCGGAACTACTGAGGTTGAGCAATTCATACCCAACCACATTACAGTCTCGAGAGGAACAAAAATAATCTTCACAAACCTTTCAGGTTTTGAGGTACACACCGTAGTCTCCGTAGTGACATTGCCAAACGGTACTCAAGTTCTGGGCACCTTGTTTGATTCGAGCCCGTTGATTGCGCCTCCAGGCATAACCATGGATCAGGTTCCTCAAGTCAACGCCGAAGGAGTAGCTCTACTTGGCGGAGCAATGTCACCGGGACCTGGCACGGATACCTTCAGCTACACTTTCAGCAGCCCTGGAACCTACCTATACTACTGCAAGTATCATTCAGCGGTTGAGAACGGACATATTGCCGGCATGGTAGGTGAGGTCATCGTTATGGCATCAACGACCGCAAGTCAGAGCGACATGTCAGGGCAGATATCAACATCAACAGCATTCGGCATAGGTGGCACAATCCTAGGATTACTCGGAATAATCCTAGCCATCTTGGCGTTGAGGAAAAGCAGCAAGAGCTCTAAGACGTAGTGCACCGTGAATGTCCCCTCTCACAATTCCTTCTCTTTTCTATCGTTCTTATGGCTAAACACACGGTGAACCACACAAATAACGTACCTTCAGTGTGTGTTCGGTCTAATCGTGAGGGCACCCAAATTTGAACAAGGATTTTTTCGCCCTCGAGGCCACATTATGTGCCTCACCGGATACTACTCCAGCGTCTACAAATCGCTCTGTTCCTTTCTGCCTAGTAGGATGTTGATTATTCTGAAAGTTAATCCCCATATTACATGTCCAAGGTAAACGTAAGCGTCAACGTTCAGCTTTTCTTCCTCGACCCTTACTTCTGTTCTGCTGACGCCTATTCCCCCCAAAGTACTGAGAGGTATCCAGAAGCTCTCATCCACTTCGTCGTTCGATTGAACGGCAACACCAGTCTTTAGTTGGAAGACATAGGGTGCGACTTGGATTCGGCGGGTGCGGGCATGCACCAATGGAAGTTGACCAAGAAGTTCATGCTCCCGCAGATCAATACCAACTTCCTCCCGCGCTTCTCTAATGGCTGTTGCCAAGAAATCTTGATCTTTGGAAGCCTTGTGGCCGCCGGGGAAAGCCATCTGCCCTGACCAGGGATCACCCTCCCTTTCTGTTCTCTTAATGAGAAGAATGGAGCCTCCTCGATCATTCGGATTGATGATAATTGCTACCGCCGCTACCGGCCGGCTCTCATCCGATTCAGAAGCGAGGACTTCTCTTCGAAGGCGTCCCTTGAGCGACTCAAGGTCAAAAGCACCCGTCAAAGTCACTCGCTTAGGTTGCGGTAACGTGCATATTCTATTTGAACGGTCTCTCTTAGAGCCTCAGTGCTCGAACAGTCATTAGGATGCGCCTCTTTATCCGGAAGTATCTCAGGGATTGTAGAGTGGAAGGGGTAGAGGACTATGGGCTACTCGTTTGAGCTTGACGAGATGACAATAGACAGGCTTCAGCATGGAATGCAATCAGGCCAGCTCACGGCGAGTTCGATAACCGAGAGGTATCTCGCCCGAATCGAAGCGCTGGACAAACGGGGCCCAACCATCAACGCAGTCATAGAGCTGAATCCCGACGCCCTCGCAATCGCTGACCAACTTGACATAGAATACAAAGAGAAGAGACCACGCGGGCCTCTCCACGGCATACCCGTCCTAATCAAAGATAACATCGATACAGCAGACCGAATGAGCACCACCGCTGGATCCCTCGCCTTAGAGGGCTCGAATCGCTCCTAGGGACGCGTTCTTGGTGGAGCGGCTGCGGTGGGCAGGCGCGGTTATACTCGGAAAGGCGAATTTGAGCGAATGGGCGAATTTTCGAGCCTCCCACTCCGTAAGTGGATGGAGCGCCCGGGGCGGCCAAACCCGCAACCCGTATGTGCTCGACCGAAACCCATGCGGCTCAAGCTCAGGTTCAGCTGTTGCCGTCGCTGCTAACCTCTGCGCAGGTTTCCGTGGGTACCGAAACGGACGGCTCTATCGTTTGTCCCTCGGCCGTGAATGGTATTGTGGGGATCAAACCCACCTTGGGCTTGATTAGCCGAAGCGGGATCATTCCCATTGCTCACAGCCAGGATACACCGGGGCCAATGGCGCGCACTGTTCGCGATGCTGCCATCCTCCTAAACGTTCTCGTTGGCCCGGACCCAGGTGACCCTGCCACGAAAGAGAGCACCTCAAAGGTTGAACCGGACTACACAAAATTCCTCGACCTGCAAGGGCTTCGGGGGGCTCGTTTAGGGATTGCTCGAAGATTCTTCGGTTTCAACGCCGCGTTAGACCGAGTGATCAACGACTGCATCGCGGTAATGAGGCGGGAGGGTGCAGAAATAATTGACCCAGTCGATTATCCCTCTCATGAGAAACTAAAAGACACAGAACTCGACGTTCTACTATACGAGTTCAAGTCTGACCTCAACGCCTATCTGAAAGACGCGAGGAGATTCTCTCTCCGTTAGGTCACTGGCCAATATCATAGCCTTCAACGAAGAGAGGCGCACCGAGGAAATGCCTTACTTCGAACAAGATATCATGATCAAAGCCGAGCTGAAAGGGCCTCTCACGGAGAAAGCGTGCAAGGACGCGCTCGCAAGAAACCACAAGCTCTCTCGCACAGAAGGAATCGACGCCGTCATCGGCAAAAATCGTCTGGATGCCATCGTAGCCCCCACCACTGGCCCCGCTTGGTTAACGGATTGGCTCACAGGCGACCACGAGTCGGGAAGCTGCTCCACGCCAGCAGCCGTAGCCGGCTACCCACACATCACGGTCCCTGCCGGATTCGTTGGCGGCCTACCAGTCGGGATCTCTTTCTTTGGCCCGGCCTGGGGCGAACCAACTCTGCTCAGGTTAGCATACTCTTTCGAGCAGGCTACAAAGATGCGACGCACACCAAGCTTCCTTCCAACTGTTGAATTTGAAACGCTTTGAGCTAGTCGAAGTAAAGCTCTCAGAGTGGCTTAGTTCCGATGTACAATCCTCTTCCTATGAGGCCTTTCGAGTCGCGAACCACTTTCAAACCAGCCGCATGAAACGCCGTCACGTATTGACGGTGTGTGAAGAGGCCGAATTCGTCATGTTCCATGAAGTATTTGATACTATCCTGTGTCGCGACTAAGTAGTGAAAATCGAGTATAGATATGCAGCCTTTTATGAGCGCTCGGTTCATTCTTGCGATTTTCAGTTTGGGTTGATTCACAAACACGGCGCCTACATGGCCGGGAATGTAAGCGGTTGGCGTTATCCAGGGCTCGATGATTAGCACTCCGCCAGGTCTTAAGCGGTGCTCCATGTTTCCGATAGCTTGCTGTAGCTTCCGATAACTTGTCATGTACCCAATCGCGCTGAATAGACAGGTAATAACGTCGAATTGCGTGTAGAGCTTGAAGTTCAACATGTTACCGTAATGAAACGTAATGTCGGGGTTTCTCCTGCGCGCGATTGCAAGTAACTTTCGGTCTAGGTCTAATCCTTCAACCTCGAAAGACTGTTTCAGAAATGAGATGTGACGGCCTGTTCCACAGGCTACGTCCAGCAGCGTTTTGCCGGTAGACTTCTGATGTTTTCGAATCAACTCTCGCAGCCGTTTTGCTTCTCTCCCATAGTCCTTTCCCATAGCATCATAGATAGCATCATAATGCCCAGCTGATTTCTCAAACAAACCCAAACTCAAACAACTCGCATTTACCTAGACAGCGGTCAACCTTTATCTTTCGGTCGAGCGCCAACTCATGTTCCCGATTGCTCTGGAGACGTTTGACTTGCCAAGTTTAGATGACGCATTAGGTTGGATTGAAAAATCCCGCGATGACATGACACGTTTCATGCTAGAGATGCTGAAAATCAAAGCCGTAAACCCAGATGGCGGCGGCAAAGGTGAGTATCAACGCACGCTCTTCGTCAAGAAATGGCTAGAAGACATAGGGTTCAAAGTGACGCGCCATGACGTTCAGGATAAGCGGGTCCCAGAAGGCGTTCGAGTAAACCTAACCTCAATCCTTGAAGGGCAAGACAAGAGCAAGACTCTCTGGTTGGCCGCACACTTAGACACGGTTCCGGAGGGCGCCCGGGAACTATGGGCAACAGACCCTTATGACCCAGTCATAAAGGACGGCAAAATATTCGGAAGGGGTTCTGAGGATAACGGCCAAGCGGTCGGCTCTACGTTGTTCACTGTGAAAGCGTTGAAGCAGTTGGGCCTTAAGCCCAGAATCAACCTCGGAGTTGCATACGTGTCCGATGAAGAGTCGGGCAGCAAATACGGAGTCATCCCGCTTCTAGAGAAGGGTGACGTTTTCAAGCCTTCTGATATCGCCATCGTCCCAGATACAGGCGCTCCAGACGGGTCGCAGATCGAAGTCGCAGAGAAAAGCATACTGTGGTTGAAGATTACCACGAAGGGTCAACAGGTTCACGGTAGCACGCCTGAAAAGGGGCTTAACGCATGTAGAGTCGGGATGAAACTAGCTCTACAAATGGATGAACTGTTGCACACAAAGTATGTTGCGACCGACCCATTGTTCAATCCCTCAGTTTCAACTTTCGAACCCACGAAACACGAAGCGAATGTGGATAATGTGAACACTGTCCCAGGCCTCGACGTGCAGTACTTTGACTGCCGGGTGCTTCCGAAATATTCCCTAAAGTCGGTGATTTCAGACATCGAATCCTTGAAGTCGAAACTGGAAAAAGAAACGGGGGCGACGATTGAGGTAAAGCCAGTACAGTCCGAAGAGAACACTAACGCAACTCCAACCGACAGCGAGGTTGTTCAGAAATTGAAGATGGCCCTCAAGACGCTACGGGGCATAGACGCAAAGCCAATCGGCATTGGCGGTGGAACCGTGGGACTGTATTTCAGGCGGAAAGGTATCCAAACTGCCGTCTGGTCCACACTAGATGATATGGCTCACCAACCCAATGAATACTGTAAAATCGACAACATGGTCAATGACGCTAAAGTTTTCGTCCACGTCGCGTTGAACTGACCGAATAACCCAGCATAGGCACAGTCCCAAACCGATGAAACAAGCTCACTCGCGACTCACAGCTAGGATGGCTAGGCCATCTGACGGTCGGTTAATCGGAAGGCTCTGCAGGCGTGCGGCCGGCCCGAGAGACTATGTGCTCTCAATCCTTACGGAGACAATTGATGACGGAGGCCTCTTTCTTGCTTGGCGCGATTCGGAACTTGTTGGTATGACGAATTTTGAGAAATGCGTGGACGCAAGCGGCTGGTTGAGCATGGCGCGCACGGACCCGGTCTGGCGCCGAAGTGGAGTTGCCCTCTTCCTTCAAAGGCAGATAGCGTCTTACGCTAAGCGAAGAGGAATTACAACTCTCAGGTTGTGGACATCCTCCAAGAATAAGCCATCACTAAGCGCAATCCGGAAGGGCGGATTCAGACAGGTATGCGAAGCCGCCCACATTTCCTACCATTTCAAAACGAAAGTTAAGAACACGGTCATTCACCCTTGCAGCCGGGTGTCGGAAGATCAGCTTGAGTCACTTCTAAGTTCTGATTACCTATCACAGATGAGCGGGTACTTGGCGTACAAGTGGCACTTCGTCAAAGCAAACAAGCGCCTCCTCAGGTTAGTACTGCAAAGGGGGGAACTGTACACGGTCGAGGATTCGGCGTTTATTCTAACTAAGCCTGAGAGAATCTTCGGCGAGCTCGAAACCAGCTTAACTCTACTAACAGGGAAGGTAACGGGCTCACTTACCCACTCTAAGGAGGCGGCAGAAGCACTTGGAGCCCGAGTGATAGGGGCCTATATTCCGTATGACAGATACAAGTTGAGAACGGCTATGAAGCTCGGATTCAAGCGAGAACACTGGGGACGACATTGCCTAGTCTTCGAAAGGAAACACTAAACCAACAACGGATATGTCAGCAAACCGAAACTCAGCAGAACACATTAGTCGCCCTGTCACCAGTGGATGCCGTTGATATGGATAGGAAAGCCCGGTGATCGCAATGGCAATAATCAGCTTGCTAACTGATTTCGGGTTGTTAGATCCTTTTGTCGGTGAAATGAAGGCGGTCATTCTCTCGATTTGCCCTGACGCTAGAATCATCGACATCACACATCAGGTGCAGAAGTTCGATGTTCGATTGGGTTCTTTCCTCTTGGCCGGGGCGGCATCCTATTTTCCGGCAGGGACGGTTCATGTTGGGGTGGTCGACCCTGGCGTGGGGAGCGGTCGTCGTGCAATCGTTATAGAGACAGCGCGGGCTGTTTATGTCGGTCCCGATAATGGTTTGCTGGTCCCGCGGCGCAGCGTGAAGGTATTCTTCACGTTTACGAGTTAACTAATCGTTCTTTGATGCGGGAGGAAGTTTCCGCAACATTCCACGGAAGGGATGTTTTCGCCCCAGCCGCCGCGCACTTAGTTTCTGGGAGGTTGCCAAGGGATTGTGGGCCTGAGACCTCCGACTATATGCAACCATCCTATGCGCAGTCCACGTTCGAGGGCAAAACGATTACTTGCGAAGTCTTTCACATTGATGGTTTCGGAAACATCGTGACGAACCTCTCGAATGGCATCGAAAGATTGGGGCTAGCGATCGGGGATAAGGTTTCACTCACGTTCGGAAAGAAACGGTTGCGACCGCGTTTCGTCCGAACCTATTCAGAACTCAAGGGCAAGGAATTCGGTATTCTTCTCGGAGGCCATGGGTTTTTTGAAGTTGCATGCCGCGAGGCTAGTGCGGCGGATAGGCTTCGCGTTAGAATCGGGAGTGTTGTCCATGTCGGTGGTGTTTAGGCTCATCACTTAGTGCGAGTTCTTTCAGCCTTTCGTCGCCGAATATGCTTTTGATATAGCCGGCGACCGAGTCGGGTACGAGTTTCTCCCAGCTGTCACCGCGAACTACGCGTTCGCGTATTTCAGTTGACGAGTATGTTTCCCGGTCGTAGAAGGGTAGAGGTTCGAGCGCGGAAGCCCGCTTCTTTGAAGAGGCGCGAGGTGACTGGTTCGTTTGAGAAGACAACTTCGAAGCGAGGGGTTTGGGAGACGAGGTGTGGGACCCAGAGGTCGTGAATTCGAAGGTCACGGATTGGGATTAGGTAATATTTCGCTGGGTCTATCTTGACCTCATCTAAGGCGAGGCGGATCATCGTGACCCGTTCCCCGGCAGTGAAGGGGTTGTGTAGCGTGTGGCTGAACTGGGCGCTGCCTATTGCTAGGATGACCTCAGACATTTTCTTCAGTATATGTTGGACGCATTGCAGGTGGCCTAAATGAAAGGGTTGAAAGCGCCCGATCAACAACCCGCGTTGTTTGTTGCTGTCCAAGCCCCAGTTATCCCGGCTTTGTTTCGTGCCATGCCTTCGACCACCTATTAAGAGAACACTTTCGCCCACAGCCGCATTCGCGAGTTTGTGCTGAGATAGTTAAGTTGCACAGGCCTAGGTCTAACAGTTTAATGAAACGTGATTTCTACGAATGTCCTCGTTCATTCGGGTTTCCAAAGTGATTCTGCAGAAACCTTTGCCCCGCGGAATATTACGCCTTCACGTTCAAGTAATCCGCGCTTGACATAGCCCCCTTCAGAAGGTTTCCGGCCAGGCATCCCAAAATTCCCAACCTTCAACGAGGCCGGTACGACTCTGTGGCATGGAATGACTAATGGTAGTGGGTTGGTGGCGACCGCCGTCCCTACAGCACGAGCGTAACGCATCCCGCCAAGCTTCTTTGCCAAGGCTCCATAGGTTGCCACCTTGCCATTCGGAATCGCCTGGAGGAGAGAGTAGACCTTCCTCCTGAACTCAGAAACATGCGATAGATCAAGGGACTTGGGTTGACGGTTCCCTTTCCCAGCATAAGTTGCGTAAATTTCCTGGAATACGCTCGGATCAATTGGGTCGCCGTTTTCAATTTGTGACTTTGAAATCATCTTCATGACTGATTTCTCGGCTGCGCTTTTGCTTCGGTCCGAGAACGCGCAAGCCGTCAGCTCACCTTTCGCGTTCAGGGCTACAGTGAACCACACACCATCCTTCTGTTGGGACGCGATTCGAGTCATGCCGCTTGAGCCACCATACTCCCATATGTTCGTGTGCGTAGATAAATAGTGAACCAGCGGTGAACGATTAGTTTCATTAAACTCTCAGCCTGATTAAACAGTCCCTCAATTTCCTATGGTATTGATAGGCTTGGGCTCGCTTCAAGACCTTGAGTGGATTCAGAAGAGAACCGGCCTAGACCCAGCCCAGAACCATGAATCTCTTACCTTCATCAAAACAACGTCCTCCACTATGTGCATGCAGTGCCGCGGCAGCCGTATGCTCTGCGGAAAAGCCTCGTGCCCAATCCTGTCGAAAGCGGAAATACTCGTTAGGCATCTTCCGGATTTGGGCAGGTCAGAGATTGATGGGTCAAGCCCGCCTGGTGCTTTCGTTGGCCATGTCGGTTACCCGAAAGTCTACGTTGGCCCATTGATACCGCCAACGAAAGGCGACACGCATCTTCTTGATACGCCAGAACTATGGCTTGGCAAGAGTATCGAAACTATTATTGACTTCAGGTTCAGTCTGATTCGTGGCAAATCGTTGCTGGATGTTCACGAAGCCGTTGACCCTAACTCGTACTTGCTAGACCTACATGACCTAGCGCTTTCGGTGGCCTCGGTTGATGTGGACGCGAAGTTTCGCAAGAAACCGCGAATGGCTGTGACTCTAAGTGACGAAACGCAGCCCTTCGGCCCGTCGGCGTTGATTGAGAAGTTACAGGTCTCGCCGAGTACCGGAGAGCGACGGCTTGAGACTGTGTATTACGATGGGGATGAATTGGCGGTGGATGGTATATTCGATCTTTACAGGGATGGGATTGAGGTTTCACGCATACAACGCACACTAAGCCTTGGCATGCTGGGCGTGCAGAAGCAAAGAAAAATCGTTCCAACTCGATGGAGCATCACAGCCGTCGACGATACACTCTCAAAGCGGCTGCTCCGGTCTGTGAAGAATTACCCTCCCATCGACAAATGCCAAGTCTACACCTATAACTACCTCGATAACGTCTACGAGGTCATAATGTCGCCTAGGAATTGGGAGTATGAATCGATCGAAGCCTGGTTCCCAGGCACAGCTTGGAATGAGAATGGCACTTTTCCCGCAATCATGGGAGACCATGAGCCCTACGAGGGGAGGACGACCTACGCTTCAATCGGAGGCTGCTACTACTCCTGCAGGTTGGCGGCCGCGGAAGCGCTCGAGAAGGTGCAACGGCAAGCTGCAGTTCTAGTTCTTCGGGAAGCACGACCGGGCTACATTCTCCCCGTCGGCGTTTGGAATGTGAGGGAAAGCGTGCGTGCCGCCCTCAGAACCAAACCAGCAACCTTCGACACGTTCCAGCAAGCGCTACAATACGCCTGCAGCAATTTCATAATCCCACAAAAAACCTGGATTGGGAATAGTGTGCTTATCCGTAACGAGATGTTTCAGCGCCGCCTCAGCCAATACTTTGCCAGCTGATCTTGAGAGACTAGTACGAGAAAGGATAGTCTTTTTCGTGAACAAAGCGCTCGTAGTGAGAGCACGGAGGCCAGCGGACCATTGATCGAAATACCCGGTGACATGCTTGAAGGCGGAGGCCAGATCGTTCGCACCACCATAGCCCTGTCCGCCCTCACACAGAAGGACGTGAAAATCACGAAGATACGAGACAAACGACCTAACCCCGGTTTACAAGCACAACATGTCACAGCGGCGCGGGCGGTTGCGGCTATCTCAAGTGCGGAAACCGAAGGCCTGTTGCCGGGTTCTAGGGAATTAGTGTTCAAGCCCGGCGGCCCTGTCGCAGGCCATTTCAGTTTCAATGTGGGAACAGCCGGTAGCATTCCGCTAATTCTGCAGGCTGTGATGCCCTCGGCCGCCTACGCCCCAGGCCAAGTTGAGTTCGAGTTGACCGGTGGCACTGACGTGCCTTGGAGTCCTACGATCGACTACGTTCGACTTGTCGAGCTTCCAGTTTTACAGTTGATGGGTTACCGGGCCGCGTTAACGGTTCACCAACGTGGACATTACCCGAAGGGGGGAGGCCACGTTACGATAGCGATCGACCCGCCAACAGCGTTGAAAGCGGTTGGGCTGCTTGAACGCAGTGCAGGGGGAACCGTAGAGGGCATAAGCCATTGTGTGAAACTCCCCAGCCATGTAGCTCAGAGGCAGGCGGCCGCTGCGAAGGAGAAGTTGAGTGCCAGCGGCGTTCGAGACGTGAACATCGCCCTAGAAACCTACCCACCAGCCCAAGACCCGCACCTCGCGCCTGGAAGCGGCATCGCGCTAGCCATGAAATTCGTAAACGGCCCCATTCTCGGCGCCGATAGCATTGGTGAAAGGGGAAAACCAGCCGAACGAGTAGGCGAACAAGCCGCAAACAGTTTGCTTGCGGAGTTCGAGTCAAAGGCCGCCGTTGACCTGCACATGGGCGACATACTCATCCCATACATGGCAGTGGCCGAAGGACGGTCCGAAATACAAGTCTCAGCAATCACGACCCACACATTGACCAACATCAAGGTAGCCGAAATTCTTTCGGGCGTCAAGTTCCAGGTTCAAGGATCGCTGCATGAACCTGGAAGAATCAGCGTTGAAGGAATCGGTTTGAGAACATGAAATAGATTGAGGACTACAGCACAGGGATAATATATTGGGATTACGTGCTGCGACAGTTCGCAAGGTGAATTCACGATGTTGGCGAATGCTCTCCCGAATGCACTCCAAGTCCTCATCGTGATTCTGCTTGGCATCCTATTCGCGTACCTGTACGGTTTCATTGAACACGACTACATTCCCCCCGCCGAGCACCTTAGCCTCCGGTTTTTTCACCACTTCGCAAATTACCACATCATCATGTTCGGGTTGTTTTCAGCGCTCCCGTTAGTGGTTATAGTTTTCGAGCCGAACAGACTGGGTCTGCTGCTGGGCCTTGGCTTGTGGACGTTCCTACCGGTCGGAGAAGACATTTCCTGGTACCATTTCGCCGGTACCTGGCCCACCCCTGAAGATTGGACCTCATGGGGAGGGGGCTTCTACATCAGAAAAAGATGGGTGCCAAGATGGTACATCACCAATTTGGCATTAGCGGCTGTCTTCTTCGGACTAGCCTTAGCCCTTCCCCTCTTGCAATAGCTTCGCCCAGAAGATGACGGCGCTGTGGTTTCTACAGACGTTTCACGATTTCTGCATATACGTGGCGCGCCGCGCACTTTGTTATTCGGACCTTAACCTTCTCCCCCGCCCTCGCGCCCTTCACGAAAACGATACAGCCATGCACCCGGCCTATTCCATCCCCTGAGCGTGAAATCTCCTTAATCTCCAAGTCCACCTCGTCGCCCTCCTTCAACCCATGCCAAGCAGCCAATTAGGCTAACCTCAACGTACAATCCCACAAACTCGTACTTGGGCCATCTTGTTGCGTTACTTCTTGGGGCCTTTGTAGGTTAGGACTCGGCCCCAGAGGTCTTTTGTTCCCCAGATTCCTCTGCGCAAGGTTTCTAGGTGGACGATCTGGCTGTGGTCGACGAACAGGTTCACTTCAGGTCCGTAGTTCTTAATGTACCAACCAAACACTTCGGGATCGGCGGCTTCGAACATTACCTTATCCAACCCTAAAGCGTCAATTATTTTCGGCGGCACATCGGTGCGCCAGCTCTTTACATTCTCTGTGATTCCTTCTGATTCAATCATGATCATGTAGGCGCCTGCGTCAAGGAAACGTTTCGCTTCCGAGATTGCCCAGGCTGGGTCCTTGGTTCCTTCGGCCTCGAGTTCTGCAATTGATGTGGCTCCGCCGGAACCGAACTGGATTCCTACCTCAGGCTTCGGCTTCAACCCGGCCTTCTTCACTAGCTCCACAAGCTGAACCCAATCGTCCACGGGTAGTGTGATGAAACCGCTGGAGATTTCGATAATGTCGAAGCCCACCTCCTTGCATTCCTTCACGTAGCGTTCCACAGCCTCGGGTCCCTGTGTTAGAACGTATTCTATCCATCCGCCCGTTGACACCAGTACGTTGTACCGATGCGCTGTGTCGATAATCTCCTTGAGCACGTCCCTTTTCATGAGGCTGAATGATCCGGCAGCGAACTTCAGCGCGTCCACGTACTCGCCCATTGTTTCCAAAACGTCTTCGAGGTAGCGCTTCCCCATCACAGTGTAGTAGGGGCCGCGAATCTCAGTAACTCCCTTTGTTCGGGGCTTTCCAGGCCGTTCGTTCATTCTGATGAATGAGAACGCTTTGCTACTCAACTATTCGTTCCTCGTTTAGGGTCGGGAATATTTCCCAAAAGCCCCGTAAGGTCTGTGGCATATAGGTCTTGCATCTTAGACACACAATCCACAATTTGCTTTCGCAAATTCTTGTCAACATACCGCGCTTAGACTATCAAATTTCTCCACAGCCCTATCCCAGCTCATGGGACGAGTGAAGAAGCCCTCGTAGTCCCGCTTCTCCTTCTCGACCACCCGCCCGTCCTTCAAATGAACTATCAAATGGGAGGGCATTTCATTCGGAAACCTTCGGCTGTAATCTTCCCTAGGCCTGACGACGATTTTCTGTAGAAGGTCCTGAACGTCGCTTCTAGTAATTCTGTCAGCATAATATTGCCCGGGCATAACCGCCCCATCCAGAATCGCCACCGCAACAATGTAGGGGAGGCTGTGGTCAGCTTCCTCTTTCGTTCGTACGTGCTTCTTCTCTCCTTCCTCCCCGCCACCGATTATGTTGTAAGCTACATCGAAGACCTCTATCTCGACCTTCTCAATCTCCTCAGGTTTGAAGCCCCGTTCTTTCTTAAGTTCTAGAATCCCTTCAATTGAAGATTGAGAATGGACCTCGGCATTGTACTTCTTCAGAATGGTGCGAGTAACTCGCTCCAAGTTCTCCTTAGACCAGTCAATCTCGAATTTTCCCGCAATAGAATCCATGAAGCCCTTGTTTCCCTCAAGAACCTCAGGCGGTCCAGTGATGCCGCGCATGGCTAGGAAGGCGGCGTGAGTGGCGCCGAAGCCAGTGAACGGGTACGCTAACCCTTTCCAGTGTGAAAGTTTACCGGTACGCGTTACTCTAAGCGCGTTTAGGGCTGTGCCGCTGATAGCGATCGCATTCGCCGTCCTCTCAACATCTAAGCCCAGAGCTTTGGAGACTCCTGCGGCTGCAGCGTAGGAGCCCTGCGTGGTGTGGTCGAAGCCTTTGCTTCGGACTGGGGCTACGTCGCTAAGGCGACACTGTACTTGGTAGGCTACAGCTAGTGCGAGCAGGAAATCGCTTCCCTTCGCTTTCGCGTACTCTGACGACGGCCAGCACAGCGCCAAGGTTATCGTTCGGATGGCAAGTCTCTCCCTTGGCTAGGTAACTGTCGTTGAAGTCCAAATAGCGAACCAAAGCCCCATTGTATAGTGCTGCGAGATCAGGAGCGGTTTTCCCACCGCCAATTAGCGTGCAGTGCGGTTTTCCCCCGAAATCATCAAGCTGCGCTTGAAGCATGCGTATTGGTTCGCCTTCGAGGGCGCCGATTGCACAACCAAGCGCGTCCAGCACTCGAATCTTTAGCTCCTGCTTGGCCGCTGAGGACAATACTTGGAAAGAGGTTCCAACTACGAACTGGGCAAGTTCGTGGACGAGGGTTCTCTGTCCTGGCAAGTTTCGGGTCGCCAACAGTTATTGGCCCTCCTCTATGTCTGTTGCTTTTCGGTTGGGCGGTGTATAACATATGCTAGACGTCGATTTTGCGCGTTCGCTTTGACTTCAACGGTAGTCTGGACATGCCTTACTGGGCGGTTATGTCTTCTTGCTGCACGTTTTCTCATGTTCTGGCAGGCAGGCTTCGCACATGGTGTTTCCACAGTTCTTGCACATTTTGAGCGGGCCTTCAAGTGGTTGGCCACAGAAGCCGCAATAGCTACCCGAGAGCAAATGGTGGCAACCCTTTCTTCAAGATTCAACACGTATGATCTAGGCCTAATAACCTGCCCTTTAATCGCGGCAAGAACAGCCGAGATTTTGCGTGTTCTAAAATCCCTGTCTGTTAGGAAGCTTTTGGCTAGGGGGTGTCGCCTGTTTAGGAGCAAACTATGTTACTCGTCCCTAGTGGCGGTGGAGAAATGGCCGCGGGAGGGCGGTTGCGGCTCTTTTGGGTCCTGTTTCGTTCTCGAGGCATAGACATGACCCAGGCCTGTAGACCGCTTCGTTTGAGGGGATCTAGGCGTAAAATGAGGCGAGGGTTACCTTCGTTTGGCACCGTTTGGCACCACCCCTCAATGGGTGGATCACCCTAGCCTATGCCACTAGAACGCAACAGAACCATCTCCAAGAGCCTTGGAGAATTGATGGGTTGAGGTGATTAGGGTCTGGTTTTTCGGCTCACCCAAATAATCGAGTTGTCCCGCGTATTTCGTATCTCTAAGATTCTGTGGAACGGGATCAATGATTCTTCACCCGCAGCATCCTCCTGTATTGTGAAATAGGATTTGCCGAGGGTTTGAATCTTGGATGCGTTAATCTGTTTCGCATCGCCTGGCGCGCCCCGGTGGCGGTATGTGATGACGTAATCCTCAGGGTTCTCCTTTTCGTCCCAGCGAAGCCTGTTGAGAATATTCCTGAGAGGATGAACCATAGACCATCTTCAGCTTTGCCTATGTGGCTAGCTTAGGTGTTGTAGATATTAGTCTCGAAATTGGTTGCTGTCGAGTCAGCTTAAAGCCCCGACTGGCGCAGGGGTTGTTGGGTTTAGAGAGCGTTGGCTAGCCAGAAACTTCTTGACATGTTGAACAAAGCAATTGCTGGGGAGCTTCAAGCCATAATTCAGTACATGTGGCAGCATATCCAGTGGAAAGGAGTTGAGCACTACGCGGTCAGCAAGGGATTCGAGGAAACCGCGATCGGAGAAATGAAACATGCCGAGAAGATTGCGGAGAGGCTCTGGTACTTGGGAGCAAAGCCAACAATACTACCCGCACCTATTTTCGTTGGAAACACCCTCGAAGAAATGCTTCAATCCGACGTCAAAGCAGAACTAGAAACAATTGCCCTGTACAAGGAAATCATGGAGCTGGCACAAAAGGAGGGCGATGTGGCCACAAAGGAAATCTTTGAAGAGATAGAAGAGGACGAAGAAGAACACCACGACTTCTTCTCAAGCCTCCTCGAAAAATAAAGCGCCTTTTTTTCCCGGCAAGCTACTTCTTGAGGTTCCTTCAAACCGGTTCCCGCAAAGTTTCTCTTCGGACATCATCCATGATAACGCAACTAGTTTCCACGTCGCGAGAGTTTAATGGCGTCTGAAGAATGCAACTATCTCTTCGCTGGCGTCAATGTTCCGGCTTGTTTTGCCGATTATTCTTTCTGGCAAGTATTGCCAGCCTCCAGGCCACGTATGGCCACCACCCTCGATAACGTACATGATTACCTCCGTATTACCCGGGCACTGGGTGAAATTCTCAACGCGAACACGGGTCGAGTCCTCACTTCGAATTGGTAACTGTTGGATTGTTGGAGTGAGGGCGCAACCATTCAACTGGGCCCACTTAACTGCCGAATCATGGGCCGACAATATTTCTCTCCTAGCACCCGCCCTGACACGCCCTCCCTCAAATGGCACGAGCGGGTCATTTGTCCCATGAATCATCATTACCGAGACAGGTTTGTTTATCGCTCGAGTTTCAGATAGCGACGCTTGCATTGTGGCGGCAACGATGGCAATCGCACTTATCCTCTCTGGGAATTCGATTGCCAGACGTTGCGAGAAGAAGCCGCCGTTCGAAATGCCAGCCGCGTAAACCTTACGCGGGTCTATCTCAGTGGTATTCGTTAGCCGTTCGATGATTGCCGAGACGAAGGCGAGGTCGTCGACGCCTTTAGGGCCTGTGTCGGGCGTGTCGGTCCAATGCCTACCGTAACCATCAGGGTATGCGACGACAAATCCTTCCCGGTCGGCGATAGGGTTGAAATGTGTCAAGATAGGCATGCCTCTTGCTCTTCCTCCTCCCCCGTGAAATGCAAGAAGCAGACTGTGAGGCTGAGTATTGTCGGGGCAGTGTAACAAGTAGGTTCTGCGAATATCTCCGACAATGAAAGAATCAGTAAAGTCCATGAATTGCCTGGAACCCTTCGGATGTAACGCTCTTCGAAATACAACAAATGAACAAATACTTACCGCAAGCTTTTCTTCAACCGGCCCACCTTAGACGGAGATTGCGTTGTATCCTGAACCTCCCCGTCGCAATTGTCCGAAGTGTTCCCGGTGCGGCGGCTGCACTCAGTGGTCAAACGGTAGATGGTTCTGCCTGTTCTGTAGAATCTACTACTAAACATCGGTTTGGTGCTTGATTTCTGGTAGGGCGTGGATGCTGTTTACGTCAATCTTTGAGTGTGACTAGGTTTCAGAGTTGCAATACCTTATTAGTCCGCTTGCGGGGGGTTTCCCGAATCGGTGTTCTAGTTGAGTGAATACTATTTGCCAGGTGCGACAACCGTCGGCATCGTCTGCAAAGACGGCGTAATATTAGCGGCCGAACGGCGCGTCACATACGGATACTTCGTCATGAGTAAGAGCGGGAAGAAAGTCTTCAAGATCGCTGACAAGATTGGCGCCGCGTGCGCAGGTATAGTTGCCGACATGCAAATTCTAACCCGCGAGGTGGGCGCCTACCTCAACCTCTACTCTTACGAGCGTGAGCAAAGCGTCATGGTCCACACGGCCGCTAAGCTGATGGGTAGCATGCTCTTCGAGCGACGCTACTTCCCATACCTAGCGCAAACGATCGTCGGGGGAGTCGACGAAGGGGGCGCTAAGTTGTTTGTCCTGGACCCACTGGGTTCAGTAATTGAGGATAAGTATACGGCGGTGGGCTCCGGATCGGAAATCGCCATGGGCCTACTCGAAACCGAATTCAAAGAGGGCATGTCCATTGAGGACGGAAAGGGCCTTGCACGGAAGGCTGTGAAGGCGGCGTCGGCTCGGGACATAGGCAGCGGCGAAGGCCTCGACATGCTCATCATAACCAGCAACGGCATCCGTGAAGAACAAGAACTACCCGCCAAGTAGCCACCGAGCACCCTTATTTCAAAGGCAGTTTCTTCGCAGTCGGTCAGCGAGCTTTATGCTCTCGAAGAGCGACACCGAAAAAATTCAAGCCGAGTTACTCTCCTACGATAAGGCAAGGGAGAAGCTTCAGTCATTAACCCGAAACGCGACCAGGCTATGCAGTTGGGCGATAATACAAGTTCACCGTGGAAAACTCGGCGAAGCGACCAAAACCCTCAATGAAGCAAAACGCGCACTCGACGAACTCCAAAACCTCCTCACAGTCCACGCTGAGCTGCCGCAATTCGGGCAAGTCCTCGTGGCTTTTCAGGAGTATACGGAAGCCAAGCTTCTTTTCCACTTGAAAAAGAATGGCACCATAGCCTCCTTGCACGAAGTTGGCACTAGTAGCACAGCCTACCTCCTCGGCATGTTAGACTTCATCGGCGAGATACGCCGAATGATTCTAGACGCGCTGAGGCATGGGGACGCAGACCTGGCGCAGAACCTACTAACGAAAATGGAGGGCCTATACGAAGAACTCATGTCCCTCGACAGAACATCTATCCTTCCGAACTTTCGAAGAAAGCTCGACGCCGACCGACGAATACTCGAGGCTACTCGCGGCGATGTCGCAACCGACCTGCGACGGGTCTCCTTGGAAAGGGCGCTTCGCAGCGTAGAGCGCAAACTTGCCGCCAAGCGCGGTTGAAATGCCGATCAGGATTCCGAGCAGAATCACGCCTCGCGCTGCCATTGCTCTCCAAAAGAAGCTCGCGCCACTCGTCAGTGAGACCAGCTGCCTCCCGGACAAGGTTACTCGCCTAGTGGGTTGTGATGCCGCCTACTCTCGTGGGGCGACTGTTGCGGCGGCTACGCTTGTTGACTACGATAGCCTCGAGCTTCTCAAAATTAAGACGTTCAACGAGCGGACTAGATTCCCCTACATTCCGGGCTTGCTGGCATTCAGAGAAGGGCCAGCGGTCGTGCGAGCTATTCGCGCGTTAAGAGCTAAGTCATGTGTTTGTCTAGTCGATGCACATGGGTTAGCTCACCCCCGAAAATTCGGTTTAGCCTGCTTTGTCGGCCTAGCTTTGGACCGCCCCACGATTGGCGTTGCGAAGAACTTGCTGTATGGTTGGGTTCGGAGAGAACAGGTAGTTGATGGTGACGGGCACCCGATTGCAGAACTCGTCCCACTGCGGCAGAGTGGCAAACCCGTCTATGTGAGTGTCGGGCACAAAGTATCCTTAAAGGACGCTGTGGAAATTGTTAGACACTGCCTCACCCCACGAGGGCCCGCACCAATCATCTTCGCACACGAGGAGGTAACGAAACACAAATGGCAACTCAAGAAATCAAACCCAGCCTCCTGATCACACTCTACAAACTCATCGAGGTCGGCGCATACCCAGACGAAGTAATATTCACCACAACCGAACTGGCGAAGCTTCTCGGCGCGTCCCAGCAAACCGCCTCCCGACATTTAATTGAGCTTGAAAAGATGGGTTTGATTCATCGCGTCCGGTTGGGCAGGCGGGAATCGATCAAGATTACCCCTGGCGGCGTCAAACACCTTGACAACATGTTCCTGACCTTGAAGCGGGCTTTCGAGATGAAGAAAACTGAAACCGTATTCGAAGGGACCGTTTTTTCGGGGCTGGGTGAGGGGGCGTACTACATGAATCAGGAAGGTTACCGGAAACAGTTCACTGAGAAGCTTGGGTTCGAACCATACCCCGGAACGCTAAACCTTCGAGTGCGGAAAGAGGACCAAGATGAGGTACGTATGCTTGAGGCTTCACCGTTCATACTCATTGAAGGCTTCACGGACGGGAACCGAAGCTTCGGACCAGCAAAATGTTTCCATGGAAAAATCGCCGACAAAATAGATGGCGCGCTAATCTTCCCCGTGAGGACCCATTATTCAGGCGATGTGGTTGAACTCATCTCATCCGAACACTTGCGAAAGGCATTGCGTGCAGAAGACGGGAACACGGTTAAAGTTAGGGCGTTTACCTCTGTTCCCCACAAACCTTCTACCTGAACTCACCTGAACTCAACACACCCCATCGGGGACCATGAACCTATTCGTGCACGAATGTATTGGCCAGGATACACATTCAATGAATAGGTGGGGTACACCCAAAACGGGTTCAGGAGTGTTAGATCGAAGGTTAGGTCAGCGTCGATCGAAGCCAGCTCGGCGGCTAGCGGAGTTCCTCGGAGAGCTTCTGCCGGACCGATGAGGAACTCGCATATTTCTCATGGTCGAATTTTGAGAGTTTCACCATCTGAATCTTCAAGTTGCGCCGTTCAATGATTTCGCGTACTGTCTTCTCAAGGTTTTCTTGGTCATATCCGAAGGCCACTATGTTTGGCATGACCTCCATCAAGACTTGCTCAAACCCAAACCCTACGTCCTCATAGCCTATGATCGCTTTATCAACGGGTTTTAGGCCTTCGACAAGCGCCTGCCTATCCTCTTCTGGGAACAAGGGTTTGCGGCCTTTCAACATCTCAACGGTAACGTCCGTCGCAACAACGGCGACCAACAGGCTGCCCAGTGACTTCGCTTCGTTAAGTGCCTCTAAGTGGCCTAGGTGAAGAACATCGTAAACACCACCTGCCAGAACAACTTTGATTTGGCTTCGGCCCTTCTCCGTCAACGAGTAGCGGAGTTCGCCGCCCTCATGTTTCTCCAAAAACCCCAGGTTGAGGAGATGTTGAAGCTCAGATGTACCAGACGACAATTCAAATTCCTTTTGGGTGAAGGGCCCATGCCGGAGCTGCAAGAGATAGGCCGTTTTGATGAACGGCTTTAGATTCTCTGAGCTCATCACTCCACAGCCGCCGAGCGTATCCTCACGAGGAAGACAGAACCTCCACTAATGGGCTTATTGGGTTTCTGACTCGAGGGCTCTGGTGAGCGTTAGGAATTTCAGCGCGTCAAGTAGACCTTCAGCATATGCGATTGAGGCGAGGGATGTTGTGGGCTTACCGTTGTCGAGGTAGAACCGTGCGTCCTGCAAGTAGCGATGTATGGCGTCTGACACCTTTGCAATGTTCGTAGCTTCCACCATTCTGCCTTCTTTCAGTGGGGTTTGTTGTTGAAGGGCTTGTTCTAAGGTGGCGATGTATTTGCGTGCGCGTTCTGATGGGTCTTCGCTGAGGTTGTTCATATTTTTCCTGTCACCAGTTCTTTCCGTGCGCCGCAGAATAGTTCGAGGGCTTCCGCTTCAACAAAGTGGAGTTGACCTGGGAAAATCACGGCGTAGGGTGGTTCCCCGAAGTCAATTTGCGCTAGTTCCGAGACAGTGCCAGCTTTGATCTTCATGTCTGGTGCTTCTAGGTGGGATATTCCCACTGCCAGCGTTTCGGGTACTATTGCGTTTTCTGACCTCCGCTTAGTGACGCCGAGCAGTTGTTTCAACCCTTCGGGTATGGTTATGTGACGCTTGTTTTCAACGTCTACTTCCAATAGGACGAGGGAATGCAGTCCCGTTGACAAGTTGCCTTTTATGGCTAGGTAAGGGCTTTCTGGGAATTCCCCCTGCCAAGAAGCGGGGATTGTTACAGTTCTGCCGAACTTGTATGACTGGAGCCCTGTTACGCCTGCGGCGGCGGACCCGACGGACGCTGCGTGGATTATGCTGGTTCGGATCCCTGCCTTATGCGCGCGCAGGCGCAGGTCCACATGCGTCGTGGCGACCATAGGATCCCCTGAAACTAAGAACCCGACCTTCCCAGTCTTCGCCTTGGACAATATCACCTGCTCAGCCTTTTCTTCGACTTCAGAGCGAGAGAACCTGCACCGGCTTGCCAACAGCCTTTTCCAAGTTCTCAAGGTTTAGGCCGGGCATTACGCTAGTGTAGAATTCAGCGAAGAGGTGAGCGCATGATTTCGCCTCCGCTTGGCCTCGAAGCGACAAGCCATATTCGTTGTGTAGCCCTAAACCGATGAAGACTAACTCCGCCAACACAAACCACTCTCAGTTAACCATTAGGCGAACAAGGCTTTAATTCGTGAGGAAACTTTCAGGGGCCTTCGGTGGGTCCGTAGCTCAGCCAGGTAGAGCGGCGGACAAGCACATTGTGGCTAGGCCGAAGCTCTTAACAGCTTGAGGGAAACCCGAAGGTCGAGAGCCAATAAATGGCCGACACGGTTCAAATCCCTCCGGACCCGCCACCTAACTGAGTGCAGGTCCACGGTCCTAAAATACGAGTTAGCCGTGACAGCTCAAGAAAAAAGGTGAGAGGAAGGGTTGGCACCTTTCCTCTTCAGATAGATAGCGAAGTCAAGCGCCTAATGCCGCTTGTACCAGCTTGCGGATGATTTCGAGGACCGTGTAGAATGTGCTTTGAGACAGGAAGTAGAGCAAGATCATTCCTAGTAGGAAGAATATTGCTAATGTGCCAGCTCCGATATGAGTCACGGTCCCGTTGATTTTCCAAATTCTCAGGGTCTTTTCACCCCTCCAAGAAAAATAGGGGTTTTTCGCGAGTTCCTGTGTCAGAAGAGTTCAACGGAGTCTCCAAGGCCGCTGTTCTGTTCCGTGAGACATAGTTCATCTGGGGAACTATGCGAACGCAGTGTGGGCACGGTTTGAAGATGAACGTGCGTTTGCGAAGTACCGTGGTTTGAATCCATTCGCCGCAGCGATTCTGGCAGAACTCGCAATTCATATTGATCTTGGTCTTCTTCATACGTTCTTTGCAGAGCGCGCGCCTTCAGTGCAAATCCTACTCACTATTCAAGGTTCGACCTCTGTTAACGGAATCGGCCTAACTAACTCCTTACCCGCCTTAACCCACGCTTGATGGCAGTAGGGGCACGAGAAGATTGATTTGGCTTCCATTACGTTGCCACGCCAGCGGTATTCTAGCGAATTGAGTTCAAGCATGCAATTACAGTTGGGACAGTTCATGGGAACCCGTGAATTGTTGCCTGCTGGATTAATGGAGTAAGGCAGGTTAGGTTCTGAGACTCTGCTGTGAGAAAGTATTCTTTGTCTTGGGATGAGTGAATAGCCTCATCTTTCCGCTCTTGCTGGAGTGAAGAAAGCGCTAATTTTCGTCCGAGTCACTCGGCAACTCGGCGTAGTCTGTCCTCCCTGTCAAGGATAGAATCTTGATAGAATAGAATAATCTTGATAAGATTCCAACATACGGAAACGACTTACGTTACATTAAAGACGATTATTGCCAGCTATGCGGCTTAGATTATACTGATTGTGACCTCATTGAATGTGATAGGAGATTAGAGAAACTTTGAAGAACACTGAGTGCGTGGTTTACATCACAACCAAACGTGGCCGGACATGGAGCTACCTCAAAGAGGACAACGGCTGGACACAAATCGGTCCAACCGGTATAGTCCACAGACTCAGCGCAGAGCAACTGTTATCGCACCTCTTGCCGCCACTCGCAGCCAACAATCTGGGCCACCTCAGCGTCAGGGTGGAACGGAGAGTGGAGAAACCAGGAAAATATTTAACATTAAACCCATAACCATTAAACTAGGCGAAAACAATCCTTGAGAGTTTACAAGCAAGTAGAAACCTGCGCCGAATACAAGGACCCCCACCAGCACATGATTGAGGATGAACGAATCTATTGCCAAGCCGTGGGAAAATACCTCACCGATCCCGCAGGCATCTCGTATAAGGAATTGAAGGAACGCTGGAAAGAAAACAAATGAGTGAAGAAATCAGACACCGTTGACTGCATTGGGCTACTAAAATCCGTATTTCAGTTCTATTTGATCCGTGAGCCAAGGACACACCGTAGCGTCTCTCTAGGATATGCACATGCACGAAGAACGAATGCTCTTTTTAGGGCCACATCAAGACAGGGAGCGTAGGTCTTGTTAATGCTCGCTGGCGACATCAAGGGCTTTCTTGTATACAGTAAGGATATGGTGAGTCTTGGTAAGGTGAAGGATATCGAATTCGATCCTTCAGAGATGAAAGTGACGAACATCATCGTCGATTTTAAGAAAAAAGCAGCGAAAGAGGTCCTGGGCAAGAGAGTTGTTCTACGTCATGCGAAAGGGAGAGTTCCAGTCACAGCAATAGAAAGCATCAAAGACGCACTGAATCTCGCGCTGCCTTGGAAGGATTTGAAGGGTGCATTCACCAGTCTGTAACTAGTTCGCCAGCATGGACGTAAGCAACCCCGTGTTTGCTTTTCGTGCGTGCGCACAACGTATGCCTCCACTGGAACGACATACAGAAGAACCGTTGAGACTGCGGGTCAGTTCCAGTGCTCGTACCAGCTACACAAGACACACAAAAATGACGGTTCAAATTCAGACGTTCGCACCATTGATACCACACACATGAATTCCGATGATTACATCTTAAAAGGCGCCGACACGATTCTCAACGATGAGACGCGAAGAGAACTTTGTTTCCCATCAATATCTCTCTCTTGCTTATCTTACTCGTTCCGGTAGCCATATGGAGTTATTTTTGGAAGGTCATCGGTCTTTGGTTTTCGGCGAGGAACGGTGAAAAAGCATGGTTCATAGTATTCGTCTTCGTGAACCTAGTTGGTATTCTGGAACTCTATTACTTGCACTCAAGAGAATGCTGGCCCTTCAAACGAAAACAGTAGCGACGACGTCAGGCTCTCTCTAATGGTGCGGGCAGCCGAATTTGAACTGACGTTGTTCTGTGCACTGCTGGCTTATATTTCTCGGTAAATTGGGGTCATAATCCCCTTCGCCATCTCTGAGCTATTAGCCTGCATATTGTCCATAGCAGACTGGTAATCTACGTCTGACATTGAACCTTCTGACTCCTGGAAGATATTGCACGTTCGTCGTCGATCTGGGTAACTACGGCAGGAACAATATTACTCCTAAAATGATCTTCGAAGAACTACGGAAGACATCAAGCGATGACTTCACCTTCACGCACTACCATTGGAGGAGGTCTGGTAACTTTCTTCTGCAAGTATTCTCAGCGACACCCGCTTCTGTCCTTGAAGCGAAGATCTCGAACGCCATCAACCGAGTTTCAAGGACGAAACTCAATAGAACGTTTAGCTCAATCTTTCGAGATCTTGATACGCTTCAAGCCCTCATGCAATATGCGAGGGAAAACACAGATGCGGCGCCGGGAAACTCTGACGTTGTCAAGAATGGAAGGCCGATGAAAGTGGCGGCTGTTTTTGTTGAGCCAAGAGGCAATCGCGACTTGGAAGTGCCCTGGCCTAAGGAGCTTGACAAACGGGTCGAAGTCTTAGGTATGGTCAGAGAAGATCCAAGTACCCTTGTAGCTCTTTATGAGCGTCCACGGGAAGGTGGCGACTTTGGCTATGTCGCCAATGCGCTGAAAGCGTTCTATGGTCGTTCAGGAATAGTTGTTGAGTCAACGGCTAGGGCGTTGAGCGTAGTAGACGACATTGTGTCAGGGCGTCTGAAGTCATGACCGAGCACCATCTTGCTGGTATTTTTCAACAGTTCCACAAAATGGATTTGTTCCCCCATTATGGTGGGAACACTGGAACACACGCGATTTCTATTCTATTGGAAGAACACTGGGTTGTTTAATCTTGTCCAAAAGTTTGTGCCGTTTGGATTATTTGAGGGGGATACGCGTGACCAGTTATAGACACACACTAAGTCCTGCAGATAGCGCCCTAACACTTTATGGATTGAGTCGAGATTCATTGGTTTCTTGCCGGTTGCAGATGTGGTGTCAAACTTATTACACAAAATGAATCATACTCTCCTGATAGCATTTGACTAAGATGAAGACTCGAAAATGTCCGGAGTGCGGAATGGCATTCAAACCGATGACTGACGGCCAATGGGAAAACGTGAAACGTCTACATCGACCGTCACTGAAACATAAGCGGAGAAAAGCTGCAAAGTCACGAACCTAATTGGCACGACGTTACGTTTGCTCCTGCAGCAGCTCTTAACCTTCTTCAGCCAGACAAGCGAGTGCCCGTACAGGGCCCATCAGCGGCCGCAGTCAATATACTTGCAGCATCCACATCAGCTTGGAATAATACTGTGGCACGAGGATGATGGTCGTCCACTTCTGTAATCGGTGGGATTTGAACCCCCCGCAGTTCCTGCGCTTGGTCGGATGAACACCGGATGTTCGTCTTCTCGCAAGCTTCTCTTGTCGGACAATCTCTTCTCGTCCACCTATAATGCGTGCTTTACACTAAACTGTTGGGTCGACAACCTAATGCTAGCCTTGAAGGATCAATGGGATATGACCTCGCCATTTGGTGGTGTTGTTGTATCACACAACGAGAAACAGGAAGAAGTACAGCACTGTAACGGTGACAGCTGTGACGAGAATTCCAATTTTCAGAAAGTCGAAGAATCCCACCGTCTGTCCTTGCTTTTCAGCTTCCTCTACGATGATGAGGGTACTCGCTGCCCCAAGCAACGTAAGATTACCTGCTAGGGTACTTCCAGCCCCAAGCGCTATCCAAGCGTAGATGTTCTGTGAACTAAAACTCAAGGATTTCATCAACGGGATGTACAGCGCAACCATTGGTACGTTACTCAAGACCTGACTAAGCAGGACACTTGAAACGAGAATCGCAGCGATGGACGAATGAGGGCTCCCAACGCTGATTGCGGGAAGGTAACCAGCCATGGCAGCGATGATGCCGTTATCCCACACAGCCTGAGTGAGCACGAACAGTGAAGCGAACAAGACGAGGATGCCCCAATCGACCGATTGGATAACTTCCCTACTACGACCACAGAGAGCCAATAGAAGTACCGCTCCGAATAATGATATTTCGGCAATTCCGAAGGGCGTTCTAATCCCTGCTTCTTCAAGGAAGTTTACCAGAAATATCGCAGCGATGGTCAGGGTGGTGATTGAGATGGCGAGCTTTGCCAATCGGCCGTCTTTCAAGACGTCTCTCTGTACTGTGGCTTCGAAGTCAATCAGTTCCCGGAAATTCGTTCGCGCTTTAACGAACTCGCGTCTGAAGAACCGCCTCAGAAGATAATAGGTGAATACCAGGTTGATCAGCGTTGGGACCAGCAGGTACTTTGCGAAGGTGAGTACGGGTGCCTGCATCCCACTGGCCAGAGCGACGAGCAAGTTTTGCGGGTTTCCCATCGGCGTTAACGTGCTTCCGATGGTAACGGCGAATGCTAAGGTTAGAAGGAGCGGTTTCGATGGGATTTTCATTTTCTTTGCAAGCGATATCATGACTGGAGTGGCCATGAGTGCGAGTGTGTCGTTCATTAGAACGGCGCTGGCTGCTGCAAAGCCGAAAAACGTCAGATACAAGACGTCCTCGGGTTTCTTCGCCCTAAGCAAGAGCTTGGTTGTGAACGCGTCTAGGACTCCTGCAATGTCGAGTGCTGTGACGAGTGTAAACATGCTGAAGAGAAATAGTATGACATGAAGATCAACCGCCTTGTAGGCGTCGGTAACGGTGATAGACCCTGACGCGACCATGGCTGCTGCTCCGCTCAGCAGAATTAACCAGATCGGGATCTTCCATCCTTTCACATGTCGGAATGCTAGGACTCCGTAGGTTATGACAAAAATGACTAGGGTCACTAGAGGTTTGGGGTCGATGAGGGACAAGTTCTCAACTCAAGAACCAGACCTGACCTGTTTTCGCTGTCTTAATCGTTACCTTCGTTCTAGCAATATCTGTCTGACTATACTCACGGTGCAGAACGAGGTCGTCGCACAATATCTAACGAGCATTTCGGGAAGCTACGATCAGAACAATGTTTGGATCTACGATAACACGAGTGGAGCATGGATTCGGGCGCCAAGCACAACGATGCTCACACCCGGAGAGGCCATGTGGATATTTGTAACATCATCTTCAGGCGCAACACTAAGACCATAAGTCGGTGGGCGAACGGATGAATCAGGGCGTGCACTTCGTTCTTTACCATGGTTCTGATTTTGACGATGGCTACTCTATGCTTGATTAGCGTTCGGATTTCTCTGAGACGCTTTGGAGGAAAGATCTTACAATTCACGTTTCTGGAGTATAGATCCGTTGAGAAACAGTGCCCTGTAGGCCAGTTATCGGAGTTGAAATCCGCTGATATTATGCTTCTACCCGTCACTAACTCAGACCTCACAGTTCGGATATATCGGCAGTAATAGCCTTACTCAATCTCAGGAGGTCTTCGGTTCTCATCTCTAGGAGTCTCCTCCTAGTTCCTCCCCCGCAGAATAGAGTCTCATACCCCAGTACACTATTGTCAATTACAACGCTCAGAGGCGTTTTGTGATAGACACAAGGAGTTCCACCTGGCGGATAGCCGCTCACAGCCTCAGCGTCGCGAAAACCCAGCAATTGAATGTTTCCAGCATTCAATGCTTGGGCTGCTTTCTGAAGGTTCACCCTTCGGTCCCCAGCAACCACTAGCAAAGCATGGTGTCCATCCGAGGTTCTGCATACAAGATTCTTTGTAATTCTGTTCAGGTCGATTCCAGTTGCACGCGCGGCATCCGCCGTGTGAACAGTCTCAATCTTCTCTACAAAGCGATGCCAAACACCCGCCTTCGTCAGATAGGCCCCTAAATCCATCGAATCCCGTCCCTGCTTCCAACCACTAGGCTGCAGGCTTATGTCGCCTCTATTGTCCGCAACACTATCCATGAAACATTGGAACTATTTGAAAGCTAATTGTCTTGGCAGTAATAGTAGTGCTATGCCAATCCAATTAGAGATTTCGAATGGAAAATGAACATCGAACGCCATCGACATTTCAATCGAAAGTAAGGTGTATCTTGAGATGCCACGGTCATTAGTGGAACTATACTTACGTCATTTTGATGTTGGAGACAAGGAACTGCATGGAATTGAAAATGAGCAGTATGCTGGCGGCGGTATGAGTGGAAGGATGTAAACCCGTTTGGGTAGACATCCCACCGGCCCCACGAAGTCTGCTTATATGTACCAGTAAATTGGGGTCAGAATCCCCTGCCCCATCTCTCGACTCGGTTCTTATCCCATCATTTCCCAAATTGCTTGGTCTAGTTCCGCCGGTTTAACGCCAAGCTCACTAGCTAAAGCGATCGATAGGTCCTCAAGCAAAACATATCGTGGATCATCGAATTCCTGGAAAAACCCTCTAATGCGTAGGAAATTGTCCCAGCGAGAATCTAAGGGAACCAACCAGGGAGTGAAACCGAGCCACTTGGTTAGAAGATGGGACATTTGCTTATCTCCCAGCCCTTTGATAGACAATTCATGCTTGAGAATCGATCGGGCTCTGCGAGAAGATTGTAGGTCGGTAGGCTGGCTTTTTGTGAAAGCCTTCTTTATTGCCCCTTTGATCTCCGCCTTGGCAAGAGCAGCTATCCATTTTGCTTTCTTGTTGGGAAATCGAATTCCATAGTCACGCAGTAACTTCTCGATCTCGGGCTCAGAGAGCGCCCATAGATGTCGGTCTTTGTTCGCATGGTCGAATTTTTCCACAGCCTCGTATCGGCTTTGGGTTGAGGCAATACAGTAGACTACGGCATCCTTGACCTCCGCCTCTGTCATCTTTTGCCATTGATCCTGCTCGTAGTCCAGTGGATGGTTTTCGACGGCGGCTTTGAGTTCGCTTTTCTCCTCGTCATTCAACTCAACGATGATTTTGTACTTCATGGCCTAACTCCTCGTACTCAAAATGACGCTTTTGACTGATCCTATAATGACCTACTTTGGGCTAGCACATGAATACAAGCATAGCCTATCTGGAACAATAAAATGACCTTGCCATTAATTGGCTAGTCATCGAGGCGGGAGTATTCCCAGAATCCCGAACTGACCTGCACTATTCAAAAGCCTCCAACCGCAGAGACGAGATTGCGCGAAAAGAATAGTGAAACATGTGGCTCCGAAAATCACAGAGAAGCGTTGCAAGACAGCTCTCTCCAAGAGTGGACTGAGTTACGATTACACAGTTAACCCTTACACAGGTTGCCTTCATGCCTGCGTTTACTGTTATGCGAACTTCATGCGTCGCTTCTCAGGCCACATGAAGGATCCTTGGGGTAGCTTCGTTGATGTGAAGATGAACCTGCTCGACGTGTTAGCGAAGGAATTACCAAAACGTTCTGGCGGAAGCGTATGGTTGAGCAGCGTGTGTGACCCATATCAGCAGGTCGAAGCCAAATACCAGTTGACCCGAGGCGCCATCCAACTCATCTCCCAATACCCCAAGTTCACGATCTCAATCCTGACGAAGAACGCTCTAGTCCTACGTGACCTTGACCTGCTCACACATATCAGAGACAGAGTCGACGTGGGCTTCACGATAACCACATTCAGCAACGAAGCGCAACGGATCTTCGAACCCCACTCATCCCCGGTCAAAGATAGGATAGAGGCGATTAGGCGCCTGAATGAAGCAGGGTTGCAGACGTGGGCGTTCATTGCGCCAATGCTGCCCCACGTGACTGAGATCGAGCTTGAAGATGGGCTCCGCCAGTTGAGCGAGGCGGGGGTGAAGAGGTTGATGTCAGATCGATACAATGCACGTGGCTCGGTAATCAATCAAACTCTACGAGCATACGAGGCTTGGAACCCTACCTGCGATCTCGAACACATCCGTCAACTCCTTTGGGCTGGAGAAGAATATTACCGTCAACTTGACGCAAAGATCTCCGATCTATGGACGGAAACGGCTCCTGACGCAACATATGAAAGAGACCTCGACTGGTATCTCCGCAAGAAAAGAAACACCACGAGCCCATAGGCCGACGTGCAATTGCACGGAACTAGTAGCATAGGGATACAATTCTGTTGCGGACAGGATGTCCCACTCCCCGGACCACGTCTTTGTTAGTGACGCTGCGGTCGATGCCCGGAAAGTCGGAGGTTATGTGTACCGGTAAATTGGGGTCAGAATCCCCTGCCCCAACTCTGGAGACAAAGCTGAGGCAGATGGAAAGAGGGAGAATCAGCTGTAGTCTAGAATGCTTGTCTTTTTGCTTGCTGTTCGTACTCCTGTTTGGCTGATGCGGTTGAGAATTGAGTAGGTTGCTCTCGATATATCCTCGGGGATGGATATATCGAAAACTGTCGGAACGACTTAAATGGATGTCACGTGTATATGTGGCACACATCTACAGGAGGTCGAATCAGATGAATGGAGAAAGCAAGAAACAGTTCGCCCTAGCTCTCGCCTCATTAGCAGTCGGGGCTGTCATCGCAGGCGTACTTGGAAACTCAAAGACCCGCGAGAAGCTGGTCGAAGGAAGCAAGAACTTCATTGGGAACTTTCGGAACGACGAGTAGATTGGAACGACGCGCCTTGGCGCTCTAATCGGACTCGTCCGCTTCCTTTCTTAGTTGCAGGCGTGTTTGAGTTCTCTCGATTTTTCCAATGTCCACAGTTAGCTTTCTCGGTGATGCCCAGATAGACGAAAGCAGCTGTCGCCCGGGGGGTTGGTACTTATGGTGCGGGCAAGCAAATTTGAACCGTAACCTATCACTTAACCTCAATTAACCCACCCCGCTCAAATCCTGTTAAGAGTAGTTCCACATGGACCGCTGCACACTAGTGGAACTGACATTGAGTGAGAGCGTATGAAACAATTCGCGGACTTCCGATGCTCAATATCCTACACTGCATTCAGACGCGCGTGGCGTGGCACCGAAACGAGTTTGACTTGTGAAAAGCACGAAACCCAGAGCTGGGTTAGCAATGCGTTTAAGCCGAAAGCGACATGTGGTGAGAATTGATCACTTTGGAAAGGCGGATGAGAATTTCCAGTACGAACTCAGTTGTTTATGCTGTACTTACGGAAGAGAATCCTAAGACTGCCGACGAAGTGTGGAAAACTTTGCCGATAACAGGCGAAGCGAATAGGTGGGGTGACGAAATCTATTTTTCCACTCCAGTGTCTCTCCGCGAGGAACATGCGAGAGCAGAGGTAGAAGTTGGGACAATTGCTTACTGGCCGCCTGGCAAGGCTGTGTGCATATTCTTCGGGAAAACCCCTGCCAGTAAACATGACGAGCCTCGAGCAGCAAGTCCGGTAAACGTCTTCGCGAAAGTAGTCGGGGATGTGGCGAGTCTGAGAAAAGTCCAGGACGGCGAACAAGTGATCTTGGCGAAGTCAGATACTGCCTAGTTCCCGTCTTAGTGAAGAGCTAGATTGCGATTCGCCGCCGTGAGAGTTATGTACTATTGCTTGGAGAGCCACATGAGAGAGTTGAATTGTTTATCCTCCATTTGCAACACCCTCAGCATCGACTGTTGCGCCTGACGGCTTATACGTACCAGTAAATTGGGGTCAGAATCCCCTGCCCTTCTCTTCTCTCGTACTTGCAGCTGATTTCATTTCCTTGCATCCGATTTGCACTTAATGCCTAATGCCGCGGCGATTTCAACCTCCGTTATTCCTATGATTTCGATGACTTTCACGTTCGAATGGAAACCAGCAACCAGCTGCACATTCGAGGATGATGTTCGGAGCCTCTTGGACAGCCATCTTACGATCTCGCGATTGGCTTTCCCTTTCACGGGGGGCGCAGCGACGTGGATTGTAAGTGTTCCATCCGGCTCGCAGAGCAATTTGGTCTCGTTTCTCAGCGTCTTCACGTGCACCGTTAATCTGACACTATTCGACACTGGTCGCGTATGCATACCACCGCCTCGCTCGCCACTCGTCTGTCCAGAAGCGCTCAAGCTACCTTCAGCGTAAAGAAGTTCAGTGGAGTTCAGTCTTTGGTCTTGTCAGTATAGTGGTGCACACACATTGAGATTAGAGTAATCGTAATCAGCGCGTTGAGATCCTCTTATTTGCTAGAACCGGATAGGCGGTTATGGATTCGCGTTGGAGCCATTTTGCTTTACAATTATGGACATCTCGACATTTCAATCCGATGTACTAGGTTTTGTTGGGCAACAAGCGATAGCGCACGCTGCAGAAATTTTCGCCACCTTGACAGCGGCTTTCACGTTTGCGACTGGATTTAAGAACGTGAAAAGTCGTACCGGAACTTGGCTGTATGTTCTCTTTCTAACCGTCCTTTTGACAGGTGGCATTTATGCCTTCCTTCGTGCCTATTACTACGGCGTGCTTTCGAACGCTGTTTTTAACCAGGAACCTCCAGGCAACATCGCCAGCCTGAAAGACTATTGGTCTTTTTTGGCGAACAATGCAACGAAGAGTTACCCCTTAGTGGGTGTGTTGGCTTTGGGAAAAACCATAGAAAGTTTTTCAATATCGTGGACGCTTGGATTTGTGTCCGCGGTTGCCCTTACCTCATACCTCACTGAAGAGGGAAAGAAGTTGGATTTTTACAATACGTTCACCGAACGATTACCATGGCCGTTCAAAGTAGCATTTTGGTGGGCGTTGATCGACTACGCTTTGGAGATTACGATGGTGCAGTGGCTTCCCGGTCGCCTCACACAATGGCTTGCCGGTCGCCAGATAGTGTTGTATAATGTTGTAATCTCGCCAGAGAATGTTGTCCTACTCATCAGCATGGTATCCTCGGTAATTGCAGCAGCGTTGTTTGTCTGCAAGGGCCGTGGTGGGCATTTGACTTCGAAAGGTGCATGGGTTGTCTTGAGGCTCATCATAATTCTTGTAGCGGTGAGACTAATTCTGGCTTTTTGGTTTCCTTTCTGAGTGACGACTTGGCATTGGCGCTATCTCTGCTGGGGGGGTGCGCACCATCAAACCCACCACCAGAAAACACCGCAAATATGAAAACCAAGTAGATACAGTGCTGACTTGTTGTTGTGGGTAGGCTGGTGCGCACACACACCAGCTTCTATGCTACCCCTAGCAAGCAAGCAACGGCAGACGGACGGGGACGGACGGGCGGGCGCAGGTGTGGGTGTTTCAAGTCTTGACATCGTATGCAAGCATTGGGATGTAAGATTTGGGATTCATTATGTCAGAAGTGGGTGGACACAGATTCTGGGTACGATGGTGCGCAGACACACTAAGCCGACAGTCTTGTAGGGTAATTCTTACTTAGCCTAGACTTCCTCCGTCTTGGAAGCATTCCCCTCTTTTTGAGAAATTCCTCCAGCGCTCTGTTGGTCATTTCTGCAAGTACTGGGAGAGGTCCCCCCTCATCTAATGCCACGCATTGCATATACTTCCAGTGCTGTTCCAGGTCTCCAAACACAGCAGACCCCATCGGCACGATGCTGTATCCTCTGCTTTCGCTTTGACCGTGGAGCGTGCTGAGAATCAGCTTCCAAACTTCGAGGCTTTCCTGGTCGTTTGCCTGCAATCGCATTATCTCTCCTTCAGCTATCGCCCTCAACTCTTTGTCACTCCGGACCACCTGTAGCCATCTTTCCCGTTGTTCGTCGTCCTCTATGTCCGATGCCCAAGCTCCAACTAGCATTCCCTCATAGATGGCATGTCTGTGCATCGGTTCTTTAGCGCGTAGGTCCGACGTAGGTTCAAGAGTCTCGCCATTGACCACCTTCGCGAGTCTGTCCACTTCGCTCTCAGAATGTTGCACTGCGATGAGAAGGGAATCATAAGCTAGTTCTTCAACGTTGGAATCGCGAAAGCATTTCCACTTGCCAAAAATGAGGGGGAGAAAGGCCGTTTGCTTTTCAGCTATATCGCGAGCATCCGTCTTGGAGATTTGAACATATTCTGGAATCGCTTGAAAGAGCGCAACAATCCCCTGCGGAGTTACGCTGTAACTTTCTTTCAACAAACCAGTGGTATGTTTTCCTTCAGGATGGACTTTGACAAGATGGGCTTCGACTAAAATCCTCATCGTCTCATATGTTGTGGGAATATCAATCTTGGTTTCCTTCGCCGCTGCATATGCAGTTCTGTCTGGGTTCAGTGCTAGGTACTTTAGAATCGGGAAGGCCATTCTGAACGCTCTAATTGGTTTTCGCATTATTGAGCACATCTGCTCTATTTATCATAATAGCTACATATATGTCTTCTGCGGCATCTAGATACACGATGGAAAGGAGGTGAAAGAAGTGAAAGAAGCGAGAGACTTTGGTGAAGTCATGAAGATAATCACAGAAGGCAAGGGAGACCTACGAGACATCTATTGCGAGAAACCCGCTCCACTTCCGCCGCTCGCCCGACCAAGGCGTATCCTGAAACCGTCTGAGCTGGCGAAGAAGCTTTTCTGTCCAGCATTTGTTCAGAAACCCTACATGAAAGAATCACTCGAGAAGCGTCGAGAATTCGAGGTCCTCGCCCAGACAGGCAGGATTCAAGCAGTAGTACACATGGCTAAGATGGGGTATCATCTTGTAGAGCCCGAGCAGCCTTCAGGAGAGTTCAATGGTGCAGTCGACTTCGTGTTCGAAGACGCTGCTCAGCACAAGATGAAAGTTGAAGCTAAGAGTTCTAAGAGTCTGAGAGCGTGGGACATAGTCCAGTGCATACTCTACGGGGAACCAGGTGACAGGATTGCGATTTCGTCGCTCAGCGAATTCCTGGAACCAGAAGAGTGGCTAGTTGAAATGGTCCACTCCACTGCTCGAGATTTCGTCTCCTTCTATCAGGAATCCCCAGACGTCGCGGCGGGAACTCACATGCCCTATCGTGGGCTCTGCGAGAGATGCGCCAACTCCAAATGCCCATACAAGAAACACAATTGAAGGCGGCAATGCGCCGCCTCATCCATTTTCATCGCAATTTGAGCAGTCATTTTCGTGTGTGATTTCGTGATTTTGTCTACGTGTGGGGGTAGGCTGGTGCGCGCACATACACGCAAGACGACCAGTGGGTAGTCACTTCTCTAGAGTGACCACTAGCAAAGTCTGTAGACTATTCACACACGAAAGAACTCCCCGCATGATATAGGGAAATGAGAAGCTAGAGAGCGGTCCCTACCTCCTTTAGAATCGATTTGACTCGGGGGTCATTGCGGACTGCAGCGTACAAGGGGTCGTATGCTATTTCGCCCAGCCAATCTGCGCCTCTCGCATATTCTCCTTCGATCAGTTCGACGGCTTTCTCAAGTTCTCCAAGAGCTATGTGGTATATCATCCGAAGCCCGTCCCCATGGTGTGTGGGGTCTGGCATAGCTTCGGCTTCTGCCATCGTCCTCCTCGCCTCCATCTCTTTCCCCGCCAAGGCGTAATTTGCGGCGAGGCCGACCTTGTTTACCAGTTCATCCTTACTGATCCTTAGATAAGCCTCAGCCTGCCTCTCGACATCGGCGAACTTCCTCTCATGCCAGTATGTGCTAATCAGGTTTCCAATCGCTGGGAGAAAGTCTGGTTGTAGCTCGAGAGCCCTGAAGTGCTGTCTTTCTGCCTGGTCGTATCTTCCGAGAACATCATAGACAATGCCGAGAAAAGTCGCAATCTGAGGCGAAAGAGGATCGAGTTTCTGGGCCGTCAAAGCCTCCTGAAGCGCGTCCTCCCTTCGTCCAGTGTTGAGCAAGAGTATCCCATGCCATTGGTGTGCCGTCGCGTAGCTCGGGTTGAGTTCTATTGCTTTCTCGAATTCCGCCTCCGCACCACTTTCCCTGCTGTGGTATATGGCGACCGCTAGAGATGTGTGTGCCTCGGCGGAGCCGTCGTCTCGCTCCAGCGCCTTCAACGCGTATTCCTTGCTTTTCGAAAATGCTTCGGCGTAGGGCATGTGGTTGTGGTCACCAAGGACGCAGTAGCAATCAGCTATCCCGGAGTATACTAAGGCATAGTCTGGGTCGAGTTTGATTGCAGCTCGATATTCCTCGATAGCCTTGAGGAGGCTCTCCTTGTTTCTCTGGTTCCAATCATACCTTCCTTTGAGGTAGAGAGTGTGTGCCTCAGGGTTTCGTGTGGGCGTTTTCTCGATGTGGGCTTGATCGCGGGGTAGGATTCTAATCCTAAGAGCGTTTGCGACTTGCCTTGCAATATCACTCTGAACAGCGAATACGTCGTCGAGTTCGCGGTCGTAGTTCTGCGCCCATAGATGCTTGTCACCCGCCACATCGATTAGTTGGGTAGTTATTCGTATCCTGTTTCCTGCTTTTCTAAAACTGCCTTCGAGAACTGACCCCACGTCGAGCTCTCTTCCTATCTCCTTTACCTTCTTCGTCGTCCCCTTATAGCCCATCACCGATGTCCTCGAGATGACGCTGAGGCCGCTGATCCCTGAGACGGTGGAGATGATCTCCTCGGTTATGCCATCGGCGAAGTACTCGTCTTTAGCGTCGGGACTGAAGTTGGCGAAGGGCAGAACAGCAACTCTGTGCGTGTCAAGCGTCGGCTGTGCTGGAGTAAATGCTGGAGGAATGAAGGTCTTCGACCGAGCGCGGTCAGTTGGCTGCAAGAGTCACGCACACGGAGATTCATCCCCAGAACCAGCAGTTGTGGTTTTCGGTTTTGTGTGTGCCTTTAACGCTGCGAGCACCTGAATTTGAACCGTCGTTTTCAGTGTGTGTGTGGGTCAGCTGGTGCGCCGCCGCCGCCGCCGCCCTTATGAACGTTACGACGCCGACGACGACGAATGACTACGACGACGTTGATACGTACGCTAATACGAACGACGACGACACGCCGAAAAATTATGAATCATAAGAATCGTCCCGTAACTTTAAAGTTTAAAGTAATGCGGATTTGCTGGGCTCGGTTTAGGCTCTATCCTCACCGCTATTGTTGTTGGTATTAGATGAGGCGAAAACTACGATAGAACGGTGAGATTGGAAAGAATCTCATACCCCTGCTCACTGACATGGCTTGAAGAACAACACAAGCGTTAAGTTAAGCAGACACGATAAATCCTCTGCAACAACTTTGCCGACCTGTTCGAATTGCGGAAAAGAAGTATCTGCCGACTCTAAGTTCTGTTCGAATTGTGCAGCTCCCATCGTACCACCTGCCCCTCAAGTTCCTCAACCGGAAACTACGTCCGCCTCAAAAAAGAGCCATGTTAGCTCAATTGTAGCTGTTGTGTTGATTGTGCTTTTGATTGGCGGAATAATCTATGGAGTAAGCTACCAGTCTGCAAGAGGGCTCACAATTGGAAATGTCACCGGACGCATGAGTTACCGGACAGGGTTGCTGGGCTACGCAGAGTTTGACGTCAGCGTCAGGATTTCATACTCGGGTATTTTTGACATAACAATAAGCCAAGTTGGTTTCGGATTGACGATTGATTCAATCATTCCATTTTCATCAGTCGAGGCGACGGGTTCCACGTTCAGTTCAGGCCAATATCTGGAGTACACGCTGAGGTTTTCTAGCTCCAGTGCATCCGATTTGCAATACATTAGTCAAGGCGGTACGCATCAAGTCACCATATCTATTACCGCATGGGCTTCCTCAGGAGCCTACTCTGGATGGGTTACTTCCTCATCCTCCAGCAGTTGGAGCTGGAATAGCCCAAGCTGACTAGTCGGTTATAGTCAACGTAGGTACAGAGAGATTGCGGTAATCACGGCAAGGGCCAGAGTAGAAAAGGCAAGGACGTACGTCAGTCTCTCTATTCTTTTCGTAGAAACGTAGTTTAGGTAGCTAGAGTAAATCTGGGCATTAAATGAAAGATTCTCGCCCCACCCGTACTGCATGTTAGTTTTCTCTTGAGCGGCATAGTGTGTGGCATATTTTTGGAAAGCGTTCCAAACGGTTCGTTCTTCTTCGTTCATACCCGACATGGAATGACTCCCGCGATAAAAGACAGGTAGGAAAGTCAAGAAGAGTCTGTTAGCTTATCCTCTGCTTTTCCTAGCCTTCTCGATGACCATTTGGCTGTCATTTAGCGTAATAATTACTAGGTCTCCTTCTTTGATGTTCAGGGCTTTCGTAAATGGGCTTGGCAGGTTGACGGGAGGCTTCCCCCAGCCGTGAATATCTTTCTCTCGAATTGAACTGGCATCCGGCATCTAAGCATTACACGCAACATTACACATATATATGAATGTCACGAGTGTAATGCCCAGTGTAATGGTAGAAGATAAGCAGAATGAATCCACTACATCTCAGCGGTTTCGGCGTCGAAATTCAAGCAAGCAACGCTAAACCACACGCCGAACTCATGATTACGGACGGACGGCGAAACAACAACATAAGCGAACGATACCTCTTTCTGCCCAGAAGAATAGAATACGACTCAATCATCCTAGAAAACTGCACCGGACACATTTCATTAGGAGCCCTCCGATGGTTGTCCAAACACAACATCCCAATCTTCTTCTTAGACTTCGACGGCTCAACCATTAGCAACATTCTACCACCAATACCAGTTAAGGCCGATTTGCGCGCCGCTCAATTTCAGGCCGCTAACGACCCCAAGAGGAAGTTCACAATAGCGAGGGCACTCGTGGAAGCGAAGATTAGGCGAAGCCTACACGTCCTAGAATGGCTGTCACAAACCTACGACATAGAAAGAGAAATGCAAGTGACGAAACATGAAGCCATGAGGTTGAGTAAAACTTCAACCGTACCGGAGATTCGCACCGTTGAGGGGAGAACTGCGCTTCGATATTGGGAGACGTTCAGGAAGGTTCTGCCTGAGTGGCTTCACTTTCAAGGCCGCACGACCACAAGCCACAACAACAACGCCTCAGACCCATTCAATGCGGCTTTGAATTACGGTTACGGTTTCCTCGAAGTTGAATGTCGAATGGCGGTTAACATCGTTGGATTGGAGGCTGCTGTCGGATTTCTGCATGAACTGAGCTCCACTCAAACAGCAGAGAGCTTGGTCTACGATTTGGAGGAACCATTTAGGTTTCTAGCCGACCTCTGCGTGATTCAGGCGTTTGAAACTGGTGCGCTGAATGTTTCCGACTTTGCTTTCACTAGGGATGACTACCTGTATCGGATTCAGTGGGATGGTAAGATGCGTCTCCTTGATTCTCTGAGGGAGACATTCAATTCCGGTGTGAATTACAAAGGGCGCTTGTTGAAGTGGGATACCGTAATCGAACAGAAAACCTTGGAGCTCAGCCGATTCTTGACGGGAAAATCATCATCCATTGATTTCAGCGAACCCGCCCCTACCTTAGAGAGACGAGATAATCGAGAGATTAGAGAAACCATTCTAGCATTAACACAGGCTGATGCGAGAGAGCATGGTATTGGTAAGAGCACGCTTCATTGTCTACGACGTAGAGCTAGGAGCGAACGTTCATTCGCAGTCTACAGAAAAGTCAAAGAGAAGCTCACTCAGTTGTCATGAGTCATGTAGGCATAATTGTATGTCAGCTCCTCCCGCTGAGTTGATTGGAAGGTTCGGCGAGTACTTCGCTTCAAAATGGCTTAAGAAAAAGGGGTTTGAAGTTCGAAGGTTCCTTGATTTCCAAATGAAGCTGACGTTCGCCACTTCTTTGCAAAATGGCATAGAAGAGTATATACCCGAACCAGAGCGCCGACGGCGATTGATGGATAGTTACGAAAGTCGAATTCCAATGCTAGAAGCGCGACTAATTGAGGCGGAACAAGCTGCCAATGTAAGCCAGAAGGTCAAGAACTGGATTACGCAAGAACGTGAACATCTGAAACACATGAAACAGGCTTTGATAAATGTGAAGGAAGGCCAACCACTTGAGAGCATAACGGAGTACCCTACACAATACCCTACCTCCCTAAGAGGCTTGCATTCAGAGCCTTGGCGGGTCTACGAAGATGTTGCTAGCAAGGATGAGGCACGAGAGTTCTTGGGCGTTAAAGTAGACGATTTCATGAAGTACATAGAGGAATGTCGCGGGATTGCCAGAGGCGAGCTTGACGGCAGCATGTATCCAGACATCGTGGCCAAGAAAGACGGCGACATCTATTTGATTGAGGTCAAGGCGAACACCGGTCGTTTAAAACCTTTGCAACAGTGTGCCCTAGAATTGGGCACAAAATATGGTTTCAAAACCAAAGTGATTCGCGTCAAGTTTGAATCTAGTTGCGAAGAGGAAGTTGTCTGAAAGGATTTGTCTGGCTCAAAGCCGAGCAGTTGGAGGGAACATGCGTAGCATAACGACTATGGCGAAACCGTATCGTAAATCGCCCAATCCTCAGAGGCAGACTCAGCAAACACGGATGAAACTTGCTCGAAGATTCCGGAGAGGATTTGCGAGGCGACTTGTACCAAGCCCTCAAGCGATAGTTCGCTCAATTTTCTCGACCGACTAAGAGTTTAAACTTTAAAGTTGCGAGCATCTTCTCCCTTTTAGTTCCGGTGCAAGAATAAGTTCAGCGACTTGCGAAGAGAGAGAACGCTCATCGCCTTTTCCTCCTATTATGAGCGTTCAGTAAAGCGACATGCTTCGCCCTGTACCTCCTGAACCATGAGAGCACATCGTCAACGAGATAATTAGAGTGCCCGTGACCGTCAACGTAGACGGGGCCACGCTCGAAATCCACTAGCATAATATGTTTTGAAATCCGCGAATTGGGGTTTTGACCTTCATGGGTAGATTTACCCGTAGAGTCCGAAATCCCTATTCGCGGGTTTTGAAGCTCTAGAATTCCGGTAAGGTTTCGTGTGAATCTTGCAAGTCCAATGTTGGGATGCGTGAGCGCTCTCTGGAAAACTCCCACGCAGTTCAGTTTGTAGGGGTCGAACGGAACCAAGTAATCGGTAGCGTAGTCGCGGTAGGATTCTGCGAAGTAAGTGACTTTTCCTGTGTGTGTGTTCGCTGAGATTTTGAGGTGTCCGTGAGCGCCGACTCTGCATAGTTCAAGGAAATGGTTACGCTTGTTCCTACTATTCCGGTTTTCACGTATCAGTTTGAGTCGAGCATGTTTGCCGATGTTTTCGTCAGAATCGAGATTCACGAATGCGGGTTTGTTGTTGTTCTTCTTCTTCGCAGTTCGCTGAGAACTAGAATTCATTCAGTCCACAACCTCGATGCGACCGCTTATCTTCTTCTTGACGAGTATGATTCGCCGCTTGGAGTATTTCGACGGTGCAACGTAGAGAAAGGCGCTATCGTCTTTAACGAATGAGCCTATCCCCATCTTGCCGTTCCATTCAGTGTAGGCTTTCCAAAACTTTGTGAAGAACCTGCGCCCTATCGGAAATCGAATTTCCATCGGGTGGATTCTAGGGGGACTTCCCTGAGAAGAAAATGGGGGCTCAAGTTGAGGCTGAATGTGCCCAAAAGATTCGAGACTAAGGGGGTGAGTCGAAGTCTCGTTATGATTTGATTTGGTTTTCCTCAACTTGCAATGTTCCCCACATTCCCACCGAGCGACTTGGCTTGAGGCCTACTCTCGGCAAGGAAGCCTATGCTATAGACTCACTAATAAAACGCCCTGAAATGAAGCGTTTTCCTCTTGATAAGTTTAAATTTTAAAGAAAAGCCTGTAAGAATCTCAAAATGCGCCGTTATACTAACAATAACAACGTGGAGAGTTGTTGTTATAATGGGAACGGGTCGGCCGTGCGTTGAGGCAACACGGCCGGCCTTGGAACAATGGAGTGCGTTAGGCTTGGGGGCCTCTCCCACACTCACAGCTAAGATGGATGAAAGTTCGTATTAAATCTACTCATTAATGAGTAATTGCTTAGGTCTGAGTGCTCAAGCTACCCAGACATGAGCAGGTTTACTACTCAAGAATGAGTAGATTTATCTACGCCCACTAGGCGTATGGTAGGGTGTGTAGCACCATGGCCACCGCCCAGACCATCAAACGAGTAATGCCCATGACCGAATTCAATGAGAGGCGGCAGATTCTCAAGAATCTCTACGGAGCCGCTAATTGGCTGCGCTCGAAATGCGCCGGATGGAATGTTGACGTTGAAGTCACGAGCTACGGCGACATCTACAGGGCCGTTATGACGGTTCAATGGCAGCCTCTTCCTACGCTTCCTGAAGTAATGCCCACGGTTTCCAAGGTTGGAGGCCCTACGGAGTAATCACTAATGCCCGAACAACAGCAATCTCCCCAAGTCTTTGAGCCTTTCAGTAGACTCAAGCTCACGATGGGCAATGTTAACGCACCTGTAACCTTTGAGTGGGAAGCACCCTCGCCTAGATACCATCATTCACTCAACGAGATTATGATGGAACTTCCCGAACTGATTCAACGACTCACCGTTGGGGAAGAGGTCATGGCGGGCGAGGACAACGTGAGATTCACGGCAGTTTCAACAACACTAACAGAGAGTGACGGGGTACTTGTGTGCGACGCAACGGCTGGCAATATTGTTGTTAGTTTGCCAACGGTTACGTTGATTGGAAAACGGTTTCTCATCGTGAAGTCTGATAGCTCCACGAACACGGTTACGGTTTCGGCTTTCGGGAATGACGCAATCGAGGGCAGCACATCTAAGACCTTGAGCACGCAATTTCAAAAGGTTGATTTGGTTGCGAATGGTGTTAGCATGTGGCTCGATGAGGGAACGGGCCTACAATGAATCCTGCCTCTCGGATTCCCGCTCGTAACGTTTGGCCGCCTCGGATGATTCCGTGGAAAGAGCTAACGACTGATGAGCGCAATGACCTAATTCTCAAGGCCGAAGATATCTTGAATCTCAACCGATGTAGAGCCTTGTTGCTTCGAATGAACCTCGTAGATTCTCCGATTCGCCTCGCTGGATATTACCAGTTCATTCGAAACACTTTCTTTTCTCGTAAAGGATACAGGAACAATGATGCGTTGGCTAGGATTCAAGCAGATGCTGAGCAATTCGTGAGCTGGGGTTACGATGCGCATGTGCTCGTGCAACTTGCGGCATTGCAAGGCGTTAGGCTAAGTCTGCAAGGTTATGACGAGTAGGTTTGGTCTACCCTAAGAGTGCAGAGGAAGTCATCAAACTGTGGCTGAAGACCAAACCCGCCCATGGGTTTAGCCTACTCCGCGAATCCGTGGCCTATGAAGTCTGAGCTTGTTCTTCCAAAGTACTCATATTGAGTTAACGGCATCATTGAATGGAAGGAAGGATACTCGGCGGGGACCTCGAACTTTGCCGCGAGAAAGGAATAACGAGACAACAGATTTTGAGAGGAAGATGATTGATGTTGTAAAGGTTGAAGGGACCATAATCGCCTTCTCCCTGGTTGCCTTTGGGCTGCTCTTGAATATGATATCAGCGTTTAACCAGCTCAACTTCGAACTCGCTCAACTTCCCAATGGCAAGTTCTACGGATACGTTCCGCTGGGACCGACGATGGTGTATTTCACGGTCATGGTTGCATGTTACGTAGGCTCTCTGTCTACTGGATTGATATCGATTATCGTTCCGAAGAAGAATTCTAACGCTAGGTCTGTGCTCATTATTACTAGCATTGCCTTCATTACGATTGGTCTATTTTGGTTCACATGGGCCCTGTGGTCCCTTCGCTTGGCATTCTTCTATTGGGTATCATGACGTTTCTGACGCAACTATTAACTTCCGAAATTTGGAGAATTCTATAATTCATAATTCGTCGGTGTGGAGTTTTCGTATTATCAGCAGTTCGAGGCGTGGTGCCGTAGCCGTTTAGTTTTAAAGTTTAAACCATAACACGGAAGCTACTGTTTCCTACGCTCCTACCATAGTTTCCATTTTTCTACCATTTTGATATTTGTAGTAAGCATATTCATAGCATCGCCGTCGTTCGTCGTCGTTCGTCTCGTCGTCGTCAGCGTCGTAAAGTTAATCAGGGCGGCGGCGGCGGCGGCGGGGTCAGCTGGTGCGAGCACCCAAATTTGAACCGGGTTATGTGTACCGGTAAATTGTGGTCAGAATCCCTTCCCCGCACCATTTTTCCAGCATGAGCGGAACCATCATTCAAGGACCCGAACCCTTTTAGGTTCAAATCCCTCCGGACCCGCCACCTTCCACGAGTCGCGGTACCATTTGGTCGTGAAATTTGGGGCGCTGATTCCACAAGGTTGGATCCTCGACCTTCCTGAGGTTTCACCCACTGAACAGTTCTCCCTTATTCAGGAGGTTGCACTCGAAGCCGAGAGACTAGGGTTCGACTCTATTTGGTTCTATGACCACTTCCACACAATTCCCAAAGTGACCGCTCGCTCGTGTTTCGAGTGTTGGACAACTCTAGCCGCACTAGCTGCTACAACAACTAAGATTCGACTTGGGCAGATGGTAACGTGCAATTTGTATCGGAATCCTGCGGTTCTAGCAAAGATGGCGTCGGTTCTGGATGTGATTTCCGGCGGGAGAGTCGACTTTGGCATTGGCGCCGGTTGGTACGATCACGAATGCACAGCTTACGGCATTCCATTCGAGAAGCCAAGTGTCAGAATCGCGAAACTGGACGAAGCGGTTCAACTAATCAAGAAAATGTGGACCGAACCGTCGGCAAACTTCCAAGGAAAATACTATCAGCTGAAAGGAGCAATTAATTCTCCGATGCCAATACAGAAGCCTCATCCTCCAATCATTATCGGAGGTGAGGGAGAGCAACTTCTACTGAAGGTCGTCGCAAAGCTGCGGACCGATGCAACTTCAACGGTCCCATTGAAAACTACAAGAGAAAGTTAGAGGTGCTGCAAAAACACTGCACAAACGTAGGACGGAACTTCGGAGAGATTGAGAAGACTATTCTGACAGACCTCGTGATCCGCAGAACAACGCTTGAAGCGGAAAACTTCCTGAGGCAGATGGACGAAAAGGGTTTACTCTTTGGCAACTATCAAGGTGACGGCAGATTCGAACCAATCTCACCTGAACGTTACAAGATGATAAATGTCGTCGGAAATCCTAACGAGTGTCTCCAAAAACTCAGGAGCTATCGCGAGATTGGGGTGGAATATTTCATCTTTGACTTCCCCATGACAGAACAGTTGGAAGCAATGAGAATCTTTGCTGAACAAGTCATGGCCAAACTAAGATAACGACGGTAGGTCTTTAGTGAGGGTGGACGATTCCAGGCAATGGAGGAGGTTATAATTTCGTGAGGAGTTGTGTTAGCTCGCTGAGTTTGCTGATTTCGTATTTCGGTTTGGTTTGGCCTGTTTTTTCTAGCTTAGAGTTGCCTTTTCGAAGGCGGACAGAAATGAGTCCGGCTCGATTCGCGACGTCTATTTCTTTTTCAGGATTAACGCCGATAAACACGGCGTTTGTGGCATGCACTCCAAGGTCATCGAGAGCGTGTCTTAGGACTGATTCAGTTAAGTGGTCAAGTTTCATGTCTTGAGAGATTACTACTGTGTCGAAGAGATGCTGCAGGCCTAGGCTGATTAGTTTCTGCCACTGCTTGACTGATTTTCCTTCAGAAACAGCTCCGAGCTTGTATTTCTCGCCTCTGAGCTTCAGCAGCGTTGGAACAGTGTCTGGATATGGTTTAAGATAAACTGGATTTGTGCTGCGGTAAGCCACAACACCCGCGGCAACGACCTCGGGAGTCCACTTCAAACCGAGCTTCTCTAGGAGCTTATCGAAGTGCTGATTGTTGTCAGGTCCGAGTTCTTTCACGCTTTCCTCCAGCGTCCGGTAACCCGTCTCTACATCGGCCGGAAGCCCCGCTTCAATCATCGCCCTCACGGCGCTGAGCCGAGCGCTCGAACTTTGAAGTGATGCATCATAGAGCACATCGTCGATTCCGAAAATCATGGCTTTCACCTTGGAGCTCATCTAACTACCTTCCTCAATTTCGTAGGATTATCAGGATTCAATCCCCGCGCAACGGACGAATAGTAAGCAAAGAGTTGTAAAGGAATTACATAGATCAACGGAAGAAACAGTTCCTCCAAACCTCCGACAACCTCGATAGTTTCGCCCAGTGCCCCTGAAATATCCGATCCAACTATAATAGTAGGCGCTCCGAGTCGCCTGAAGCTCTCCGCTAACTTCGGTATTTCGTCTAGGATTTCATTTTGCAACAGAAAAATCGGCGTTCGGTTATCGACGAGTTGCATTGGTCCATGGAGGAACTCTCTCGTCGCAAATCCCTCCGCGAATAGATTGCAACTCTCTTTTAGCTTAAGTGCTCCTTCAAGAGCGGTGGAGAGGTTTGAACCACTTCCTAATAGAAAGAAGAATTCTCGATCCTTGAATTTAGAGGCAAGAACCTTACACTTCTCGTCACATAGGCTTAGCGTTTGTGAAACCATATCTGGCACCCGCCTTAGAGCGTTAGCTAAGTCGTTTCGTTTCGTCAAAGCTAATGTTAGCATGTACGCAGCTAGAAGTGTTGCAGTGAAGCTCTTAGTCGCTGTGACAGCTTTCTCCGGTCCCGCTTGTGCAACTATCGGCAGGTCAACGACTCTTGCTAGTCGACTTTTCTTTGCATTGGTCACCGCGAATGTCCGCATTCCTGAACGAACCGCAGATTTTGCCGCTTGAATGACATCTCGGCTTTCTCCCGATTGGCTCACGGCTATTAGGCAAGTGCCTGGAGGAGGTTTTATTTTTCCAGTCCACGCTGCAAATTCGGAAGCGGGAATAGTACTGGATGAGAGAGAAGCTATTCTCGAAATAACATAGTTCACTGCCAAACAGGCGTGGTAGCTAGTCCCACTCCCAGTGAGGTATACCATTCTGAGCTTGTGTCCGATTCTTCGTTCTAGAGATGAGTCGATTGATTCGAGCGTTCGGGTCAGGCACTTTGGTTGTTCGTAGATCTCTCTCAGCATTTCATGTCGGAAGTCGCTTTCATTCAAATTGTTACGACCCGCACGCTACTATCAATAGGAGCTTGATACTCGCACGATCCATTAGTCGACTTGAGATATCGCCTGTATATGTCTTCTCGGTGATATTCACACCATTCTCTATGTACGTGAGATTCTTATCAACGCATCTGAATCGCACGTTGTTCGTGGATGATTTGAACGACCTCGAACGTGAAACAGTCAATCTCGGGAGCCATATGAGGCGAACTCTTTGAGGATCAATGATCTCGAAACCCCTGCTCTTCTAATCGATCGCGAAATAATGATGCAGAATCTGAAGAGAATGCAGGCGATAGCTGATTCCCATGGTGTCTCACTTAGGCCTCATACGAAGACACACAAATGCCCGGAGATAGCCAAGCTGCAACTGAACGAAGGTGCATCGGGGATCTGTGTTCAGAAATTGGGGGAGGCAGAGATAATGGTGGAGGCAGGTGTTAAGGACATATTCATCACGAACGAGATCGTTCAACCAACGAAGATCAACCGTTTGGTGAAGCTTCAGGAGACGGCATGCGTCAAAATAGCGGTGGATTCGTTGGAGAACGCACAGCAAGTAGGCAACATAGCCGTTGCTCTAAATCGTGTTGTCCCAGTTTTGGTCGATGTAGATACAGGCATGAAGCGCTGCGGCGTACCACTCGGCCCGCCTGCAATCAGGTTGGCTAAGAGAGTGGCGGAGACGAAGGGCTTACGATTTGACGGGTTGATGACATTTGAAGGCCACCTCTATGAAATCAGGAACCCTAAGAAAAGAAAAGCTGCGGCTCAACGCACGATTAGAACGCTTCGTTAGACTGGGAAAGAAAATCAGACAGGCTGGGATAGATGTGCCTGTACTGAGTTGCGGTTCAACTCCAACTGCTGAAGCCGCAGCTAGCGTAGAAGGAATAACTGAACTTCAGCCTGGAAACTATGTCTTCTATGACTTGATGCAAGTCGAAGAAGGCTCAGCTAGTCTACGTAACTGCGCTCAGCGAATTCTCACAACCGTCATAAGCTCACCGAGCGAGAAGAGGTGCGTCGTGGACGCAGGCAGCAAGGCTTTCGTTCACGATCAAGGGGAATTTCCAAGGATCCTTGGAGATGCAGAGGAACTCCAATCGACATACACGAAGAACATTTGACTTTGAGGACGGGATCCAAGTTCCGAATTGGTGACAAAATACAATTCATACCCTATCATGCTTGCACCGCCATGAACATGTTTGACCAAGTTCACATCGCTGAAGGTGACGAAGTGGTTGAAACTTGGCCGGTGGCTGCCAGAGGAAAAATGAACTAATCTTCAATCAATGGGCAGTGGAGGTTTACCCTGCGTGTTGCAGTTTCGATGGCGAATTTGTTATTTTTTCGAAACCATCTTTCGTAATTATGTAAGTGTCTTCGTCCCTGAATCCTCCTGTCTGCGAATCATAGATACCTGGTTCAATGGTGCAGACAACGTTCTCCTCCAGTTTCTCGTTTGATCCGGGAATGAAAAACGGCGCTTCTTGGTCCTCCAGGCCAAGCCCATGCCCAGCATGGTGTGGAAAAAGCCCGGGATAACCAGCCTTATCAATTGCCTCGAATACAGCCTTGTAAATGTCTTTGCAAGGGGTTCCGGGTCGGAGCAACTGCTCAGCCTTATTCTTAGCATTCAGGATCACATTGAAGATTTCTTCTTGCTTTGCGTTCGGTTTTCCTACCACGTAAGTTCTTGCACCATCTGCCCAGTAGTTGTTTGCGACGGCCTGCAAGTCGAGGATGATGCTGTCGCCTTGCCGGAATTTCCTGCCGTGGGTGGTCCGCCAATTTCTAAAGTTCTCTCGCCAGATATCCAAGTATCTCCTCTAGAAAACTCGAAAGGCCCATATCTTAAGATCGAATCCGACATGACATCACGAC
>CAWABQ010000046.1:0-33392 GCA_963780265.1 Candidatus Bathyarchaeota archaeon
CAGTTGCTTATGATGAAGCGGCCATGAGGCGTGTGAACCTAGAAGCCCTAAAGCTGCTTGCAATGCCTGAGAAGACTTTCAGGATGGATGTTTCCACCCACCCATTCACTACGTGCATGTCAGTTGAAGATGTGCGGATTACAACAAGGTACGAAGGAAAGGACTTCAAAGAATCACTGTTCTCCACTATCCATGAATCAGGCCATGCGATCTACGATTTGCAAGTAGATCCCTCTCTAGAGTACACTCCACTCTCTAGAGGCAACTCACTCGGCGTTCATGAATCCCAGTCGAGGTTCTGGGAGAACTTCATCGGGAGGAGCAAAGAATTCACAAAACTAGTTTACCCAACGTTAAAGGCAAACCTACCCTTCGTCTCGGGCTACAGCGAAGGGGAGATCTACAGGTACTTCTGCGCTGTCAAACCAAGCCCAATCCGCGTCGACGCAGATGAGCTGACATACAATTTCCACATTGTATTGCGGTACGAATTGGAGAAGAAACTAATCGAGGGAGAAATCGCAGTCTCCGAAGCCCCGTCACTCTGGAGCGACCTGATGGAGAAATACGTCGGTGTCAGACCCAAGGACGATGCGCATGGTGTTCTCCAAGACGTGCACTGGAGCGGGGGAGGTTTTGGATATTTCCCAACATATTCGCTGGGCAATGTCATAGCCGGCATGTTCTTCCAACGAATTAAGAAAGACATGGATACGAAGGAACTTGTGAGAAAGGGTGAACTGGGAAGAATCAAGACTTGGCTGAAGGAGAAAATACACAATTACGGCGCAACCTACTCTCCTAAAGAGCTCCAGAAGCGGCTGTTCGGCGAAGAATACAACCCCGAATGGCTGGTCAAATACCTAGAAGAGAAGTATACGGCCTGAGCTGGCCGAAATCCTTCCGCCGCAAGGCCGTGCGCAAATAATAATAGAGTTACGACGAGAGCTAATGATACTGTGAGAAGCATGCCCCGCAAGCCCAAACGTGACCCGCCAGTAGCGGCAGTACTTTCCCTTCTAGTTCCAGGGTTAGGGCAGATGTACGCTGGCAGACCAGAACGCGGCGCATCAATCCTCGTCGCTGGAATAATAGTCGGGACGCTAGCGCTGATATGGCAGACTCTCTTCATCTCATTCAGGTCGACTGGAGGTTTCTTCCCCTACAGACTCGCTCTCACAATTTACGCCCTAATCTTCTGGATTTGGCAGGTAATCGACGCATACAAACTGGCAAAATAAACGACCCGACTCCGATGACTCGAAAGGTTCCCGGTTATTTTCCAGTGGGCTCTTAGTGGGTGGGGAAATTAATGCAAAATATTATCAGGCCTAATGGACAGGGGCGATAGCAACTCTCACGCATGTTGAGCTGCTACACATGATCAAACCGACCTCGAATGGAATGAAATGGCTTCTTCGGACAGCTGGCTTCCTAGTCTTACTTGCGGGATTTCAACTCTTTATCTGACCGAATACACAGACCTGTATTTTGCCTGGACGATTCAACCGTTCATAACGGCAGCGTTCCTAGGCGGAGGATATTTCTCAAGTTTTCTCACGGAAATTCTTGCGTCAAGGAAGACGCAATGGGCTGAAGCACGATAGCTGTGCCAGCAGTTTTCACCTTCACGTTACTTACTCTACTAGCCACGCTTCTGCACCTCGACCGATTTCATTTCAACAGCACTAGCATAATTGCTCAAGGCGCCGCGTGGTTCTGGTTGGGGATTTACGGAATCGTTCCGCCCTTGATGTTAGTGATGTGGTTCAGGCAGAGTCGCGTTCCGGGCGATAACCCCCAGCGAAAGAATAGATTACCCCTAACGGTGCGTTTGTTGTTAATCATCCAGGCATTAGTGATGCTTGCATGGGGAATTGGGCTGTTCGCCGACCCAGCGCTCTTCGCAGCTTTCTTGGCCATGGAAACTCACAACCTTGACAAGTCGGGCGATCGGTGCATGGCTAATTGGCATTGGCGTCTTTGCTGCTCACTCAGCAGTTGAGAACGAATACGCTCGAATCAAAGTTGGGCTAATTAGTTACTTGGCTTTTGGTATACTTGAGATGATTGCGCTACTTCGCTATCCAGGAAGTTTCACTTGGACGAGTTGGAGCACATGGCTGTACGTCACGTTGATCGTTAGCATCATGCTTACGGGCCTTTATTCGGCGAGACGCGCCGCCTAGTGAGAACTCACGTTTCGCTGAAAGTATCGATTGCCCCTTGTGAACTGAATCGAATGAAATAGCGAAAAGCTTGAAGCCCCAATAGGGCTGTGCATTCCCTACCTTTCTGGTCTCCTGTTATTCTGATCTCGTCGATCGTCTTCCAACCAGTTCTACGTTTGACTTCTTCAATCATGTTTCGGAATTCGGCCTCACATATCTCGCAGCAGAAGAACATCTTCTGCCCGTCCACCTCAGCCCAGTAGTTGCCCCAAGTCGATTCGCAGATGGCGCAACCTTCAGGAACTTTTAAACTGCCTCGCTCTCTCCAACCGAGCCATTAAATACCGGTCGAAAGCGTCAATCGACCTAAGGAATGTGGCCTGAACGTTCTCAGCTATACCTAACTCGCCAGAATATTTCGCAATCAAGTCCATGGCATCCTCGGAATGTTCAACATCCGCCTCGTAACCTTCCCTGAGGAAGTTCTTCGTCGCGTCCGTAACCTCGTTCCCGCTCAGTATTGATGGGTCAAAGTAACCCATCTTCGCTCCATCCGTCCTCAATTTGCGGTTAGCTATTAGTTCCAGCGGGTGCATCGCAGCCATCGTTTCCAGCCAATGCTCTTTCTCAGCAATCTCGTTCCATGCGCTGATCGTCCACGCAGTGTCGGGTAGTGGAGGCGTCCCAAGTATCTTGTCTCTTTGCATACCGAGGCTTTCTCCCATTCTTATGAGCAGTTCGTAGTGCGAGGGTTTGTCGGGCCCGTTTCCGCCGAACTCTGTATTGATGTTGTCCAATTCGTAGAGCGTAACGTCCACTTTGTCCGTTTTCGCGATGATGTATGCGCAGCTGCGTGTCCACTGCCGTAGGAAATGCTGGTGCTCGACTACATAGCCCAACAGAGTTGCTTTGGATGGATGCTGTAGGGCCAGTACGAAGGGGTGCGGTTTCTCTCCATAAAACCGCTCGATGAATCTCTTCTTCATCCATCCCTTTATCCCCATGGCCTGAAAGTCGAAGTAGGCTCGCAGCAGTTTTGAGAGCTCGGCCGCATCCGTCTTTTTCTTTGTGACATTCTTGTTAAGCCACATCACATGACCGGGCTCACTTTTCTCAGCCAACTCGCAGAGATGACGGGAGAAGCTTTCGTAATCACCCAAACTGAACATTGTTCCACAAACGGCACATTTCGTCAAATTGAAACCTTCTAGGCATTTCAGAGCGGAAAGATTTCGGGCAAGCGGCTTCTGAGCGCACGGTAATCATCGCCGTCGACTTCCTTTAGCCGTCCGAGAATCTCCTTGACTTCCTCAGGGGTCAAGCCGCGCGCCGAGCCAACCATCTCAACGGTTTCCTCGAAATTGGCGTGACAGGCGTTGAAGCAGTTCACCATTCCTTGGAGTAACTCACGCTCTTTCGGAGTCATGCACTATGCACCCTACACCTTTTTGAACATGTAGCGTTGTACTTGGCGACGTGAATTGTTTTGGCGAACGCCAGACACCCTCGACGCCTTGAATCTTTGTCAGATTTCGAATTAATGAAAATCGTATTCGGCCTTGCACTGTCAGTGAGCACAATATCGTTAATCATCAAGCTACCTAAATCGCCTGGTGGCATCGTATTCGACCTTGTTCAATTCGGATTTAGCTTTCTAATCCTAATCACTGTTTGGATGAGTTACACACACATCATGTCGATCCTCCCGTTGGAGGATTCGACCACTGTCATCCTAAACGTGTTTTTGCTCTTCCTCGTATCGATTGAACCTTATTTGTTCTACTTGAATGCGGTTTTCGACTTTTCAGGCGCTCCTGTCCTCCTAGACGCCGCTTCCACAGCTTACGCTCTCGACTTGGCGGGGTTAATGGTGATACTTGCACTATTTACTTACCAACTGACTCGAGAAGAGAGAAAGCTACTTCCGCAAGAACTGTTGTCCAAATACAGGAGCATTATGACTATCCTGTTCTTTTCCGCCGGGCTCTTCGCCCTGACCACCCTGCCCCTATTCTGGAAATGGACCATATTGAATACCCCCTCGAGATTCTACATTTGGTTTGTCCCGTTAATCCTATCCTCGATAAGACGGGTTTCAGAGCAGCCAAAAAGAGAATGAATGTTTTGGCGGGCCCGCGGGGATTCGAACCCCGGACCCCAGGCTTCTCCCGCTTCTTCAAGTAAGCGTTTAGAGGGCCTGTGCTTTAGACGCTCAACCCGCAAGCACTATCCAGACTGAGCTACGGGCCCGAACTCTGAAATTACGCTTCTTCTTGCTTAAAGTTTACAGTGTCCGCTACTCGATGAAGATTGCGGGGCGATATGGTTCTGCTACCTGCGCCCGTTTCTTTGGATCGTACAGGTTCTGGTCCTCCTCACTATGAACTTCAACTTCTGTTCTTAATTCCTTCACGAAGAAACTCTGTGCTCCAGCGAAGGCTTTCCGTTCATCTAATTCCCCTGTCGCCAGCTTCCTCGTCCGGAGCTCACCGGGCATAGTTCTTACTTGGTTGATTATCCTTGAGGCAAATTTCGGCAAGTCCTTTGCCGATGGTGGTTTCGCGGCGAGCATGTCCCTGATTAAGCCGTTCAGTGTTTCGGGTTGCTTGTCTGCCCGAGTCAAGGCTTCTTGGTAGACGCGCCACTTCCACTTGGCAGCTGTGTAATAATGCACTTTTTTCGGCGTGATCTTTGTGGTAGCAATTATTTCTTGAGTGTCCTCAAGCGTCTGCTTGATGAGCTGCTCTAGCTCGTCCGATCGCACATCTTCCTTTAGTTGCTCGAACTCAGGCCACTCGGCCGTGGCCGCAAACCCGCGTTGACCAATCCTCTTCCACGCTTCTTCAGCTAAATGGGGTGAAAAAGGGGCTAGCAATCGAACCCAAGTAGAGACGAATGCCTTGACCGTTGCAGAATCAGGTTTCGCGGCACGCCGCTCATACCATCGCAGGTCGTTCCAAGCGTCGTACAGGGCGGCGGCCAATGCCGTTCGGGTCTTCAGTTTCTCAATGGCGTCTGAGACGGCCATAGTCCTAGAGTGGATTCGGCCCATCAACCAGTCTTCCAAGTGGTCGTTTGAAGCCCGCTGATCCGGCCTTGCAGCAAGTTCCTCAAGCAAGTTCAGAAAAGCTCCTAGCCGGCTGTTAACGTCACGAACGTTCTCTGAACGCCAATCCGGGTCATCCATCCCTTCCGCGGCTAACAGCACGGCACATCGAACCGCATCGGCTCCATACTCTTGGCACGCTTTCCAAAGTGGAACCCAGTTGCCTTGGGATTTGTGCATCGGTCGCCCTTCTGCCGACATGAACCCGTTAACGCCAATTGCTCTCGGCCAGAAACGGGGCTCAAAGAGGGCAGCGTGATGGAAGATGAAGAAGCTCAGGTGGTTTTGGACCAAATCTTTCCCTGAGTTTCGCAGGTCAACCGGATACCAGTATAGGAAATCTTCTCGAATCTTCTCCAAGGTTTTCCTATCAACACCAATCTGCTTAGACAGCTGGTCCGGTTTCCCTGTTCCGTAGAATATGAAATCGAAAAACTCGGGCGTCAACTGTTCTGCCTTAATCAGCCCACCATTGACGAACTTGCTCACCGAATAGTAGGCCATGTAAATGGTTGAGTCGCTTAACGTTTCGACGATCCAATCAGGGCTCCACGGTAGGGGAGTACCTAGGCCGGTCTTGCGGGCACAAGGCCAATCTTGTAACCAGTCAATCACACTATCGAACCAGTTTCGTGCCTCCTCAGGGTAGAATAACATCTCTGAGATGGCTTGATGAGCCGCCTGCTTCCATTCCGGGTCAGAGTACTTCAGAAACCACTGATTCTCAAGGACTTTCGCAACGCACTCCGTTGTGCATCGGCACACAACCCGTTGCGGCAGCTCATACATCACATCAGCAATCCCTTTCTTACGGAAATCCATGACCAAACGTTGCTTAACTTCAGACACCCTTTGGTTGGAGTAAGGGCCGCAACCATCTTTGAGTATCCCGCCGTGGAACTCGGCCTTGTAAATCTCCTTCGTGGCTTCTTCCGCTAACGGATCGTTCTGGTCTCGAATGTGCTTGCGGCCAACTATTTCTACTGCGGGGAATTCGCCGTAGCCTTCAATTGATATTATTGAGATAGGCTGAACAGCCGATAGTTCAGTGGGGTTGATGGCGAATTTCTCGACGATAGAAGGATTCTTTTGAACGTCTCTTAATGCCAGCCAATCAAATGGTGCGTGAGCTGGAACACTGAAGACTAGACCAGTCGCATTTTCTGTGTTGACAAAACTTCCGGGCAGAATTAGCAACTGTCTGCTTTGAATTTGGTCGGCACATCTTTTGCCGATAAGTTCTGCGCCTTTCAGATTCCTGATAACACTCACTCGTTTTAGCTGGTTTCGCAGTTTCCCAGCTGCAGATCTGCTAACAACCCACCGTTCGCCATTTACGTCTGCTTCAACGTACTCTCCTTCAGGATTAACCCAAAGATTCGTGACGCCATAGATCGTTTCCGGTCTGAAGGTTGCGCAAGGGAGAAAGACTCCACCCATTTTGAACTTCATGAGTATGAATTCTTCAGGCCTGACGCCCCCGCCCTCCAGCCTGTCCGCATCTCCTGTGGGGCTCTCGTCCTTTGGACACCAGACGACAGGATGCGTTCCCGTAATTACATATCCTTTCTCGCGCAGGCGAAGATACTGCCAGACAATGAATTTACTGAAGGCTTCGTTCAGCGAACTAGTGTGGAACTCTCTTCGCCAATCAATCGATACCCCGAAACGCTTTATGGCTTCACGGTTTACATCAGTGTAGTACCTTGCCATATATGCCGGGTCGACGAACTTCTTCAGCTCCTCTTCCGGCACCTCATCCACTTCCCTGATCGGTCGAATGAAGTCTTCATCGCCATTCTTGATGCGTTCAGCGGCGCCTGCGACCGTCTTCCCAGTCCAATGCCATGCCCAAGGAAAGAGGACATTGAAACCACGCATCCGCATGTAACGTGCGTAAGTGTCGATTCGTGCGGCTGTGAACCCGTTACCCACGTGCAAGGGGCCGCTCATGTAAGGGAAAGGGTACGTCACGAAACATTTCTTGCGTTTTGGGTCTGGGTCGGCTTCGAAGAGCTTAGCCTTAGCCCACGCGTCTTGCCACTTCTTCTCTAACGCGGCCCAGTCAACAGGCATGGTCATCACTTGGCTAACGTTGCCTTCAGCGTCGATTCCGAGTTCCGCAGAACTTCATCAGCCGCTTTCAGGTTCGTTCCGCCGCCTTGCCCGAAGTAATCCTTGCCTCCGCCACCGCCACCAAGCATTGCAGCAAGTTTAGTGGCAAGCTTCCCAGCGTTCACGCCTTGTGCAATTGCGTTCTTTCCTGCGCCAACGAAAACTCTGGCAGAATCCTTCACAAGTAGTAGTACCGTGACCGCGCTTGGCTCTTGCTCAATGATCCTGTTGTTTAGCGAGACCATTTCGCTATCTTCACCTCGAACATACTTCCCTGAACACATCTTCACGCGGCCAACGGTCTTGGCGGACTGCAGGAGTCTTGCAGCCTCTTGCTCCGCCCACTCCTTGGTTAGTTCTTCGACGCGTTTGGCCAGCTTCGCTTTCTCTTCAGCCAGCGTCTGCACGTATTGGTCAACTTTTTCAACTGGTGCTTCGACGACGCTCGCGATGACTTTGATTTTCTTTTCCTGTTCCTCGAAGGCGCGTAGCGCTTGAGTGCCGGCGGCGAATATGATTCGTTCTACACCATCCTGAATTCGCTCAGTGTGCAGAATCTTGATTGCTCCAATCTGTCCCGTACGAGTGCAGTGAGTTCCGCCGCACGCTTCCACATCCCAATCGCCAATCTTGATTATTCGTAGTTCGCGGCCGGGCACAACGCCTCCTTGATAGAGTTTGAATCCGTAAGCCTGCTCAGCTTTTTCCCTAGGTAGCCATTCAGACTCTACGGGGATATCTTGGAGGGCTACTTCCGTTGCCAGCCTTTCAATTTCCCTAACCTGTTCCTCAGTGATTCTCTCGTAATGCGAAATGTCGATTCGGCTTGAGTCAACTCCTTTCTGCGCCCCAGCCTGCCAAGCGTGTTGCCCCAGAACTCTCCTCGCTGCTCCCAAGACCAAATGGGTGCCTGTGTGATGGCGCATTAGGCTTATGCGCCTGTCCCATTCAATGGAACCTCGCACGCTTTCTCCTACGCGCGGTGGCTTGCCGTCTATTTGGTGGACTATGACTCGGCCGACCTTCTGCGTGTCGACCACCCTGATTGATCCGCCAGAGGCCTGCAGAACTCCGATGTCGCCGGGTTGGCCTCCGCCCTCTGGGTAGAAGCAAGTTTGGTCCAAGACAACGAACTTGTCGTCAAGTACTCCGACTACTTTGCCTTGAAATTCCTTCTGAAATGGGTCTTTGTAATACAATGCAACAGTGTCTTGAAGCCCGCCGACTTCATCCTTCAGTGACTCCGTCACTTTCGACTCCGTTTCTTCCTCTGAGGCTCGCTTTCCGCTCAGGTGTTTCTGGGCAACCATGCCGTAGAAGTTCCCAGGCGGATTTACAGCTACACCTAACGGCTCTGCAATTTCTCGCACTATATCCGGAACCATTCCGTGCGAGTCATACAAGTCAACGAGAGTTTTGGAAGGGATTTCTCTAGTTCCCTTCGTTTTGAGGTCGCTTGCAATTTTCTTGACTAGGTCTGAGCCTCGTTCGAGTGTTCTTCGATACTTGGATTCCTCTGAGTTGATTTCTTCCGCTATCTCACGTTTCATTCCTTTGAGCTGGGGAAAGTCCCACCCCAATAGTCGATTTGGGCGTCGAGAATATCCAGCATCTTCTCTTCGATGCCCAGCTGGCGCAGCATCCGGTAGGTTCGCCGAATCAGCAAACGAGTCAGGTAGCCTTCTTCGACGTTTGAAGGCACAACGCCCTCGGACAATAGGAAGGCAATTGCCTTTGTATGATCGGCAACCGCCATAGCGCTTTCAATCGGCGTAATCGCTTTTTCGAGTTCTCTCCAATCCATGCCTACGCATTCGGCAACCTTCTTTCGGGCATCAATACGGCTTTCGTTGCGTTCGATGTTCATGAAACTCGAGTACGGAACAACTCTTGCAACCAGCTTTTCATCATACTTGAGGTTGGCCAGTTGGAAGATTTTGTCTAGCACAGGGCCGTAAAGGACTTGGAAGGCACTGGCGGTTCCCTGACTTAACCATGCCCAGCGCTCTATCCCGTAACCCGTGTCGACGGTTCGTATTGGCAGTTTGACGAGCTGATCTCCCTGAACCTTGTACTGCATGAAGACCAGTGTGGAGATTTCTAACCCTGCACTAAGACACTCTAGATCGGGTCCTGCGTTTCCGCCCCCAGACCAGAAATGTTCCTTGTATGAAATCGATTCAGACTTCAGGCCGAACTCTTCGGTGGCTAGCTGGTGGTGGTAGCGGATTGTCTGGTCCATCCAGTAGACCTCCTTGTCAGGGTAGTTGAAGGCGTGAGCGCCTCCCATCTCGAACATCAATTCATGGCGTCCCAATGTTGGGCCAACATTGTCAATGTCCGTAAACCGGATTGATGGCTGGCTGACGACTAGTGGGTTTGCTGGAGGTGGGATCATTCCATCCGTAACGTACGGTTGAAAATCATAGATTGACGCCCCCACAAGGAAGACGTCATCCCGCCACCGCGCCACAACAGGGTAAGGGTTAATCCTCTTATGCCCATTCCTTTCGAAGAACGAAAGAAAAAGTTCGCGCATATCATGAATCGAGTATGGCCGCTTAGCCGGAGGTTTCCCAATAAACGAGTATCGAACGCAGGGGCTGTCGCCGCAGAATTTCTCGTCAGGCCTCTGAGTCCAGAAGTAACCTTTGCAGCATTCACACTGCTTGCGCTGAAACCCGTTCTCCTTGAAGAACGGGACGGCGAATTCTTTCTCCTTAATCTCCATTAACTGATTCCTCCAGCCGACAGAACGAAGCAGACTAAACTAGTTAGCTATTTGCCCGCTCCCTCTGTCAGTGAGGTGCGAGCGCAAGGGCCTGCAGGATAAGATTCGTGAACATGAGGGCCCAACTCTCGTTCAACATATTCCGCTAAGCATGCTCATAACGTTTACCTTCAGAAATCTGAGGGGTAGAGGACGAAACGGTTCTCGTCCTTCCCGTAAAGCCTCGCATTTTCCTCATTCGTTAGGTAGCCATCCACACTAGCAGTCATCAATCTCCCAAAGCCAGGTTCGTGCAAACGGTAACCTCTGCTTTGAAATAGCTGAGAAATTCTCGCATCGCAAAGCCCGTGGCATTGGGCCCAAGGAGCATAGTGAAGCGACCAAACAGTCACAAAACGTTGGGCGGTGATGGTTTCCGGAGAAAAAAACTGGGATTGGGGTTCAAGACTTAAGCGCTTACTTGATGCCCCAGCCCGCCCATGCGGTAGCCAACGAGAAGATAGTGATGTTAATCGCGAATGGTATGAACTCCAAGCCAAAGATAATTACTCCCGGAATTCCGCATGCGAGGCCAACACACAATCCCGCCACTATGGCCTCTTGGTAGATTCCCTTGCTTGCCTTCACTGAGAAGCCCGCCCAGATAGCTAGCAACAGGCCGAGGGTTGTCGCAATAGGATAGAAGTTGCTGGTGAACTGTGAACCCGCCGCTGGATAGACGAGCGCACCCAGTCGGAATAGAACAATCGTTACTACCCACACTATAACTGGCCAAGTAACCGCCTTTGTCACTTTGTCAATCTCAAATGTCACGATATATTCACCTCCGCGTTTGATGGCGGACTTTCGCTCATGCTATATATGAAATTCCGTCGGAAGTGGACTGATATATGCTAGAAGGTTTGGCTCTAGTCAATCAACAAGTTGCGTAGATCACGTCGCAAATAGTAACTTGACATAGGAGATGTCATTCATTGCTGTGGCTGGGGGAGCGAGAATGCCTCCTGCGGTCCGTGGATTCTTGGAGAAAGGTGCCTTGCTTGCCGCACCAAGATTGATGCAGTTCATACAGGCGTTTCCCTTCCACATCGTTCGTGAATTTGGCGCCGCAACGGCAGACGGTGTATTCCTCGGACAAAGACGTGTGAGCACCCAATCTCGATAACAGGGTCTTGTGGCCGTAAAAGGTTAAGCTACGTCATTTATCCTGGAGATGGGAGAGGATCGATGCCATCGTTCGTGGTTCATGAACACCGGGCGACGGCCCACCATTTCGATTTTCGTTTGGAAATGGATGGCATTCTGAATGGTCGAGCGCAATGGCTACTCTGCAAGAAAGCGAAAGAACCCAAGAAAATGCCGGGTTAGAAGAAAGTGCCCCACGCCAACCCAGTCGAGACACCGAACTCAGTTGCTCTTCCCTAGAGTAACCTCAGAGTTGGCCGCGACGTTGAGCTGGTGCCATTTCCGGTCAAAACCTACACTCCGCATACTCCTTATTCGCATGAGATCTTGGGTTTCTTCGGTTGCTTCTTCGAGCCTGAAATCTATCACGCCATCTGCCGTTCCCTCCAAGTTCTTGTAGACCCAATCGCTGTGAAGGCCTCTCATCAGGCCAATAATGGTGACCTGGTTCCATTTCGTCGCTCTCGGAATAAGCCGAGTAATCACGAATTCGACCCAAGCTCTTTCATCATTAAATCTAGCCAGACAAGAGACATTATCCAGTATTCTCAAAACAGGCGGTCCGGGCTGTTGGAAAAGGCCGCTGATATCTTTCTCACCTTGGGCCCAATCTATGCTTAGATCGGCAACTTTCAGCGAACGGAAATTCGACCAGTGATCCTGCGATTTTCGGCCAATAGTGGCCGAGTACCAGTCAGTTAGAACCAATGTTAACTGGGGATCCATCTCGTGCAACCCTTCGAGTTCTTCGACAGTTCCTACGCCTAATCGCCTTAGCTGGTCGCAAACACGTTCTCGAGGTTGCGCGGCGATATGATACACGACTTTCCCTCCCGTCATAAGCCAGCCAGCGGCCATGGTGACGTGCGCGTTGTGCCACTGCGATGACGGATCGAATTCCATTAATAGATTAGAGCCCGCCGGTACAGCTCCACGTGTCAAATCCTCGATTAAAGGAATTCGTGGCACGGCAAGAACACATAGCCATCATTCAAAGAACTTGAAGTTGTGGATTTCGGTTGAATAAGCCACGCTGTCCCTTTTCCCCACCAATAACCGTTTGGAACCTCTGCGGTTCCTTTGGCCACCACAGGGTTCGACGTCCATTTCACAGTCGAGGATCAGGCTTTACACATTCCGAATTCTCACTCAGATGATATTTCCTGAGACTCTTTACGCTTAGCATGGAAAGTTCATACTACGGCTTGGAGCAAAAATTCGCTGGGCGGCTGAAGGATCGAACTCCTAGACGTGCCTATCTCTTCTTTTTGGGCTTCCGCTTCTTCTTCGCTGTCGTCTTTCGTCTTGCACAATGCGCACAACTGCGTGCCATGCTTCAATTCACCTCCGATTGTCTCCAATTCTCTTAGCTAATAAAACAGGACTGGGTATAGCGCGGTGACGGCATTTAAATTCGCATGTTGCCTACGAAAAGCGGCATTTCCACGTTCGATTCGCCGACATCCAAGAGATAGGGGAAAAGCCTTCGATTGCAAGTTCCCTCTAAGACTAAACGGGAGTACTTCATTTGGTGTTATCCTACGCTGCGAATCGAGCGTAGGAGTTGGAAGGCGGCGGCTGCTTGGATTCGGTTGAATGCGTCGACTTACAAGGAATCGGGAAAGTTCTATTCCCCGAACGTATTTTCCGATGAACTATATGTGCCGCGGACTGAGGTGGACAAATTCCGCATGGCGATCGACCATTCCGTGATTGATGCGGTTTCCGAGAATCCTAAGAATCCTTTTGTTTTGTTCGGGAAGTGGCTCATCAGGGTCGGTAGAGAAGAAGTGGATGATCTGTGGGAGAGTCTCACTTGCGATATTGAGAGCGGAAGACTTCCTTACCGGGCTAAGATTTCCACGGCAAGAAAGAACTTGGATTTAGGTGACACCCCGAAGGGCAAGCATCTGATCTGTATATACACACCAAACTACTTATGGCGCGAGGACGTTCGGGCGGCGAGAATTCTTCTGAGAAAATCTGGCGTTCATCCGAGGCTTTACTACAGACCCGATGTTATCACGATACTTGAACCACGTAGCGTTGCCGGAACAGACTTTGATCGTGTTATCTTCAGGCATCTACGAAAATACGGTGTCAAACGTCCAGAAATTGGTTACCGATACTATGGATGATGGCAGACAGTGGCGACTTCAGCGTGTAACACAGAATGACGAACAATCCCAACGGAACAAGGCAAGTCAAAGGTAACAAGCTGAAAGGAAAATACCGAATCTTCTACTTTGAGGAGTTGCGCACCCGAGCCGAGTGGCTTCTATTCAAGAAGATGCAGTCAACACCGGCGAAAGTGGTCTACGACAATTAACCGAAGGGGACGCCCAGCACATTAGTCTGCAGTTTTACTTTCATTTACGTCTCTACCTTTACTGGCAGAGTCAATATCGACTGTGCGCCGAGTTGTGTGCATTGCAGCATACGGTTCTCGCCCAACCGGTTGTTAACGTGACGAAATCTGGTAACAAACTCGGCCTACATATCCCCAACTTATCCGTTACTAACGAGACGAGTCGGGTGGTTCGTATAACTATTCAATCCGACTCTGACACGGCAAGTTTCCTCGCAAAAGCATCAGAATGGGTATGCATTCCAACCAGAATCCGCTGGTCCTTAGGAATCAAGGGAGGACAAGCGGTACGGGTTTTAGACCTGAGAATAATCGAGCCCCACACACCTCAGCCCATCGCAATCGTGGGCGACAAAATCGACATGCTATCACTGATCCCCGCAACAACCAACAGAGGATATCGACTATACGTCGACTATTACGAAGACCAGGAACCTCGACTTCGCATCTGGTACTATCACCAGAGAGGAGCCGCACATCAAATAGAACTGAAACGCTACGTTGACATTACGAAGCTTGGGCAGTTACTCGGGCTGCTCCAAGCTGAGGGAGATAAGACCTACTCACGGTTGCATTCAAAAATCCTCGATCCGTGAACACGCCGATTTCGTATCAGCACTCCATGACCTTGGCCTTTCCATACCCATTTCTTCGAGGTGCACTTTCAATCCAAAGAAATCATCCTTCGAAAGCGTACGTGAATATTCTGAAGCGTACAAGAAAGCTACCGGGATAACATTTTCTACCTATGACAAAATGATGGACATGAAGGGTGCGATTGCAGCTTACACGCACGTGAGATCAGCCATACTGGCAAACATTTTTTTCTTCGCGATAGATGGAATCTGCAGTGGGTCATTTCAGAATGAAAACCTTCGTCAGAATTTCCTAGCGAAACTCCTAACTGGTGATGGAACCCTCGATGCCAGGAAAACGGCGAGAAGACTTGATGTCAGGGTCACGATAGTTGATGCGAATACTGAATCTCTCCAGATTATGCTGCCATTCTTTCGCAGAGGGGTTCAAGGCACACGTGCATAGAGAACGGATCCGTGTTCGTGCGTATTGCACTTGGCTGAACCTGCTGAAGCTATACAAGATTGGCGCATTTAGAACAAACAAGAATTGGATCAAATTGGTCTGCTCGATCATGATTGCACTAAAAGGGACACAAAACCAAGGGTACAGAAGAATCCAAGAATTATCAAATCTACGACGGATTACAAGTAACGATGTTTGTATTAGATATGGTATTGGAAGGCGCGCTGCCAACCTCTGGATCGACACCATGCGAGACCTTGGGCTTATGCAGAAATTGGCACAAAGGGCTCCTTGTAACTACAATAGCTATGTCGTAACTCGAAGAGGAAGAGAGATATCAGAACTACTTGACACCATCGAACGCGATTATCGTGAGATTTGCCTTGAAAGACAGACGGAGGATAGTCCCGAGAATATCTTAGAAAAAATTAAAGTGAAAGGAAAGTTGAGCTCAACCGAACAACGCGCCGAGGCCGGCTAATGCCTCTTCTCCTTTCTTTTTCTCGTCTTCTGCTGTTTTCTTTTCTTCTTTCTTTCCTTCGGCAGCTGCGGCTGCGGGTGCAGCTGCTACCGGCATTGTTTGCGCAGCCTTTAGGGCGTCGTCAATTTTGATTTCTGAGAGGGCTGCTACTAGCGCCTTGACTCTTGGTTCTTCAGTCTTGACTCCGGCCGCTGTCAGAACTTTCTTCACAGTCTCTTCTGTTATTTTGCCGCCTGCTGAATGTAGCAGAAGCGCTGCGTAGACGTATTCCATTTTTCACACCGAAATTTGACGGGATTCCTTTGCTTAGCCGAAGTCCCTCTTTTCAACCTTTTCCTTCAGGTGGCGCAGGCTCGGGGGCCTCGCTCGTTGGCGCGGCTTGAGGGGCAATTGCTTCCGGCTTTACAGCCGCGATCGCTGACGACAGCGCATTCATGTTGGCGTAAGCTTTCTGAATGATGAAGTTTGCAGTTTGCTTCGTGAAGAAACCTGACTCGACGCTTACCGCCACCGCTTGCCGATACGCTTTCGAGATAATCACGGGCGCCGTTTCTGGTAGCATGATGTTGGCTTCAACCGCGACGCCAAGGGCCATCCTGGCGGCCGAGGAGAAATCGGCCTTCATCTGGTCGAGGTCGAAGGCAAGCTCGTTCGGGCCGAGAAGTGAGCCATTGTCGTACGAGTAGGAGAGGGACAGCCCTGCCTCCATGGGTTTCATTCCAAGTTTTGAGAGGAGGGACGCGGTCTTAACTGGGATTACCTCTCCCTTCTCCACAACGACAGTGTCCTTCGCAATGAAGATACTACCGCCCTCAATCCGCGTTTGCACCTTAGCCTCGTTGAACTCGCTAATCACTGGCCCCGGTTGTAGCCCGGTGTTTCCGGCCGGGACCATTATGTCGCTGGTCGCCACATCCCCGCCCTTCGCTGGAACCCTCACCTTGTTCTTGTTGAGGAAGATTATGAGCTCAAAGGGGTTCATCTGAGTGAAGATCAGGACCTTAGACCCGGTCAAGGAGTCTGCGAACTTATCGATTCCTTTCCTTTCGCCGGCCATCTTTTCGCTGGCTTTACGTAGAATCGTGTTCTTCGCCACGATTAGGTCGGCCTTGCCACGCAGTTTCTTACGAATCTCCTGTATTTGCGATGAGCGTACTTTCTGGAGGTCGGCGACGGCTACGACTGAATATTTCTTGAGCAATTCCGTCAGGTCGTCGTAGATCTCTTTTTTCCACACGGCGACTTGCTGGGCTAACATCAATCATCACTTCGTCAGATTGATCTTCACTGGTTTGCTCATCGTAGCCTTGACAAGGATTTCACCCACATTCTTGAAACCCCGCTCAAGTTTCTGTTCAATCCGTGAAACAACAGCCTGGATATTCTCGACCAGCTTCTCGTCTGGCATGGCCTCCGTCCCAACCCTACACTGGAGGACTGGCTGCTCTCGCATGCGGACGCGAACCATCTTGCGATGGCCGGAAACAATTTGATCAATAGCCGCGTTAGGCGGAACTGGTGTAGGCATCTTACCTCTTGGGCCGAGGAATGAACCCAGGGCCTTACCCACAAGGGGCATGAGCGGTGCTTCGGCGATAAAGAAATCATAATCCTGAGCCAACTTTCGGGCCGCTTTCTTGTCTTTGCTCAAACTCTCCATGTCCTGCCGGGAGACTAGCATGTCTGCGCCAGCAGCCTTGGCTCTGGTCCCCAAATCCCCGGACGCTATCACGCAAATCTTCAGCGCCTTCTCCGGCGGGTTCGGCAGGGTGATTGCCTCATTGATCCTGTTCTCGGGCTTCTTCAGGTCAACCTCACGAAGTCGAACAACCAAGTCAATGGATTGTGAGAATTTTCTCTTGGTCAGATTCTTTCGTAGCTCACCGAGTGCCTTAGCGATTTCATCCTTAGCAAGTGGCAATGAGAGGACCATCTAGTCAAATTTCTAAGGCGTGAATCCCCCTGCCTAATAAAAACGTTTTCAGCGCAGTCCGCTTGTTTCGCGACCTTCAAATTAATAGCAGACGCCGCCGCCATAAGGCGAAGGCTCGAACACGAATGTCAGAAGTGAAGAGGTTCAGGATTACGGGCGAGATCAAGAAGGGCAAGACGAAAGTCCCGTTTTCCGTGGAATTCAATGCCGTGAAGAAAGAACACGCCCTCCAACGCCTTTATTCTGAAATGGGAAGCAGACACCGGCACGCAGATTCGAGATTAAGATAACTAAAATCCAAAGTGCACGAGAAGAAGAGCCAGCGCAGGCTAAGGGTTAGGAAATGGCATCCCCTCAACCAAGGGAAGAAGACATAGTTAGGCAATTAGCCACAGAAATTCGCATCCTAGAGGGATCCATAGGAGCATTACAATCCAGGCTAGATATCGTTCGAGCAGCGATTAACGAAGTTACACTAGCGTTCAACACCCTCGATGGCCTGAAGAACATGCAAGACGGCGATTCTACCCTCGTCCCAGTTGGAGCCGGCTCGTATGTGAGAATGACAATTGCAGATTCGAAAAAGCTCGTTATGGGTATCGGAGCGGGCGCGGCAATGGAGAAAGACGTAGAGAGTTCTGTAGGAGAGCTAAAGGGCAGACTCGAGGAATTGGACAAGGCAAGAACATCCATTCAACAACAACTCGACCAAACCGTAGCTCGATACCAACAAGACCGCGACGCCCTCGAGGAACTCCTTAGGCACCAAAACGCACCGTCGCAGGCTGCGAGCTGAGAGGGCACCCGCATCCTCAAATCTCCGCCAATCCCCTGGGCGAGTAAACCGAAGCCCCGTTCCCTTAGTGAGACATCTTGTTCGAGAAATTGAAATCGGGCGTCAACGGCCTGGTTCAGAAGATTTCACAGAAGGAACTATCGGATAAAGAAATCACAAAGACTCTTGATGAATTCTTACTCGTCCTAGTCGAGAATGACGTTGCATACTCAGTGGCCAAGCAGATTTGCGACAATCTTCATGAAAAACTCAAGGCCATTCAATTTCGACGGTTCACGGACTCAACTGAACCAGCGAAGGCAGTGCTCCGAGAAGTCTTACTCGAACTATTGAAAGGAAGCGGCGAGGAATCATTCTACAAGGTTCTCAATGAGAGCAAAGATGAGCACAAACCGGCAATCGTACTCTTCGTGGGGGTTAACGGAACCGGCAAGACGAGCTCCATAGCCAAAATAGGTCATCTCTTGCTGCGGAAAGGTTTCTCAGTTGTAGTGGCTGCCGCAGACACCTACCGAACCGGTGCCATAGAACAGATCGAAGAACACGCTAGGCGAATCGGAATCAAAACCATCAAACACGAATATGGCGCTGATGCCGCCGCAGTAGCATTCGACGCCGTGAATTATGCGACTGCGCACGGCACTAACGTTGTCTTGATCGATACAGCTGGAAGAATGCAGACTAACAAGAACCTCTTGGAGGAGATGAAGAAAATAGCTCGCGTAGCCAAGCCGAACATGACAATTCTTGTTGTCGACTCACTGACGGGTAACGATGCGGTTGAGCAAGGGAAAACATTCTCGAACGCCATCAACATAGACGGCGTGCTGTTGACTAAGTTAGACGCCGACGCAAAAGGGGGCAGCGCCATTTCAATGGCTGCCATCATCGGCAAGCCGATCCTCTTTTGCCACCGTTGGGCAGGATTACGAGGACCTAGTTTCCTTCGAACCTGACCAAATGGTCGGCAAAATCATTAGCTAGGATTGTGTGGGGTTGACGGTTTTCATCGTCGCCTCCAAACGCGACCTTGCAGCTCAAAACATCGTCCGAGAACTAGTCAGGCTGAAAGGTTTCCAACTTGCCGAGGGCGCCTCTGAAGACCTGTTTCGAAATGGGGACGTCTTCCTGAAACTTGTGGATACCGATGGCATATACACCGACAACTTGAACGTCGATTCAAAACCTGATGCGGTTATATTCGCTTCAATGCACCGAAGCGAAAGCGGAGAACCAGCCCTCACGGTCCATTGGACAGGCAATAGCACAGGTCGAGCCGATTTCGGAGGCAAACCCAAGAGCCTCTCCTTCACAGACCCGCCGCGATTACGTGCGGCGTTATTGGCCTTGGATGCGGCACGTGAAACTTTGAAGTTGAACTATACCGTAACCCTAGAGGCCACGCACCACGGACCAACCGAGCTTGGAGTCCCTACGCTCTTTGTAGAGGTGGGGAGCACAGAAAATGAATGGAATGACCCGCAGGCCGCCGCGGCTGCCAGCGAAGCAATATGGAAAGCGGCAACGGCGCCGGCAGGCGGGAAAGCGGCCGTTGGTTTCGGAGGCGGACACTACTGCAACAAACAATGCACCGCCGTTAGAAAGGATGGATACGCTTTCGGCCACATACTCTCCAAGTACTTCTTCGAAGACTACGATGAAACAATAGTGCGGATGGCTTTCGAGCGAACTCTTGGAGGATGCCGCACGGCCGTTATCGATTGGAAGGGTGTTCGCGGCGCCGAGCGACCAAAACTCATAGAAACCCTGAAACGGATGGATATCGAGGTTGTTCGTGTTTAAGTCAAAGAATTGAATTCAACTATTCCGTTACCGTTTCTGTTTTCATTTCAGCTTGAAACTGATTGGCTCAAATTATTTCTCTGCTCCGATCAGCCTGTAAGAAACAAAATGTGCCTTTGAAGCTCTCAAAGGTTAAAATAGCGGGCTTTCATTTCAAGCGACCAATCCAAGCGCTAACCATCCTAGAAGGATAAACGATTTGAACGCACGCGAATTTCTAGATTCAACAAGAAGACTTCTTCATGTCACAACGAAACCCTCGCGAGATGAGATTTCGTTGATGGTGAAAATTAGTTTCCTTGGAGTTGCAATCGTGGGTTCGCTAGGGTTCGTGATTAGAGTGCTCTTCCTGTTCTTCAACCTGCTGCCTCAAACGCAAACTGGCACCGCCACCGGAGCCACGCCTTGATGAGCACCGAACACAAGATGCTCATTTACGCCGTCCGCACAACAAGTGGCCAGGAAAGGACCGTTGTAGATCTCATAGCCTCAAGAATTGCCTTAAAGAAGCTGCCCATCGCCAGCGTCTTGGCTCCGGACGTGGTGAAGGGATACATATTCGTTGAGTCTGCAGGGCCGCATTATGTAGACGATTTAATCTCCGGAGTTCGCCATGCTAGGGCACGAACGAAAGGAGTAATATCAGCCGGAAGCCTTGGACAGATTCATCGTCAGCAAACCCGTTATTGAAGACCTGCAAATCCGGAGATTCAGTGGAAGTCGTAAGCGGGCCGTTTAGAGGATTGAAAGCACGAATCACGAACGTCGACAAACTTAAGGAAGAAGTGACCATCGAACTCCTTAGAAGAGGGATTCGCAACCCTTCCGATAACCGTACATGCGGATTACGTGAAATTCGTTAGCAGAGGCAGTGCGGTAGAGGTTGGGCGACAAGAAACAAGTTGAAGCATTACTGAACGGCGGCGAAGTTAACGCCGGTCCGCCGCTAGGACCAGCCTTAGGCCCCCTGGGAGTCAACATGCTTCAGATAGTGAACAGGATCAACGAATTGACCAAAGCATATGCTGGAATGAAGGTCCCTGTCCGCGTAGTCGTGGACATTGATACAAAGGAATTTGAAGTCGAAATCGGAACGCCTACCACATCAGCCCTAGTCGTGAAAGAACTTGGGATCCAGAAAGGCTCAGGCAATCCCAAAGCCGAGAAAGTAGGCAATCTCACCATGGACCAAGTGGCGAAGATAGCTGCGATGAAAATGCCCAGCAGCTACTCCAAAACAACTCAGAACGGCCGCGAAGGAAGTTATGGGTACCTGCGTTAGTCTCGGAATAACAATTGATGGTAGAGACCCACGCGAGGTCCAGAAAGAACTGGACCAAGGCAAGTGGGACCAAGTATTCCAGAAGGCAAACTAGCCGATACAGGATTTTTCGCATCGAAGCACTGTTACCTATTCCCTAGACGCCTAGCGTACGGGTAACCTGCATCAGTTCGGCGCCCCGAGTCAAGGGGCCCACAACTGCGCCTTTCGAGTTAGCCAGTATACCTGACTTAACAAAAGGCACGCCTCCATTGGTGGTACTAGGTTCCGCTTCCACATGCAAAGCAGATTCGATTACTGTCCGCTCTTCCTCCAGCGTGTTTGGGCTAAGGATTGCGCCCTTATTGGTGGCGATCCCCAAAGCTCCGACGAAAGACAAGTTCCAATCTCGCCTAAGCACTGTCTTCACTCCAAGCTCTTCATCAACAGCCTCCGCAATCTCCTTAGGTGCTTCCGGATGAACTACTGCTCCGAAGTCGTTCATCAAAACGACATTCCCTAAGGCGGTCCACTTAGAATCAAGTATGACCGTCTTAGAGAACGCTCGAATTCTATCCAGTTCATACTCTTGAATCATGTGTGGAACCAATATCGCTTTGGAATTACCGGTCACAAGTGCACCGACTACCGTGGAGCCCCCGATTGTGGTACTGCAAACTTTGACGTCAAGAGCCTGGGCGAACTGACCCATTTTGCGGTTAGTTAATCCAGGTGGGACGATGGCTAGGTTCTCGTTGCAGAAACAGTAGACGCCGATGTTTGGGCTTCCGAATACATCAGCGAGAATGACGGCCATTCCTAGATTCCCAACGGCTGGGTGAAGGAGTCAAACTGGTCTACGACCCTTTGCCGGGTAGACTACTACTTTGCCTTCCTTGTCCTTCACCGCGCGAACCGTAATCTTTCTCGGAGGTTTGTTGATGCTCCGACTCCACAGAGCAGAGTTGATCTCATTGCTAATCGAAACCTCTTCAGCCTTCATGTGACGTGAGACGAAAGAGCGAACGTCACTCACAGCCCTAGGTGCCCGCTTACCTCGTGGTGTCACAGTCCAAACATGACGAAGGGGAATCGTGTAGATCTTCTCTTCGACTACCTCAATCTCTTCTTCGCCTTCCCCTTCCTCTTCCTCAGCGGCTGGGACCGTCTCCTTCTCTTCTTCAGCCTGCGAGTCTCCACTTCTGCTTCTGGAGTCTCTTCTTCGAGCGTTACCTCTTCAGTTGTGGGTTCCTCAACGGTCTCTTGCTCGGCTTCCAAGGATTCTTCGTCTGCGATCTCTTCTTTCTTCTCTGTTTCACTCATTTCGATTCTATCTCCATCTAGGCTTTCAGTTTAGTTCTTCGCCAGTGGCGCTTCTTCGGATGTGTTCGTGTGTGGCCTGAAGTCTTCGCCATCACCCAAGTTGGGACGGATTTTCTCGTTTTACCTGCTCTGGCGAGCCTTCGTTTTCGTGCGGTTGGTTTATTTCTCGCCATCAATTAAGCCCTCCTAATCCGAATTTCCTTCCGTGAAGATTGAAGGCGGCCAAGCGCCTCCTTCAATTGTTCATCACCTATTGGAACTTTGATTCTTCCCGACTGTGCGAGTTGAATCAGCTGGAGTTCGATTTGGTCTGCGAATTCTGGTTTCACCATTCGAATATTGGTCAATCTTTGCCTTGCCTCGGGAGTCAGTATTTGTTTGAGCGCAGCTTGTTTCTGGGCCTCAAATTGTCTTCGGGATTCTGATTGCTTCTGTTCATCTACTGCTGGCACGTTGAAGGTCTGAGTATCTCCTTCGCCTTATCTCTTCAAGTTCCTCGTCAGAGTACTCATCATCTTCAGCTCATCATCACTGGCCTTCCGCCTTCTTGGCACCCTTCAGAACATCGGCGGCCACTCGGTTGAGGAGGGTGATTCCTTCAGGCGTGAGCTTCCTACCTTTTTTGGCCTCAACGGTGATGAAGCCAGCCTTCTGAAGCTGCTGAAGCGGTTCCCTGATAGCTGAGCCACCTGCGACTCTGGAATGCTCGATATGGGTCCCATGACGCAGGCGGCCGCCGTACTCCACTCGAAGGCGAGCTACTCCTACTGGACCATGCAGGTACAGTTTTCTCAGAAGAGAAGCACAACGAGTGTACCACCAATCCGGGTTTGCTGGGGGACGCTCTCGATGAGATCCTGTCTTGGCGGTTAATGCCCAAACTGGTGCAGCGACTTCGCCCACATTCTCCTTCAGAAATTTCGACAGGTTGTCGATTAGAGTATCTGAAGGAACATCCAAGGGCGTTGGCATTTAGATTCATCCCGGTAATGGAATCAAGTTACAACCGGAGAGCGCCATATAAGTTTAGTTTGAGGAGTTTTATCCGTAATTACTTTTCAGCGTTTTCTTTTCGGTTCGAGTTACTTCTTGGCGTTTGTAGAGTGTGAATGTGTGCCCTATCATCTCTACGAGAGTTGAACCTGTTGAAGTTGCCACTTTTTCCGCCACAGTAGCTATTTCAGTCTCTGCCAGGGCGGATTTCTGAACCTTGACTTTGACCATTTCGCGGGCCTTTAGCTGGTTAGCGACGTGTTTCAGGAGTTCCTGTGAGGCTCCTTCCTTCCCAATCCAGATTGTTGCGTCTGTTTTCCGAGACCTGGATTGCAGCCGTCTCATCTTCTTCTTTTCGAAAGCCGTTCCCTCACTGTGGGGTACCGTTTCTTTGTTCCACAATCCAAGCAGGTAATTAATACCGTTGTCCCAAGCTCTGCGCATGTTCGGACTCGGCAATTAGCTCCCGGGACAAGAAGGTTTCCGCATCGCTTACAGATGAAAAGCGTCTCCTCCCTCGGTAGCCGAACGCCGGCTTTCATTCCAATCCTGCGGGCGAGTTCCACGTACCGTTTCGATAGAGCCCGATCCGTTCGAAAAGACTTCTTCGCAAGCACGAGAAGTATGCCGATTCGCTCCCGCGCAATCTCCTTGACGCTTCCGCTCTTTCTCCAAGCCAAAAGGCTGACCGCGCTGGGAGGTTGGGGAATAGTCTTGTAACCTTTTTGTGGCGCCGCTGCGACAACGGGTTTGACCTGTATATGGTATTGACCCTAGTCCTAGTAGACTCGGCCTTACAGCTTGTCCCTCAACAGATACAGTCCCATCCCCAGATCAGAAGATACGCTGAGCGAAGGGCAAAGGGCGCAGGTGAAGTTCTACTTGACAGGGCGTTCCACAATACGGCTATGCGTAAGCTTGCTAAACTACGATATCCGACTCCAGTCGAGAAAATGGGCAGGCCTGACATCGTTCACAATACACTCCTCCAAGTTCTTGAGACACCACTGAATTGGGAGGGACACCTACGCGTACTTGTCCATACGCAGGATGACCACGTTATCACTATCAATCCGAAGGTTCGCCTTCCAAAGAATTATCTGCGTTTCGTTGGGTTGATTGAACAACTCTTTGCCCAGAAGAGAGTTCCCAGGGAAGGCGAGCTGCTCCTAGGCCTCGACAAAGGCAACTTACTTGGACTCGTCAGGAAGTTTGCGCCGACCAAGGTCTTCGGATTCAGTACTCTCGGCAAACCCAAATCAATGAAGGCCGTTGCGGACCAAGCAAGCAAACTCAAAGACCCCCTAGCCCTCATCGGCGCATTTCCAAGGGGGCACTTTGCCGAGGAAACGAAGCGTTCAATAGATGAAACCTTCTCCGTGGACCGAGAATCTCTTGACGCATGGGTCGTAGCCGGACGTTTTGTTTATGACTTCGAATGGGCATTAGGGCTCACCCAAAACCACGTCAGCCCTACAAAATCAAAGTGACAAGCATGAGCGACGATTCAGAACTGGAACGGCTTAAGCGCCAACGATTAGCGGAGATGCAGAAGCGACTGAATGCGAAGCAAGAACAATCTCAAACCACAAGCGGAAAGTTCGACCCTGCCAAGATTCTAGAGAAAATATTCGTGGGGCGCGCTTGGGAAGTATACCATGCCACGAGGCAGCAGTACCCGACGATAGCGGACCAGATCTTTCAAGAACTAGCTGAACTTGTTCGTACTGGCCGAGTCAAGGGCCCGATCACGGGCGAACAACTATACGGGTTACTACGCCAGATCGGCCTGGACATTAGACTAGAAACAAAAATCCAAGTCTTAGATCACGGCGAACTAAAGTCAATAGCGGACAAATTCCGTGGCGACTAGGGTAGGACATCTTCAGGTAACCGTTCCGTTTCATGCGGTCGCCCGTCACCTGGGTCCACGAAGAATTTTCCGCATTTTTCGCATCGCCAGGCCTCAAAATCCTTCAGCTGCGACGGGGCCGCGCTTTCCAAGCGCACGTCGAGTATGTACCTGCCAACAAAATCCATGGGCAGACTACAATTTGGGCAGCGGATAGTTACTCACCCTCAACGCGCACTGACTGGGTCTAGCTCGTTGAAAAGGTGGTTAATCGCCTTTCGAAACTTTAAGTAATTCAGGTTGGGCCTGTGAATATTTCTTCTTGGCTTCGAACCAAACTTTTTCCGCGTCCCTACCATTAGCAACAATCTCTCTTCTAACTAGGGTGATATATCTGCCTCTATACTTTGAGAAGTCGATGGCCACAAACAACCGTCGCCTCTTCATCCAGATCTACTCGTCAGAATGTTACACTGGTCCTACTAACCTAAAACCTTCTGGATTAGTAGGCCATGAGCAGCGTCTCTATTCGACAACCAAGCAACAAGTGGAACGGTTCAAGCGGCGAGTGAAGAAACGGAACCACCGTGGCCTCAAGAAGGCATCGTCAGGTTTAGTCAAGAGATGATGAGATGGAACTCGGGCTGTTTAGCGGGTGCCGGCCGATCTGGTTTGTTCAACCTGCCACACGAAGAACCCGACCGCGGCAACAGCGAACGCTATGATGCCCACCTCGTCCAACCGCCAGTTCAGAGGTGGAAAGTTGAGATGAGAAAATTCCTCGGCAAGCCAACCCGGATGCGTGATCTGAATGGCGACAACGTACAGCCACACTAGCAGCCCGAAAACGAACATCGTCAAGGCCACTGGACGGAGCAGCATACGCCTACGCGCCAAGAACCATCTGCACATTTAGGAAACTGGCCCACCCTTAGGCGTTTTGAGTGGACGCTAAGTGGGAATGGAAGAAGCCCACAGAAGAATTATGTGCAGTGCTCTATAGCGAGGTATGTGACTGGGGTTCCCAATCCTCAGTTACACCCACTTTACCTGCCGTCCCGGGTTAGCATGAACTTGAGATGGCGGAATAATGTTCCTCGAGGCCGTTTGGTCAGCTATTCCCGAACTTGAATGGGAAACCCCTGAGACGCTAAAGAAGACCTCAGGCTTGGATGAGGGAACGCTGAGACGGACCGTCGATTTCCTAGTTCGCTGGGAGTTCGTGGAAGTCAGACAATACCCCGGTTTGCAGATCAGACGGAAGCCAGGCGCAGTATCCCCAGTTGAAATCGTAAGCCTGCTGCGTTCGATTGGCGACGAAGAGTCTCCGACCCCGAGCGGCCGCGTCCGGATAGCTACGAGAGTTGCCTGCCGGACCTGCGGGCACAGAAAACTAACTTTGAGTGGCCACAATGAGGTTGAATGCGCAACCTGCCATGAAAAGCAATGGTTCGCCCTCGAGATTGACAAGGCGAATATGAAACTTGAAGAGACGGAAACACCGATTCGCCTTGGCATTTTGAGACGGATGCTTGTTCGGCTTGGTTTTCCGCAGCCTGCGTTCAGAAGGTATCTTCCGAGGCAGCTTCAATACTTCTGGTTCTGGTGCACTGAATGTAGCCAAGTCTCAGCGGATTATCCGCATGGCTACTCACGGTATATGAAGTGCGAATTCTGTGGGTGTAACTCTGGATTCTAGAAAGCTAGCATAGCCCTTTACGGTCGTTAAAGATGCGTCTGGCGACTGCGGGTAAGGCGGAAATGGGTCATAAATGTTCTATAACTGTCACCGCCATATTCTATGTGCGGTTACAGTCGATGATTTCTCTAGAAAACTGCCTATATTATATAGATAATACATTGCCTCGGACTCGGTACTCAGCTTCCATCATTGCCCTCGCCCTAGTCGTTACTTTCTTCGTGGTTCCGGTGCACGTGTCGGCCCAGCCATCGATTCCCATTAACGGAAGGTTTTCGTCCCTTGTAATCAAGAATCTCAATTCCCCCGTCCCCGGCCTGGGCGCACGATGTTGTCATGAACGCGACGGTTGCATGGAATCTGGCTCAGGTATGGCAGAGTTCAGCGGACCCGGCTTACACGTTTATTGAAGCGAATGACGGGTCGGCCACAGCTAAGGTTAGCTACGACATGCCGAAGGCCTATGCGGGAATTGCGGTTGGGTGGACAAATTACAATTTTGAACCCGGCTCGCGCACGTCAATTAATCGACTCAGACATACCTCGACCCGAATGTCTTCAATGCGGCGCAGGCAGGCAACCTAACGGCACGGCAGTACGCTTTCTGGTTAGCCATCCACGAGCTGGGACGAGTTCTCGGTTTAGGGAGCATACTTGACAGCCTGACATAATGGACCCGATGGCAACTCCAGCCGCGTTTAATTCGCCAATGCTCTCAACCCTCGATTTGTACGCGGTGCACGTGCTCGCATCAGGAAGCGCCCCAGCCTTCGTTACGCTTCCAAGCAACGTTCAAAACCAAATGGTGGACGCCACAACCTTCCTCGGCCACGGACAACCCCCAACCCCAGTACCCGAATTCAACGGCTACTACGCAATCCTCACAGCAGTCTGCTCCCTCGCCCTTCTCTTAATCCGACGAAGAAGGAAGTAAGAAGACCAAGCCTGGTCACTGCTAGGAGAAGTTCTGCGACTTCACCCTCCTTTGAGTGGATGCCCACCTAATGTTTGCGTGGTAGCCACGCGGCGTCTGTGCCACACCCCCGATCACTTGCGCGCACGCTTGGAGGCACCCCCAGGGGGGGTGACTCGTTTTTAGGGGTCGAGACCGGGGCGGATTCTTGCGCTTTTTTCTGCTTGAAGTGGAGTGCCAGACGGTTACACCCACCATCGGGTGGATACGTCTCTGAAGATCTTGGGGTCGGATCCCCTTCCCCGCACCAGAGTATAAGTGAAAGTTAGACAGAAGTATAACTTGATGTTTTACTTGCTAACGGACAAGATGCGGGTCGGCCCAAAAGGGCAAGTAGTAATCCCCAAGAGTTTTAGAAATATCCTCAAGATTGGCGCGGGGACTGAGGTTGTTTTTCGTCTGGAGGGAGAGCGTGTGATCCTTGAGAGGAACGCCGAAGATCCTATTCGAACTTTGGAAACAATCGCTCGAAAGGGAAAGTCCGTGTCCAAGATTAATCCGCATGCGTTTGAGGAGGAGCTGGAGGAAAGGAACGCATAGATGCTTTACCTCGACTCAAATGTGTTCATCTACGCAGCCCTCAGCCGCGAAGCCATAGGTACGAGGGCTAGGCAACTGCTACAGAAAGTTCGAGATGGGCAGGAGGAAGCAGGCAGTTGCTCGCTCACGTTCGACGAACTGGTATGGGTTGTTCAAAGGCATCGGTCAAGAGGAGATGCGATAGCAGCTGGGCAGTCGTTCTTGGCACTGGCTAATCTCAGAATTCTTGGGGTAGACCAAGATTCGCTTTTTGCAGCGCTTTCATTAATGAATCGGTACCCGTTACATCCCCGCGACGCTATCCACGCCTCAACGGCCATCGCGAGTGGATGCTCAGCAATAGTGTCCTCTGGCAATCATTTCGATCGTGTAAACGAGATAGTGAGAAAACCCATATAGGCTAATTTAACGCCACGTCTTCATTCTTCTTCAAACAGCAGGAATCTTGCCGCCACGGAAGCATCTACAACATAGACCTTCAACGGGTCTTCCTCGCTTCCCGAATTGTCTGATTTATGAATTCTCTTGGCGCGACATGCTTGCTCGCGCGGATGTCCTCAAGAAGTTCCTGCGCAGCTTTCTTCCGTTCCTCCCGCTCAATCCTCTCCGCAATCGATTCGCGAATATACCGGGACCAGTTGATAGTGACCTGAGCCATCCTCTTCCTCAGCCTATCGTCGACCTTCACAGTAATCGTCCGCACGAGTGACAGTACCCCCAAGCATGACCTCAGTAACCCCCCAAAAAGACCTTACTTGATCCGCACTAATTACCGCCAAGGAAACGAAGAGTTGCGGAGAGCAAGGGAAAGGACTTGGAGCGTGCTGCACTTGCTAAACGAAGCGGGCCAGCGAATGCCAGAGTAGGGAAACTGGCTCAGACCGAAACGCAGTGCACGATCGATAACCTGTGTTCTTCCAGCAGTTCTAGTTGTTGAAAGAACTCGCAGAATGGGCATGGGAGAAACTCGTCAAAACCGTGACAGTAGTTCGAGACGATTCTGCGGCACCGACGACACCGAAACCAGTAATTTCTAGGCGAACCAGCCCTCAGCGGGTTGCGGGATCCTTCCCCGAAGACCCAGCTCCAGCGTAGCCCGTTTGAAACGGGAAACCGGCGTCGGCCTCAGGAGCATCGACACGTTCGATGCCAATGCCACACCACACTGCAGCTACAAATCGCAGATTGAAAGGTCGCCCTTACGCTTGATTCACGTGTGCGCTACTATGCCGTACGAATTAGGGGCGAGTAAAGTAGTTGAAAACGTCCACAAGCGACGAGGTTGTTGACGGTGCCCTAGCTAGGGCTAATGCTGCAAAGGGTGCATCGGTTTCATCCCGCACTAACTTCAGCGCTCGTTTGAGCTCGCTAGTGTAGCCCGAAAGTGGTACGAGCTCAACGTTCTCCAAGAGCCGTGATGGTGGCGGCAAACGTCCTGCAGGGGGTGGGCCGACCCCGCTGCTCTTCGGTTGTATAACATGCGCTAGAAATCACGTTTAGAAGATTCCCCTGCCGAGTACGGTTGCGTGTTAAAGTAGACTAGGCCGGTTAGAGTCGTAGCTCCTGATCGTTTCCCTCGCGTAATCACTAAGAATGGGGAACCTTAGCCCGTTTGTGGAGGAGAGTTGTTAGGGGATAGCTCCCCTAACAGGGGAGAGGTAGTTTAGCGTGTGTGCGCACTAAGCTTAATGTATTGTAGAACAAAATGTATTATACACACAAGTGAATAATGTTATACACCTAAGTGAACAGTTTGCCAAGGCCCGCATCAAAACCCAAATTGGCCTATTTGTCAAGAACCGCGATAGCGATTCTAAAAGTCATGGTGAGCGACTTGACCAAGGAATTCACTGTTCGCGGACTAGCCGAAGGGATAAGACAGTCTTACCGCATTACATACGAGACTGCACAAAAACTTTCCAAGGATGGGCGCCTTAGATTAAAGAAGAGTGGTAATCATAACGTCTGTAGGCTAAACCTGGCCAGAAATGTTCAGGACCTTGCGTTCATTGAGTCATTGAGAACGGACGATTTCCTCAAGACCAAGGCAGACCTCCGGTTTCTGGTTTCATCCATAATTTCCAAGACCTCCGGGGTGCTACCATATTTCACTTTGATACTCTTTGGTTCCAATGTTAAAGGGACCGCTGACCCAAGATCCGATCTGGATATTGTACTGATCGTTCCTCATCGAACATTTCAGCGCGCAATCGAGAACGAATTAGCCTCAATATCCAGAACTAGTACGACCGGCTTACACGAACTTATACTCACGTCCAAGCAGTTCGCTTCAATGCTTTCGACGAACCAAGGGAATGCTCAACCGAACGTCGCAACGGAGACTCTCACGAGTCACATAATTCCGTACGGAGCAGAGGCTTTCTATAATTTGGTCTCAGGGATGCTCTAATGATATCCAATGAAAGAATCAAAGAAGCTGATAGAAACGTCAAACAGTATATTGAGGATGGACTGTTTAGGATCAAGGATGAATCCATCAAGAAGTTCACGGAATTCTTCATGAGGAATGCTGAATCTTCACTTCAGACTGCCGCGCTTCTCTATCAGATATCTGAAGAGGAGGTGACCAAAGACGTTCTAAAGGTAGGCGCGGGATTCGAGTCGTACCTCTGGGTTGTAGTTTGCTCATACTATTCGATGTTCTACGCTGCCACAGCATTGTTGGCTAAGGAAGGAATGAAAGCGAGAGGAGAGGTAGTTCACAAAGTCACCGCTGACGCCCTAATCCACTTTTTCATGTCGAACAAGAAACTTGCAAAATTGATTCGAGAGTATGATGAGGCCAAAGATGTGGCAGGCGAGTTGGTGGGTAGGGAAGAACTGATGAAGAGAATTGAGAAGAAGGCGGGAGAGCTAATAGTCGCCTATGAGGCAGAGAGAAAGAAAAGAAGCCAGTTCCAATACGATACCGGCCTGATTACAAAGAAGGGATACGCAAACACCTCGTTAGACAGAGCAAAAAGGTTTGTCAGGGAAATATCCAAGATTCTGAAGTCTGGTGGTGGGTCGTAGTGTGTGGTTCTTTTGGTGCGGGCAAAGAACTCGCAGAATCAGTGTTTGTATGGGCTAAGCCTCTTCCAAGCCGCGATCTTAATTTCACGGGAGAGCGTGTCAGCGTCCTTCTTGCTTAGTTTGGATGAGGACGCTAAGACCTCCAGCACAGCGAAACTTCTCAAGAGGGCACTCATTTTCTCCCGAGAGATGCCGCTACGCTCTGCAAGCTCAAAGATCTCGGCTGGGATTTCCACGGGAACGGTTTCCGCAACCATGGTTCCACACGACATTGCATATCTTGACCATTTGAAAAAGGTTCTCAGGCGCCCGTGCCCAAACGATTCTCATCCGTTCCGAATGGTAATCGTGACCCCGAAGCATAGCCACCCTCGATTCTCGAACTGACTCAATGTTCAGTAGGTATTCGGTTCTAGTGGAATTGGGGGTTTGAGGCTTGGTCGATCCTAGCCGTCAGACATCTGGATTCGGATTGACCCACTCCAACGGCGAAAAGGGGCTGTTTGGACATCATGTTTTCAAGCAGTCATGAAACTAATTTGCTAGATCCATCTTGTTGAAAGACCACGAATTCGCGCAAAATGAGGATCGTCAGAGACGCAAGCCGCCTTAAGAGCGAGACACGTAGCCGCAATCAGACTGTCAGCCATCGGCAGAGATGACCCATGCCGCATCTCAGCAGCCTTCACAGCAACAGCGCAATCTACATCGACGACCTCAAAATCCTTTGAAATTAGATTAACCCTGAGTTGTGCGACCTCCCGCCCTTCCTTCCCCAAGGCAAGTCGATAGATCTCGTGGAGAGTGATGACCGAGACATGTTTGGCCTTATTGTTCAGTAGTTCACGTTTCGTTCTCTCTTGAACCGCAATATTGGCTGAGTAAAAGTGCTCGATGAAAAAGCGAGTGTCATAGATAAGATTAGGCATCCTCTTCCCTCATCTTGTCGAGGAGGCGTTTCATCTCTTCGGGGGTAGCGTACTTCGAGCCGGAACCAACGAGGTCGACGGTGCTCGGCTTGGGCTTCAGCAGTATACCAGTACCTGAGTCGACAACTTCGAGTCGTGTGCCTTCCCTTATCAGGTATTTCTTCCTGAGCCTAGCAGGGATCGTTGTTTGTCCTTTTCTAGTGACCAGAACCTCTTCAGTCATGGAAACGTCGGGTACTACCAGTACTGGCGTAGTACATAAGCCTGCTCCTTACAATCCGGATCAAAGCAACCCATCGCTAGACGTCGTCCATCTCGAAATCGCGAGTTAGACGCATAGTGCAAGTCGGATAGGTTCTCGGGCGTAGCCCACGCAAGTTAATTGGCCCCGTTTTATGCTGGGTGAGTGTTTCAGCTACCTCCCTAGCCGTGATGGTGGCGGCAAACGTCAACTCTCCTTTACGGGGCGTACGAGGCGGGTGTGTGAAGGAATCGGCCGAGCAAACGAGCGACGAGGCAGCGACGAGGGGGAAGACGAAGCTGAGGATTCGGTTGTCCGCCGATGAGCATGCTGAGCTGCGGACAGCGGTCAGCGAAAGCGAGTTCCCGAACACGGCGCTTCTTATCTTTCAGGCAATCCACGCGGGACTTGAGGGTGACGAGGTCGTCGGCGTGCAGAGGAAGCACACGAAGAGCGTTACCATCCACATTTCCAGAGAGTTCAAACAGAAAATTAGGACGAGAGCACGCATGTACACGGTGACCCAGCAAGCACTACTCCACAGCCTACTCTTCCAATACATACGCAACAAAGCATGGCTGAGGACGCAAGCAGAGAAAACGGAAGAGGTATGAGAATGAAAAGCGAGACACAGCGAAACCCCAAGCAAGCGCCCTACAAGGTGCCACTGATCACCCAGAAGGACACGAAGGAGTACGAAACCGTCAAGGCTGGCCTAATCGGCGAGTTGAAGAAACTGGGAAGCTACGAACCGGAAGTAGACGACCTAGAAATCGACGCCATCGCCCGAGCCACAATATACATGAGAAACCTTAAAA
>CAWABQ010000047.1:0-10783 GCA_963780265.1 Candidatus Bathyarchaeota archaeon
TCAGCCCTAGCCGATATCGTCCTGAAACGGATCAACCACAATAAATGGACCTGACCAATCGCCATAGAACACGTCAGCGTCAGCTAGTCAGTCGCAAGACGACTGGTTTGCAACGGATGACACACGCGTGTCACGAGATGCCGATCACTAATCAGACGTTTTCACGATGCGACCGCATACCTTCACGATGCAATCAGATACTTTCACGATGTAAACAGATGATTTCAGATGCTATCGAATACTTTCGGACAAAATCAGACGCTTCCAGATACTACGCCACAAAATGCGACCTAATGCGTTCGCTGCAAACCACGCTAACCCACTGTTAGCAAGGCAAAACGGGACCAACGCGAAACGTGCGGGGACCGTACGACACGGGATGAGCACTGTACGAGACCATAACGGGATTATGCGCGACCAATGCGCGACCATTAGCGACCATGCGCGGTCGTGCGCGACCCTGTTGTAGTCGATATGCAACGATTCTAGTCCTGAAATGGCCGAGAGACGCCGGCTTTACACGAGAGTGAGGTGTCTCAAATCGACGTATGAACGGAGTTGATTGACGATTCTACGATGTTGCGGCAAGGTTTTCACGGTTATGCTGCAGGTGAGACGATGTTCAGTCGATGATACGGCAGCATTCGACGACTTTTGTACCATGTGGACAGCAAATTGCAGCGTTCGCCAGCAAAACATGGTGAAATGAGCTTTTCAGAACTGAAGCCAGCCTGGAAATGTTGCCCATGCGGGAACGCGCTTGTCCCGAAAGGAATGAAACACCGTTTCGAAACGATGTTCTCCTGGCACGTTCCGGATTACTCAGCATTGGGTTGGTTTTTTGAAGGACAAAAGCCATGGTCTACGTTTTTCGCTAGGCAAACTAGCTAGGGTCCACCTAGCTTAGAAGTTGGTTCGCGGAATGATCAACAGAAACCCTTGCCAGCCAGGAAAAGACCGCCTTACACTCTTGGTGAGGTTAACAAGTTAGTCGATGCGTTCATGCATCCGATACGCGCGAAAACAAGTGGTATTGGGTCGCCGACGGCGTCATACATGGATTGCTTGAGCAGAACCCTGAAGTTACGGTAGAAAAGTTCCTACGCTACAACGTACCAAAGATAATTGATCAGGCACTAAGGGATCAGAATCGAACGATTAGGAGAAGAAAAGCCCGCAGTAACTATTAGCCGTTCGCAGCAAGCTCTAACCTTGTGGCACACTCAGGCATCACCGTACGGCACGCCCTAAACATATTCCCACAACGGCGAACACTACCACTAACTACCACAACTACAAAACGTTGAGTTCACTGAACTGTCTAAACAAAGAGCAAAATTCCGTTCGAAACATCTTTGCGTTGGCCGTCTCACGGAACGGGCGTGGTAGGCGAACTCGCCGTACTCGGCGGACTCGGCGCGCTGACTGAAGGCGCTTGGCTATGCTTGGGCGGCTTTACTACCTTCGCCTTCATTCTGATTGGGTAGATTCTTTTGTAAACACGCGCGCCGTGGGACTCGGTATACACATAAACTAGCGGAGGACTCGCCTGCTCCCATCTTCCGATGTAGGGGTTTACTACCTGAGGCTTTCTGCCAACCGCCGATGCAATCTTCGACGTCACGTTTTCCATCAATGGCATTCCAAATCTTAGCGGCGAGTTCAGTCTTAATGTGCTTGGAAAGATGATTTCTAGCTTCTCGTTCGTTCTTGCCGAGCTGCGGTGCGATCATTGCTTTGACAATTGCGTCCAACTGCCTCTTCATGTCCTCGATGCTTGCATGAATGTCTCCAAGGTCAGCGGAGCTTTTCTGTGTGGGCTTGGGTTTGGGCTGTTTAGGCATTATGCTCTTCTCTAAGCAGAATAGTACAATTGGCCGCTCTTGAAACTCTTTCGAAAGTCATCTTTCGATTGTTTGCCGTCGAGAACGCTTCCTATTGCCTTGTACAATTCGATGCTAGACATTAGACGAATGTAGTTGAATTCTCTCTTGGTGGCTTTGATGAGTGAAGCCGTGAATGGGGGCGATATTCTTTCTGACACAGGTATGTTGTGAAAGGCGTTTCCAATTAGGATTGGAACAACATCCTTCTCATTCTCATCTTCGTATTTAATTTTCATGTAATATCTTGAAAGTGAATCAGCGTTACTAATCCGAATCTGATGTTCGGACCCCGTTACCTCAGCAATCGCGAAGTATTGATCGTCTCTTATTTCGACGTCATGGTCACCCTCGGTCTCCTTGTATTCCGTCTTGAAGCCCATTCTAGCCAAAACATTGCAACATGCAAAGGCTAGAGGTCTGTCTTTGCGCCAGAGAAGGCCCTCCAAGTCCGTGAAGACCGAAAGTTCATCTTCAGCTTTCTTGAGGCCGGAAAGCATCTCAGCTTTCGTTGGAATCGAGTATGAGCTGACCCAATTGGGTGGCTGCTCAGGAACATTCTTGATGTGATTGATAATTGTGTCGACCCAAGTACCCTTGCTCTGGTAGGCTTCGATGAAGTGTAGACGTAATCCAATTTTCCTCCCGTAATCGCAAAATGTATATGACGGCGGCATTTTGTCTTCCCGACTCCCATTTCCTTGATGACCTCTTGTGTCGAGGGGAAGCGCCCTTTGTTGGTGCTATAGCTATCAACGAAATCAACTATCTTTTCTATTAGTATGGGGTCAACTTGCGGTTTCTTTGACACCTAGACATTCACCATTGTAGAATCCTTCATGACTACAGGCGCACTTCAATTTGTTCAATGCTCGATTGTCTTAACCGGCGGCGCAGAAGGGAATCGACAAAACGATTTGAATGGTTGAACGAGAAGCTGACATGCCAGACACCTTAGCTGAACAATTCCTCAGGTGCCATTTTCAAATACTTGTTCACGTAGAACATATCCGGTTCGTGTTTCGAAGGTCGTGCCCGAATCTCAAAATCGGGCTCGTCTGGATACTCCCTGTCGAATAGAACCAGACCTATCCCAAAAATCAGGCAGAGAGAATCCAAGCGGCTCAAGTCCTCTGCAGGTGAATCTGTTGGCACTACCAAGTACGACTTGTGACTGAAGATTTTGTATGCGCATGCCTGCCCGAACGCTCGAATCAGGTCGGTTGCATCCGTTTTGATTTCAGCAGTTATGATTTCAGGGGTGGGGGTCCTGATAATGTCTGTATCGCGCAGACTTGTAAATTCCGATAACGTCCGGCGTTCCAAATTTGTCTTTGAACACGTTGCCGCCGAGTGCAATCGCTTTCGTGCACTCTTCAATACCTCTGACGAGCCAATCAGCAAACGGCGCGTAGAAGTCACTTTCGCTAATCGGTTTTCCTTCAGTCACGTGAACAGTACCTGACACAACCTCTGCAGGAGCCTCCTCGCCCCGGAAGGACACATGTCGCCAGATACCTCTCGCCGGTTTGTACACTTCGCTCGGCAGCTGCCTGTCCAAATCCCAAACGGTTCCCTGTATTGTGTTCGGGTTCGCGTCTGGGAGAGCTTCTTGTATTTTTCGGACCCAATCCATGTAATGAATGCCCTTAGGATTCAGTTGGAGAATTTCAACCGCTTTCTTTCGTATCTCTGCTTTGCTCGTCGTCATTAAGTAGGCCGACGAATATTTCGGCGCTCGACGCTTTTATGCCTTGGCAGTAGTTTCTCCCAACACCGTCCGTCTGCGATCCTAACGTTAGCAACTTAGTTCCGGCACGGTCTGCGTAATGGTATGCTTTGCCCTACCTGTACCTGCTCGCTGGAACTCGCCTCGCTCGAATTCAAGTGGCTCGGCCGAGAGATTGAAGCTTCAGCCAGTTACTCGTGCCCAAAATGCCATCAAACGTTCGTTAAGCTGGGCAACCGTCTGACCAGAATCAGCCCGGTGAGATCGCCCCGCATGAATAGGCCGCCTGAAGAAGAAACTTGCCCGTGGTGTAACGGCCTAGGCGGCCGCTGGGAATTCCACATAACCCCGAAGAACAACGAAATTGGGAGCTGGGAGAAATGCCGAGCGTGCTACGGCTGCGGTAGAATTCTACGAATGACTGACTAATTATCGTGAGCCCTTGTTAGCTTCTCGCCACAGTTTCCGAAGTAAACGTTAGATTCATTTCATATGGATTAGATAGTGCGTTTGTGCGTTTGGGTATGGTGCCTCATCAATGTCCCCAGTGTGGGGCGTTCATCACGAAGGAAGAGAATTGGAATGCTGGGAAGGGTATGTGTGTTTGGTGTGCTAGTCGACAGGCCTAGAGTTGTATAGGTGGCTTTGTCCGTATCTTAGGGCATGGTTATGGATGCGGCGTGCTATTTTCTCGTCGTCAAGGATCCAAACGGACTGCGTGCTCCTCGCACTAGTCACGATACTGTTCTCTTTTAGAATCGCCCAGAGGCCACGGTAGAACGCAATCCGCCTAGCGTTCGGCTTAACGGGAATATCGTAATCAACCACCCAGAGAGGACCCGCCCTCACACGCACACGCCTCACCCCCAAATGTAACACCTGTTACATATTGGCCTTTCGGCCAATGGCTTTGGGGCGGTGCCAGTTTATAGCCCTCGTGCTTATTGATATCAATAGGTACTGCGTATGGCAATGAAACGATTCATGCTTTCCATAACGGAGGAAATGGAGAAAGCCTTAGAGAAGGAGCGAAAGAAACGTATGTTGGGTACAATCCCAGAAGCTGCTAGAGTAGTTTTGGGCGAATACCTAGCTGCGCAAAGTGATGAGCGCTAACCAGACTGATAGTTCAGCAATTCCAAATCTATTAACGGCTATAGCGGCATTGTCTGCCGTCGTGCTTGCTATTCTGACTGAAGTTCGTGCGCAGAAGAGGTTCAGGCAAGATGTTGAACTCCAGAGCAGAATAGCTTCGGCTGACATTCGATCAATGTTGAATGTGGAGGACCATCTTGGGGATAAGGGAAGAAAAGTCATTCTACTAAATGAAGGTCTTGGACCCGCGGTCATCACGAGTATGACTTTCAGTAAAGACGACCGTCATGGCACATCTTTACCTTCGATTCTCAATATTGCAACGAAGTTCGGATGGAATGATTTTTGCACATTCGAGCAGGCATGTTCGATTAGAGCGCGAGGTACTATGGTACAAGCGTATTTGACAAAAGATGAACTCGATCGGCAGCAATTCAGCTCTGCGCAAATTGCATGGCTCTTCGAACAGGTCAACAGCCAAAGTAAGGGAACTAAGATCACTATTCAATTCGAGGATGCTTTGGGAAACAAACAACCTACCTGCGTGGCATTCTTAAACTGAAGAAGCTAAACCTCGATGCCGAAGTCTATTGACGATTTAAGGAAATTCTACTACTCAGTGGTTGAAGAGTGGATTAATGTTGAAAACGCTGCCGCTCAAACGGGGCACTACACAAAGCAACAACGTAGTTGGCTGAGACAGCATCAGCGAAAGGTCGAAGAGGCAACCAAAATCTACCAGATTGGATTATTGGAATCTATTCGTTCCGAATCTAAGACATTAATGTGGTTAACAGTAGCATTAATTTTCCTGACCGGAGTACTGGCCTTCTTCGCTCTATCCTCTTTCATCCAATATCTTCACCTAATAGGCTGGCTCAAATGAGCCGCCAGTTAACAACCCAAAACTGAACCTGAATTTTTGCGCATGAGTCTTCAACTTAACAGAACCGAGGGGAAGCGTAGTTTATCTGCAATAATGAGATGTTTGGCTGCTCTGAGACGTGAAAGAATGAGAGCCTGCAGAGTATTGATGTTCTTTGTCCTTGCTCTGGCTGCGTCGCCAAGCCAAGTAGCCGCTCAAGTACCGTTCCCCCAAAACGGCTCTACCTTGACATATGCAGTCTTCGATAGCGCTGCAACGTCGCAAGGGAACATCACTGTTGCTTCGGTTGATTCGTACAGTTTTCAACAGATAGGCAATCAATGGAACGTGACGGAAACCATCAAAGGCAAAATCACGTGCACACCTAACACAGCGCAATTGAGTGTGAGGTTTCGAACAATATCGGATATTATGGGAACAAACTCAATCATTTCAAACGACCCGAACATCAACATCATGGTTAGCTACATAGTCCAAGACAGGGTTGTTGAGTCAACTTCGATTGGGTCGAATACTGCGGCCGGATATTCTGCAGCGTGCACTCTTGGAGGTAGCGACATAGCGTCTGTTTCACAAGCGACTCCTGCGCTCTACACGTCTGGCTTTCGATACTACGTCATTTTCTACATTCAACCATCAGGACTTGGCGTGGGAAGTTCAGTTCCAGTCGCAATAATGACTTCGACAATATCGGGAACTCAGAACGTTCTGGTGCTGAACACTTCAAGGTTTGCGCTAGTGGGAACTCTTGCTGGCATGATTAGCGGGGTGTTGTACTGGGACCGAGCAAGTGGGATTCTACTGGTGGAGGAATCGACTAGCGGCACACAATCAGAAAGAATGTCATTGACCCAAAGCACGGTGCCCATCCCAGAATTTGAATTCCCTCAGATCGCGGCAATCGTCGCCATCATCATCCTCCTTGCGCTCGCAAAACGATATCGAAAATCGAGTCTTAGTCGAACTGGTCGGCTAATCTTGCGTGCTGGTCTGGTCGCTCGAACTGGTTTTGAGCAGTCGGCCAACGTCTTTGCGCCGCAGAACTTCGCATAGTGCGGGTTCACAACGCCACGATATGAGCACGTGAGAGTGGCGAGGGAATCTCCACAACTGAAACACAACTTACTCGACTTGCGCTTCCATTCAAAATAGCCCCCTAAGTTACGAAGATGTTGGACTTGCTTATTCGTCGTGGGCTTGGTTGAGGGGTTGGATGCGTATTTGTGTGGTACGCAACAACAGTTAAATATCAACCTCAGCTATGGGCGCGCGGCAATTTACTCGGGGAGATATTGGAAGCTATCTTGAGTGGGCTTGTATGGCGGATTTCTCTCAAGTGCCTGAAATAATGCAAAATCAAGCAAATTTTGCTGCAATTTTGTTAATAATTTGGCGTAATGCGTTAAAAGCCATTAAATATCGTAAACAAGCGCTTAGCGCAGTAGAGATGCGTGTTCTAACTTGAGTACTCGCCGGTCCAAACACGTAGCCACCATACTCCTCCTCCTATCGGCGATGATCGTCTCAGCTTCCTACTTCGACATCCCGCCATCTGTTCTAGGCGCACCCACAGTGACGCTTAACCCCACGTTTTCCCCGCGAGGAGCGCTCATCAGTGTGTCAGGATCAGGTTTCTCTTTTCCAAATGGTACTAAATTAGGTCGTGGTTCTTCGACACCAGTTCAATGCAACTTTTACAGTCTCGACGGACAAAACACCCCAGGCACTTTGATTATCAGCCCAATATGCAACCTGGCGAGTAGCGATAATAGCAGCATATCCGGTTCGTTCGTTGTGAGCGTTCTCATTTCTACTCCAATACCGAATCCATACACCTTCATCGTCAATATGACGGATAAAATTCACACACTCAAAGCCCAAGCAACCTTCGCTGTCACCGAGATCTATATTCACCCCACCAGCGGGCCGCAAGGAACAGTCGTCAACGTCACTGGGTCGCTGAATGCAAAGGACACAAGTTGTTCATTCGCAAACCCCACAACCACAACGAGCACAACGGTAATCACTTACTCACTTCTCGGCACAAGCAGTTGCACAATCTCAGGCTCCACAGGGGGCAATTTCAGCGGAAGGTTTGTTGTGAATACCCTGGGCCCAGGCCCATACACAGTACGCGTGACAGGCTCATCGGGCGACTTCGTCCAGACAACTTTCACCGTAACCGCTCCCGCCATCTATCTGAATCCCACAAAGGGCGGCGTCGGAACTTTCGTTGCGGTAACTGGCGTTGGCTTCTCGTTCAGCGACACGTCGTGCTCCCTTTCAAGCGTTTCCGGCTTCATCACGTTCCCATCTTGTACCATCCTTACTTACGGTAACGGTACCCGCCAACCTGTGGGCAGTTTCAACGTGGGGAACGTAGCCCAGGGGTTCTACACTGTTCAACTGAGGGGCAACACAGGTGACTTCGCTCAAGCAACATTCAACGTCACACAAGTATTTGTCCCCACTCTCGCGATTAGTCCACCTGATGGCCCGAGAGGTACAATTGTCAAGGTGACTGGGACCGGTTTCCGGACTGCTGACGCAAGCTGCCAGCTAACATCCCTAGGCCCCGGCGCGGACCCAGCTCTAATAACTTTACCCACCTGCAGCATAAAATCAGGAACGGTTACCGCTCAGTTCACTGTAGGCACAAGCGCGACACCAGGCACTCGCGCCGTGAACGTAACAGGAAGCTCAGGAGATCAAGCTGGAATCAACTTCATAGTTGACGTTTTCCCCACAATCAGAGCAATTGGAGCGGGTGGTAACCCGACGGGAATCCCAGGGACCTTCGTAAGCATAAGTCTCACAGGAGGCCAATTCAGTAGTGGAGACCAAGGTTCGTGTACCATCAGCTCATCGCCGGGTAATCTGTTCTCAACTTCAAATTGCGTTGTTGGCAACAGTGGGCGAAACTTGAATGGGACTACCTTCGTAACTTCAGGCGCCGCTTCCGGATTCTACACCATTACTGTTAAGGGGTCGACTGGTGACAGTGCATTCACAACGTTCACAGAGAACTTCACCGCGTCGCTCGTGCTTTCGCAAAACAACGCAACGAACGGCTCAACGATAACTTTCACGGCTACGGGCTTCTCAATCAGCGACAGCGGTGGATGCAGCGTATTGGCGTATGTGGGAGATATTTCCCTCGGCGTCCAGAACTTCAATCTGATAACCTCACCCGTTTGCACCATTAGCAAACAAGTGGCGACAGGAAGCTTCGTGGTCGGTCCGCAAGCAACGACAAACATTAACTGGAACGTGACGGTCAAAGGGTCACCACAAAACGACATACCCGCTGCCGCATTCCACTACTTCAATGTCACCGCAAGCGTAACCGTCTCGCCTAGTTCTGGCAGTATTGGCTCAGTTTTCAATTTTGCTGGAGCAGGATTCAGCTCTTTAGCGACTACGTGTACGGGTTCCTTCCATCCCTTCCTTGATAACGGAGCTCAATCAGGTACTTCGTGCGGAATCGTGAGCCCGAACTCAGGCCAGGTGGCAGGCTCATTCATTCCTGGGTCAGGTACTCTTGCCGGTGTCTACGTTCTCAATGTTGGCGACCAGTTGGGTCATAACGCATCAACAACCTTCACCATAGGTTCACCGAACGCCCAGCTTACCGTCGCGCCAAACGTTATCATCGAACCGTTAACGGGACAACCGAACGTATTTGTCTCAGTCAGCGGCTCGGGATACAACCCGAGTGATACAACATGCCAGATTTTTGTGTCACCGACTACGACACCAGCCTGGTTCGTGTTCCCATCGTGTTCAATCTCAGGTGGTTCTGTCTCGGGCACATTCCAAATCAAAGCCGACGCCACCCTAAGTCCTGGTCTTTACCTGGTCACTGTTAATGGCACCTTACACGACTTTGCTTCAAACTACCTTTCAGTGGGCGCACTGACCACAGCGACTTCCACTAGCACTACGACAACCAGTTTTACTAGTTCGACGGCCACGACGACACTTACAACTTATACATCAATCTCTTCATCACTAACCACGACCACGTTTACTTCCACCGGCGGAACAACCATGGTCTTCCCGGAACAAACTCTGACCACTGTTAGCGGTGTAACAACTGTAGTCTCGACCGTAACAGGGTCCACCTCGTATCCCACAACCGGGACTACAACGACAACCCAGACCGTGACCTTAGGTCAAGCCATCCAACCGAGCTTAAGTGATGAGTTCGGCTTGCTTGGAATGTTGTTATTGGTGGTCCCCATTCTACTGCGGAGGTTGTTCGATTGAGAAAAGTGAAAGGGGCGCGTCGTGAACTGGTACTTGGCCTTGTGTTCGCTCTCTCGCTATTGAGCGTTATACTACTGTCAAATCCTGCGGCCAATGCAATCATAGGCGTTGCTAGCGTCGTCACACCACCCGTGACAACATCAACCACGTTTAACCCCACTGTGACCACGATAGCATCAACCACAACCACTTCAACCTCAACTTCGATAATAACTAGTTCGACCACGGTTTCCACTACTAGCACGATTGTTTCGTCGAGTTTCAGTTACACTACAACAGTTTCTTCAACTAGCACGTCTACTTCAACCTTCACAACGTACACGGGCAGTGCGACCAGCACAGAAACTACTTTCTCTTCGGTGCCAAGCACCACATACTCGGTTTCCACCATCAAGACTACTGTTCTTCCGTCTATCGGCTGCCCTGTGGCTTTTGCCACATCCGGCACTTCCCTAGAGCCTTATGCGAATTTCCTTCGGGGTTTCCGTAACAATCAGATTCAGAACACAACTGCGGGGCGGATGTTTATGCAAACCTTCAATGTTTGGTATTACAGTTGGGCGCCTTCAGTCACCTATGCGGCCTCTGCGAATCCCTGGTTCCTTGACGCCCTGCGGGTAGGCGTCTACCCGCTCATCGGAATCCTATACGCCTCCTACTTCTCCTATGCGACTGTGTCGCCGTTCAGCGCTGAGGCCGGTGCATTGGCTGCGGGTGTGGTTGCAGCGTCGCTGATCGGCTTGATCTATGTGGCTCCGATTGCGTATGTCTGTACGCAACTGATTCGTCGCAGAGCAGGACTCTTCAGGGCAAAGAAGATGCACATGTTCCCTGCCCTGGGATGGATGTCGGCTAGCGCCTTGATGGTTGGGGCAGCGTACCTCTCTGCGTCAGCATGGTTGATGGGAGTCGCCACTGCGA
>CAWABQ010000048.1:0-42581 GCA_963780265.1 Candidatus Bathyarchaeota archaeon
ACCAACATTCAGGTCTGTGACCATCTCAGTGAATACTAGATTTAACTCAGTGGACAGAATTACTTGAAGCAAATCACACAACTGAGATTAACTGGCCACAAAAAGACTAAACCAATAAGATACATCCCTCCACAGGTTGATGGAAAGGGGGAATTTAGGGAAAGAGCCGGTCGAAAGCTGAAAGCCCGCAAACCATACTTGCTACCTAGCGTGAGGAGCGTCGTCAAAACTCATATTCCTCCAGTTCACATCAAGTGCGTTAAAAACACGATTACGGGTCAAAAATCAACCTAACGGGCCGCAACTCTCGGTCGCTCCAAACCTGACCCCAAAGCACTCAAAAGAAATCGTCCTTTTTCGCTGTGCTGGAAGCCCTAGTGTCCTCATTCAAACTAACCAAGAAGGACGCTGACAAGCTCTCCCGTGAAGACCCACCGACGATAGCTTGAGGCATGCCTTTTACGTCGCCGGCTTGAATGATTGGCTAGGCGAGACGAAGGAATTTTCACAGTTAACATGGCGGTTCCGAAGGGGTCCGCTGCCTAGGAAATGCCCTGAAACCTTAATTCACGTCTCGCCTCCTTTATGCATGAGGGCGATAGGATTGGCGACGCTTACTGTAGACGATACCAGCTTACGTTGGTAAGGGAGACCAAGGAGCTTCTTGAGCAGCTGCTAGAAACACTGGATGTGATGGCTGACAAGAGATTGCTTCGAGATATTGAGATCTCTCGCTCCCAAGCATCAAGAGGCCAGACGCGAGGTTTTCGTCGGCTGAGGGCGGAATTAGACCTTGAACCACAAGTACTCAGTCGTTCAAACACCAAAGTTCGAAAGAAACTTCCGAAAGCTTAGGTCCGAATTACAGAGGAGAATAAGCGAGCAAATTCTGGCCCTGGAAGATCAACCACTTAGCGGAAAGCCTCTGCACGGACAATTGAAAGGGTTGTTTTCGCTCAGGATCGGGGAGTATAGAGTCGTCTACGAGATTCATGAGCAAAGCATTATCTTGCTACGGTGGGACACCGAAGATCCATATACGAAATCTAAGAATCGACTTTTGTCTAGTCGATTTGGTGGGGCCGAAGGGACCATGCTGCGGTTTCTCTTATTGATCATCCTAGCGGGCTTAACCGAATGACCTTGCAATCTCTTGGGCTGATGTTAGAAAGATCGTGTGATTGGCTTGAAGTTCGGTCGGGTTTGCTGTTGTTGGGATGCGTAGGTGGCTAATGCAAGGCTCCACAATTGATCGTCGTGCGTGCCGGCTGGGTGGCTGAACTTCAGGGTCCCGGATTGGTGGGTTCGCATTGTTGCGCCGTCATTTGGACTAGGAGTTGCTGGTTGTCTCTTGGTAGGGTGAGTCTGCCTTGTTCCAAGGCGAGTTTCAGTTTGCCCATGAGGTCTTCTTTCATTTGTGCGGTTAGGGTGACGCCTTCCATTCCTCGCATGAATCGTCTAATCTCTTCGTAGGGTCCTTCACCTACTCCCGTCTTGTCGAGGCATCCCGCCGCAAAAGCGTACGCCTCGTTCAACCTTCTCACGGTGCCTATTACCGCGGTGTAGGCGGTCTCCAGCGGCAGTTCATTGAGGTAGACGAGGCGAAGATCACTGCCAGCCTTCTCTAAGATGGCGATTGCGGAATGGTCGGTATGTTTTCCGAAATCTATTCCGATGAAGTATTCGCCTCTTCACCTATCCCCGGGCCTAGGTTCTCCGTCAAGCTCATAGTCATCTGTGCAGCTTAGGACGAGCTTGCTTGGCAGGTAGCTGAACTCGTCGTCAATGAAGGCGGCGTTGTACTCACGGTTGAAGTCGTATTCGCCAATCGTGTTCCTTTCCACCTCAAGTTTCTCCGGTGTAATTAGCAAGCCTGAGTTGGGATTCAAGGCGTATACTTGGCCCTCATCGATCAGCCCGCTAATTACGCCGGCGAAGCTTGAACTGGAAAGGAACACGATTGGAGAATACGACTTCAACCGTGAATACAACGCCGCCTTCATTGACGACGAGTTCAGCTACCTGCCAAGCAACCTTGTTCTAAGCTGCACGGATGACTATGAGCTGAACGGAGAACCTAGGCCGGGGGATCGGTTAAGGGGCGAATACCTCGTCGGAATAGATTTCGGAAAACACGCCGACCACTCCGCAATCGCCGTCTTAGAGAAGGTTGGCGATTGCCTTCGCCTCGTCTACCTCAATGAACTGCCGCTGGAGACCTCCTACACCTCGGTAATAGGGACTGTGAGGAGGTTGAATGAGGTGTACGCCTTTGCGGCGGGATGCCTCGACAAGACGGGAGTTGGTGAAGGGCCTTACGAGGAGATTAAACAATTCATGCGGGGAATGGAAGGCGTCACCCTAACCGCACAAGTCAAAGAGGACCTCATGGGCAAACTGAAACTCGCATTAGAGCAGGGCAGACTCATACTCCCAAGAGACAACCCACAACTCCTAGTCCAAATGACGGCGCAACAATGCGAACCCACAAAGTCCGGGACCCTGAGGTTCAGCCACCCAGCCGGCACGCACGACGATCAATTGTGGAGCCTTGCATTAGCTATCTACGCATCACAACAGCAGACTCGACCGAACTTTAAGCCAATCACTCGATCTTCTGACATCAGCCCAAGAGATTGCAAGGTCATTCGGTTAAGCCCGCTAGGATGATCAATAAGAGAAACCGCAGCAGTGGGTCCCTTCGGCCCCACCAAATCGACTAGACAAAAGTCGATTCTTAGATTTCGTATATGGATCTTCGGTGTCCCACCGTATGCAAGATAATGCTTTGCTCATGAATCTCGTAGACGACTCTATACTCCCCGATCCTGAGCGAAAACAAACCTTTCAATTGTCCGTGCAGAGGCTTTCCGCTAAGTGGTTGATCTTCCAGGGCCAGAATTTGCTCGCTTATTCTCCTCTGTAATTCGGACCTAAGCTTTCGGAAGTTTCTTTCGAACTTTGGTGTTTGAACGACTGAGTACTTGGGGTTCAAGGTCTAATTCCGCCCTCAGCCGACGAAAACTTCGCGTCTGGCCTCTTGATGCTTGGGAGCGAGAGATCTCAATATCTCGAAGCAATCTCTTGTCAGCCATCACATCCAGTGTTTCTAGTAGCTGCTCAAGAAGCTCCTTGGTCTCCCTTACCAACGTAAGCTGGGATTTGTCTACAGTAAGCGTCGCCAATCCTATCGCCCTCATGCATAAAGGAGGCGAGACGTCAATTAAGGTTTCAGGGCATTTCCTAGGCAGCGGATCCCTTCGGAACCGCCATGTTAACTGTGAAAATTCCTTCGTCTCGCCTAGCCAATCATTCAAGCCGGCGAACGTAGAAGGCATGCCTCAAGCTATCGTCGGTGGGTCTTCACGGGAGAGCTTGTCAGCGTCCTTCTTGGTTAGTTTGAATGAGGACACTAGGGCTTCCAGCACAGCGAAAATGGACGAATTCTTTTGAGTGCTTTGGGGTCAGGTTTGGAGCGACCGAGAGTTGCGGCCCGTTAGGTTGATCTTTGACCCGTAATCGCGTCTTTAAACGCACTTGATCTGTGAACTGGAGGATCTTATGAGTTTTGAAGCAAGCGCCTCTACGCTAGGTAGCAAGTATGGTTTGCGGGCTTTCAGCTTTCGACCGGCTCTTTCCCTGATCTCCCCTTTCCATCAATCTGTGGAGGGATGTATCTTATTGGTTTAGTCTTTTTGTGGCCAGTTAATCTCAGTTGTGTGATTTGCTTCCTGAATCATTGCGTCCAACAGTCTTCGTTTGGTGTCGTATTCCTCAATCATCTTAAGGACCCTTTCAGGAGCTGCCTGCTTAATCGTCTTAATTTCAGAAGTACTTCGTCTTCTTTCGCTCAGCAAGAAACCCCTCCTTCCAATTTGTAGTAGGTCCTGGAGCTGATCTATAGCAGACCTAATGTTTGCTAGTTCGATAATTGCCTCGTACAGCGTGTACCCGTTGGGTAGTTTGCTGTTCATGTTGGCCGTCATGACGGCGAGTTTCAAGCTTGTAATCTCTTTCACCTTTTCCTTTATTCGACTGGTTAGTTCTTGGAAATCGAATTCAGGTTTCTCGTCTTCGGGATACTCGAAGGTGCTGTTTCTAATGCTGATGAGTTGGGCTAACTGGTTCTGGAGAGCCTTCCTTAGGGCGAGGGCTTCGAATAATTTCATTGATTTTTCAATCCCTCCTTCAGTGAGTAGGGTCGGCCGCTGTCGGCGCGCGGTCCTATAAACGTCGTCCTCTAGCGAAAATTAGCGGATGCAAGTAACGCCTAGAAGTTACAGCTTACCTCCCAGGTAGACATCCACGATCCTGAACGCAAAAAAGACTACGACAGGATCGGAACCGGTATACCGAGAAGAACAATGATCTACGTTGACTATTCCATGATTAAACGAGCTTCTGGGCTCATCGAACGCGGGTTCGCCGAAACCATCCTAACCCCTTCAGCTGACGATCTAAACCGCCGGATCCTCGGAAACTCATTGGTATGCGGGCTTTCGTCGATCTTATCAATCCAGACGTTACAGTAGAATTATCAAAAGAATCATGCCAACCGCTTCCTAGTTACTCCTCATAGTTTTCAATTTCCTTCTTAGATGCCTACACTCATCGCAGTTGCAGGTCATCGCAATCCAGAATGCTGGCAGGTGAGAGTAGGATACTCGGGCCCCGTTCTTCCGACTAAGGCTGATTTCCAGCATACGTCCCTCGTCGGTGCTCTCATGCCACAGGTGCACGCCCATCGTTTTCCAAGATGGTCTTCCTCTCTTGAATGCCTCATCGAGCCCTTCCCAATCCTCCGGCAGCCTGAAGTACGGGAACCCTATGTAAATCTCCCAACTTCCGATTTTCATTCTCTTCACTAGACGATGATTTCTACTAGAGGCTTAATGTTTGCATCGAGCATCTGACTAAATGAAATAAGGAACCCACGGAGCACGACCTTGCGTAAGGCTTAATGTGTATACTCTGTATTACACGTATATGGGGAATTGATTATGCAGAGGCTCGTTGAAAGGGAATCGATAGTCCCGGTCCGTTTCTCGAAGCGGGAGATCGAGCGGATCGACAAGGCGATGGAGAGGATTGGAGCAAAATCTAGGAGTGCAATGATTAGGGAAGCTACCCAAAAGTACATTCAGGAGGTCGGTAGCCTCCAAGTCATAGAACTCCGGAACGATGTCACGCTCAAAGATGCCGAGGCTGAGATTGTAACATACCTTCGCAAACACAAGGACGCAGAAACCTTTGACATCGCTAATGACCTCAGACTCGACCTTGAGCTCACGGTCAAGGCCCTGAAAGAACTCTGGGAAGAAGGCAGAGTGGCATGATAGGGAAGGAAGTTGGAGACTACCTCGTCGGCGAGCAAATCGTCTGCGAATGCCGAAAGATGAAAGGCCCCGTCCTCATACACAAAGGCGCCCACAGAGCCCAACGATACGCCCTATACGGCCTCCCAGCAGAGGCTGTAATAACGAAGAAATGGAGACTCATCAAATAGCCTTCAACGACGCATCGAATTGAATCTTCTGGACGATCGAATAGAGCTGATTCCTTTGGGTAGCGTGAAGGCGTTGAAAGGGAAACACAAGGGACTCGTAAAGGAGCCGTGGTGGAAACTCGAGGAGAAGGCAGACCGCTATGTCCGAGAAGGAAAACGCTGAAACCATACCCAAAAGAGTACTCGTAGACGCTGATGTGTTCATCTCATACCTAACCTCCGATAAGCTGTCCGTCCACGCAGAGAGGGTTGTGGACAAAGGGAGGCACCGCGCCAAAGGCTCAACGACTCCGTACGGATTGGGTAAGATATGGGATTAACCCAGTAGTTTTAGGAACTCTTCTTTCGTGAGCCCGGCTTCTTCGATGATGCGGAGTAATGTCCCCCTTCGAATTTCGTCGTGGCGCGGCACAGTTAGAGACCTATCACCCGCTTCGAGTACAATGTGGCTGCCACGTTGCCTTACAGGTTGAAAACCCACCTTCGAAAGCGCTTTGATGACCTCACGCCAAGATAAGATAGGGAGCCTACGCTGAGACGACAACCTCTTCTACTCTCTGACCAGCGAACTTGCTGGTTCGATGCTCAAGTAGAACCTCGATGGCTTCCTTGATATTGGCAAGGGCCTCTTCGCGCGTTCGCCCCTGACTGATTGCGCCTGGCAGTTCAACACATTGGACTACGTACCAGCCATCTTCTTCTTCCAATGCAACATGGTAGGTTTGCATGCCCATCCTGACTCCCTCTACTTCTCCGACAAACTATCCTAAAGCCTTAGCCATCAACCCAAATCAAGGAGATTGTTCAAGCGATAGTACAAGAACCCATGGCAGGTAATCCTGAAAGTCAATCCAACGAAGCTAACTCGACGAGGCCATGAGCCGAAGAGTTAACGGAACCGAAGAAGCCACGCTTGCAAGCTTCCAGCTATCTCCGACCGCGAGATAGTCAAGATTCTGGAAACCCTGATCCTAAGGCTAGTCGGGAGATGGCCTATGCAGCTCAAGCTCGGCCAGCACGGTTATCTCCAAAGGGCTTCAGTTCCCCGAACCCTAAGTGATAATAAGTAGGTTTTCCAGTTCCTTCAGGGAATCATAGTGAACCCACGCCGTTCCGTAATCACGCTCCTCCTAATTCTACCGGTACTCATGCTCGGGAGTCAGTTGGTTAACGGGCAACAGTACGTTACCATAACCACTTCCCTGACAACCGTCCAAACCAGCACGGCGGCCATCGGGACGCAGACGGTCACAACGACGACGGCACAGCCACGGCCAATCTTCTCAGCACCGATCACCCTACCCCCCACCCACGGGGTCTGCGGAATCTACTTCGTCCAAGCGTTCAACACGACCAGTGGAGACATCGTATCTGGAACCCTTACGGTGGACAATAAGGCCGACCTCTACCTTATGACAGCCAAATCTTTCCAAGCCTGGAGCCACCAAGTGGTTGCGGGCGGAACATGCGCCCCACCGAACCCACTAATCCTCCAGCAAAATGAAACGTCATACAACTTCAGCGCGACGATTCCCTCCAACGGAGTTTACGACCTGGTCGTGAACAACCTCTCCCACTCAATCGTGACCGCGCAACTAAACGCCGCCCTCACCACACCAACCGCCGCAACGGCCGCAATCACCGTCTATTCGACGATGACTCAACAGGTGATTCAAACGTTGACGCAGACCTCAACTCAAACTGTGCAGTCGGGTGGTGGCCCTGACCTTACAACCCTGGCGGTTGGAATCATCGCCGTCATAGTAATCGTAGCCATAGGATATGTGGCGTTGACGAAGCGACGTAGAACAGGGAAGAAGTAGCTACTTAGCCACCCTAAAGCCAGGTTACTAAGTCATCCCGCAACAAAAGCCAACTCCAGCCCAATGACTTAGGGAGAGAATGTTTCGGCTACTCCGCGACAAGAATGGCGCCTAAAACTTTGGAAACAAACCCCAACCTAGAGCCCAAGTATTTTCCTATGAGTTCAATATCGTGCCCTTGTACGGCTTTCAATATGCGAAGGACCGCCAAGTATACGATTCCGCCCAGGACTACGTATGCAGGCAGCAGAATTCTACTGTAGAGAATCATCTGTGCGATGACCAGGACACCCGCCATGACTCCCCCTGCAACCAAGCTCTTCCACATCGTCTTGATATCAATTTGAATCGCATTCTTCCGCCTCAATACAGCGAGAGTTAGACCGAGGGAAACAACCATCGCGACACCACGGGCAATAGACGCACCCGTAATCCCCAACTAAGGGTAGTAACACGTAGGCGGAAGCAACGCCGAGCAGCACGGACGCAATCGTAATCCACATGGCCGCTCGAGTCAGAGACAATGCCAACAACATCGTACCTAAAGTCAAGCCGAACAAAGTGAAAGCGAAGATCAATGACAATATCATCAGTGACTCAGTACCACCTGACGTAAGCTTGGCCGACAAAAATAGTGAGCGCAACCCTGGCCGTGGCGAATAACCCAAACGCTAAGGGAACCAGCGTTAGACTCGCATAACGCGAAGACTAGCCAGGTAGCTCTCCTGCAACTCTCAAGGCCACTTCGCCCGCTAATATCCAGAGTAGGCTGGAAGAAGGGCGTTGTTTACGGAACCAGTCATGCCGTTGAGAACACCGAACGCAGTACAACACGGCATTGTAGACGCCGAGGGACGGCGAGTGGTACGAACGCTATCAAAATCGCACGATCGAACCAACTGGACGCGAAGCTGATTACGTTGCCGATGCTTAAAGGCCATGAGAAGCTGATCAGCTTCCTAAGCGAAAACGGGTTCTTTGGCAAACCGAGATTATGAATTATGAACAGCCCATAGGCGGCTAGCATAGCTAGGTCTGAAACAATCCAGCCGAGCACAAGACCAACGAAGTTTCTCGTCAAAATGATAAGTATGATAATCAAACACTGCCTGATTATGGAACCCGCGGATCCGATTATCGCAGCCGCCTTGAATCGGTTCATTCCGAAGATCGTTCCAATAGCGACTGGAAGCACACCGGAGTAAACTAGAACGTCGACGGCCAAGAACCTGAATAAACCAGCTTCTGCGGGTGAGGAGAGCAGCGCCGAGGCTAACACCGGTGCACCCACAAAAACACAGACCGCTATGGGAACTGAAAGTGTGAGGGTTACTCGAATAGATTGGTAGAAGACCGCTGACGCAGCTTCTTTCGAACCCTGCCCTAATTCTCCTATGAACTTCGTCGCCGCCTGTTGAAATGCTGCCCCATTAAGTGCTTGAGAAAGCGCTACGATGAGGGATAGGACGGCCAATATTCCCACCTCGCTTGGCGTAATTATGCGCGCCAAGACCGCGAACGATAATGCCTGGGCAATACTGGTGATTAGAGTTTGAATCGTCAGGTATGAAGCGCCGCGGGACACTGCCACAGCTGAAGTTAGGTTTACAGGGGCTGGACCCCCCAAGTTTTGTTGTGTGTCGACGCTTTGGTTGAGTGCAGAATGCATCTTTGGTTCCCGCGTGAACATGCAAGAGGATAGCTGGTCTCAACTCATCAGGGTAGATAAAACGTTGCAGGCAGTACGACGATTTAGTACTGAAGATTGTGTTGCGCGGAATTGGGATTACAACCTCAGTGAGATAGATAGTGTCGCTTTCTAACAGGCGACAGAAACGAAAAGAACTATCAACGAGCTAGAAACATTAGCCCGTTACATGAAGCTTAGAGCGGAAACTGGCCGGGCCTTACTGTCCACGATATTTCTCTTTGGGTTGCTTACTTGGCTGTACGTAGTTGCAGTTATGTTGACGCATCCCGTTTGGATGAGCGACCAACTTACCCATATCAACATCTTTCCCTTCAACCTGCGCGTCGACATAACCGGCATAGTGGCATTCGTGGCTTCGGCTTTGGCCTTCTTCTTGCTACGATTGAAACCTGCGAGAGGAAGCAACTGAAAACGTTCTCTTAGAGTAGCAAGAACAGGCTTATTGTGGAATTGTCAGCCTAATTCTCTAGGGGTTGAGATACGTCCGGAATTTACCGTCCAGCTTATATACTCTCGAACTCGAAGAAGTCAATTTGACTCCGAATGATGCGAACTCGGAGTATCTGGATGGAAACTGGAATTGCTTAGGCGTTATGTTGGACTATTTTGCATTGGCATCTTCATTCTTAGCGTTTTTGCGGTTTCGAGCCCAGTAGAGGCCCACTTTACTCTGGGCGATCTCACAGCAACTTTTCCTTATCGTTCACATGATTTCGACCCGCACGTGCCCGGTGTGATTGGATACGTTTGGCCTGGTGGCGGCCAGAACGCGTATTCGGGCTTTCCGAACATGGCAACGAATCAATTCTCGCCTGGTTATCAATCCCCATACCCGAATGGCAACCCCCCAGGGTCGCCGAATAATGCCCAGCAACTTCAAGGTGACGCGTACGCACCCTTTGGCGCAATTCTTACCGGGTCTACGGGCGATTTAATCTTCGCGTTGAATGCGACGGCTGGGTTCACGGGAAGATGGCAGGCCGTGGATCTCCTGATTCCTCCGGGCTTCAGTGTTCCCGGAACTGTTCAAATCATCTCAACTATTACGAATGATTACTCTGGAATCTCTGTCGCTAGAATCGGCCCCTACGACCGTTATGCGCCTGGTTGGACCCTAGTTCGAGTTCTCTCCGACGCAGGCTTCGATGCGCAAAGCCCAACCGCTACGCCGTACTATGGGCACCAAGCCATCGACTTCACGACGGCGGGCGAGTGGTACTTTATTCGAATCAACGGCGTACTCGCGCCTTCAATTGCGGGAAGATACTTCTTCAAAGTTCTTCTTGAAGGTGGCTCCTCGTCAATCTGTGGAGAAGAAGGCACGGGTACGGGAGGAGGATCCCTTCCGGGTGGAAGTTGCTCTCAGTTTATTCCAACTGAGAATTGGCCTGTTTTACTCGTCAAGGGCGAAATTGACCCAGCCATAATCACTGGCACAATTCGATATGCCGGCTTCAACAGCACGCTCTACGGACAGGCAGTGCAGGAGGCTGGAAGAGTTTGGGCGAAGATGACTACCCGCCTAGACCCATACACCGGCCAAACCAAATCGGACCTTCCGCTCGTAGATGCGGTTGGATACTTCAATGCAACAGCCCACGGCCATTATGAGGTCGAGGGCGTAGCGCCGGGTGTCTACGATATCTACGCTGAAGCGGCAGGGTACCCACAGACAATCATCAAGACGGGCGTCACAGTTCTGAAAGGGCAGTCGTTGCACTTTGATGGATACCTCCAACCTGGGGCTGTAATTCATGGAAATGTATTCTCGAAACACCAATTTGGTGACGAAACATGGCCGTTGGGCGACACTGGCGTGGCAGGCGGCCAAAACGGAGTTACAGGCCAAGGCTCCGATATCACGGGGGAATACATCAAGATTGAACTGTACGACGCCCCGACACTAAACCACCAACCTGACTCAAGCGCGAACCTCGTTTCATGGTCCCCGCTTCCGTGCATTGCTGGCGGACAGGAACTTTACACTGGTTCGAATACGGCCGGCGCATGCAACGACCCACGGCTAGGAAGTGAGATAGCCTTTCCATGGCACGAATATGTCCCGAGCACAGGTTATGGCGTGCCGAACACCGCGACCCCAAACTACTACCAAGTATCGCGGGTAACGGGGCAGGCAGTGGCGTTTACTTCGGCAACCTAATGCAGGACCCGCAGGGTGTCGGTCCTCCGCAACACTGGTTCGTGCAAGGCGGTACGACCACCACATTCCACTTTGAGTTCGGAGTGAAGGGCGAGTACGGTGCCCCAAGGGATCTTGACGGCATGGTTCCTCAGGTCTACGCTACCTGGGTTAATGGTCTGACAGCTGGGAGGTATTATGTGCGTGCCTGGGCCTTCCGCTACGTACAATCCGCCTTGGACGGTTCCACCTTCCAAGAATACTTCTTCGACGTCTCCCCACAGGAATGGGCTGGTGACGTCACGCTACCAATCGACCTACACTTAAGCAGCTGGATTGACAAGACCGTTCACTTCCACGACACACCGGACGGGATCACAACCGACCCCATCGACACAGGCGCAGGAGTTATGGCCGGAGTTCTGGTGGACGCGAACGGCAAAGTTTGGTCATACAACCAAACGCTGCTAGGCTATTTGGGTCTGTACACGCACGGTGCGAAATCAGGCTGGGGCCCCTCTGCCTTCTTCGACCCGACAACACTGAGACAGAGAAATGACTTAGACAAGGCGAAGCTGAACGCGCATGCTGTGGAGTCGGGCCGAGCGAATATTCAGTTCTGGGGTTGGAATGACACGTGGGGCGGAGAGAATTATGGAATACCAAGCGGCACCTACAGCCCCCACGTATACGTATTAGGCTACCTTGAAGACGGGACGGAACAGGTCTCCGTGACACTTAGCGGCAACCCGACCAGCATCAGCGACCACATGATCCGCGGCACCGGATTCAACATCACAGTCTACAGCACCGACTGGGAACGGCCACGAGTGAACAGGGCATGGGTTTGGGGTAACCCAGTGGGCTATACGGCCACAGGCATACCGACAAGCAAGGGAAGTGACCCAAGCTTCGTGGGCGACCCACGAAACGTGGGCGGCATATTCATGGTCGGCGAAGAGATTGACATAGGCGTATATTCGAACGGCACCCTAATCGACTTCATTGGCGACGTGCCCTCTAACATGGCGGACACGGTGCTAACCAGTTGCCTCTTCCAGAACACATCAAACTCCAGCGTTCAAATGTGCGGAGGAGGATGGAATGCACAGCAACTCCGACCCGATGGCACCCTCACAACCTACCAAGGCAGCTCGAATGACGCGTACTTCGGGCAGGAGTTGGGGGACCTAGGGTTCGTGGGCGGGCACTCAGGCGGTATCTCCTACTTCTCTACACGGCGTTATTGTTCGCCCCAGCCCATTATAGTCCGACCACTTTACCGGGCGGAGGAACCTACAGCCAAGCAGTCACAGGCTACCTTCCACTCTACCCCTCAGCCATCCCAACCGGCCAGTACGATTTAGAGGGTTCACGTACGGATATGTACAGGACAAGTCCTTCACAGTCTACGGGGAACCCAGCCAAATCGCCGATATCAAACTGAACCTGATCATCGGCGTCAACGTAACCTTGGATATTCTCTTCAAGAAGGAGAGCATCATCACGCCGACCAATGCCAACATGTCCGCGAGGGTCCGACTGTTCGACGACTCAGGCAATATGGTCGCTGAGTGGATGTCAAGCGAAGGAACCTACGTACAGCTAACGGGCTTGCGAGGGCAGCTGACGGGACGGACCAGTACCCGTTCGGCCCACTCCACCCCGCCGTCCCAGTACCCCAACCCCTTAACGCCTACAACTACCTCCCCGGAGGCGTAACACTGCTACATGTCTTAATGGCTGGGATTCCGCAAGTACCAGCCGCAGGAACAGACGACGGAACCTTCGCAAGCCACGACCCAGGCGGAGGATACTTCAACGACCCCCTATTCGCAACGACAATCTGCGGCTTCGAAATTGACTGTTACACAAGCCCCGGCACAGCACTCGGTGTAGGCGTTCCAGGCTATTTCCCGAACACAGGCATCCTCGGCTACCCCGACTACACGGGTGGCTGGACGGCTGAAGTAGACTTCGTCAACTGGTACAATAACAACACACAAACCACAACATGGACCGCACTACCCTTCCAAGCCGGCGGAGTAGTCGTCACCAACGGAGCCCAGTACTACCCACCCGTCAACGGGTTACTTCATGGGTGAATCATACCACATCATCCCCGGCACAACGGCCACCTCAGGCATCAGCTTCACAGAGGACACCGCCCTGAAACCTGAACTCATCGGCCACGGCCTCGCCGCGAATCATCTAGGCCCATACTCGCAGCAAGGCGTCTGGCAAATAGCAGGCGCACACCTCAGCGGTGAAGCTAGCGGAGTCTTCGAGGTCGACCTGAACGGCTTAGTCACAGGTAACGCCTTAGCGTTCACGTGGAGTAACGAGTTCCGCCCGTTAAGCTGGGGCTTAGTTAACGTCGTGGGCGCGAACGGTGCGTCGTGGAACTTCTACACCTACGATGGCATCTACGAAGCGTACCTGCACCGGGCACGTACAAGTTCACCATCACCTCCCCAGGCGAGGCGACTCCAAACCTTCTCAGTCGTTGTCTCACCTGGCCAAGCTGGGATAAGCCAGAACCTGTACTTGGAGCAAAGCAACATTCCAGTCCCAGAGTTCAGCGCAATCGGCATAGTAGCATTCTCAGCGCTCGCAGCCTCACTCTACCTACTACGACGCAGACGCCACTAAACGTCCGCGTCGCCGGCGGGCCCTCTATATACATCAGCGTTATCTTGGAACCAAGTCCGCGCAAACAAGAAACAAGAACGAGAGCTAAGACGAGAATTAAGTACAGCGAATCTTGAGTCTGAATCTGCCAAGTCCACCAAGCAAGTTTTCCCAAAAGAAAAAGGAGAAAAATTAGAAGGTTACTGGTTGCGGCCTCGACTTGGTGGTGGTGGCTTTGGTTGATTTGTCGTCTGTGCAGGCTTCTGTGTCGTGCTAGCCCCTTGTGTTACAGTAACTGTTTGTGTCACAGTAACCGCCTGAATCACACCTGACTGTGCGACAGTAACCGTCTGAGCCACAGCTGACTGTGTGACAGTAACCGTCTGAGTCACAGCTGACTGTGTGACAGTAACCGTCTGTGCCACGGCTGAAGTAGTTGTTGAGCTTACGGTTGAAGTTGTTGTGGAAGAGAGCGTTGTCATTGTTGAAGAACTGACCGAAGTAGTTGTTGAGCTTACAGTTGAACTTGTTACAGCTGTCGTGGAATAGGTGCTCATCGAGGTCATCGTTGATGAGCTGGGTGAGGTTGAATTCGTAGTAGTTGAAGTTGGTAAGCTGTTGTATATTGCTAGATCGTCAACCCAGAGTCTGTACGGGGAATATGTGTCGTTCAAATCGTAGTAGATTTTTCCGATAGTGGTCCACCACTGCGGGTTTGATGGATCCTCGGTGGGGACGTTATGAATATCAAATAGTAGTGAGCCGTCCACCCAGATTCTCACAATTCCGTTAGTCGGGTCCCGAAGTACGTAGTATTGGACGTTAAACCATCGGCCAAGAGGCAATTGATAGTTACTGATGTGACCGTAGAATACCTGTACGCCTAACATGTTCCTGATAGCAAAATCTGAGCTGAAAATATATTTTGAGATATCTGGTTGACCGATGTAGAGACCTCCATAAATTGGATTTGCAATTGGAGCGTCTGTGAAGAATGGGTCGATCAGTTCGTACCAGCCTGGATACATGGAACTGGAGAAATGTAGGCTCCAGTTATCTGGTAAGTAGAGCCAGACCGAAACGAACAGTTCATTTCCGACAAGATTTTGCATACCGTGAATGTCGAATTGTATGCGTCGGGACTCCGTGATGTTGGTTACCTCCATTCCAACGCAACGTCCACCACTGTGACATGAAATTCCAGGCGTGTTTCGATCCAATCCCTCCATCCACATTGACGCCCCACGGTTACTTTGCGAACTCCCAGTAGCCGTTGAAAAATAGTCCTCGATTGATCCCATGTTGAGATGATGTGTATCGATCTTAGTAACATTCTCAAAGTCCGTTCTATAGATCAACGACGATCCACCGTTGACTTGTGGGGCAAAGGCCACTGTGACTGGACTAGCTAATATTGACCCAAAGATTAGAGCAACTGCAAGAGCTATCTGAGTTGCCAGCCTGGGCATAGACCTTTTCCTCCGATGTTCTGGAATTGTTACGTGCATTCTTCTAGCACGCACATGATGTTGGTGTAACCCATGCTTTTCCTTTGGAGTGACACCAATCCTCGGCCTCCATTGGGTGAGAGCTGAGCTGACTGGAACAGTATTGTTCTACTATTAGAGCTTTAGTGTCCATAGTATGTACTTGTGTATGTATCTGGCGTAACCCGTGAGTTTCGCTTCCAGTGACACGAATTCTCGGCCGCACGATTTCTGCTGGAACAGTACTTGGAGTAACGAGTTCCGGCCGTTAAGGTGGGCTTAGTTAACGTCTGCTGGAATTGTATCCCACGACGAGCGCGAGCGATACGAACACGGTGTTGAAGATAGTCAGTGAGATCACGATGGGAGTCAGCCTGATTCCCCACGAAGTAAAGTTTAGCAGCAACCCGACAAACATCACAATTACTATGCTCAAGCCCACGCTCAATACGAATCGTTCAACCGAACCCAAGTTACTTGTTCTTGGGAACAGAATCTTGGAGGTTAGGTAGCCTGGTGTGAAAAGCGCAAATACTGACACAAGAAACCACCGAAAAACCCCCCACGGCAAATCAGAAGGCACTAGATAAATCGACAAGACCGCCGCAAAAGCCACCCCCAACGAACCGTAGAGCCCTAGATGCCTATCCCAAAGCGCAGAAATTGAGCGAAGGATCGAGTATCCGGCCTCACATCTTCCAAGCTTATTTTGTCTTGCTCCGACAATCGCCAAAGCAATGATGTTACTTCTGATTCGGTGAGCGAAGGATCACTGGCACGTAGCGCATCGTATAACTCGCGCACGCTTGTTTCGCCATTCTTGTCAACGTAATCTAGAGCCTGAGCCTCACGACTTCGCCCGGTACCAAGATCAAGTGATCTAGTGCTTCGCGATTTTCCATTCGTCATGGTGAGGCACACTTATAGGGAGTATTTTCATCGTATTTAAGGGTCGATTAGACGGAATCTCAATTGTCACGAGTCAATTTCCTTCTGGCTACAGCGTTGGCAATGTTAATTCTCTTTGTACCTCAATTGGTAGCTACCGGTCAAGTCAGTCAACCCTTGCTACAGGGATTTGGGCAGTCATTTGAGGCGGTGCTTCGTGCGGAGTCGGCTGGTGCAACTTCCCAAGAACTCTCACCACTCGTAGCGCAACTAAACAAGGCATTGGAGTTGGATCGTCAAGCGCTCACACTAACTAACCCAACCGAATCCGGACAACGCGTTGAATTGTTTGCGCAAGTCAATCAAATCCTAGCGAGAGTGCATGGCGAAGCCGACCAACTTGCAGATGCATCAGCCCAGAGGAGTTACGATGACAGAATCCTAAACTATACTTGGGGAATGGCGGCAGCCGTTCTCGGAACGTTAGGGTACGCACTGGCACTACCATTCTATGATAACCTGCGGATTAAGCGAACCTTCCGAATGAAGGTCAGACGCAAATGAAGTTCCGCTTTAATGAACGCAGGAAAACATTGATTATAGTTTTCGTCATGTTAGTCGTGGTATTCGAAAGCATTGCATACGTAGCAAATATGCCAACGCCGAGGCAACAATTGTTCCAGCTTTACGTCCTTCAACCGCGCCACTTGGCCGCCGAATACTACCCCAACAACAACCCAAACATCGGAGCCAATATACCCGTCACTTGGTATCTCGGCGTCACAAACAACATGGGTTCAGTGCAACTCGTTTCAATTCGCGTCGAACTCAGTAACGCGACCATTCCTTCTCCGAACGACAAGCAGTTGGAGCCCCCCGCGCCAGTTATAACCGATTTCGCGAGATTCGTGCAGGATAATGAAACCTGGATTGTGCCGTTTGTCTGGAGCGTAACAAATGCGACCTCAGGCGATGGTTCTACGCGCATTACCGGCGTACGGATTAACGGCGCGGCTTTTCAGCTGACAAACTGGTCAGCTAGTAAAGGGTACAATTTCAGAATGGTCTTTGAACTTTGGACATGGAAAATCGACGATAGCGCATTCGAATATGGATGGATCGGCAACGGGCAGCACCAGAGTGCGTGGCTGGAAGTTTGGTTTAACATGACGAACCCCGGACCAACAGTACCACCGCCCTCCCAATAGCACCACCCCGACAACGAACTCAACGACGGAACTTGCATTGATGTTGTTTTATCTCTGTTGATGAAATTCACACTTCACTGGAAATGGGCCGCAGGCAAGTCGACCTTGAGCCCTACGGCCTCATCTTTCTAAAGGCAGAATCCGACCGAATGCGACAACCTTCGACGACCGCTAAACATTAATGTACGTGTAGTGATACATCACTGTGCGTATGAGAAGATGCCACGAAACCAGAAGGAGAGAACTAAATCGAATTCAGAAAAACTAATTCCGGCATCCACCTAGGGTCATTCTCAAGGTCTGAGTCGATTGTTATGACGGTGCTAAACTTAGCTAGACCCAGTATTTTCTTGAGGTAAACTACCTTAAGCGAGACCCTTGGTCTGACCCTCCCTTCTTTTCGAGACAGCAACGTCTGCCAACCCTTCCCGACTTTCAAACTACCATCACTTGAAGAGTCGTCTACCACAATAATCTCGTGCTCAATCCGCGCCAGAACACAATTGATGAGGGGAATCAATTTTCGAAGGTTGTCACTTTCATTGTAGCACGAGGTTGCCACGGAAATGCCTGTCTGAACGCCTTATCACCTCAGACTGGATCGAGCTCAGCTCAGGAGGTGTTGCCCCAATAGCCGAAATGCTGGACGTGGCTCATCATTTTCGTTCAACCCAACGGAGTATCTGAAATTCTTCCCGGGTCGCAGTTCGGCATGTCTCCTCTCAACTTGGCGATTCTAGTGAGCATCTCGCAGGCTTCTATAGGGCCTTGCCTGAGACTTGCAATCTGTATGCCTGTATTTACCTTTCTATGTCGATAGGCACGAAGTAGTTGAGCTTGATGTCTCTGTTGTTCCTTGATACGGAAATGCTCAATCCTCTCTCGAAAGACTTCTGATCTTAGGAGCAAACGGAATGCTTCTCACATAATGTGGGAAGAGGCTAGAAAGGTCAGACTCGACACGTACGCTACCTCAAAAGAACGCCGAAGGTCATCAACGCATACTTCTCATTCGACTAGAGATCCTCCGGATAGCTATCCGGGTCAGCGGGGTTGAAGATCTCATTCGCCCAGAACAGCGTAAGTAGATCTGTATCTCCAGCATTGGTGATGTCGTGGGTGTAAAACGTAGGTATGTCAATGAAGCTGGGCCTGCTCCCTTCCAGAACGAAGCTCTTAATCTCGTTTGAAAGGAGTTTGCGAAGTCTGATTTCGCCCTTCCCCGCTATCACACAGAAACGTTCGATCTTGCGCGTGTGATAGTGCCCCCCTCGAGTGAATCCGGGCTTCGTGACGGAGTAGAACATCTGTCCTCCAGTTCGTTCCTTCACTGTTTCATAGAGCCAGCCCCGTGCATCAATCCGTGGATTGAGCTGCCGAGGATAGAAATCGTCGGGAAGATACGAGCGAAAAGTGTTGAAAAGTGCGCATTCAAAGGGGTCCTTCATTTCAGGTATGATGTTGTCGAAGTAGTCTTTCTTGAAACGCGAGAGGATGTCATAGACCTCTGGAATCCTGATCTCCCTGCCGGGGACCACAATATCCTCATTACGCCGTTCACGAAGAAGCTGCAGAATAAGCTTCGCAACGTCCTGGACATGCACGAGGCTAACAACACCGTTCGGATCACACCTCCGGATTATCTCCGCACGCAAGCTGATGGCAGAAAGTCGAGACAGCGGAGTTATAGAAAGGCCTCCCGAATTCACCGAACAGACCGGGAATGACAAGGTTGGTCACGATTGCGCCGCGACGCTTCCCCCAGATGCGGAGGGTTTCCATGGCGTCTTTCTTGGATTTGCCATAGGGCGTGTTGGATCTAATATGCGTGGAAGAAGAAAAGATGATTGAGGGCTTTACACCGACTCTGTCGCATGCACGTACGATTGCTTGCGCGAGGCCGACATTCGTTTCATAGATCTCGCTGTCGTCGCCTCGGTTCATACCGGCGAGGTGGATAACTGCATCGCACTCCGTAAGCGCTTTCTCGAGTTTCGGCGTGGCATTCTCATGGAAGCAAGCCCGGTCAAGCAGAGAAGACTCAAATTCCTTGGCAAAGGGAAGTAAAGCGAAACGTACGTGCTGTCCTAGGAATCCATTTGGTCCTGTGATCGCAGACTTTCATTTCGTTCTGAGCTCCTTTAGAACTCAAAGGAGATCTGGTAGGTCTTTCCCTTCTCCTTCATAGAACTCGTTTCAAGAGATAGTCGCACCCGTCTTGAGCCAAGAAAAACTAATCAAACGGATATCCGGGCATTGTGTTCATTTGTTTTCCTGGGAGTTGCAATGATCAGGTGAAAAGCCTTGCTCATAATGCGTCCAAGCTACTTTGATCGATCATCCACTAGAGTTCTCCGTTGATTATGCTAATGGGGATTGGTTCGAGCGGCCAGAAAAACCAAGAAACATGTGATGACAACTGCCAATAGGTCAGAGCTCAGCAGCTTCCTTGAGCAGCATGCGAATATCCTCAACTCCGATCCTTCTGGTTGTCTCGCTCGTGAACTCCTCCCTCACCCTGTTTGATTCGTAGCGACCATAAGGATGGATGATAAAGAACGTGTCCTTTTCTTCGGTCCGACGCATCTCCTCTTCAGATATGAGGGTCTCTGCAATTTTCTCTCCCTGTCTGATTCCAACGTCTACAATTGGATAATTTTTGCCAGCTAGGGCTTCAATTAAGTCCGTGACGGTGCATGCTGGAATCTTTGGAATGAAAACCTCGCCTCCCCTCATGTTTTCGGTTGTGGTCAAGACTAGAGTGATCGCCTGCTTCAACGTTATCAGGAAACGTGTCATATCTTTACAGGTGATGGGAATCGGTCTCTTCAATTCGACTAACCTCTTGAACACTGGGACGACTGAACCGCGTGACCCCACAACGTTGCCATAGCGCACGACATCGAAGAGCGTCTTTGACCGTTCAGGGTCCAGCCACACACGTTCCGCGAGCGCTTTAGACATTCCGTATGCATTCACTGGCTTCACCGCTTTATCTGTGCTGATGAAGACAGCCCGTTCAACACCGTTCTCTTGGCAGGCTTTCTTCACATTGATTGTGCCTTGAAGGTTCGTCTTGAGGGATTCAAGAGGTGAAACTTCACAGGTAGGAATTATCTTGAGAGCTGCGGCGTGATACACATAGTCAACCTGGACACACTGCCTCAAGCGATCCAAATCCCTTACGTCCCCTATTACGAACTTGAGGCGGCGGTCATCAAAATCGCGGCGCATATCGAGCTGCTTTTCCTCGTCTCTACTGAAGACCGTCAGTTCTCGCACGTCGTACTTGAGAAGCTGCGGGACGATGGCGTGTCCAAAACTTCCCGTCCCGCCTGTGACAAGAACCGCCTTTCCTTCGAGAATTCTCAAGACAATAGATCACCATGCCTTCAGGCACAAGTGAGCTACTTTGCGGGAATCGCACATAGACAACATCTTCGCAAGCTCGGCGCGCAGTTCAACGGTTCGACCAAGCCGAAAATCGCCTCCGCAATCCTTGATTGTTCCACGCTTGCGAACGTGCAGTCAGACAGAGATAGTCGGTCACACTTTTCAAGGTGAGTTATCATTCGAAATTCGGTCCCAGACCACAAACCGCTAATCCACCTCATATATGACTAGCGGTATTGGACCCTTTTCTGCAAATTAGGTCTAGATCTCCTCAAAATGTCTCTCCATATGCCTGAGTATGGGACGAAGAGACTCTTGTATTCCGTCCTTTCATTTTTCGCGCGATCTGTGCTGAAGGGTGTCTCCAAGATTCCTGAGGTTCCAAAGCAAGGCCTTGGCTAGGCAAGGAATATCCCCGTGACGGCGCTTCTTCACCCACATTCCAGTCATTCCGAAAAGGTCGAAAAAGTAGACTGCCAACGATACGGCCAATTCCCACCCAAACTGGTTCTTTATCAACATCCTTAGTCTATTCTTGAAGAAATGGAATATGAAGATGGGCTTCATCTTGCCCGGAGACGCATAAGTCGTTGCGTGACCCATGTGGAAGATTATGCTCTGCGGGACATATACAATCTTGTAGCCCAAGCGGTGTAACCTCCAACACAAGTCCGTTTCGTCGTAACCAGCGAAAAAGCTTTCATCATAACCTCCCACCATCTTGACCAAATCTTTCTTGAATAATGCGATGCCGTGGAAGACTTCGATCGGTTTATCGTACAGTTCCCCATCGTTTTCGCCGCCACCCCTATTGACCGCGTTTCCGAACCTATCTATGAAACGACCTGCCCCTCCCGACCAATCTATGATGCTTCTGTTGAAATAGTTGAGATACTTGGAATCACAACCCGCGACGCTGCTGTCATTCTTAATTCTGAGCATTAGTGCCCGGAGCCAACCCGGGTCAAATTCCATGTCGTTATTGAGGAAGGCAACGAACTTGGCTGAGGTAGCCTCCATCGCGACGTTGCATGCGTAACAGGATCCTTTGTTGGATCCGAGACGGATTACCTTGATGCTCGGATACTCTTCTCGGAGGAAATGCAAGCTCCGATCGCTTGAACCGTTATCCACAACAACGATTTCGAGATTAGGGTAGTCGCTTTTCATCAAAGATGGAATGCTCCTTTCTAACAAGTGCGCGCCATTGTAGTTTACGACGATCAGGCAGACTCGTGGCCAAAGAGAGCCATCACCGTTCAGCTGTTCCCTCATCGACCAGCCCTGTACCTTTACGATGGGACGCCTTGCGGCGTGCTAGTTAGGAAGATGTGTCTGATCCCTGCAAGCGTTAGGGAGCTCATAGGGTAATAGACCATTCGCTAAATCCGCTTGCTAGAAAGATACCTTTTGTTCAGCTGCCCTGCACGTTATCTAGCAGTGGCGACAACTGGGCGTCGTTGACATGAACGGGAAGAACGGTCAAATCTCCGCTGGACTCATGTGACCAAAGGCGGCTAAGAAATTCGTTGCATGAGATGTTCTTGGCGTGACCATTTCCTGGCCTGCGGAAAAAGAATTTCGATGCACTTAGATAATAGACTTCTTAAAGAAGATTGAGTTATCACGTAAAGGACACGAGGAACGGTGCCGTCTCTTCCACCAGTAGTTATGTTCGTTGCAAAGGGGTTTCAACGACCTGACATACCTCGGGCAAGACAAGAAAGTAGAACGCTAGTGCAGGCCGGATACCCACTTTATGTATTCGCTTGGGATAGGTACGGCGAGTTTCCCAAACGGGAAAACGTTGACGGAGCAACCGTCTGCTCCTTTACTGGTGTGAACCTTAGGAATTTCTCAAGACTAGGGCTTGCTCTTGGAGGCGTGTTATTCCAAATTGTAATCTTCTTCGCGGCACTCAAGCTAATCAACCATTTGAGGCAGCGACCGATAGTGCACGCTCACGACATCAACACGCTTCTCCCGAGCTGTTTCCTGCGAATTTTTGGGCTATCTTCGGGATTGGTGTACGACTGCCGAGAGTTGACGTACGGTGTGTATTCTGGGTGGTTCAATCCATTTGTGGGAGGAATCATGCGGACTCTCGAGGAAAGAATGCTTCGATACGCTGACGCTGTCATAACTGTCAGCCGCCCTATTGCAGAGTACTTGGCCACAATCAAGCAGGTGGTGGCGGTGATTTACAATTGTCCCAGAATGGTGGATATACCAAGTATCTCAAAAATGGATGCGAGAAATGAACTTGGTTTGCCACGCAATTCATTTATCGTGTCCTATGTCGGAATGATTAGGTATGGCTGCAGACTGGAGCTGCTTCTTTCCGTAGCGTCCAGAATCAAACAGCAGAATATTCATTTCGTTGTCGTTGGGGATGGTCCGCTGGCGTCAGAATTTAAAGGAATGGCAAACAAGACACAGGACTGTAGGGTTACTATTGTGCCACGCGTATGGCGAGACAGAGCACTCTTGTATGTGCTAGCCAGCGACCTCACTTGGGCGCTTTACGACGATCGAAATCTCTCTCTGAACGTGGCAATGCCGTGGAAACTCTTTGAGTCAATGGCATGCGGTGTTCCTGTGTTAGTGGAACGAGGTTCTTGCCGCGCGAGTTTTGTGGAGAAACATGGATGCGGCGTGGTTCTGCGGAATGACGCCCCGGACGTTGTAGCAGAAGCCATACGTTCACTGTCTCAAGACCCTGCTCACCATGGGCATATGAGCAGAGCTGGAAAGCGGCTAGCGCAGTCTGAGTTCAACTGGGAAGTAATGTCGGAAAAGCTCGAAGGCATTTATGAGACATTGCAGAGGCCTCAGGCTAGGTAATTGCAACCTAGGAGCGAGGTGGGCACCAAGTATGTCTTTCGATTTCATCTGGCCAAGCAATGCGGTATCCTTACCAACCGCTATCGATGACATTAAAAAGAAAAGAGAGCGGAGAAGTGGAAATGAATACGCCTAGGAAACGCCCCGGCAAGGCCCTAGCAATTTAGGTGTCCTTTCATGTGTGGAATTGCAGGCATTATTAGTTTTCGGGGCAGTCTGGAAGAGATTCGAGCGACCGAACTAGTTCGGAACATGTGTTCCCTTCAGAAACACAGAGGGCCAGATGATGACGCACTATACTCGGACGGTGCTGCCACTATTGGAATGACAAGACTAGCTATAGTAGACCTGAGGAAGGGACTCTACCCACTGAGCAACGAAAACAGGGACCTTCATCTTTTCTATAATGGCGAAGTTTACAATCATCCGGAACTATCATCAGAGCTTGCAGCCAGAGGCCATCAATACAGTTCGATGACTGATGGCGAAGTCATCGTTCACGGTTTCGAACAATGGGGTCCAAGTTGCTTCACTAAGCTCAACGGCATGTGGGCATTTGCCCTTTGGGACTCGAAGGAGCAAAAGCTGATTCTTGCAAGAGACCATTTTGGAATAAAGCCGCTGTACTACTACCTTGACAAAAATCTACTGGTGTTTTCTTCCGAAATCAGAGCCCTGATTTCGCTACCTTTCGTAAAGCCGAAACCCAATGAGAATAGCATCTATAACTACCTCGTGGATGGACGCCTTGATTTCACGGAGGAGACATTCTTTCACGGCATATATTCGCTATTGCCTGGGCATTACGCTACTGCCAAACTTGACGGATCCTTTGAGAAGTTCAGGTATTGGGAAATGCCCAAGGTCTGCGAAACAGTCAACGACGGTGATATGGTCGAGGCTACGGAACGCGTGAGACGGTTGTTCATTGACGCTGTACGTATCAGATTGAGGAGCGATGTTCCCGTAGGCACGTGTCTTAGCGGAGGTCTTGACTCTTCGGCAATTGTTTCGATTGTCACTGAACTCAAGGAGGAGGACAAGAAAAGCGTTGGCAAGAGACTGCAGGGGTTCTCGGTTATTTTTCCCGGCGAATCGGAGGACGAGTCCCATTTCGTAAACATCGAGGTGCAGGCAACAGGAGCAGAAAGTCACGTCGTATCTCCGACAGCTCTGGATTTATGGCGCGATTTGACGGAACTAGTTCGAACACAGGAAGAACCAGTCGGAGGTCCGAGTCAGTACGCAGGCTGGAGGGTCATGCAGTTGGCAAAGACACATCATGTACCCGTGTTACTCAACGGGCAGGGTGCTGACGAAATCTTTGCGGGATATTCTGAATATTTGGGGTTCTACATGAAAGACCTCTTTAGACGCCGAAAGATCATGGCCGCTTTCAAAGAGACGTTTCTTAGCCTTGATCTCACAGCGCGCATGTTCCCTCTTTTATTCAGATACAACCGCAAGATCAGGAGGATAATCGGGCACTGCCTGAACCCAGTGTTTTCTGCCAAATTCGCAAAGGACCGAGGTAAACGTCGAGTAGATCTGAGCTTGAGTCTGGCTCAATTGCTGCGGAGTGATGTTACACGATATGTGCTTCCGTCACTGCTCCGATACGAGGACAGGAATTCGATGCATTTCTCAATTGAGGTGCGCTTGCCATTTCTCGATCCTCGGCTTGTAGAATACGCTGCGTCGTTGCCTATGAATGTGAAGATCAGGGACGGATGGACAAAACGGATATTCAGAGAAGCGATGCGAGGGATTTTGCCAGAGGAGATACGCTCTCGTCGTGGGAAAATCAGGTTTGAGACACCCGCGCAGATGGTTTGTTGCAGAACTCGCAGACAAGATAGAGACGTTGCTGTCAGCTGACATGAGAGCATCCGAATATTTGGAGAGACTCGAAGTATTGGAGCTGTTCCGGAACGCACGGAAGAAGGGAAAGATCTCACGCTTGGATGCCGAGTTTCTCTGGCGTTGCATCAACTTGGAGCTATGGCTCCGGGAGTTCATTCCATCAGAGCATAACACAAGCCCTGTAGTCCTAGAAACAATTGTACCCCCCAGCACTCCTTCATAGAGAAGACCCATCAGTATTCGTTCATATCTCAAGAGAAGAATTGTCCAAATGAACATTCTGGAGATATGCGATGACTTTCCTCCCTTCGCAACTGGAGGGATAGGGAATACTGTCTTCGCTCTTGTTACGGAATGGGAGCGAATTGGCGTTAACGTTCACGTGATATGCGTAGGCTCCAGCAGATATGTTTCTACGAAGTCAGAAGCAGGAGTGACAGTGACGCGAATTCCGCGTCCGGATTTCCCGCCACGTACACTTTGGTTTCAACTCAAAGGCCTGCGCTTAATACAGAGGTACCTGGCAAGAGCGGACGTAGTACACGCTCATGCCTCAACTTGCGCGCTTATTGCGATGGCGAATCGCAAGCCTCGAAGACCTTGGATCATCACAAATCATGGCTTGATGCGAAGGGTCTTTTTGATGAACCTCTTTCGCCCCATGGCAAGGAGGGTATTTCGAGATGACTTGGTTCACACGTTCGGGTTTCCATATACGGAGTCTTTGTTCCGCCTAGAGCAGGGGTTGGCAGACCATTTTGTTTTTGTGGCTCGACATGTCCTCAATGATGCCCAAAGATTGTTTGGGAGTTCGCTCGGGAGAAAATCATCCTCGATTTGGGCACCCATGGGTGAGAGCGGATTTACTTACGGCGCCAAGCCAAAGTCAAAACGATTTACTTACGCATATATTGGAAGATTGTACTGGTACAAGGGAGCCGGGTTTCTTCTGAATGCATTTGCTCACCTCGCACGACACGATGAGAACATCGCACTTCGTTTGTACGGTGGACTGACTGGTGGCCCATTGGAGGGAGTGGTGAGGAAGCGAGTGAAAGAACTGGATCTTGGTAATCGAGTGAAGTTCATGGGGCATATGGACCATGAAGCAATGTTGTCAGATATTGCTTCTGAGGTGGACGTTGTAGTCCACCCAAGCCTCTACGAGGCTTGCCCAATTGCTGTCCTAGAGGCTATGTCCCTTGGAAAACCACTCGTAGTAAGTGATCTACCCTGGAGTCAAGAATTCGTGAAGAATGGTGTCACTGGACTACGAGCAAAACTCGACGAAACGTCTCTATCCTCCCAGATGCAAACTCTGCGTGAAGACGAAACTCTACGATCGCATTTAGGCACCAACGCTAGGGCCTTCACCAAGCTGAAGTTTCGCCCGAAATTGATCGCAAAAGAATACTTGGACCTGTTTGACAAGATGTCTGGTACTTAGCTTCGGAGATTGGTCCTAAACAGGCTTCAATTGATTCTGTCTAATGACTCGGAAGGATAACGAGTCGTTCCGCCGCAATCGCTTTCTTAATCGTCTTCACACCGTTTCGGCTGATGGAAACATGATCCCTTGTGATTGGAAATATCACGGTGCTCTGCGGTCTGCCCGAACAAGCTCGATTCTGAGAGAGATGGCGCAAACACAATCGCGCTATGCGGCGAATTTATTTCCTACGCGTCCTTGGATTTAGTGAAACGGGAGGGCCAGCTCGCGGATCAACCGAATAGACGAAGAGAGCACAACAGATTCCGAGAAGCTTGGTTGGCAAGGGCGAAACGTCGAGTCGAAACACTGCTCATGAAGAGTCCTCGTCTCCATAGGTTCGCGCAGGTGCTATGGAGAACTGCCAAATGGATGCTGTTTCGCTGCAGAATACGATTGAGGCTTCTGTTCAACGGCGGCATCAGTAGTCTCGCTATCGACAAGACGTTGGTTGTGTCTCCGGAGAAGATAGCGTATTGCACCCTGCGCAACTTCTACATAGAAGACTTCATGGGAACTGTAATGGGCGGAGACTGGGACCTTCTCGAAAAGAGGTTTGACGACTCGGATGTATATATTGCGTTCAAAGAGGTTTTCTTGGAGGGAAAGGATTGGGAGGAGACGGCCTTCTACCAACACATTCTCGATGAACTGAAAGAAGGCAAAGTTCCGTGGGGCTGTAGAAGTGAGAGTGATTTTCAGGAGAGATGCAAGAATGTTGAAAACCTGTTCCACACGATAAAGAAAGAAGGATACAAGTCACAAACAACACTATCGCATTCAGGACGATACAATGCATCAGGCACCACGTATGATGAAGTGGCCATAAGCATAGGCCGACATGGAGACTTACTCTTCAGCGATGGTCGACACAGATTGGCAACCGCGAAGCTACTCGGCCTCAAGAAAATACCCGTAATTGTAGCTGTCAGGCACAAAGAATGGATGGTGTTCGTGAATGAGTTGCTTCAATATGCCAAATCTTTGGGCCTCGGCGGTAAGCTGTATCAACCCGCAATGCACCCTGACTTGGAGAACATCCCCGCTCACCAGAATTGCGAAGACAGATTTTCGATGATCAGAAAGAGCTCTTCAACTAACAAAGGCCGCCTACTAGATATCGGAGCAAACTTAGGATACTTTTGTCACCGATTTGAAGATGAGGGCTTCGATTGTTACGCAGTAGAGGAGTCGGCACGGGAACTGTATTATTTGCGCAAACTTTGGCGGGCAGAAAATAGAAAGTTCAAGATCATAGCTGGTTCGATATTCGATTGGTCGGAATGCGGCGAGATTTATTTCGATGTCGTTCTAGCACTGAACGTGTTTCATCATGCCCTGAAGACAAAAGAAAACTATGAGCGACTAGTTTTGCTACTGCAGAATCTACGGATGGGAGAGTTATTCTTTGAAACAGCAGACGTCAATGATCCCCAGATGATACGCGCGTACAAGAACTATTCACAGCCTGAATTTGTTGATTTCATAACGAGTGTCTCGATGCTTAAACATGCGGAACTTATCGGTAGAGTCAGTGACGGCAGAACGCTATACAGGTTCTTCAACTAGCTCTCTCAAACTGCGAAACCTGCCACGTATCACGCTCAGAGTGACATTCGCTCCAATCCTTGCGCGCGAACTGACCAACTAGTCCGCGGTGCAATGCACGTGCAGAAGACAGGAACGTGCACAGGGAACGATGAATTTGACTATCTCTCTTATGGGTTCATCCGATGACCTGAGAGTACACTCGTTCTAGGGAGACGCCAACAGCCTGGGGCGAAAACAATCGGCCAGCCAGCCGCCTATTTCGAACGCCCAAGGTCTCCGCTCTATTTCGATCGTTGAGGAGAGAACATGCTGACTTCCACGAATTCTTGGATAGAATCACAGACTATAATTCCCGATTCATTCAGATAAGGGAAGAGCCCGCAACAAGCCTCCTTCGTTGCCACGATTGGTCTGCCAGCGGCCATAGCTTCCACAAGTCGACTGTGCAATCCCATGGTCAAGTCCTTCACAGGTAGGATTATCAGATCGGAGTTTAGCAGATAGTCATATGGGTCATTGACATAGCCCAAGTTAATCATGGGTTCCTGAAGATTGCCAAGTTCCTCAGATCCAGCGCCGGCTATGAGAACTCTAAGCCTAAATCCTCTTGCTTGTATCTTGTGAGCTATTTCTGATAGCCGTGCAAGTTCGCGTACGGATCGTTCCAAGAGAAAATTGGCGTGGAAGAAGATTCTGCCGGACTCCGAACGCTTTTCAGAGCATCCAACCAAATGAATATCTTTGGCTAGAATACGATACGCAGTTAGGAACGGCAAATACACTCTTGCGGTATCTTACGATGAAGAAGTTCCCTTAATTCCTCAGTAGGGGTTATTACTGCATCCGAGAATTTCAACGCAAGTTTCTCGTAGATGAGAAAGATAAGCCATTTCCACAGAGGGTGCTGTAACCCTGGTTCATGTGACCGCGAGGATGCGAGAGCGTGAAGATCCGAGACGATTGGCACACCGAGCGATCTTTTGATCAGCGGATAGATAAAGCAGTTCATGCTGTAGTCGGCAAATTGCAGCACGTCGATATGGGATTTGCGGGAGATTGTCTTTAGTTTCCGAAGAAGTCCAAGCGCGAAAACCATTGAGTGTGCAGATCCGGGCTTAATTGCGAACGGGCATACACCAATATAGTCAGCGCCTAGCGATTTTGCGAGGCTGACCTCAGTAAGGTTCTTTGCGTTTGGTCCAAAGATCGTCACTTCATGCTTTCTGCTGACTAAAGCCTTGACGAAACCCAGTGTCCGGGCTGATGTCCCTGTTTGAGGCAACAACTCGTAGCTGGCTATTGCTATTTTCAATTGGCACCAAGTGGCGTCGTGCGTTCGCTTGATTCTGACCATTCAGGTTGCATTTAAGTTACTCCATCCAGATTCGTTGTTCCTCCTATTGCACTACGCACTCACTCTCGCCTGGAGCTTATTCGATTCTGTCGCAAATGCGGGGCGTAGAACCTTTGTTCGAGAAACAGGCATCGAGGACCGGATTTGCTCTCTTCTCTGAAATATCGTGCATGAAGTACTTGTGTCGACCTGCCCGCATAGTTCGAGAGCATCAATCATCAACGCGTAGTTAGCTTTTTGACATACTGGTCCAAGAGCAATAGTGTACAACGTGTTGGATTCGGTGCGACATATGACGGACACATTCTTTTCTAAAGAACACCTTGGCCCAGTCATTCAGCCCTCGCGCGATGGCTTTGATAGCGGGGGATCAGCATGGGGATGCGCTTTTGTCGACCCGGACGATTCTAAAACCACTTACATTTACTATTCTGGTTCTGAGGATATTAGAGGGACCAGATCCGCAATTGGGATTGCGGTTTCAAGCGACGGCGTAACGTTTCGGAAACTAGAAGATATTAATCCCATCCTTGAGGGACATGGAACCGAATTCAATTCAGGTGTGTCAATTACACCTGCCGTCACGCGCATTGGTAACCGCTATTACATGTTTTTCGCAGGCGGTCGGAGATCAAGTCGCTTTCCTAGGCTTTCGCGAAGAACCAGAATTGGAGTGGCCCATGCTGACGACCCCCGAGGCCCGTGGATCTTAAGTCGCCTCATTGCCAGTCCGAAGCTCGGCTGGGAAGGACTGAGCATCGACTTAGGCCCGAGTCTGGTGAGCCTGGGAGAAGACGAGCTTCTGGCCTACTACAGCAATAGCCTCAACAATCTTCCGCTCAGCCTGCTTGGAATCAAGCAAATGAAGTACCTTCGCCGCCGAATTGGGATATTGAAAATAAAGGTGAGGTCACCAAGTTCTGTGATAGCGTATCGTTCCGCTAGCAATCCATTGCGTTTCAACGGCCCAAAGGGAAGCATGACGGAAAGCTTGTTTTGTCCAGGCCACTTCCTTCTCGGAAACCATCACTATTTGGTTCCCACAATGAGCACTTACTCCCTCGGCTTTCCTTTTCGTCAATACATTGGGCTGATTTCAGGCAGCACCCCTTATTTCACCGAATGGAAAAGTGCATCAATGTTAATCGACGGTTCAGCTGAGAAGAAAGCAATCCTAAATTCACAGGGCGAAATTGCTTTAGATACTCCTTGTCCGATAGTTAGAAGCGAGAGAATATACTTATACTATTCTGCGATGGATAGAGAGAATTCGATATGGAAAACTGTGCTCACGTTACTAAAGTCTTCTTCATAACTGTGCTCCTTGAGGGCTCGTATGATAAATCTGGACATCAATGACGGAATCCGCGGCCAGCAATCGAGCAGTAACAAGTGAAAGCAAACGCAGGAATCACGGAGGATACTCTTCAAGTATTCATCATTTTTCGATACTTTGATTACAACTCTAAGCTAAGATGTCGCTTCCGCCATTTGAGTAGACGATATTTGAGTGCTCGAGGGCCGGGCTCATTTCGGACATAGGATAAATATTATCCCATCCCCATCCGAATTCAAGTATGAGGTTCTGCGTAGCTGAGATAAACGTAATCACAACCCCCAATCGACCCAGCAGGGCCTGGGTACATTATGCTGATACCATATTCACCCTGCTCAAGAGGAATTCCCGCGTATGATATCAGGATATGGTACCTTGAGATCAGGTCTCCACATACGACCTGATTACTGACCATGTATTTCGATAACCATACTGCGCTTGCGTGCTCTTGTTCTGTAATGAACGACTCATACAGAGTGCTTAGCAACGACTGACTGTTGCTTTCCCTCATCCTATTGAACCCCAATGATATGGAGATTGGTGGAGTGCCGGTCAGCTCGTGTACGACACCCGTATTGAAAGCGAGGAACAAGATAATGATCGATGCTGTGAGCGTCAGATTTCTATCGCTAAACGAAATGAACTTTGCACGATAGTGGTTGCGGTTCAATATCGAGAACGCATGGAAGAGCTTGCCAAGAGTGCTCTCCCCTCCTAGAACACAGGCTGGAGAAAGAAATATCAATGCGATCTGGTAGATTCTAGAGAAGTTGAGACTCGATGCAAAATAGGGTAGCGCAACGGACGCTACCAATAGTAGGACACTCATGTACATGAATGAAAGAAATTCTCCGTTTACAGACTTGCGTTGCTTCCACAATCTCACTAGCCCAACGACAATGAAAAACTGAATTACATAGTGAACGAACAAGTCGATACTGTTTATTGGAGCAGGAGTCACGCCGACTCCAAACGCTTTCAGAATTGTTGGTTGTCTGGCTCCAACACTGAAGAAGTTGAAGATTAATCCTTCATATACATTGTGGCCGACTTGCACTAGGCTGGTGAGTGCGATTCCTTGCGCACTAGATATGGTCCAAGCAAATGTTACCACCCCAACTAGAGCCACGAATGAAGTTGTAATCGTGCGCTTCAGTCTTAGCACAGCCAACATTGGCGCGGAGAGGAGCAAGAATCCTACGAAGATATATGCTGATGAGTAATGCGATATTGCCAGTCCGGCAATCAAAAACATCATTGTGAGAGATTTGGCATTGCTCCTTAGCTTGCTGTTCAATATGAACAGGAGCAGCAAGGCAAGAATCACCTGGGCTATCTCTTCTTTTCCAATGAACGAGACCTCTTGGAAGAAAGGTGCATATGACATCAGAAAGACGGCGGAGAGAAATGCGCGCTTGCTATCCACAATGTGTTTGTATGCTAGGTACATTATGACAGGAACGAGCGAGAACGAGAGCGGATACATGGTCTTGAAAATCGCGGTGGCGTTAGCTGCGAGTAATGTCTGAACGATTGCAGGCAATATCGTCACACTCAGCGCACCCTGATATTGGTTTGGATAATTCTGATTCCATTGCCCCGTCCTGGTCACTAATTCAGACAAGAAGTATTCAGTGTTCATATCCGCGCCCATTATGTATGGCGACATCCATAGGACTTGAAATAGCAAGCAGAAAGCAATCGTTAGGATTGCTAAGGGATACAACTTTTCGGGGATGGGGTTGCTCGGCAAACAAATCAAGAAAGCGAAAAGGCAGATAAGCAACACCGCTAAGAGTAGGAGAGAATTTTCACCGGAGATATTTAGCATACTTCCTAGGTAGGTCATAGTAGGAAGAACCCATGTTGCCAGGAGCAAGACCACATCTCTTGAAGAGATATTTCTCAAAACACAATCATTCTCCGATTCATGAGATCCGGACGAACTGGATCCACTGCGCCACCCTCTTATCACTAGTGATTAAACACCCTTTCAGGGTTCCAAAAAAGCTCTTCTCGTTCATTCCTTGGTATCCATCAGTTCTCGAAGGCTCATGAATGTTCTTTCTGCATGATCTAAAGACGAAACTCCGACAGCTATACCGGATAAATTCGAAAGCTGTTTGATGTAAGCTACGGCTTCAGTCAGGGAAATATATCCTCCACCAAGGATGCTCATAGCAAAGACGTTCCCATTCCCCATCTTCGACAGACACTCTTCACACGATTGCTTTGAGGGGTTCATTTGGAAACCGATCGAATTGAATGGTGCCATTACGAGGATGTCGTTGAGAGGACAATTCATTTCATGTAAAAGGCTTACAAGCTTTGGAAAGTTGCGTGTAACAAACCCCGGCATGGCATGCCATTTGTCTCTGATGCGGTGAATGAATGACTCAAACATCTCGATCACTCCGAAGCTGATTCCAAGATCAGTGATAACTTCGTGCAGTAGGACACTCTGGATATTGGAGTTCCGTGGAATCTGGGATAGTTCGGAGTCTATGTACGCCATCATTGCTCCAATTGGGTTGAACGTCAACGTGGAGATGCTGCCATGAACGAGTAGTTTAGCTTTCTCAGCAACCGGGAGTTGTGAAAAAACGTCGGTCATAAGGCCGACAATTCCCTTCTCATTAATAGCCCGGACATAGCGGGCTGCATAAGGTAAGACAGGGTAAATTGCGAAATGGGAGTCAATATCATCGGACATCATGAGATTCCGTAAGATTTGGAAGTTGGTGGGATGTGCAGAAAAAGTGAAGCCAGTTGCGCCACAAGATACGGCCTGTTCGATGACTCTCACTATTTCGTCGTGTTCCAGTCTGAGTACTTTCTGTCTCGCCATCGTTTGTGACATATGGCTGTGTCCTATGAACGCATTATCCCCGACCAGTAGATGTTTCACTGGAATCACATCTGCGTGGCTGAGGCTTGTATTCGATCGATGAGGAAGTTCACCTTCGCAGCTTCGAAGAAATCAGGAGCCGGGCGCTTTCTTTCGCTAATCGAATCTAGAAACATTTGATCCTCCGTTGTATATTCGGGGTTGGCTAGCAGAAAGGGAACTGATGTATCGAATGATTGGTTGTGGAATATCTGCAACTTCCCCTCTTCGCTTTCATGTTCAATCCTCAGTTCGTCATCTGTTAGCGTTATGTTGCCCTCCCTACCGTATATTTCAATTGATATTTCCGGGAGTGTGAGCCCACGGACGCTCCAACAGGCGTCCATATGGCCGGTTAGCCCTGAGTCGAAGCTGAAGAGGGCATGGGTGTAGTCATCAACCGCCTTTGAATACAGCTTCCGTGTAACTGCCGACACAGACCGAACATCACCAAATAGCCACAACAGAACGTCAAGTAAGTGTGGGGCTAGATCAAGAAGCACTCCGCCTGTTCCGCCCATGAACCGCCACGATTTTCCTTCGCGAACAACATCGGATGAATAAGAGTACGCCTTGAAAAACATTAAATCGCCGATTGATTTTTCGTCAATCAACTTCTTTGCTTGTCGGAACAGGGGTGAGTACCTCTTCTGAAACCCAACCATGTGAACACCGCTCAATTTCGCAGCTGCTTCGCAGGCTTTCTTGGCCGATGCTGCGGAATCGGCCAATGGTTTCTCCACGAATAGGCTAATCTCAGGTTTCAGGTCAGCCAGGTCGAGTATTATTGGCGTGTGAGACGCAATTGGTGTCGTTATGAATGCTGCGTCTAAGTTCTCTTTGGTCGCCATTTCAACATGGTCATCATAGTATGATACTCCTTTGGGCAGAAGCTTTTTGGCGATTCCTGCTACTATCTTTTCCTTCTCGCAGATCGCCTGGACGCGAGAGTTCGGCAGTTGGTTTACGATTCCCGCGTGCAGAATTCCCATTTTACCTAGCCCAATTATTCCGACCCTTTTCGTACAGTCGCACCTAACCAAACGTAGACCCTGACGGATGCTTTATGATTTGCCAGTCGAATTCCCATTTCTGCATGGATAGGTATAGGTATAACAACCAGTAGTATTGGGGAAGCCTAACGTAGAAATCCGAAATGAGTACTGTTTGGGTTCTTCGGGGGTAGTAGAGGTAGTAGGGGGTCTGGAGCTGGTGAGGAGAACGAGTAGGCCTATTCCAAGTCCGATCCCGGTCACCCAGTCCGCTAACTTTGCTGAGGGAAACGTGAGCAGCAAAGTTCTGCCGTCGGAAGCTGACTGCGAACGAACCGGGAAGATGGAGCTCGTTTGGATGTTTGCGATTGAGTATCCGGTGGCTATTGAGACTAGAATCTGTGTTGGGCCGGTGGAGTTGAGCATCTGCGAATATGTGAATGAGCCATTACTCAAAGTGAAGGTGGAGGTTTGAATTATCGAGGAGGTTAATTTGCTGATGAAGGGTCGGAGGAGGTTCTGCACGAGGATTTGACGTGCGCTTCCGTTTCCGTAGAGGTCTGGCAATTAAGGCCTGAACGTGGAAATCATTGCGATTGATTCTATGTATCGGCTGGAGCGTTCAACTAGAAGATAAGCCGCAAAGTTCTAGCCTTTGGCAGCAGTCCATCTTTTAACCCGCGCTGCCGAATTAGGGGTGTGCCACACATGTACGAAACCGCCTCTCAGCTAAGTCAGACAGGCACACCTCCAAGAATCATTGGAGAGGCAGCCGCATCTTCAGTTTTGAAGGACGATGTGACAGTTGTATTGCCCGTTCTTAACGAGGAAGAAGGTATTTCGGTGGTTATTGATGAGCTCCTTGAGAACGGCTACAGGAACATCTTGGTTGTGGATGGTTATTCAACTGACCTGACTGCCCAAGCCGCTCGCAATAAGGGTGTGACCGTTGTTGGTCAACATGGAAGGGGGAAGACGGGCGCGATTAAGACGGCGATTGAGCGTTTGTCGACGCCCTACATGCTTGTTATGGATGGAGATTTCACGTACAGTGCTGCTGACATAGAAAGACTTCTCACTCACGCGAATGGGTACGATCAAATTATCGGCGCGAGAAGTGGGGAGAACATTAGCCGTATCCACCGATTCGGAAATCGTCTGATTTCCGGATTGTTCAACACATTATTTGGAACATCTATTTCTGATACTTGCTCCGGTATGTACTTACTGAACTCAAAATCCGCGAAGCAGCTGGCGTTCCGCACGAAGGGGTTCAGCGTTGAAGTTGAGGTGCTTGCTCAGATGGCTATGCAGGGAAAGGTTACAGAGGTACCGATTAACTATAGGAAGAGATTGGGACAGCGCAAGTTATCAGCGCTGGTTGGCGGAGTAGATATTCTCAAATCAATCTTTGGGCTTGCGAGAATCTACAACCCCGTTTTCATTTTCTCTGCAGTCGCTGCATCTGCCGCGATTCCGGGCGTAGCGATACTCTCCTGGGTCTTGTGGCGGTGGACGCAATTCAGGATTTTTCACAGCGGTTGGGCACTAGCAGGGGGAATGCTCATGCTTCTCGCCTCTCAGGCCTTTGTAATCGGGACGATCTCGCTATTATTGAAGCGAAGCGAAATTAGAGTTGAAAGGTTAGTTCGCGATTCGACCACACTTGAGGCTTTTGAACGCTCGACTGCTGAATAATACTTATGGCATACTCTGCACACTGTCTACTACTGGTGCGGCAGGTTGGAAGGGGCAAGGTGCAAAATATGCGGAATGCACCCCGCAATAGCTAACGACATCTTATGTCAAACCTGCGCCGATCGTTACTCGAAGCTTCTTCGAACTCAACGAGAAAAGACAAGTGAATTCAACGAGAGAATTTCTCAGGTAACAAGAGCCGACGCCAGCGTTACCAGCGTGTTCAATCCGAGCATTGAATCTGGCGGAGAGGTCACGCAGGCCCTGCTGCAGCCTATTCAGGAAATTCAGCGCTCGGAACTCCAGACACAGCAACTTCTCACAGAATCACAACTATTGCACAAACAGAGACGAACCACGACACTGGTCGGTTGCTTTCTTCTAGGGATCGGAATGACGGTACTTGCAGTTTCTATTGTGTTTGCCTCAACAATTGCGACCTTTATCGGCCTTGGTTTGACCTTTTGGGGAACATTAACCTTCTTCATTCAGCCGAAGAATTACGTTAGGTCTGATCTGATGAATGCGACGGCAATCTCCTCACTGAAAACAATTGATAGTATGATGCTGGGGATGGGTTACCGGGAGAAAGGAGTCTACATTCGAGCACACGATTCCGACAAGGCTGTCGTATTTGTTCCCTCAGAACCATTCTCTTTAATCCCCCAGTTATCGGGCCTTGACGAAGAGCGGACATTCCTGAACGATCCAGCGGGACTGTTAGTGCCCCCACCGGGACTTGCGCTTGCAGCCCTGATCGAGAAGAAGTTGGGTTTCAAATTGAAGAACTGCGGAGTAGATGCGTTAGCTGAAGCCCTTCCCAAGGTGCTCGTAGAGGACCTTGAGATCGTCAAAGATGTCGAGATCGAGGTGAAGGATGATTCTGTTCGGTTCAAGCTCATCGATTCGATCTATGCTGACTTCTGCGCCGAAATTCGTGAAACCAGCCGGCGCTGCGGACTCGGGTGCCCCATGTGCAGCGCTCTGGCATGCATCCTTGCCATAGCAACAGGCAAGCCCGTCCTCTATGAGGAAGACAAAATGTCTGACGACAAGAAGATCACTGAATCACTATACCAACTAATCAGCGGACAACGACTCTAGATGCGTATGCGCCTAAGCTCGGCGATAGCCAATTGCCAATTGCAGGTTAATGTTAGACCAATAATCGCGGGGCCGTTCGCCCAATGTGGACTGTGTGATTGAAGCTTCCGTAGGCTCTCGAATCGGCGCAGCTAACTTACTGCGCTTCGCATCTAGCTTTTTCTGTTACGTCTCAGTGTCTCGGCGCGAGAAAGAGGAGGCATCCGGCGACTGCGAGGGCGCTCAGCACTGCCAGCAACGACTCCGTCAGCGATGTTGGTGCTGTTGGGGTTTGACTCGTATTGACCGCTTGTCGGACATGCTGAGTTAGTGATTTGTCGGTGGGAGCCATTGGGGTTGTCGGCACTACTGGTGCACTTGTACCGGTGGTTTTTGTCGGTGTGTACGCGTAGGTTCCAATTGACGTGTCAACGCTCGGGAACAGTCTACCATTATCATCAGCTAGGTTCAACGCTGAGACATAGATTGTAATCGTGCCAGTCAGAGTCGTTGGGGGCGTGAATGTGTACGTGTAAGTTCCGGGAGCAGTCTGCGTCAGAGTTGTAATAACCGTTGTGCAGCTAGTTGTGCAGAGATCGAGGGTCACGTGGTTTGTTGATAGAACGACGGGTGACCCATCCACGTAAAGGACCGCCATAACGCCGCTAAAAAGGCCTGACGCCCCCAAAGCCGGAGCGCCTGTGGTTCCAAGAATTGGTATACTAATCGTATATTCCGAATTTGCGAAGACGGAAGCTACGCTCAGGGAGAAGAATAGAAGAACGATTAATGGTGCGAATCGAAGGATCTTCATTTGAGACACATGAAAAAGAACTGCACTCACGTATATATGCTATGTGATAACATTCTCTATAGGCGCACCGTTAGGGTCCAGTCAACGTCCAAGTGTGCCAAACAAATTGTGCGGGTCGAGCAACAGAGGAAACAGGCTTCGTAGTGCAGCGTTGAGCAGTACCAGAATTAGAACTGAAACAATCAAGACATCTACAGTTTGATAGCTCGGTAGCATGGCAGTGAGTACCAAGGCCAGAACCAGCGCGCTGGCCACAAGCAGCAGTCGAATGTTAGGGTCCCAGATTACGAACAGCACTCCACCAAGGGCCACGAATGGTACGAATGAAAGCACAGGTACCGCCCTGGACGAGATATTCTGAGAACCGCCAGAAGCAATCGTTCGCTTCGAGAGGCTGACGCATTTCTCCAAACCCAAGGCGAGGAGAAACGGGAGGGGGGAAACGTAGAGCATCCGCCAAAGCCCAGATTCACTGGCACCGACATTCGTAGGGTTGTATCCCAATGGTGCCACCAATATTGAGCCGACACACCATGTGGCAATCCATGCGATAAGATAGTTTGTGGTTATGCCTCGGCGTCGGGAAAGAGAGTACGCTCCCACTAGGCTAAGGAGTAGGAGAATAGGGGGAACGAACGGTCCCCAACTGGAAAACAACTCAACTAGAGCGCCTCCGAAGTTCAGCAGGCTAAATGGGCTAGCAGGGGAACTGAGGTACAAGTTGACGGCATTCGCGATATCATTCCTGACGTTTTGGAACAACAGGTACGAAACGATTCCTGCTGGAAGGGCTAGAAGCAACGCGGCGGCAAGCGTCCTTAAGCAATGTTTGGTCCAAGCGGTCTGCCTTGAAATAGCAGCGGTCAAGAGCAAAGTTGCAGCAAAGACGCCCCAAGTCCACGGATGAACTATGAGAATGATCATCGACAGCACGGCCAGAATAATGTAGGTCGTTATTTTCGGTTCACTGTTTGCGAAGTAGACTAATAGGAATATCATCCAGAAGAGAACTGCAACCCAGTTGGATTGGATGCCCGCATAGATTCCTAGAGTGGTCGGCAGCCAGAGTAGCGTGCAGATTGCGGTTAGGGTTGCGAGTTGAAAGTTCCATCCGCCCCGAAGGGTGGCGAAGAACACGGTTGAGGCAGTGAGAAACGCGAGGACGAGCGGAGCATACTTCACAATTGCAAAAGGGCTGAGGCCCGTCGCTAATTGAATCAGGTAGAGAAACCCAACGTAGGCTACGTGCATCTCTGATGTTTGAAGGGCTTGAGATGGCGTGAGCCCGAAGAAGCTGTTGAGCGGGTCTATGTACCTCAGATGTGAGTCAACGCCCACAACCCACGTCTGTCCAGCGAGGTATGAGTAGAAGAAGACGATTATCGCGATAATGGCGAAAAGGTCCAACGCAGCGGCAATCGCTCTGATGCTGGGTTTCTTGGGTGACGGCTGATATCGAACCACGAGGTGACCTTTTGCCCTAGTAAGTCGCGGAATTAGCGGAATCCAAAGCCACGAGAAGAGAAGCAACAGAAACATCAGGATAGCAAGGGGGTAGGGGGAGAAGGTTAGGTTGACCTCAAGCTGCTGGGAGGCCATCCCAAGTCCACCACGAGGGTTGAGCGCTGCGGCTATCCAGAAGAACAGAGATGCAGATTCTACTAATGCGAATATTGAGAGCGTGGACGGCAGAATCTCCATAACTACAGATCTGCGGGCGTCTGTGCGCAACAGGCTCAAAGCAGTCGCGGAAATTACTGTAGCATAAAGGATCGGGATTGCGAGTGATTGGTTGAGTATTGCCAAAACTAATGCCGCCACCCAGACTGAAAGCGTTCCAATCGAAACCGTTCTGGCGAATCGCTTCCAGGAAACCGCAAACGTCCAAGGGACGCTAACGCTTGAGATTAGGAAGAGGTAGTAATCGTAGGATTCTGAAATGAGTACTGTTTGGGTTGTTCGGGGGTAGTAGAGGTAGTAGGGTATCTGGAGCCGGTTGAGGAGGACGAGTAGGCCTACTCCAAGACCGACCCCGATGGCCCAGTGAGCTAGCTTTTCTTGAAGTTCCTTCATGCCAATAGATCCTTCAAGAATTCACTTAGAGCACGTATATGAAAATCAGCCAACCTACTGCGTGAGGCTTGAAAGAAGTTTGCCAATATCTCAGCTATCAAAGCCGCTGACCCAAACATCGTCGAAAGCACCGTCAATGGGCCCGCGACCATTAGCAAGGCGGTGCTTCCTGAATTCAGCCCTAGGAAGATACCGCATAACCCGCACAGAAGCGAAACACCGCAGATCCGTAAGCTTGTTCCGGCAGCTAGTTTGAAGTTCCGCTTAATGATACTCAAAGGCAGGCCTACGTAGAATGCGCCGATCGTTGAACTAGCCAAGAGGCCTGAGAGCAGCGTCGCATATTCCGGGTATGCTGACAGCGCTGAGTAGAGCTCAGACGACAGCGTGAGAGATCCAATTAGCGGATAGAGAACGCCCTTCATGACCCAACGCACATTCGAATGGTCGCCTATGTATCCCGCGACTTCGGGGCTGAATGAATAGTACCACGCATTGAACATTAGAAGAAAGCTGGCCCCGGTTCTACTCGAGACCACGCTATCTCTGTAACTTCGAAGGAGTTCAACTTGAGGGCTCAGTTGCGAGCCAAACGTGGCGGTGGCAATAAGACACTGAGGTTTCGCAGGAGGGCCAGTTGTACTATTGGCTATGGTGAGTAGAATGCTTACTGAATGGGCAATCGTTCCATCGCTTGCCTGGAAGGTTATTGCAGCGGTCCTTGGAGTGGCATTGGAGGTAGCTTGCAGCATTAATGTGGACGAGGCGTTCTCTCCAGCCAAAATGCTAACCCGATTAGGCTCCACTGAATAAGTCACATCATTTGGAAGGTCCACAGCGCTTATGGTTACGGTGCCAGCGTATCCGGAAATCGACGAACCTGTTATTGAAACGGTCCCAGAGCCGCCTTGTGAAATGGAAATAAACGGAGGATAGGCGTTCAACGCGAAACTTGGAGTAAGTCCTGACAGTCTGGCAATTTTGTTCGCGGCAGGCTCACTAATCCAAATATCGCCTTTCGAATCAATGACCACATCTTGCGGCGAACTCGCGCCCAGCGAATATTCATCGAATAGCTTGCTGGCTGCACTGCTGATTCGTGTCTCCACTGGAGTAACGGTATTGGAAGAGGCAGTAAGATTCGTCAGGGTCGGCCCGATGGAGGTCGGCGTTCCGCCAGATGGCGCGGTGCTCACTGCGGATGATACCCATGTGCCTCCGCTGGAGTTGCTCAGGACAGCTACGGCGCCGTTGGCTGCGCCTAAGGAGCGTTCGGCGATCCAAGGTTGTTGCGTGGCAGGGTTAATGGTAAGCCCTCTCGGGTCAGCACCCGTTGAAGGCAGACGCCACTCCTGCACTGTAGAGCCTCCGCGTAGAACCCCAACAAAATTGTCATCGCTCGTGGCATTATCCGACCCCTGAGTATACCACACCTGCCATATCGGTCAAGTGTAATGAAACGGCCCAACGCCGAACCGTGAACCGGCAACTGCCACATCGTATACTGCTGCGACGCCCGGTCCCATCTCACGATGGCTGAGAATCCAGCAAACCATGACTGAGTTCGATCCTGCATACACTCCGTATGCTCCCCCACCGGCATCTGCGGGAAATCTATCTTCGTAGAGCGTAACATTCTGCGTAGATGGATCGTAGATAAGTTCACCATTTGTGTTTCTGATCAGCTCAGTGAACCAAACTCTCACTTGCGACCCGCCCGTTTCAACAGATATGTACTCGGCGACCGCCATTGTAATATGGTAAGAATACTCGCGAAGAACTTTCTGTGCTGGTGAGAAGCGAAGATTTT